>NZ_CEEDOV010000022.1:0-218503 GCF_979256585.1 Luteimonas sp. AC640a | reverse complement strand
AGGAGCGGGGGGGGGGGGGGGCCTGGGTACGCGTACGTGGCCGCGCTGTCGAGCGCGACGAGGACGGCAACGTGCTGCGCATCGCCGGCACAGCGCTCAACGTGTCCGCCACACGCGAGGCCGAACGCGAGCGCCAGATCGCCGCGACGGTGTTGCGCAGCATGAGCGAAGCGGTCGCGGTGATGAACGCGGATTTCCGCTACGTGTCGGTCAATCCCGCCTTCTTGCGCATGACCGGCTACGCGGAGACGGAAGTCCTCGGATGCAGTGCCTCGCTGCTCGACAGCGAACAGAACGACAGCGCGTTCTACCACCACATCCGCACGCAGGCGGGGCACCAGGGCCACTGGAGCGGCGAACTGTGGCAACGCCGCAAGGACGGCGACGAACTGCTGACCGCGCTCGAACTGCGCACCGTGCGCGATGCCGACGACGACAGCGTGCTGCACGTCTGCGTGTTCAACGACATCACCCAGCAGAAGCGCACCGAACAGGAACTGCGTTATCTCGCGAACTTCGACACACTGACCAGTCTGCCGAACCGCTCGCTGCTGTCGGAGCGCCTGTCACGCGCGATCGTCCGCGCGCATCGCGAAGACACACGCCTGGCGGTGCTATTCCTCGACCTGGACCGTTTCAAGGACATCAACGATTCACTGGGCCACGCCGCCGGCGATCGCATCCTGCGCGCGGCCGCGGTGCGGCTGCAGCAGACCGTCGGGGAGCAGCACACGGTCGCGCGGCTGGGCGGTGACGAGTTCACCGTCGTGCTGGAAGATCTGGAGAAGCCAGACGACGCCGAGCGCGTCGCACGCGAGATCATCACCGCCTTCGAAGCGCCGTTGCTGCTCGACGACCGACGCGAAGTGTCGATCTCGCCGTCGATCGGCATCAGCCTGTATCCCGACCACGCCCAGGTGCCGACCGAGCTGCTCAAACAGGCCGACACCGCGATGTACCAGGCCAAGGCCGCCGGGCGTCGCACGTTCATGCGCTACAACGACAACATGGATCTGGCGGTACGCCAGCGCGCGACGATCTCCGGCGCGCTGCGCAAGGTGCTCGATCGCGGCGAGCTGCGACTCGTGTTCCAGCCGCGCCTGTCGCTGTCGCCGCCACGCATCACGGGTGTCGAAGCGCTGTTGCGCTGGTCGAGCCCGGAACATGGCGACATTCCGCCGGCCGAGTTCATTCCGATCGCCGAGGAAAGCGGGCTGATCCTGGAGATCGGCGAATGGGTGCTGCGCGAGGCCTGCCTGGTGCTGCAGCGCTGGCGCCAGCACGGTATGGAGGCGCTCAACGTCTCGGTCAATGTGTCGGTGCTGCAGCTGTTGCGCGGCGATTTCGTCGGCGTGGTCGGGCGCGTGCTCGACGACGTCGGCATTCCGCCGCATCTGCTGGAACTCGAACTCACCGAAAGTGTGCTGATGGCCAATGCCGAGCAGACCGCGGAGCGTCTGCAGGCCTTCCGCGCGCTCGGCGTGTCTCTGGCGATCGACGATTTCGGGACCGGCTATTCGTCGCTGGCGTACCTCAAGCGCCTGCCGATTACCACGATCAAGATCGACAAGGCCTTCGTCGACGGCCTGCCCTACGACGCCGAGGACGCGGCGATCACCCCGACCATCGTGGCGATGGCGCATTCGCTGGGCCTGCGCGTGGTGGCGGAAGGCGTCGAAACCGAAGCCCAGATGCGCTTTCTCGCAGAGCGTGGCTGCGACGAGATCCAGGGCTTCTGGCTGTCGCCGCCGCTCGATGCGTTGCAGTGCCTGGCCTTCATGCGCAACTGGCGCCCCGACGGCCTGCTCATCGCGCGTCACGAGCCGCTGGCTGTCCTGCCTTGACCGCCACCGGCGCGCTGCCTATGGTGCGGCAATGACCGAACCCGACGTCATCGCCCAGCTGCAGAGACTGACGTCGCGCCTCGATGCGCTGATCGAGCGTGTCCGCATCCTCAGCGACGAGAACCGCAGCCTGCGCCAGCAGCAGGAATCCATCGTCGGCGAGCGCGCCCAGTTGCTGTCGAAGAACGAGCAGGCACGCTCGCGGGTCGAGGCGATGATCGCGCGACTCAAGTCACTGGAGCAGCACACATGAGTGCGACAGAAGCCGTGAGCGTGCGCGTGCTGGATCGCGAATACACCGTCGGCGTCACACCCGACGAGCGCGACAGCCTGATGGCGGCTGCAAAGCTGCTGGATGCGCGCATGCGCGAAATCCGCGGTGCCAACCGCATGGCCGCGGTCGATCGCATCGCGATCCTCGCCGCGCTCAATCTTGCCCACGAACTGCAGCTGCTCGGCGACGGCCAGTCGCACGGTTCGCGCGAAGTCTCCGATTCGGTGGCGGCACTGCATCGCAAGCTCGACGTGCTCGACGCCGAACAGCGCTGAGCGCTGCGGGTCTTCGCGACGCCTCCACGCAACTGAATCCCCGCCGCCGCCCGCCACGTCGCGACCGACGAACGGAACACGTGTCGCGGATCGATTGGCTATACTGCACCTGCGTTCTCTGCCTTGTTCGACAGCGTGCAAAACATTCGCCTTGTCCCTTAATAACGACACCGGGGACGTCAGGAAACCGGGAGTGCCAGTCCGCCCCCGAGCGGAAAGCCCGAAGGAATCTCAGCGTTCCCACTTGAACCCCGGGTTCAAGGTCGTTTCGCCTGCATCGGCATTGGCGGAGAACGTATTTTTGAGCCTGCCCGCCGCGTCGCCGGCACTTCCGACGACGAGCCCGGCCGCATGACCGACCGCCCCGCCCTCCGCCGACGCCTGCGCGACCAGCGCCGCGCCCTGCCTGCGCCCGCACGCATCGCCGCCGCCGAAGGACTCGCGACGCAACTGTTCGCATTGCCCGGCTTGCCCGAATCCGGTTACGTCGCCGGCTACTGGGCCAGCGATGGCGAGATCGGCCTCCACGTCTTCCAGATGCGCCTGCCCGCCGGCCTGATCTACTGCCTGCCGGTGCTGCATGACGAGGTGCTGCGTTTCGCGCCTTGGCGCGCCGGCGATCCGCTGGTGACCAACCGCTACGGCATTCCAGAACCCGATATCGAGCCGGCCTCTGCGCTCGACGCAAGCGCCATGGCGCTGGTCGTCACCCCGCTCGTCGGCTTCGACGCGCGCGGTAATCGACTCGGCATGGGCGGCGGCTGGTACGACCGCAGCTTCGCGGTCCGTCGCGCGCAGGCCGCGCCGCCGCTGCTCGTGGGCGCCGCGTTTGCGCTGCAGCAGCTCGAGGCGCTCGACGCCGCGGATTGGGATGTGCCCCTCGACGCGATCTGCACCGAATCCAACACGTTCCACCCATCCGCAGCTGCCTGACCGAG
Organism: Luteimonas sp. AC640a; assembly: GCF_979256585.1. Taxonomy (NCBI): domain Bacteria; kingdom Pseudomonadati; phylum Pseudomonadota; class Gammaproteobacteria; order Lysobacterales; family Lysobacteraceae; genus Luteimonas; species Luteimonas sp. AC640a. The sequence continues at coordinate 215,172 of NZ_CEEDOV010000022.1, read as the reverse complement.
ACGCGATGAGCACCCGCAAACGCTACTGGCTGATGAAGTCGGAACCCGAAGACTTCTCCATCGATGATCTCGCCCGCGTCGGCACCGAGCCTTGGACCGGCGTGCGTAACTACCAGGCGCGCAACTTCATGCGCGACGGCATGCAGGTCGGCGACGGCGTGCTGTTCTATCACTCGAATACCGACGTGCCGGGGATCTACGGGATCGCCGAGGTCGCGTCCACCGCATATCCCGACCCGAGCCAGTTCAAGAAGTCTTCCAAATACTTCGACGAGAAGGCCACCGAAGAGACGCCGCGCTGGTTCCTCGTCGATGTCGGCTATGTACGCACGCTGGCCCGCCCCATTTCGCTGGCGGAAATCCGCGAGCACAGCGCCGCGCTCGGCGAAGAATTCGCGCTGATCCGCAAGGGCGCGCGCCTGTCGGTGCTGCCGGTCACGTCCGCGCAGTGGAAACTGCTGTTGTCCCTGGAGAAGAAGCGATGAGCGAAGGCAAGCGCCTGGCCGCCGAGAAGGCGATCGAGTACGTGGAAGACGGCATGATCGTCGGCGTCGGCACCGGTTCGACCGTCGCCTATTTCATCGACGCACTGGCGCGCATCAAGCACCGCATCGATGGCGCGGTGTCGAGCTCGGATCAGAGCACCGAGCGGCTGCGCGGCCACGGCATCGACGTGCTCGACCTCAATGCGACTGGCCCACTGGCGCTGTACGTCGACGGCGCCGACGAATGCGATCCCGGTAAGCATCTGATCAAGGGCGGCGGTGCGGCGCTGACGCGCGAGAAGATTATCGCCGAGGCCAGCGGGCAGTTCATCTGCATCATCGATCCGGCGAAACAGGTGCCGGTGCTGGGTACGTTCCCGCTGCCGGTCGAAGTGATCCCGATGGCGCGCAGCCTCGTCGCCCGCACGATCCTGGAGACGACCGGCGGCCAGCCGGTGTGGCGCGAAGGCGTGAAGACCGACAACGGCAACTGGGTGCTCGACATCCACGGCCTGTCGATCACCGACCCGGTCGCGCTGGAAGCGAAGCTCAACCAGATCCCGGGCGTGGTCAGCGTCGGTCTGTTCGCGAGACGCAAGGCCGATGTGGTGATCGTGGGCACCGCGACGCCGACGGTGCTCTGACGCAAACCCGCCTTCTGCAGGAGCGCGCTTGCGCGCGAAAAACCTGCAGCAAGTAATCGCGCGCAAGCGCGCCCCTACCCGACGGATGCGACCAGAGAAAATCGCGAGCTTTTCGCCCTGGACATGACCCACAAAAAAGCCCGCCTTCCGGCGGGCTTTTTCTTACTTCAGGCGACCGCGACTCATTCGACGTCGAGGAAGCTCCGCAGCTGTTCGCTGCGCGAGGGATGACGCAGCTTGCGCAGCGCCTTGGCCTCGATCTGGCGGATCCGCTCGCGGGTGACGTCGAACTGCTTGCCGACTTCCTCGAGGGTGTGATCGGTGTTCATGTCGATGCCGAAGCGCATGCGCAGCACCTTGGCCTCACGCGGGGTCAGGCCGGCGAGCACGTCGCGGACCGTTTCCATGAGGTTGGTGTTGGTGGTCGCGTCGATCGGGGACTCCACATTGGTGTCCTCGATGAAGTCGCCCAGGTGCGAGTCCTCGTCGTCGCCGATCGGGGTCTCCATGGAGATCGGCTCCTTCGCGATCTTCATGACCTTCCGGATCTTGTCCTCCGGCATGTCCATTTCCTTGGCCAACTCCTCCGGCGTGGCCTCGCGGCCGTACTGCTGGAGCATCTGGCGGGAAATGCGGTTGAGCTTGTTGATCGTCTCGATCATGTGCACGGGGATACGGATCGTGCGTGCCTGATCGGCGATCGAACGCGTGATCGCCTGGCGGATCCACCACGTGGCATAGGTCGAGAACTTGAAGCCGCGACGGTGCTCGAACTTGTCGACCGCCTTCATCAGGCCGATGTTGCCTTCCTGGATGAGATCAAGGAACTGCAGGCCGCGGTTGGTGTACTTCTTGGCGATCGAGATCACGAGACGCAGGTTGGCCTCGACCATTTCCTTCTTGGCCTTGCGGGCCTTGGCCTCGCCGTAGGCCATCGCGCGGTTGATCTCCTTGAGATCGCCCAGCGTCACGCCCATCGCCTTCTCGATCGCGAGCGTGGCTTCCTGCTCGGCAACGATCTGGTCGCGCACATCCTTCAGGCCGGACGACCACTTCTGCTTGCGCTTGATCATCTCGTCCGCCCAGCCCGTATTGGTCTGGTTGCCATCCCATGCGCGGATGAAATCCTTGCGCGGCATCTTGGCGACGCGGGTCGACAGATCGAGGATGCGGCGTTCGTGGTCCTTCAGCTCGGACACGACCTCGCGCAGCTTGCGGACCAGCAGATCGGTCAGCGGCAGCGGCAGCTTGAAGGTCATGAAGACATCGGCCATTTCGCCGCGCAGCTTGATCGACGCCTTGGCCGTCGCACCGTTCTTGGCGTACGACTTCTGGAACTTGTTGAACAGATCCGCCATCAGGTCCATGCGGCGCAGGACTTCGACCGGGTCAGGACCGGTCGGGCCGGTGCTCTCTTCCTCGTCGGAAGAATCGTCCGAATCGTCGTCGTCGCTGTCGGCCTCTTCCTCGGCCTCGACCACCGCAGGCGCGTTGCCCGCAGCCGCTTCTTCCTCGGCGGCGAGTTCTTCGAGCAACTGGTCATTGAAGCCGGCCACAACTTCGGCCATGCGCTTCTTGCCGCCCTTGTGCAGTTCATATTCTTCGAGCAGAAGCTGGACCGACCACGGGAAGCTGGCCACCGAGGTCATCATCTGGTTCAGACCCTCCTCGATGCGCTTCGCGATCGCGATCTCGCCTTCGCGGGTCAGCAGCTCGACCGTTCCCATCTCGCGCATGTACATGCGCACCGGGTCGGTGGTGCGACCACCCTCGGTATCGAGCGAGGTCAGCGCGGCCGCGGCTTCTTCCGCGGCGGTCTCGTCGACTTCGCGGTTGCCGCTCGATTCGCCGGCCAGCAGCAGCGTTTCCGCATCGGGCGCCACTTCATGGACAGCAATGCCCATGCCGTTGATCATGCCGATGATGTCTTCGATCTGCTCCGGATCGACCATGTCGTCGGGCAGGTGATCGTTGACTTCGGCATAGGTCAGATAGCCCTGCTCCAAGCCCTTGCTGATCAGGATCTTGATGTCGGACTGCTGGGCGGGACGTTCATTCGCCATGTGGCGCACCGTCTGAAAAGTGAACCCGTAATGATACCACCTGCAAGGCCGGGATCATGCCCTGAGCAGGAAGGTGACCGGACCATCGTTGACCAGGCTGACCTCCATATGGGCACCGAAACGCCCGGTTTCCACCCCCGGATGGCGCGTCCTGCACGCGGCGACCAGCTGGTCGAAGGTCCGTTCAGCCGCCTCGGGCGGCGCCGCGGTGCTGAAGCCGGGCCGGTTGCCCGAGCGGGTGTCCGCTGCCAGCGTGAACTGACTGACCAGCAGCAGGCCGCCGCCGGTTTGCGCCAGCGACAGGTTCATGCGGCCGGCGTCGTCCGAAAAGACCCGGTACGCGAACAGGCGCTCGGCCATGCGTTCGACCTGGGTCTCGCCATCGCCCGGCTCGATCCCGACCAGCGCGAGCAGACCCGGACCGGTCCGGCCGATGACCGCGCCGTCGACGCGGACAGCGGCTTCGCTGACGCGCTGGATCAGGGCGAGCATGGCAGACCCACTCGGCGAGCCCGCTTCAGGCCCTCCCCTGCGTGCGGGGGAGGGTTGGGTGGGGGCAGCCCGTCAGGCTGGGCGGAAACCTGAAACAAGCGCGAAAGCATCAATTGCAGATTGCTCGTCCGAGACCGGACCCGATGCCCCCATCCCAACCTTCCCCCGCATGCGGGGGAAGGGGTGAGAAACCGCGACTCGTCTATGAATGCACTCATCCCTCATACCGATTACTGATCGGATACCGGCGTTCGCGACCGAACGCACGCCGCGAGATCTTCGGGCCCGGCGCGGCCTGGTGGCGCTTCCACTCGCTGATGCGCACCAGGCGCAGCACGCGGTCGACGGTCGCCGCATCGAAGCCGGCGGCGACGATCTCGTCGCGCGATTCTTCCTGATCCACGAAGCGCCGCAGGATCGCGTCGAGCACGTCGTAGGGCGGCAGCGAATCCTGATCGAGCTGGTTGTCGCGCAACTCGGCAGACGGCGGCCGCGCGATCACCGCAGGTGGAATCACCGGCGCGCCGCCGACGGTGTTGCGCCACTTCGACAGGCCGAAGACTTCGGTCTTGTACAGGTCCTTGATCGGCGCGTAGCCGCCGCACATGTCGCCGTAGATCGTCGCGTAGCCCACCGCGTATTCGCTTTTGTTGCCGGTCGTCAGCAGCAGGCCGCCGTGCTTGTTCGAGAGCGCCATCATGATGGCGCCGCGGGTGCGCGACTGCAGGTTCTCCTCGGCGATATCGACGCCCTTGCCTTCGAACGCGTCCGACAGCGTGTCGAGAAACCCCTGGAACGGCAGCTCTATCGGAATGGTGAGCATGCGCACGCCAAGCGCCTCACACTGCTCGGCGGCGAGGTCGTTGCTGAGCCCCGCGGTGAAACGCGAGGGCATGCGCACGGCGGTGACGTTCTCCGCGCCCAGCGCATCAACCGCCATCGCCAGCACCACCGACGAATCGATGCCGCCCGACAGCCCGACCCAGGCTTTCGAAAACCCGTTCTTGCCGCAGTAGTCGCGCGTGCCGCGCACCACCGCGCGCCAGGCGAGCGCATCGATGCTTTCGTCGCCGTCGTCGACCCAGACCACCGGTGAGAACGCGCGCTTGTCAGGGTCGAAATCCACCACCAGCCACTGGTCGTCGAACGCGATCGCGGCAGGGTGCACGGTACCGTCGGCGTCGGCCACGACCGAGGCGCCATCGAACACCAGCGCGTCCTGCCCGCCGACGACATTGACGTAGGCCAGCGCCACGCCGCTCTCGCGGGTACGCTCGGCCAGCAGCGCGTCGCGCTGGCGATGCTTGCCGCGCTCGTAGGGCGAGGCGTTCGGCACCACGACGACCGCCGCGCCGGCCGCGGCGGTGTCGGCCAGCGGCTCGGGGAACCAGAGGTCCTCGCAGACCAGCACACCCACCGGCACGCCGCCAACGTCCACCACGCAGGGCGCGCCGTCCGGATCGACATGGAAATAGCGGCGCTCGTCGAACACGTTGTAATTCGGCAGTTCGCGCTTGCGATAGGTGCGCTCGAGCTTGCCGTCGCGCAGCACGCTGGCCGAGTTGTAGAGCACGCTGCCCGCAGACTCTGGCCAGCCGACGACCGCGACGATGCCGCGCACGTCCTTGGCGATCTGCATCAGCGCCGCTTCGCAATCGATCAGGAACGAGGGCCGCATCAGCAGGTCCTCGGGCGGGTACCCGCTGATCGCGAGCTCCGGGAACACCACGACATGCGCGCCGAACTCGTCGCGCGCGGTGGCGATCATCTCCGCGATGCGCTCGGCATTGCGGCCGACATCACCGACCGGAAAGTCGAACTGGGCGAGTGCGATACGCAGGGGATCGGTCATGTCGGCAGGCACGCGGTCGGGGCCGTCCATCATAGCGGCCGCGATCGCGGGGACTGCGGGCACACTCGCGCATGTACAGCGCGCGGTGGCGACATCACGCCACAAAAAAGGCCGCCCGAAGGCGGCCTTTTCGAATCACGCGAAAAGCGCGATTACTTCACGAGCGCAGCGATCGCTTCGCCCAGGTCGCCCGGCGAACGGACGGTCTTCACCCCGGCCGCTTCCATCGCCTTGAACTTGCCTTCTGCCGTGCCCGAACCGCCCGAGGCGATCGCACCGGCATGGCCCATGCGCTTGCCCGGAGGGGCCGACGCGCCGGCGATGAAGCCGACCACCGGCTTCTTGACGTGCGCCTTGATGTACTCGGCGCCCGCTTCCTCGGCGTCGCCGCCGATTTCGCCGACCATGATGATGCCCAGCGTCTGCGGATCTTCGTTGAACAGCTTGAGGCAGTCGACGAAGTTCAGGCCGTTGATCGGGTCGCCGCCGATACCGATGACGGTCGACTGGCCGAGACCCGCCGCGGTGGTCTGCTTGACCGCTTCATAGGTCAGCGTGCCCGAACGCGACACGATGCCGATCTTGCCCGGCATGTGGATGTGGCCCGGCATGATGCCGATCTTGCACTCGCCCGGCGTGATCACGCCCGGACAGTTCGGACCGACCAGGGTCACGTCCGGATGCGACTTCAGCACGTTCTTGACGCGCAGCATGTCGAGCACCGGGATGCCCTCGGTGATGCAGACGATGACCTTGATGCCGGCAGCCGCGGCTTCGAGGATCGCGTCGGCCGCGAACGGCGGCGGCACGTAGATCACGGAGGCGTCGGCGCCGGTGGCGTCAACCGCTTCGCGCACGGTGTTGAACACCGGCAGGTTGATGTGCGTGGTGCCACCCTTGCCCGGCGTGACGCCGCCGACGACCTGGGTGCCGTATTCCACCATCTGGGTGGCGTGGAAGGTGCCCTGCTGGCCGGTAAAGCCCTGCACGATCACCTTGGTGTTCTTGTTGATCAAAACGGACATTCGTTTGAGTCCTTCGCTATCTATGGGTTGTACGGCTTCGGGCCGGCGCAGCGTTCCGTGATGCGGAACGCCGCTTGCGCCACCTCTCCAGAACCCCCGCATCGCCTCTGGCGATGCCGCCCCCTTGACTCAAGGGGGCTGTGGACTCCGGAGGGCCTTGCCCGCAGCCGTCGAAAAATCAGGCGGCGGCCGCGACGGCCTTCTTGGCGCCGTCGTTGATGTCGTCGGCCGCGGTGATGGCGAGGCCGGATTCGGCCAGCAGCTTCTTGCCCGCTTCGACGTTCGTGCCTTCGAGGCGCACGATCACCGGCACCTTGACGTCCACTTCCTTGACCGCGGCAATGATGCCCTCGGCAATCATGTCGCAGCGGACGATGCCGCCGAAGATGTTGACGAAGATCGCCTTGACCTTGTCGCTCGACAGGATCAGCTTGAATGCCTCGGTCACGCGCTCCTTGGTCGCGCCGCCGCCCACGTCGAGGAAGTTCGCCGGCGAACCGCCGTTGAGTGCGATCACGTCCATCGTCGCCATGGCCAGGCCTGCGCCGTTGACCATGCAGCCGATGTTGCCATCCATGGTCACGTAGTTCAGGTCGTACTGGCTGGCACGCGCCTCGGCCTCGTCTTCCTGCGTGGCGTCACGCATCGCCGCCAGATCCTTGTGACGGAACGTGGCGTTGTCGTCGGAGTCGACCTTGCCGTCGAGGGCATAGAGGTCGCCATTGTCGAGGATGGCCAGCGGGTTGAGTTCGACCAGCGCCAGGTCCTTCTCGTTGAACAGGGTGTACAGGCCGCCCATGATCTTGGCGAGCTGGTTGGCCTGCTTGGCGGTCAGACCGATCTTGAAGCCGATCTCACGGCCCTGGTAGGGCTGGAAGCCTTCGACGAAGCCGACGTTGAGGCTTTCGATCTTCTCCGGCGTCTCGGCAGCGACCTGCTCGATGTCCACGCCACCCTCGCTCGAGACGATATAGGTGATCGACTGCGTGCCGCGGTCGACGAGCACCGACAGATACAGTTCCTTGGCGATCTCGCCGGCTTCGGTGACCAGCACCAGATTGACCGGCAGTTCAACGCCAGCGGTCTGATAGGTGGCCATCTTGGTGCCGAGCATCTTGGCTGCAGCGGCCTTCACGTCGTCGGTGGTCTTGCAGAACTTCACGCCGCCGGCCTTGCCGCGACCGCCCGCATGGATCTGGGCCTTGACCATCCAGGGGCCCTTGCCCAGGGCGTTCGCTGCTTCGACTGCTTCTTCGGCGGTGGACGCGACGCGCCCTGCCGGCACGGGGATGCCGTAATCGGCAAACAACTGCTTCGCCTGGTATTCGTGGAAGTTCATGTGGGGTCCGTACGGAAAGGAAAAGACACCGTCGACGGGCGGCGCAGGACGCGCGGCGGGTCGACGGGGTCCGCTATTCTCGCCCATGCAGCGGCGGCGGGCAAAATCGCCCCGCCCGGCCGCTCCGGGTCGACGCCTATACTCGGCCGTCCGGCCCCGATGGAACGTGCCTGTGCCCCTGCTTGCAGCTTCCACGCTCACCCCGGCGCTGCTGCAGCGCGAACTCTCGCTGTTCGCGCTGTACCGGGTACTGGAAGCCGCCCTGCTGGCGCTGCTGGTGTTCAGCCCCTGGGGCGCGACGCTGGGCGACATCATCGATACGCCGGTCGCGATCTCGGTCGGCATCGGCTATCTGATCGCGTCGGTCGGGCTGCTGCTGCATGCGCGGCGCGCCAAGGCCGACTTCCCCAGCCACGCAGTGGTGGGTGTCGCCGTCGATATCGTGGTCGCCACGCTGATCACGCATGCGATTCCGGAAGTCGCCCCCGGCATCGCGATGCTGATGCTGTTCAACATCGGCGCCGCGTCGCTGTTCGTGACCCTGCGCACCAGCATCGTGATCGCCGCAGCCGCGTCGCTGGCGCTGCTGATCGAACGCCTGTTCGGCCTGTTCGGCGCCGGCACCTTCGACCGCCCCTTCGCCGAAATGCTGATGTTCGGCCTGGGGTTCTTCGCCGCCGCCTCGCTGACCCGGCAGTTGGGCAAGCAGGTGCGCGACTCGCAGGCACTGGCCGACCGGCGTGGCGCCGAGGCCGCGAACCTGGCCGAGATCAACGAACTGGTCATCCGTCGCATGCAGACCGGCGTCTTGTTGGTCGACGGCACGGGCCATATCCGCCTGACCAACGAAGCCGCGACGCTGCTGATCGGCGATACCGAAACGCCTGGCGAAGACGGCCTGCACGGCCGCACCTTGGGACAACTGGCCCCGCCACTCGCAATGCGTCTGGCGGCATGGCTGCGCAGCGGCAGCGTCGACAGCGCACCACTGACCCTGCGCGAACACACCGACGTGATGCCGCGCTTCGTGCGCCTGCTGGCCGAGAGCGACAGCACACTCGTGTTCCTCGACGACACCTCGCTGGTGTCGCGCCGCGCCGAATCGCTCACGCTCGCCACGATGGGCCGGTTCTCCGCCAGCCTCGCCCATGAGATCCGCAATCCGCTGGCCGCGATCAGCTACGCCACCCAGCTGATGGAAGAGTCGGACCAGATCGGCGAGGCCGATCGTCGCCTGCTGCAGATCATCCACCAGCAATGCGTGCGCACGAACGGCATCGTCGAAAGCGTGCTCGGCCTTGCCCGTCGCGAACGCGCCCGGCCCGAACACGTGGATCTGGTCGCCGCAGCCCATGCCTTCGTGCAGGACTACCGGATGATCGTCACGGAAGAGAACGCCGAGCTCAAAGTCAGTTGCGACCAGCCCACGCTGCGCGCGATCTTCGACCCGCGTCACCTGCACCAGGTGCTGACTGCGCTGGTCAACAACGCCGTGCGCTATGGCCGAATGCCCGGCGAACTGGCCCGCATCACCCTGCGCCTCGAGCAGTCGGGCGAGTGCCCCACTCTCAGCGTCCTCGACCGCGGTCCCGGCATTCCAGATGCCGTCACCGCCCAGCTGTTCCGTCCGTTCTTCACCACCTCGGAAAGCGGCACGGGCCTGGGCCTCTACATCGCCCACGAACTGTGCCGGGCGAACGAGGCACACCTGGAATATGTCGCCGTCCCCGGCGGGGGCGCCTGCTTCCGGGTCACGCTGGCGGCGCGGCAGACATTGTTGCGGAGCTAGTCCCCTGCGTGCCACGTCCCTGTCGCGGGTATCCCGACAGCGGCGTGCGCTTGCCGCCTCGCTCCATGACTCGCCGCAGCACGTTCCTCGCCGCTGCCGCGGCTCAAGCTGCTCACTCTCATCCAAAAGCGTCCCTGCTCGTCATCCCAGCGGCTCTCCACAGACGCATGTCTGATCACGCTGGGATCGATGTTCGCTGCGATAACAGAGGAATGCAGCCGGCCATCTTGCGGAAGATCATCCCGCCGCCCCGGCGCAAGCCAGGTCCCCGCGACTTGCGTGGGCAGCAATATCGACTTTCACCTGCCCCACTTTTTTTTAAGCGAAGAAGATTGTGTCCTGGTGACCTGGATCATCCAGCGAGAGGTGCAACATCAGAATGGACCCCAGCCTGCGCTGGGCTGACGGTCTCGCGGTCCACACCATCACAGCGTGGATAAACACGACTGCGTGTTTTCAGGCTGCCACCCGCCCACACTGAAATTCTCCAAGCACCGGGAGCCACCCCCAAATACAGGCACCGCATCCCCCCATCATCGTGACGCGCGTCACCGGCGTGACCCTCGTCACTTTTGACAGAATCTGTCACCATGCGTCACACCTCAGTTCCATTTGTGTACCGAATCGATGAGCGAAACTCGCAGCGTCCTGATCGTCGATGACGAGCACGATATTCGTGAACTGCTGGTCCTCACCCTCAGCCGCATGGGGCTGCGCACCGAAACCGCACCCACACTCGCCGTCGCCCGCGAGCTGCTGGCCGTTTCGACCTATGACCTCTGCCTGACAGACATGCGCCTGCCGGACGGTTCAGGCCTGGATCTGGTCGGCGAAATCAGCACCCGCTTCCCCGGCACGCCGGTTGCCATGATTACCGCGTATGGCAATGTCGCGGCTGCGGTCGAAGCGCTGAAAGCCGGCGCCTTCGATTTCGTCAGCAAGCCGGTCGACATTCACGTACTGCGTGGGCTTGTCCGCCAGGCGCTGGAACTGGGCGAACGCGCCAAGCGCAATCCCGACGAACACAGCAGCCGCCTGCTTGGCACGTCCGATGCCATGGTCACGCTGCGCAACACCATCGCCAAAGTCGCCCGCAGCCAGGCGCCGGTCTTCATCAACGGAGAATCGGGCACAGGCAAAGAGCTGGTCGCCCGCACCATCCACGCGCAGGGCGCACGCGCCGATGGCCCGTTCATCCCGGTCAATTGCGGCGCGATTCCGACCGAATTGATGGAAAGCGAGTTCTTCGGTCATAAGAAGGGCAGTTTCACCGGCGCGCACAGTGACAAGCCAGGTCTGTTCCAGGCTGCCCATGGCGGCACCCTGTTCCTGGACGAAATCGCCGAACTGCCGCTGGCCATGCAGGTCAAGCTGCTGCGCGCGATCCAGGAGAAATCGATCCGCCCGGTCGGCGCGCCAGCCGAAATCCAGGTCGACGTGCGCATCCTGTCGGCCACGCACAAGGATCTCGGCGTGCTGGTCAACGACGGCCGCTTCCGTCACGACCTGTATTACCGCATCAACGTCATCGGCCTGCACGTGCCGCCGCTGCGCGAGCGCACCGGCGACCTGCCGCTGTTGTCGAACGCCATCCTGCAGCGCCTCGCCCAGGCCATGCACCGCGCGCCCCCGATGCTCGACGACGCGGCCGTCGCCGCGCTTGAGGCCTACCGCTTCCCGGGCAACGTCCGCGAACTGGAAAACGTGCTCGAACGCGCACTCGCGATGGCCGACGACGACCGCATCACCGCCGAGGACCTGCACCTCCCGACAGGCCCGGGCGCGCCGCGCAGCACCTCATCGATGATCACCGGCACGCACTCCGCACTGCCCGCCAACACACCGCCGCAACGCGACCCGCGCACCATCAGCCCTTACGAGACCGCAGGCACCGCCCTGCCCTCGTTCATCGAAGACATCGAACGCGCCGCCATCCAGCAGTCCCTGCAGGAAAACCGCTACAACAAGACCCGGACCGCGGCGGCACTGGGCATCACCTTCCGGGCGCTGCGCTACAAGCTGAAGAAGCTCGGCATCGACTGAAGTTTCCAGCGCCGCGCGAGGACGTCCGGGCGCAGATCGCTTCGATCAAGCACCGCAGTGGCAACCATCCGGAGATGCCTTGTCGGCGGTACGCGCCCGCGCAAGAATCCCTGATCCACCAAGTCGGACGTTCGCCATGAGCCGCTGGAAAGCGTCGGCCACCCACTTCGCCTTGAGCGCAATCGTGATTGGCGGAATCGCGCTTGCCGCATTCCTGCTTTGGTATCCCTACGCGCTGCATCGCGTGGCCGGCCTGGACCGCATCCTGCTGATAATGCTGGGCATTGACCTGACCGCAGGGCCTCTGCTGACGCTGATCGTCTACAAGCAGGGCAAGCGCAGCCTGCGCTTCGACCTCGGCGTCATCGCGCTCTGTCAGATCGCATTTCTGGGATACGGCCTGCACACGCTTTGGCAGGGACGGCCTGTATTCCTGGTCGGCACACCGGAGACGTTCACGCTGGTATTCGCCAACGAGATCAGCGACGCCGACCTGGCGCGGGCCGATCGACCGGAATGGCGTCGTCTCTCCTGGACAGGCCCACAACTCGTCGGCACCCGCATGCCGGACGATGTAAGCCAGCGCCAGGCGATCGTCGAGACCTTCATGGCCGGCGGCGCCGGCATCGAGCGCACACCGGCGTATTACCAGCCGTATGCAGACATCGTGCCCCTGCTGCTGAAGGCCGCGAGGCCGGTGGCGGACCGCGCATCGCCACGCGATCTGCGCGCCGCAGGCGGTGATCCACAGGCATTACTGCAAGTGCCGATCGTGTCCCGCCGCGGCGACGGGATCATGCTGCTCGACCACACCGGGGCGCCACGGCAGACCGTCCGGCTGCCTGACCAGTAAAACCGACGCTTTGCGTCAGAAACTGACGCAGCGTGGCCGCTGAAGGGCACGCCTTCCGCGGTCTTGTTTCTGAATCGGCCGTTTAGCCACGTGCAGGCGTGATTCACCCTCGGCGAAAAGTTGGCACGGCTCATGCGTCTACCCGCTGGCACGTGCAGGTCGCACGGCTGCCCACGGATCGGCACCAGCCGGCCACGCGGCACGTGAAAAACACCACTCCTAGGGGATACACCATGAAGAAGCAGAACGGCTTTACCCTGATCGAACTGATGATCGTCATCGCGATCCTCGGCATCCTTGTTGCCATCGCTCTGCCGGCGTACCAGGACTACACCGTCCGCGCCCGCGTGTCGGAAGCAGTTGCACAGACTGCACCGGCGAAGCTGGCGGTTGCTGAGACGGCGTCGTCCCTCAATAACGGTCTTGCAGGCGTGACCGCTGCAAACTCCGGATTCACGTTCCCGGCTGACGGCACCGAATACGTCAACACGATTGCAGTGGCTAACGGCGGTGTCATCACCACCACCCCACGTAACACCGGCGCGAACGACAACCCGGTGATGGTGTGGACGCCCGCCCAGACCAACGCAACTGCACCCATTAATTGGGGTTGCCACGTCGCTACCGCCGCTGCTCATAAGTACGTCCCGGCGGAATGCCGCAACGCCGCACCGCCTGCCGCCGACTGAGAAATCGGTACCGAGTCAATACGGACCTCGGCAAGCTATTTCGCGATCAACAAACCTCGCTTCGGCGGGGTTTGTTGTTTCTGGTGCGTATGGGTTACCTGCCTGCGACGCTGCCGTGGCCGGGAGGGGGGGCGGCTATGCGCGCACATGACCACGCAGGTCGCAGCTGTGCCGTCGACCCTGTGCGTATCGTCGCCGGTAGCACCTGTACTGTGCAGCCGGCAACTGTCGTGTCACTGCCAGGGATCACATCGTCTCCCGCGGGTCTTCAGACGCTAATATTTATCCACTTCCGCAGTCGGACGCCGTCCATGAATGCTGTTTCCGCACAGAACCTCGTCGGCATCACCGGCATCGCACGCCGCCTCGTCCTTGACGGCGCATTGGACGAAGCCGCCGCACGCGAGGCGCTCGACAAGGCCACCGCAGCGCGCAAGCAGGTCGGTGCCTACCTGCGCGAGCACAAACTGGTCACCGCCGCGCAGATGGCCGCTGCGAACTCCATCGAGTTCGGCATGCCACTGTTCGACCCGTCGACAATGGATAGCCAGGCCAGCGCGATCAAGCTGGTCAGCGAGGATCTGCTGCAGAAGCACGCGGTGCTGCCGCTGTTCAAGCGCGGCAACCGCCTGTTCGTGGGCACGGCCGACCCGACCAACACGCATGCGCTGGACGAGATCAAGTTCCACACCAACTTGACGGTGGAACCGATCCTCGTCGACGAGGACAGCATCCGCCGCACCCAGGACATCTGGCTGCAATCGTCGGACAGCTTCGGCGATGCGCTGGACGAAACGGACGGTCTGGACGCCCTGGATGTTGGAAGCGACGACGACGCCAGCAAGATCGAGAACGTGGCGGACGGCAAGGACGACACGCCGATCGTCAAGTTCGTCAACAAGGTACTGGTGGACGCGATCAAGCGTGGCGCGTCGGATATCCATTTCGAACCTTACGAGACGGACTATCGGGTGCGCCTGCGCATTGACGGCATCCTCAAGCAGGTTGCGAAAATGCCGGTCAAGCTCAATGGCCGTATCACCGCTCGCCTGAAAGTCATGGCGCAGCTGGATATCGCCGAGAAGCGCATTCCGCAGGACGGCCGCATCAAGCTGAACCTGTCGAAGACCAAGCAGATCGATTTCCGCGTCAGCACGCTGCCGACTCTGTTCGGCGAAAAGGTGGTACTGCGTATCCTCGATGCCAGCGCCGCCAAGCTGGGCATCGACAAGCTCGGCTACGAGCCCGACCAGCAGGCGCTGTTCCTCGAAGCCATCCACAAACCCTACGGCATGGTACTGGTGACCGGCCCCACCGGCTCGGGCAAGACGGTGTCGCTGTATACCGCGCTGGGCATCCTCAATGACGAGACCCGCAACATCTCGACCGCGGAAGACCCGGTGGAAATCCGTCTGCCCGGCGTCAACCAGGTGCAGCAGAACAACAAACGCGGCATGACATTTGCCGCGGCACTGCGCTCGTTCCTGCGCCAGGATCCGGACATCATCATGGTCGGCGAGATCCGCGACCTGGAAACCGCCGAGATCGCCATCAAGGCAGCGCAAACCGGTCACATGGTGCTGTCCACGCTGCATACCAATGACGCACCCCAGACCATCGCGCGTCTGATGAACATGGGCATCGCGCCGTACAACATCACCAGCTCGGTGACCCTCGTCATCGCCCAGCGCCTGGCACGTCGGCTGTGCCCCAAGTGCAAGAAAAGAGTCGATCTGCCCGACCACGCACTGCTCGCCGAGGGATTCAGCGAGGACCAGGTACGGGCGGGTATCGAGATCCAGGAAGCCGTAGGCTGCGACGAGTGCACCAATGGCTACAAAGGCCGCGTGGGTGTGTACCAGGTCATGCCGATGAGCGAGCAGATCCAGGAGATCATTCTGCAGGGCGGCAACGCGATCCAGATCGCGGAAGTGGCCCAGCGCGCAGGCGTCAACGACCTGCGCAAGTCTGCTTTGGAGAAGGCGCGCCAGGGCTTGACCAGCCTTGCCGAGATCAACCGGGTCACCAAGGACTGACGCACGCTCCTTCACGTGCGTCGAAATAGGCGTCTGGTCACAGCCGGACCTGCCACTGACGACTATTAGCCGCTACCATGCGGCGATCCGTCCGGTTTGGGGAAATCGGACTCAGGGGAACGCCAGCATGTCGATCACACGCAGTGCCGCCAAAAAACCGATCCCGCGCCAGCAGCCCGCGCGTCCTGTTCGCGAGGGCGTGACGCTGGACACTTTCGTCTGGGAAGGCTCCGACAAGCGCGGCGTCAAGATGAAGGGCGAGCAGCAGGCGAAGAACGCCAACATGCTGCGTGCAGAGCTGCGCCGCCAGGGCATCCAGCCAGGCATGGTCAAGATCAAGCCCAAGCCGCTTTTCGGCGCGGCGGGCAAGAAGATCTCGGCGAAAGAGATCGCAGTGTTCAGCCGCCAACTGGCGACGATGATCAAATCGGGCGTTCCGGTGGTGCAGGCGCTCGAGATCATTGGCAACGGCCACAAGAATCCACGCATGGCCAAGATGGTCAACGGCCTGCGGCAGGACATCGAAGGCGGCTCTTCGATTGCCGAGGCCTTGTCCAAGTATCCGGTGCAGTTCGACGAACTGTTCCAGAACCTGGTGCGCGCCGGCGAGACTGCGGGTGTGCTGGAAACCGTGCTGGACACCATTGCCACCTACAAGGAAAACACCGAAAGCCTCAAGGGCAAGATCAAGAAGGCCCTGTTCTACCCGGCGAGTGTCATCGCGGTAGCGATCCTGGTTAGCGCAGTGCTGTTGATCTTCGTGGTGCCGCAGTTCGAGGCCACGTTCAAAAGTTTCAACGCGGAACTGCCGGCGTTCACCCAGCTCATCGTCAACATGAGCCGCTTCATGACCTCGTGGTGGTGGGCCATCCTCGGCGTATTGATTGCTGGTGTCATCCTCTTCATCTACACGTTCAAGCGCTCCAAGCCCCTACAGCATGGCGTGGACCGCCTGATGCTCAAGATCCCGGTGATCGGGCAGGTACTGCACAACGCGGCAATCGCGCGCTTCGCCCGCACGCTCGGCACGACGTTCAAAGCCGGCGTTCCGTTGGTGGAGGCCTTGGACATCGTGGCGGGCGCGACAGGCAGCGTGGTCTATGAGCAGGCAGTGCATCGCATCCGCGACGACGTGTCTGTCGGCTATCAAGTCAACATGGCCATGAAGCAGGTCAATCTGTTCCCACATATGGTGGTGCAGATGACCGCCATCGGCGAAGAAGCCGGCGCGCTCGACACCATGCTGTTCAAGGTGGCGGAGTTCTATGAAGAAGAGGTCAACAACGCGGTCGATGCATTGAGCAGCCTGATCGAGCCGATGATCATGATCATCATCGGCGGCGTCATCGGCTCGATGGTGATCGGCATGTACCTGCCGATCTTCAAGATCGCCGCAACGATCTAAAGCGGAATTTTTAAGACTGATGGCATTCCTCGACCAGAACCCTGCTCTGGGCTTCCCGCTTGCCGCAGGCTTCGGCCTGCTGGTGGGCAGCTTCCTCAACGTCGTGATCCTGCGCCTGCCGCGTCGCATGGAGTGGCAGTGGAAGCGCGATTCGCGCGAGATGCTGGGCGAGCCGGAGCTGTACGATCCGCCGCCGCCGGGGATCGTGGTCGAACGTTCGCACTGCCCGCATTGCGGCCATCAGCTGTCGTGGTACGAGAACATCCCGGTGCTGAGCTGGCTGGCGCTGCGTGGCAAGTGCCGTAGCTGCAAGGCACCGATCTCGATGCAGTATCCGGCGGTCGAACTGCTGACGATGCTGTTGTTCGTGGCCTGCGTGTGGCGCTTCGGCTTCGGCTGGCAGGGCTTCGGCGCGCTGGTATTGACCGGGTTCCTGGTCGCGGCGTCCGGCATCGATGTACGCACCCAGTTGCTGCCAGATTCGCTGACCTTGCCGCTGATGTGGCTGGGTTTGATCGCGAGCCTCGACACGCTCTATATGCCGGCCAAGCCCGCCCTTCTGGGCGCGGTGGTGGGCTATGCGAGCCTGTGGACAGTGTGGTGGCTGTTCAAGCAGGCCACCGGCAAGGAAGGCATGGGCCACGGCGACTTCAAGCTGCTGGCCGCGCTGGGCGCGTGGTGCGGGCTCAGCGGACTGCTGCCGATCATCCTGCTGTCGGCGGTCACCGGCGCGATCATCGGGTCGATCATGCTCGCCGTGCAGGGCCGCGACCGGGCGACGCCCATTCCGTTCGGGCCGTACCTGGCGATCGCGGGCTGGGTGACCTTCATGTGGGGTCATGACCTGGTCGACAGTTACAAGCAATTCGCCGGCCTCGGCTGACCGCCGCTCCGCGATGAGTGCGTTGATCATCGGCCTGACCGGCGGCATCGCCTCGGGCAAGACCGCGGCGACTCAGTCGTTCGAGCGACGCGGCATTGTGGTCGCGGATGCCGATCTTGCAGCGCGCGAGGCGGTTGCGCCGGGCAGCACGGGGCTCGCGGCAGTCGTCGATGCGTTTGGTGCAGGTGCGCTTGCGGAAGACGGCAGTCTCGATCGCGCGGCGATGCGGCGCCGGATTTTCGAACATCCCGAAGCGCGCGTACGTCTGGAAGCCATCATCCACCCGCGCGTGCGCGCAGCATTGCGCGCGGCCTGCGAGATGGCCGCCGGGCCCTACGCGGTCGCAGCGATTCCGCTGCTCGCCGAAGGTGGACGCGCGGCGTATCCGTGGCTGCATCGGGTGCTGGTGATCGATGTGCCCCGCAAGTTGCAGCTTGCACGGCTGCTGGCGCGAGACGGGATCGACGAGACGCTTGCTGAGCGGATGGTGGCTGCGCAGGTCACGCGCGACGCGCGTCTGGCAGTCGCGGACGATGTGATCGTCAATGACGGCACGCTCGAGGCGCTGGATGCGGCGGTAGGCGCGCTGGACAAGACGTATCGCGGGCTGGCGGCTTCGGGTTGGTGAGATCTGGCGGCCGGGGCCATTCGACGACGCGGCCACAGCGATGTCCGTTGTCCTCTGTTGCGTGGTAGATCGCAGCGACCCATCGCTGGCTCGAAGCCATGCTCGAGACCGCATCGCAGCATTCGGTCTGTGCCGGACTAGATGATCGCCTCGACGCGATGCATGACAAGCGAACGTCTGTATCCGCGTCATTCGATTCCGGAGAAGCTTGCCGATACGATCTACCTGCTTTCCTGGAAACAAACACAGGCCTGATCAGGCCTTGAAAGCGCGTGCCCCGTCGATCGGGTCAGGCTTGACCGCGCGCATCCGCCCTACCCAACCCCTCTCGGGCTTTGCTGAGCTTCGCCGATTCGCGACGTGTGTCGTCGGCGCATGACGCAGCGCGCATCAATGACTGTCATCGCGACGCAGCCATCGCCCGTACGCTCGCGAGGCATTCAAGCAACTGCTGCGAACCGCGTTCTTAGGGCGTAGCGAAGTTGCAGGCGAAACGGCATCCGGTCTGGGCGCGATAGCGGGCAACATTCGCACGCGTCTATGCGGGACAAGCGCGATGGGTTTCGCTGCGCTCTATCCACTCCAGGAAAAGCGCAGCGCGCTTCGGGCTTAACCGGGCGACCACAGGCTCCGGATCGCCGCGATGCCCTGGGCGCCGTGGCGGCGGGCCTCGGGAATGTCGTCGGGGGTCATGCCACCGATCGCGTAGATCGGCAGGGCCGTGGTCTCGCGCAGGCGAGCAAAGGCGTCCCAGCCGATGCCCGGCGCGCCGGGATGACTTGCGGTTTCGGCGAGCGGCCCGAGCACGACGAAGTCGCAACCCAGGCGTGCAGCGTGGGACAGATCTTCGGCGGTGTGACAAGACGCAGCCAGCAGCGTGCCCGCCGGGACCGGACGCTCGGCGAGCGCGTGGAGTCCGGACGATTTCAGATGGACGCCGACGCCGGCCGCGAGCGCAGCGTCAACGGGGCCGTTGAACAGCAGTTGCGCATCGCGCCTGCCGCATCGAAGCGCGGCCTGTTGCAGCAATGCCGCCTGTCGATCGGGCGCGAGACCCGGCAGCCGCAGCTGGAGACGTCGGATACCGCGTCGCAATGCGTCATCGAGCGCCTGCAGCCAAGGCGCGTCGTCGTCACCAGGCGGAGGCGTGACGAGATAGCGGTCGGGCGTCTGCAAAGCGGCCACCACAGGCAGGTCCGCCGGCGGCATCGAGTAGCGCCCCAGCGCATCGGGGGCGACCCAGGCCAGCGCCTGCCCTTCGCGCCCTTTCGGCATGCCTTCCCAGTGGGTGACATGGCGCACGTCGAGTCGCAGGCGCTTGCTCGGGTATTGCTGCGGCACGACCATCAGCGGCAGGCCGACGGTGACGCGGATGCCGAGTTCCTCGTCCAACTCGCGGATCAGCGCGGCCTCGGGCGTTTCACCTGACTCACGTTTGCCGCCGGGAAATTCCCAAAGCCCGGGCATGTCGCGATTGGGCGTGCGACGCGACAACAGGATCCGCCCACGCTTGTCGGTGATGACGCCGGCGACGACCTCGATGACGCGTTCGCTCATGCCGCTCGGGAATTCGGAGAGGGCAGTTAGGTTAGGCGGGGTGCGGGCTGTTTGCCAGCCGTCGCGATGTTCAGATTCGCACTCGCTGCGCGGGTGCGGCTCGAGCGCCCGTCCCTCTGGGCAGGCATGAGGGCCTTCTCGTGAGAGCCCATCCCTCACCCGACGCGCGTTGCGCGTCGACCCCGGATCTGGAAGACCGCTCCGTCGCCCTGAGCTTCGACCCCTGTTAAACCCCCTCTCCTTCTAGAAGAGAGGCTGGGATACGTGCGAGCGGCGGGGGGAATGACACCCGGGGATCGCCAGGCCCTCACCCGACGCGCGTTGCGCGTCGGCCCTCCCGTAGGGAGAGGTGCCCGACTCGACCTCGCGTTTTTTTTCGACTCAGCTCAGCTGCCCGTGGCAGTGCTTGAACTTCTTGCCGCTGCCGCAGGGGCATGGATCGTTGCGGCCGACTTTGTCGCCGTCGCGGACGATTGGCGCCTGCGCGCCCTGCGCCGCGGCGGCTGCGCGCACGTCTTCGGCTTCCTCGTCCGCGCCGTAACCGCCGGCGTCGGCGTGCTGGAACTGGGCCTGGTTGAGCTTGGCCTCGATCTGGCGGCGCTCCTCGGCTTCCAGCGCGGCGATCTCGTCTTCGCTGCGCACGCGCACGCGCGCCAGCATCGTCACGACGTCGTGCTTGACCTTGTCCAGCATCTCGGAGAACAGCTCGAACGCTTCGCGCTTGTACTCCTGCTTCGGCTGCTTCTGCGCGTACCCGCGTAGATGGATGCCCTGGCGCAGGTAATCCATGCGGCCCAGATGCTCCTTCCAGCCCTGGTCCAGCACGTTGAGCATGATGTGCTTCTCCAACATGCGCATTGTCTCGTCGCCCAGCGAGGCTTCCTTCTCGGCGAACAGGCGATCGACTTCCTGCTGCACGTGATCGGTGATCTGCTCGGCATCGAGCTCATCGCTCGACTTGGCCATCTCCGTCAGCGGCAGGCGCACGCTGAACTCGCGATCGATCTCCGATTCCAGGCCCGGCAGGTCCCACTGTTCGTCGATCGACTGCGGCGGCACGTAGCGGCCGACGATGCCGGCGACGACGTCGGCACGGATGCCGTCGACATTGTCCTTGATGCTTTCGGCGTCCAGCAGCTCGTCGCGCTGGCCGTAGATCACCTTGCGCTGGTCGTTGTTGACATCGTCAAAGTCGAGCAGGTTCTTGCGGATGTCGAAGTTGTGCGCTTCCACCTTGCGCTGCGCGTTCGCGATCTGCTTGGTGACCAGCGGCGACTCGATGATGTCGTCTTCCTGCAGACCCATGCGCGCCATGACCTTCTGCACCCAGTCAGCGGCGAAGATGCGCATCAGATTGTCTTCGAGCGACAGGTAGAAGCGGCTCGAACCCGGATCGCCCTGACGGCCCGAACGGCCGCGCAACTGGTTGTCGATACGGCGCGATTCGTGGCGCTCGGTGCCGATGATGTGCAGGCCGCCTGCGGCCTTGACCGCGTCGTGGCGCACCTGCCATTCGGCCTTCAGCGACGCCTTCGTCGACTCGTCCACCGGCACGCCGGTCTCTTCTTCCAGCAGCGCCAGCTCGGATTCCAGCGAGCCGCCCAGCACGATGTCGGTACCACGGCCGGCCATGTTGGTGGCGATGGTGACCGCGCCCGGACGACCGGCTTGCGCGATGATGTGCGCCTCGCGCTCATGCTGTTTGGCGTTGAGCACCTCGTGGTGGATGCCTTCCTTGCGCAGATGCTCGGACAGCAGCTCCGAGACCTCGATCGACGTGGTGCCGACCAGCACCGGCTGGCCGCGCTCATTGGCGGCCTGGATTTCGCGCGCGACCGCGCGGTACTTGCCCGGACGGTTGAGGAACACCGCATCGGGTGCGTCCTTGCGGATCATCGGGCGATGCGTCGGAATCACGACGACTTCGAGCGAATAGATGCTTTCGAACTCGAACGCCTCGGTATCCGCGGTGCCGGTCATGCCCGAAAGCTTGCCGTACATGCGGAACAGGTTCTGGAAGGTGATGCTGGCGAGCGTCTGGTTCTCGCGCTGCACCGGCACGCCTTCCTTCGCCTCGACCGCCTGGTGCAGACCATCGGACCAGCGGCGGCCCGGCAGCGTACGGCCGGTGAATTCGTCGACGATGATGACTTCGCCGTCGCGGATGATGTAGTGGTCGTCGCGCTGGTAGATCGCATGCGCGCGCAGGCCCGCATTGAGGTGATGCACGACGTGGATGTTCTGCGGCGCGTAGAGGCTGTCGTCGCCTTCAAGAATGCCGGCCTTGCGCAGCAGTTCTTCCGCGTGTTCCTGGCCGGCCTCGGACAGGTGCACCTGCTTGCCCTTCTCGTCGACCCAGAAGTCGCCGTCGCCGTCTTCGGTTTCCTGACGCACGAGCGACGGCACGATCCGGTTGACCTTGATATAGAGCTCCGGCGAATCGTCGGCCGGGCCCGAGATGATCAGCGGCGTGCGCGCTTCGTCGATCAGGATCGAGTCGACCTCGTCGATGATCGCGTAGTTGAGGGTGCGCTGGTAACGATCGGCCTTCGACAACGCCATGTTGTCGCGCAGGTAATCGAAGCCGAATTCGTTGTTGGTGCCGTAGGTGATGTCGGCGCGGTATGCATCGCGCTTCGCTTCGCCGTGCGGCATGCCCGGCCAGATCACGCCGACCGACAGGCCCAGCCAGTTGTAGAGCTTGCCCATTTGCGCGGCGTCGCGACGCGCCAGGTAATCGTTGACCGTGATGACGTGGACGCCCTTGCCCTCGAGCGCATTGAGGTAGGTCGGCAGCGTGCCGACGAGGGTCTTGCCCTCACCGGTGCGCATCTCGGCGATCTTGCCCATGTGCAGCACCATGCCGCCGATCAGCTGCACGTCGTAGGGCCGCATGCCCAGCACGCGCTTGCTGGCCTCGCGGCACACCGCGAAGGCTTCGGGCAGGATCTTGTCGAGCGTCTCGCCGTTGGCGACACGTGCCTTGAACTCGGGCGTCTTGGCCTGCAATTCGGCGTCCGACAGCGCCTCCATCTGCGGCTCGAGCGCGTTGATCTTCACAACGATCTTCTCGAGCTGTTTGACGAAACGGTCGTTGCGGCTACCGAAGACGCTGGTGAGCAGGCGATTGAGCATTGGAAGTCCGGGTTCTGGAGACGGAACGCGGTCCGGGGCGGTTTCCCCCGAATCCGCACACAAGAAAAAGGGCGCTGGGCGCCCCTCGATGGCAACACGCATTGTAGCTTGGGGAGCAGAGCGGCGTTTTCAACCGCTTGGCAGTTCGTGCGCGACTGACGTCGAGCGCACAAGACATGACGAGCGAGATGTCGCCTGCACCGGCGGACTGAAGCCCTCCCCTGCGACGCGGGGGAGGGTTGGGTGGGGGCAATCAGCGCAGACCGGAGTGCGTGATCAGGCGCCATATCAAGTGCGATACCCACACGCTTGCGAGCGGGAGGTTCGCCCCCATCCCAGCCTTCCCCCGCACGCGGGAGAAGGAGTAAGCCTTACTGCCGGCTGACGCCCATGTCGCCGAGGAACTTGCGCGGGTTCTGCACGCGGCCGCTCTCCCAGACTTCGAAATGCACGTGGGCGCCGGTCGAGCGGCCGGTGGAGCCGGCCTTGGCGATCTCGTCGCCGACGCGCACCAGATCGCCCACCTTCACCACGTTGCGTGAGTTGTGCGCGTAGCGGGTCACATAGCCGTTACCGTGGTCCACTTCGACCACGTTGCCGTAGCCACTGCGGACGCCCGAATAGCTGACCACGCCATCGGCGACGGTCATCACGCGGTCGCCGGTGCGGGCGTTGAAGTCGATGCCCTTGTGGAACTGGCCGCCGCGACCGAACGGATCGGCGCGGTAGCCATAGGCCGAGGTCATGAAGCTGCTTGCGACCGGCGAGCGTGACGGCAGCGCGTTGCGTTCGATGCGGCGGTCGAACAGCAGGGCCTCGAGCACCGACAGCTGCTGGCCGGAGCTGGCGAGATCGCCGTCGAGCGCGTCCATGCCGCTCAGCAACCTGTGCGCCGGCATGTCACGCGCCGGTTCTGCACCACCCTGGCCGACCGGGCGGTCGAAATCGAACTCGCCGTCTTCGAGGCCCGCGCCACGCGCCAGACGGTCGCCGAGGGCGTTGAGCCGGTTGGCCTGCGCCTGCAGTTCGCCCATGCGGGCGGCCAGCGCGTTGATCTCGCGCTGCGCATCGCGGCGGGTGTCCTCGATGCCGCGTTCGTTCGCCGAGGCCACGCCATGCATGCGCGCGACTTCGGCGGCATTGAGCGCGGCGCCGCCGCACAGGCTCGCGATTGCAACGGCGGTCACAACAGTAAGGGGCTTGCGTGCCGCGAGTGCGCGGGCCTTGACGGCCACCTGCGCAGCGCGGCCGCGCATATCATTCAACAACGAATCTAGAGTCATGCGTGCCAATGTCTGATTTCAGGTCCAGGTCCAAGCCACCCCGCATCGGTGCATCCCGTAGCGGGACTCCGACGGCCGCGCTGGATGCGGCACTGGGTGGTGCGTCGGCCGATCCGATCCGCCGGGCCATGTGGCTCGACGCGTTGGACCGCCGCCTCGTTCCCCTGCTGCCTCCGTCGCTGGCGCCGCATGCGCGGCTGGCCAATGTCGATGGCAACAGGCTGGTCTTCCTCGTCGATTCACCCATCTGGCACGCCAGGCTGCGCCTGTCGGCCGATGTGCTGCTCGACGCCGCCCGGTCCATCGGGCTGGATGTCAGCGACATCGTGATCAGGACCTCGACCCGGCCGCTCCGACCCGAGGTCGATGCAGGCCGCGCACGTCCGAAACCGCCGTCCGCCGTGGCCCGCAGGGCTGTGGCAGCCGCGCTGGCCTCGTTGCAACCGCCAGATGACGACGACAACGGGACGCGATGAGTCAGGAGATCCGTCCTCCCCTGGTCATCGACGTGGACGTCGGGTGAAGGGGAGCGGGCATCCTACCGGCGGTTACACGGCAGGAAGTTAACTGAAAATTAAATATTCAGAAATTTGAAGTTAAATTTTAGTTAGATACGCGGCATGCGCTGAACCATCCCGACGAACCGCTGCCGGAGTTCATGGACGGTTCGCGTAGATGAGTGCGGCGCGTCGTTTCCGGATCCGGGATACCTGCGCGTTGCAATGGACCGCAACCTGTCCGCATCAAACCGAGGTGTCGACGCAGCGTGGCGCCGCAACCAGACAGCACTGGATGACCTTCTATGCGTCCGTCGAAAGCCACGCGTTCGCGGAACGACGCGCTTTGCGATCAGGCGATCGCAGGCGTGCCGTAAGCGACGGGCGCAGGCGCGGTCTGGTCGAAGCTGACCTTCTCCCACGCATCCGCTTCAGCCAGCAATGCGCGCACCAGCTTGTTGTTGAGTGCGTGACCGGACTTGTAGCCGACGAAGCGGCCGAGGATCGGATGACCTGCGAGATACAGGTCGCCCACCGCATCGAGGATCTTGTGCCGCACGAATTCATTGGCGTAGCGCAGGCCGTCGTCGTTGAGCACGCGGAACTCGTCGAGCACGATCGCATTGTCCATCGAGCCGCCGAGGCCGAGGTTGCGCTCGCGCATGTATTCGAGATCACGCATGAAACCGAACGTGCGCGCGCGGCTGACTTCGCGGATGTAGGCCTCGGTCGAAAACTCCACTTCGGCGCGCGACTGCGCGACCGGAATCGCCGGGTGATCGAAGGCGATGGTGAAGTCGAGCTTGAAGCCGTCGTAGGGCTCGAAGCGCGCGATCTTGTCGCCTTCGCGCACTTCCACCGGCTTCAGCACGCGGATGAAGCGCTTGGGCGCGTCCTGCTCCACCACGCCGGCCGACTGCAGCAGGAACACGAAGGGACCGGACGAGCCGTCCATGATCGGCACTTCGGCCGCGGACAGTTCGATATAGAGGTTGTCGACGCCCAGGCCCGCGAGCGCGGACATCAGGTGTTCGACGGTCTGCACGTTGGCCGGGCCGCAGCTCAGGCCGGTGCACAACGTGGTTTCGGTGACGAGGTTGCCGTCAGCGGGAATCTCGACCACGGGGTCCAGGTCGACACGGCGGAACACGATGCCGGTGTCGGGCGCTGCCGGACGCAGGGTCAGGAACACTTTCTCGCCACTGTGCAGGCCGACGCCTGTCGCGCGGATCACGTTCTTGATGGTGCGTTGGCGGGGCATGGGGGAGTCCGCAGGGAGGAAGGTTCCGCGTGTCCGTCATGGGACTGTCATCGGAGCCGGGGGGCAGATTATCACGGCACCGCCTGAACCTGAACGAAAGCGAGGCGGTGCTTCAAAACGCTGGATGCATGTGGAAATCCGCACGACAGCGCTAGAAAACGGTCCACCGGAAACCCCGGTGGACCCAAAGGCGCCGCGCGGACAACGCGACGCCGGGCAAAACATCATGGCGGGAGGACGATCCGCCATGCAGCGGCCTGCCATCGCCGCGCACCGGTCAACGGTGCGCGCGCAACGGACTGCCGCGGTCGACGCGGATCAGTCGGCCTGGCGACGCAGAGCGAGACGAAGCGCTTGCGAGGCACTGCCTCGCGCTTCGTCGCGCGCCCGGCCATGGATGGCCGGGCAGACCTGCCGGAGCCGATGATCTGCGCCAAGGACGGCATCAGTCAGCCTGGCGACGCAGGAAAGCGGGAATATCCAGGTAGCTGCTGTCGCTGCCGAAATCGGCCGCCTTCGGGGCGTCCGACGATTCGGCGCGGGTCGCACCGCGCAGCGGCGATGCCGCCGACGCGCCGCCACCGTTGCCGCGCAGCGATGCCGCGATGCTGTGACCGGGGCTGTACGGGGCCACGGCGTCGGACTCGTCTTCGATCAGCATGCCGGTCGTGCCGTCGCGGACGCCACGCTGGTTGTTGCTGATCAGCTGCACCTGCGGCTTGCCGCGGCCGGCGCTGTCGCCGTTGTAGCCGGTGGCGCGCGCGGGGGCGCGGTTGAGGCCGGTGGCAACCACGGTCACGCGGACTTCGTCCTGCATGTCGGGGTCGAGCACGGTGCCGATGACGATGGTCGCGTCTTCGCTGGCGAAGTTCTCGACGGTGCGGCCGACTTCGTCGAACTCGGCCATCGTGAAGTCCGCGCCGGCGGTGATGTTGACCAGGATGCCGTTGGCGCCGGCCAGGTTGACGTCGTCGAGCAGCGGGTTCTGGATCGCGGCTTCGGCGGCGGCCTGCGCGCGGTCGTCGCCACGTGCGTTGCCGGTGCCCATCATCGCCAGGCCCATTTCCGACATCACGGTGCGCACGTCGGCGAAGTCGACGTTGATCAGGCCCGGACGGACGATCAGGTCGGCGATGCCCTGCACGGCGCCCAGCAGCACGTCGTTGGCGGCGCGGAAGGCCTGGATCATCGTGGCGTTGCGGCCGAGGACGGTGATCAGCTTCTCGTTGGGAATGGTGATCAGCGAGTCGCAATGCGCCGACATCTCCTCGATGCCCTTGAGCGCGACCTGCATGCGGCGACGGCCTTCGAACGGGAACGGCTTGGTGACCACGGCGACGGTCAGGATGCCCATCTCCTTAGCCAGCTGCGCGACGACCGGGGCTGCGCCGGTGCCGGTGCCGCCGCCCATGCCGGCGGTGATGAACACCATGTCCGCGCCCTGCAGCGCATCCATGATGATCTCGCGGTCTTCGAGTGCGGCCTGACGGCCGACTTCCGGGTTGGCGCCTGCGCCCAGACCCTTGGTGACGCTGCTGCCGAGCTGCAGCTGCAGCTTCGCGCCGCAGTTCTTGATCGCCTGCGAGTCGGTGTTGGCGGTAATGAACTCCACGCCGTCGACGCTGTTGTTGACCATGTGGGCGACCGCGTTGCCGCCGCCGCCGCCGACGCCGATGACCTTGATCACCGCGTTTGGAGCCATCTTCTCGACCAGTTCGAAATGTGCCATGTCCGTCGTCCTCTGGGTTTGGGCCGGGTTCGGCGTGGTGTCCACGTCCTTCCCGGCATCTATTGGTTTAGGTGTCGCTTGCCGCACTTGCGTCTGTCGCCGTCGCCCTGCCCGCCGCATCTCGCACTGGCGCGAATCAGAATTCGCCGTTGAACCGCGCCCACATCTTTTTCACCCACCCGCCGGCGCGACCGCCGGAAACCACCGGACGCCGCGGGTGTTCGATCTGGCTGCCCATCAGCAGCAGGCCCACGCCGCTGGCGTGCACCGGATTGCCGACCACTTCGCCCAGGCCCGTGACGTGCTGCGGAATGCCCACGCGCACCGGCATCTGCAGCATTTCCTCGGCGAGTTCGACCACGCCTTCCATCTTCGAAGCGCCACCGGTCAGCACCATGCCGGCGCGGACATGCTGCTCGAAGCCCGAGCGGCGCAGTTCGGCCTGCACCATCTCGAAGATCTCCTCGTAGCGCGCCTGCACCGCCTGCGCCAGCGACTGGCGCGGCAGGCGACGCGGCGGACGATCGCCGACGCTCGGCACCTGGATCGATTCCTCGCTGGTCGCCAGCTGCGCCAGCGCGCAGGCGTAGCGGACCTTGATCTGCTCGGCTTCCGGCGTCGGCGTGCGCAGCATGTGCGCGATGTCTTCGGTGACCTTGTCGCCGGCGATCGGCAGCGAGGCCGTGTGGCAGATCGCGCCCTGCACGAACACCGCCAG
Organism: Luteimonas sp. AC640a; assembly: GCF_979256585.1. NCBI lineage: Bacteria > Pseudomonadati > Pseudomonadota > Gammaproteobacteria > Lysobacterales > Lysobacteraceae > Luteimonas > Luteimonas sp. AC640a. The sequence goes on along the minus strand of NZ_CEEDOV010000022.1, from coordinate 186,766 downwards.
ATCCGTCGTGCCCGCGCCCATGTCGACCAGCACCACGCCGAGCTCGCGCTCGTCCGAGGTCAGCACAGCAGTGCTCGAGGCCAGCGACGACAGGATCAGATCGTCGATCTGCAGACCGCAGCGCTGCACGCACTTGCTGATGTTGGCGGCGGCCGACTGCGCGCACACCACGAGATGCGCATGCACTTCGAGGCGCACGCCGGTCATGCCGACCGGATTGCGGATGCCTTCCTGCGAATCGTCGAGCACGTACTCGCGCGGAATCGCATGCAAGATCTTCTGGTCGGCCGGAATCGCGACGGCCTTGGCGGCGTCGAGCACGCGATCGAGATCGGCCCAGGTCACTTCGTTGTCGCGGATCGGCACGATGCCCGGCGAGTTGCGGCACTGCACGTGGTTGCCGGAGATCGACGCGTACACCGAGCGGATCTCGCAGCCCGCCATCAGCTCGGCCTCTTCCACTGCACGCTGGATCGACTGGACCGTCGATTCGATGTCGACGACCACGCCGCGCTTGAGCCCGCGCGATTCGTGGCTGCCGATGCCGATGACTTCGATCGGGTTGCCCGGCGAATACTCGCCGACCAGCGCCACCACTTTCGAGGTGCCGATGTCGAGTCCGACGATGAGCGTCTTGTCGCCTTTGCGGTTCATGTGAGGCCGTGCTTCTGGATGCGGAGTGCGTGGGAAATCGGAGCCACCGCGACGCGGTTGGCAGGTGCGCCAGCCGGCGCCGCGGCGCCTGCAGCGGCAGCGGCTTCGGCCGCTTCGGGCTGCGCCCAGACGAGGGCGAAGCCGTTGGTGTAGCGGAGGTCGGCGCGCGCGAGCGGCTCGGCGCGGCCGGTGGTCAGACGCGGCAGCATCCTCGCGAACCGGGCGAGACGCAGGCGCGCTTCCTGGCTGCCGACGATGACTTCGGTGCCGCTCGACAGCGTCAGCTGCCAGCTGCCGCGCGCGTCGAGCGCGACACGCTCGACCTGCACGCCGGCACCGCCGAACAAATCGCGGGATTCGTTGTAGAGCGCGACGATGTCGGCGATGCGGTTCTCGGGACCTTCGAAGTGCGGCATCTCCGCCGGCGCCTCGACGCCCTCGGCGGCGAACAGCCGGCCGCGCGTCGACAACAGACGTGCATCGCCCCAGTGCGCGAACGGCACGTGTTCGGCGATGCGCACTTCCAGCACGTCCGGCCACGTCTTGCGTACTTCGACGCCCGCGACCCACGGCACGCGCGCGACATCGCGCTGCGCGTCGCCGAGATCGACGGCGAAGAAACCGCGCTGCGCATGCGGCAGCACCGCGGCGCGAACACGCGCGGTGTCGACCTGCTCCAGGCCGTCATTGACGCGCAGCACGCGCAGCGGCCAGCGCTCGGCGCCGATCCAGCCGTTGACGACGGCGACCACCGGCAGGGCCACCAGCGCAATCGCCAGTGCCCAGGCCAGGACCCGCGCCATCGTGCCGAACGCCTGGTTCATCGCGGCGCCACCTCCGAGGGAATGGTCGCTTCGAGTACGCGCCAGCACAGCGCCGGATAGTCGATGCCGATCTTCGCCGCGGCCTTGGGCACCAGCGAGTGGCTGGTCATGCCCGGCGCGGTGTTCACCTCGAGCAGCAACAGCGCGCCGGTGCGGCGATCGCGCATCACGTCGACGCGGCCCCAGCCGCTGCAGCCGGCCGATACGAACGCGTCGACGGCGAGCGCGCCGATGCGCGCCTCGTCGTCACCGTCCAGGCCCGGGCACAGATACTGGGTGTCGTCGGACACGTACTTGGCGTCGTAGTCGTACCAGGCGCCCTTGGGCACGATGCGGATCGACGGCAGCGCGCGCGGGCCTTCGACGTCTTCGATCACCGCGACGGTGAGTTCGTCGCCCTCGACCATCTGTTCCATCAGCAGTTCGCCGGGATAGCGCGCGGCGAGTTCCACCGCCGCGTCCAGATCGGCGTCTTCGAACACGCGGCTGATGCCGACGCTCGAACCTTCTTTCGACGGCTTGATGATCACCGGCAGACCGATCTCGCGCGCAGCGGCGTGCACGTCGTCGCCCGGCTGCAGGCGACGGTAGCGCGGCGTCGGCAGATCGAGGCTCATCCACACCTGCTTGGTGCGGATCTTGTCCATGGTCAGCGCCGAACCCAGCACGCGCGAACCGGTATAGGGAATCGCGAACGCATCACACAGACCCTGCACCACGCCGTTCTCGCCATCGCCGCCGTGCAGGATGTTGAACACGCGGTCGAACTCACCGGCGACGATCGCCTTCGCCAGTGCGGGCACGCCGTCGACGGCATGCGCATCGACGCCGCGCGAGCGCAGCGCATCGAGCACGCCCTGCCCCGACTGCAGCGAGACTTCGCGCTCGGAACCCGGGCCGCCGAGCAGAACGGCGACGCGACCGAACACGGCCGGATCGGTGAAGCGCGGCGGCGACAGCGTCAGGCTCATCGCGCGGCCTCCGTTGTCTGGAAGCCGGACTGCGCCAACTGCTGCACGGCCGCGCCGATGTCGCCCGCGCCCATCATCAGCAGCAGATCGCCATCCTGCAGGATGTCGGGCAGCACGCCGGCGAGTTCGTCGGCGCCGTTGACGACGACGGGATCGATGCGGCCGCGCGCACGGATCGCACGCGCCAGTGCTTTCGCGTCCGCGCCGGCGATCGGCGCTTCGCCGGCCGGATAGACCTCGGTCAGCACCAGCGCGTCGACATCCGACAGCACGCCGGCGAAATCATCGAACAGGTCGCGCGTGCGGCTGTAGCGATGCGGCTGGAACGCAACGACGAGGCGACGATCACTCCAGCCACCGCGTGCGGCTTCGAACACCGCGGCGAGTTCCTTCGGGTGATGGCCGTAGTCGTCAACCAACTGCACGCGTGCGCCGGTCGGGGTGACCAGTTCGCCGAGCAGATTGAAGCGGCGGCCGATGCCTTCGAAACGGCCGAGCGCGGCGACGATCGCTTCCGGCGCGACACCGAGCTGCCAACCCACGGCCGCGGCGGCAAGTGCGTTGAGTACGTTGTGGCGGCCGGGCAGCGCGAGACGCGCGCGCACGCGGGTGTTCTCGGGCAGGCACAGCGTGAACGTCATCGCCGCGCCGTCCTGGCCGATGTCCTCGGCGCGCACGTCGGCGTCTTCCGACAGGCCGTAGGTCATCACGTGACGCGGCGTCTCCGACGCGAGACGCGCGACCTCGGCGTCATCGATGCACAGCACCGCAAGGCCGTAGAACGGCAGGCGGTGCAGGAATTCGTGGAACGCGGCCTGTACACGGGCGAAGTCGCCGCCGTAGTTTTCCAGGTGATCGGCGTCGATGTTGGTGACGATCGCGATCAGCGGATTCAGACGCAGGAAGCTGCCGTCGCTCTCGTCGGCCTCCGCCACCAGCCAGTCGCCGCTGCCCAGCCGCGCGTTCGCGCCCGCGGCCAGCAGCTGGCCACCGACGACGAAGGTCGGATCGAGGCCGCCTTCGGCGAGCACGCTCGCGGTCAGCGACGTCGTCGTCGTCTTGCCGTGCGTGCCGGCCACCGCGATGCTGCGGCGGAAGCGCATCAGCTCGGCGAGCATCTCCGCGCGCGGCACCACCGGAATGCGCTGCGCGCGCGCTTCCATCAGTTCGGGATTGTCGTGGCGGATCGCGCTCGACACGACCACGCAATCGGTGCCCAGCACATTCGCCGCGGCGTGGCCGCGATGCACCGTCGCGCCGAGGCGCGTGAGGCGACGCGTGGTCGCGCTGTCGGCAGTGTCGGAGCCCGACACCTTGTAGCCCAGCGTGCACAGCACTTCGGCGATGCCGCTCATGCCGATGCCGCCGATGCCGACGAAATGCACGCGCGAGAACACCTTGGCGAAGTCTTCCTTCGACAGGCCGCGGGTCTGGTGGAGACGACGGATCATGCTTGGCTCCTGCCGCCGAAGCTCGGCTCGACGCGCTGCTGCAGGCGGCTGGTGCCGCGCGACAGCGACGCCGACTGCACGGGCAGCGGGGGCTGGGTAGTGGGGGTAACCGGGCCGGCCGGCGCAGGCGCTACGGCATCGCCGCGCAACCGGGCGACCTGGCGCTGGGCGCGGTCGAGTTCGTAGGAGACGCGCAGCAACAGGCCCATCGCGACACAGGTCATCATCACGCTGGAACCGCCCGAAGACACCAGCGGCAACGTCAGACCCTTGGTCGGCAGCAGGCCGAGATTCACGCCGATCGACACCATGCTCTGCAGACCGATCATCAGCGCCACGCCGAACGCGCAGTAGCCGGCGAAGTGGCGGCGCATCTCGACGCACTTCAGGCCGACCCAGAACGCACGGCCGACCAGCGCGACAAACAGGCCGATCACCAGGCACACGCCGATGAAGCCGAGTTCTTCGGCCAGCACCGAGAAGATGAAGTCGGTGTGCGCCTCGGGCAGGTACGACAGCTTCTGCACCGATGCGCCGAGACCCACGCCGGTGAACTCGCCGCGGCCCACCGCCATCAACGCGTTGCTGAGCTGATAGCCGGCGCCGAGCTGGTCGGCCCACGGATCGAGGAACGAGGTCAGACGACGCACGCGATACGGCTCGAGAATTGCGATGAAGGCGAAGATCGGCAGCCCGATGACGACCGGCGCGGCCATGCGCGGCATGTGTACGCCGCCGAGCACCAGCATGCCGGCGGTCACCGCGAGAATCAGCGAGGCGTGACCGAAGTCGGGTTGCAGCAGCAACAGCGCAACCAGCGCGACGGCGACGCCGAGCGGCTTGAGCATTGCCGGCCAGGTCGCGTTGACCTCGTCGCGGAAGCGCACCAGATAGCTCGCCAGCCACACGATGTAGATGACCTTGACCGCCTCGACCACCTGGAAGTTGGAGATGCCCAGGTTGATCCAGCGATGGGCGCCGTTGACCGAGCGGCCGAGGCCGGGCACGAACACCAGCAGCAACAGGCCGAAGCAGCCCAGCAGCACGAACCGGTCGTACTTTTCGATCGTCTTGAGTTCGGTGCGCATCACTGCAAGCGCGAGGCCGAGGCCGAGCGCGAGGAACATCAGATGGCGCGTCAGGAAGTAGTAGCGGCCAACGCGCATGTCTTCGCCGATCGCGATCGAGCTCGACGCGACCATGATCACGCCGAGCGTCGCGATCGACACGATGATGCCGACCAGCCACGGATCGAAGCGACCGACGATGTCGTCGATCCGCGTCGCCTGGCGGGCGCCGGCGCCGTCGTGGGGCATCTGGTCGTAGGTGCGGGCCATCAGCGCACCTTCAACGTGGCGAGGCCGACCAGCACCAGGATCACCGAGATGATCCAGAAGCGCACGATCACACGCGGCTCGGGCCAGCCCTTGAGTTCGAAGTGGTGGTGGATCGGCGCCATGCGGAACACGCGCTTGCCGGTCAGCTTGAAGCTGGCGACCTGGATCATCACCGACAGCGTTTCGATGACGAAGATGCCGCCCATGATCACCAGCACCAGTTCCTGGCGCACGATCACCGCCATCGTGCCGAGCACGGCGCCGAGCGCCAGCGCACCGATGTCGCCCATGAAGACCATGGCGGGATACGTGTTGAACCACAGGAACCCGAGGCCCGCCCCGGCGATCGCCGCGCAGATGATCACGAGTTCACCTGCGCCCGGCACCTGCGGAATCTGCAGGTAGTTCGAGAACACCGCGTTGCCCGAGGCGTAGGCGAAGACACCCAGGCCGCAGGCGACCAGCACGGTCGGCATGATTGCCAGGCCGTCGAGACCATCGGTCAGGTTCACCGCGTTCGAGAAGCCGACGATCCAGAAGTAGGCGATCGCGACGAAGCTGATGCCGGCCAGCGGCAGCGCGATCGACTTGAACAGCGGCACGTAGAACGTCGTCGCCGCGGCGACGTCGGCATAGAGATACAGATACAGCCCAGCGGCGAGCCCGAAGATCGACTGCAGCAGGTACTTCCAGCGCGACTTCAGACCGTTGGGATCACGCTTGACGATCTTGATCCAGTCGTCGTACCAGCCGATCGCGCCGAAGGCGACCATCACGCCCATCACGACCCAGACATACCTGTTGCGCAGGTCGCCCCACATCAGCACGGACAGGAAGATCGTCAGCAGGATCAGCGCGCCGCCCATCGTGGGCGTGCCGGCCTTGGAGAAATGCGTCTGCGGGCCGTCCCGACGGATCGGCTGGCCACCCTTGAACTGGGCAAGCTTGCGGATCACCGCCGGGCCCAGCCACAGCGACAGCAGCAGCGAGGTCAGCGCCGCGAGAATGCCGCGGAACGTCAGGTACTCGAACAGCTTGAAGAAGTCTTCCAGACCCTGCAGCCAGCGGGCGAGTTCAAGCAGCATGTCCGGTTCCTTCAGTAGTGCGCAGCGCGGTGACCACTCGGTCCATCGCACTGCCGCGCGAGCCCTTGACCAGCACGCGCGCATCGGCGTGCAGGTCGGCCCGCAGCGCTTCGATCAGCGCTTCGTGGGTATCGAATCGGTGCGCACCGTCGCCGAAGGCATCGGCCGCGGCCGCGCTCAGTGCGCCCAGCGCATACAGCCGCGCGATGCCGGCGGACTTCGCGCGCACGCCGGCCTGGGCGTGCATCGCCGCGCCGTCGCTGCCGAGTTCGCGCATGTCGCCCAGCACCAGCCAGCGATCACCGCCGACGGCGGCGAGCGTGTCGATGGCGGCATTGAGCGAGCCGGGATTGGCGTTGTAGCTGTCGTCGATCAGCACCGCGCCGTCGGCCAGCGTGTAGCGGACCAGACGGCCAGCGACCGCTTCGGCGCTGCCGAGCGCGACGACGATCGTGGCCAGCGGCACGCCGGCGGCGAGCGCGATGGCCGTCGCGGCGAGCGCGTTGCGCACGTTGTGGCGACCGGGCAACGGCAGCGTGACGTCGGCCTCGCCCGCGGGCGTGAGCAGACGGAAGCGCGCACCGGTATCGTCGAGGCGCACGTCGCGCGCGGACACGTCGGCGGTGGCCTCGATGCCGAAACGCAGCAGGCGACGGCCGTGGGCACGCTCCGCGAAATACGGTGCGAACGCATCGTCGACATTGATGATCGCGGTGCCGTCGGCCGGCAGCGCGTCGTAGATCGCGGCCTTTGTATCGGCGATACCGAGCAGGCTGCCCATGCGTTCCATGTGCGCCGGCGCGATGTTGTTGACCAGTGCGATGCGCGGTTGCGCGATCGCGGTCAGATACGCGATGTCGCCCGGCTTGCCGGCGCCCATCTCGTAGATCGCGAAGACCGCGTCTTCCGGTGCATCGAGCACCGCCAGCGGCAGGCCGATCTCGTTGTTGAAATTGCCCGGGTTGAAGCTGGTGGGTGCGTGACGCGACAGGATTGCGGCGACCAGCTGCTTGACGCTGGTCTTGCCGTTGCTGCCGGTGATCGCCACGACCGTCGCGGCGCGTGCGCGCTGCACCGCGGTCGCCAGCGCACCGAGCGCGAGCTGCGGATCGCCGACGACGATCTGCGGCAACGCGATGTCGAGCGGACGCGCGACCAGTGCCGCACGCGCGCCGCGGGAGGCGGCATCAGCGACGTGATCGTGCCCGTCGAAGGTGTCGCCCTTCAGCGCGACGAACAGCAGCGCATGCACTTCGGCCGCGTCGAGCTTGCGGGTATCGGTGGCGACGGCATCGATCGGAAAATCGCTGTCGACGCCGTGCAGACGACCGTTGACCAGCTGTGCGATGCGGGCGAGCGACAACGGATTCATGACCGCGCCTCCGCATCACGTGCATCGAGCGCGGCCTGTGCGACGACGCGGTCGTCGAACGCATGCTGCACGCCGTCGATCTCCTGGTAGGGCTCGTGGCCCTTGCCGGCGATCAGCACGATGTCGCCCGGCTTCGCTTCGCCGATCGCACGCTCGATTGCGCGACGACGGTCGCGCTCGATCGTGACGGCGTGGGGCTTTGCGAAGCCGGCCATGATGTCGGCGACGATCGCATCGCCGTTCTCGCCGCGCGGGTTGTCATCGGTGACGATCACGCGGTCGGCATTCGCCTCGGCGATCGCCGCCATCTGCGGACGCTTGCCGGTGTCGCGCTCGCCGCCGCAGCCGAACACGCAGACCAGTTCGCCGCGCAGATGGCCGCGCAGCGACTGCAAGGCCTGCTGCAGCGGATCGGGCTTGTGCGAGTAGTCGACGACGACCAGCGGCTGCGTGTCGCCGCCACCGAGGCGGTTCATGCGGCCGGCAATCGGCTGCAGACCGGCGAGCACGCGCACGATGTCCGCAGGCGCGTACGCCAGCGCGCGCAGCACGCCGGCGACGACCAGCAGGTTGTCGACATTGAAGCGGCCGAGCAGCGCCGCGCGCACGGGCAGCGACTGGCCGTCGATGCGCAGCGTGAAGGCGATGCCGCGGTCGTCGAGCGCGATGTCGTGCGCGGCGATGTCGGCGGCGGTATTGCCGGCGGCGCTGATGGTGATCGCACGGACGCTGTCGGCGAGCTGCGCGGGCAGCGTCGCGCCGAAGGCGTCGTCGATGTTGATCACGGCGGCCTTGAGGCCTTCACGCACGAACAGCTTGGCCTTCGCCGCGCCGTAGCCGGCCATGTCGCCGTGGTAGTCGAGATGGTCGCGGGTGAGATTGGTGAACACCGCGATGTCGTAATGCACCGCGTCGACGCGGCCTTGGTCGAGCGCGTGCGAGCTGACTTCCATCGCCACCGCGGCTGCGCCGGCGTCGCGCAGCTGCGCGAGCAGCGTATGCGTCTGCAGCACCAGTGGCGTCGTGAAGCCGGTCGGCTCGACCGCGCCATGCAGGCCGGCGCCGAGCGTGCCGATGGTGCCGGCGCGCGTGCCGATGGCCTCGAAGGCCTGCGCGAGCAGCTGCACCGTCGAGGTCTTGCCGCTGGTGCCGGTCACGCCGACCATCGTCATCGCGTGCGAGGGCTGACCGTGGAATGCATCAGCCATTGCACCCATGCGCGCACGCAGGCCGGCGACGGCGATCGCATCGGCCGGCAGCGACGGAATCTCAGCCGGCACCGGCGGCTCGAACAGGATCGCGCTGGCGCCGGCGGCGCGCGCGATGTCGGTGAAATGCAGGCCGTGCGTGCCGAAGCCGCCGATGGCGACGAAGGCATCGCCCGGACGGATCGCGCGGCTGTCCTGCACCAGACCGGTGATCACCGTGTCGGCCGGCACCGCAGCGACGTCGGGCAGCAATGCGTTAAGGGCCATCGCGCGGCTCATCGCTGACCTCCGGCGACATGCGCCGCAGCCACCGGCACGCGCGTCGTCGATGCGGCCACGGGGGCGACTGGCGCGCGCACGGGCGTCGTCGGCGCGGGTGCCGTGGACGCGGGCGCGACTGGCGCAGCGTGGCCCTGCTCACGCGCACGCTTGGCATCGGCCGTGGCCTGCGCGGCCAGCCATGTGTCGATATCGTCCGGCGGCACGTCCATCAGGCGCAGCGCACCGTCCATGACCCGCTGGAATACCGGCGCGGACACGTAACCGCCGCCGTAGGTGGAACCGCCCTTCGACGCGTCCGGCTCGTCGATGACCACAGCCATCGCGAAGCGCGGGTTCTCCACCGGCACCAGGCCGGCGAAGAATGCGAGGTAGCGCCGCGCATAGCCGCCGCCGCTGGCCTTGCGCGCGGTGCCGGACTTGCCGGCGACGTGATAGCCGAGAATCGCCGCACGCGTGCCGGTACCGCCGGGCTCGGTGACGGTCTGCATCATGCGCACCACTTCGTCGGCAACCGCAGCCGACACCACCTGGTGCGATTCGCCGGCTTGTCCCTTGACGAAGGTCGGTGTGATCGAACGGCCGTGGTTGCCGAGCGTGGCGTACGCGTGCGCGATCTGCATCGGCGTGACCGACAGGCCGTAGCCGTAGGACATGCCCTGCTTGCTCGTGCCGCTCCAGCGCGACGGATCCGGGAACAGGCCGGCGGCTTCGCCCGGAAACCCGCTACCGGTGCTTTGGCCGTAGCCGAAGCTGCGCACGAAATCGTAGAAGTACTGGTTTTCAAGCTTGTGCACGATCATCGCCGAGCCGACGTTCGAGCTCTTGGTGATGATGCCGGTCGTGTCGAGCACACCGTAGTTGCGGAAATCGCTGGTACGGAAGCGGCCGTTCGCAATCCAGCCCGGGCTGGTGTTGAACGTGCTGTTCGGCGAGATGACGCCCTTCTCCAGCGCCGCGGCGACGGTGATCGGCTTCATCGTCGAGCCGGGCTCGAGCAGATCGGTGACCGCGCGGTTGCGGTGCGCGTCGCGGTTTTCGCCGGTGACGCGGTTGTTGTTGTAGGTCGGCAGGTTGGCCATCGCCAGCACTTCGCCGGTCGCCACTTCCAGCACGACGATCGAACCCGCCACCGCGCCGGTCTCTTCCAGCGCGCGGCGCAGTTCGCGATGGGCGAGGAACTGGATGCGGCGATCGATGCTCAGCACCAGATCCTTGCCCGGCTCAGCGGCGCGCACCAGGCTCACGTGTTCGACGATGCGGCCGTGCCGATCACGGATCACGTTCTGCGCGCCCGGCACACCGGCCAGCCATTCGTCGAACGCGAGTTCCACGCCTTCCTGGCCGTTGTCGTCGATGTTGGTGAATCCCAGCACGTGCGAAACCGCTTCGCCCTGCGGATAGAACCGGCGGTATTCGCGCTGCGAGAACACGCCCGGCACGCCGAGATCCAGCACGCGCTTCGCCGCCACCGGGCTGATCCGGCGGTGGCGCGGGATGTACATGAATTCCTTGTCGGCGCGCTGCGACACCGCGCGCGACAGTTCCTCGAGCGGCAGACCGGTGGCCTGCGCCAGTTCGGGCAGACGATCGGGATGCTTGCTCAGTTCCTGCGGATTCGCCCACAGCGACTCGACCGGCGAAGAGATCGCCAAGGGCTCGCCGTTGCGGTCGGTGATCATCCCGCGCGAGGCCGGAATCGGCACTTCGCGGCGGAAGCGCGCATCGGCCTTCTGCTGATAGAAGGCGTTGTCGATCAGTTGCAGATCCACCGCGCGGCCGACCAGCGCCACCGCGCCCAGACCCAGCGCACCGGCGACCAGCGTCAGGCGCAGGCGCAGATCGAACTGCGCGCGCTTGCGCGGCTTCTTGGCGTGGCCGTCGCCGGTCTTGATGAACTTGCGGAAGTTCATGGGCGCACCACGACGATTTCGGCCGTCTCGGGGAAGCGCATGCCCAGACGCTCACGCGCGACCTGGTCGACGCGATTGCTCATCGCCCACGTCGCCTGTTCGAGCTGCAGACGGCCGAAGTCGATGTTGAGTTCGTCGCGCGCGCGCTCCAGACGGGTCAGGTCGATGTAGAGCTGGCGGTAGTCATGGCGCGCGTGCACCACGCCGATCGCAGTGATCACGTTGGCGGCGAGCAGGATCGCGACGACGAGATGGCGCAGCTTCATGCCGCCGCCTCCAGCTTCTCGCCCACGCGCAGCACCGCGCTGCGGGCGCGCGGGTTGGCGCGCAGTTCGGTCTCATCGGCCTTGGTCGCGTCGGCGACGATGCGCAGGCGCGGCACGAACGGTGCGGCTTCGGGCAGACGGCGGTTGCCGGCCGGCGCCTTCGCGTGACCGGCGATGAAGCGCTTGACGATGCGGTCTTCCAGCGAGTGGAAGCTGATCACCGCGAGACGGCCGCCGGGACGCAGCGCCGCGAGCGCGGCATCGAGACCGGTTTCGAGATCGGCCAGTTCGCGGTTGATGTGGATGCGGATCGCCTGAAACGAACGCGTCGCCGGATTCGTTTCCTTCTGGCCCGGCTTGGACTTGCCGCGCGGCACGTTGGCGCCGATCACCGCAGCCAGGTCGGCGGTGCGCAGGAACGGCGTCTCGGCGCGACGCGCGACGATCGCTCGCGCGATGCGGCGGCTCATGCGCTCCTCGCCGTAGGTCCACAGCACGTCGGCGATCGCGGCCTCGTCGGCGCGCGCGATCCATTCCGCGGCACTTTCGTCCGCGTCCGGATCCATGCGCATGTCGAGGGGACCGTCCTTGCCGAAGCTGAAACCGCGCTCGGCGACGTCGAGCTGCGGCGAGGACACACCCAGATCGAACAGCACGCCATCGAGCGGCGCTTCGGTGACATCGCTCCAGCGGGTGAGTTCGATGAAGCTGCCACGAAAGATCGACACCCGCGGGTCGTCGCCGAAGCGGGCTTCGGCGACCGCTATCGCGTCGGGATCCTTGTCCATCACCAGCAGGCGGCCGTCGGCGCCCAACTGCGCGAGCACACCGGCGGCATGGCCGCCGCGACCGAAGGTGCCATCGAGGTAGCGGCCATCCGGGCGCACGTGCAGGCCGTCGAGCACCTGCGCGTACAACACCGGGAGGTGGCCGGACATCGCATCCGTACCACCGGCGGTCACAACGGCAACCCTTCGAGATCGTCGCCGGACATGTCCTCGTCGGTCAGGGTCTGGCGGATCTGCGCTTGATGCGCCTGCTCGCTCCAGAGTTCGAACTTGTCACCCATGCCCACCAGCACCGCGCGGCGGTCGATACCGACCGTGTTGCGCTGACTGGACGGAATGCCGATGCGGCCACTGGCGTCGGGCTCGAGCACGGTGGCGGCGCCGACCAGCTTGAGCTGCAGGGTGCGGTTGCGGGCCAGGGTGCGCGGCAGCGCATTGACCTGGTCGCGCAGCGTTTCCCAGGCCTTGAACGGGTAGAGGTACAGCCCGCCCGCATCGAACGGGTTGTAGGTCAGGACCAGACGGTTGTCACATTCACGCGCGACGAAGTCCCGATAGGCGGTTGGAATCGCCAGTCGGCCCTTTTCATCGATGGTGATGGCGGTCTCGCCCTGCAACACGTCCGTTCCTGCCCGTTGAGTGCCCGTCTGAAGCGGGCTTTGGCGTTCGGAAAACCACGAAATTCCCGGTTTCCCCACGAGTCGCCACCTTAGGACCCGTCATTTGGGTTGTCAACAGCTTTGTGGAGAGCTTTTCACCTGTCTGGTCAATGACTTGCAGCACTCTTCAGAGACTTGTTCAAGCTTTATCCACAAGCTTCTGTTTCGTCTCAAATTTTGAGATTTGAGCGATTTCGGGGATGAACGGAACCCTCACGTGAGCTTCACGAAATCTGCTTGTCGCAATGCAGCATTCGCCTCGCTCGGCGGCGGTTCTGAACCGGCTTGCGCGGGTGACAGGTTGTTCGAGTCGATTCCGGACGCGTGCACCCTCGAACTGCGGCCGCGAGACCCGGCTTTACCTTGAGCGAGGCCAACGCCCGCCAATCGATCGCAGCACCGGTGCCGCGGCAACCAACCCGGCCCTCCGGGAGAGATCGAAACGCGCAGCGCACGGGATGCGGGCCCGGTTTCTACGGGCGGAACTCCATGCGCGCGCTCGTCCGCACCAGGGCGCGGTGTTTCTGAAGGAAAGGAGCAGCGCGGCACCTGACACCTCGCGCTCGATTCCACGGAGAACCGCCTCTCGGCGCGGTGACGCTTGGTTCGTTGAGGTCTCGCCGCAGACCTTGGACGGGGTCGGTAGAGCGCCCGGCCCTCCTCCAGTTCCCCTGCCCCCAGGCGGGCACGTCGTCCTGGCGGAAGACGGGCGACGGCGCCGTGCGGGATCGGCGTCGAGATCAGCGCTGTCGACACCGCCTCCAATCCTTCGGAGGCTTTCGTGATCTAGGTGGCGGAGCCGGCCGATAAGCCGGGTTTTGTCGTGGACAGTCATTCCTCTAGGCGCACCGTCACCGGTACGCTCGAGCAACCTACCCGGACCCGACGCGGGCAACGTCATGAGGTCCCTATTTGGTCTTGCTCCAGGTGGGGTTTGCCGTGCCGGTCTGTTACCAGACTCGCGGTGCGCTCTTACCGCACCATTTCACCCTTGCCGTCCTGCCGAAGCAGTCTTGGGCGGTATCTTTCTGTTGCACTTTCCGTCGGCTCGCGCCGCCCAGGCGTTACCTGGCACCTTGCCCTGTGGAGCCCGGACTTTCCTCGGCACCGCCGGATGCGAGCACCCGTGGTGACGCGACTGTCTGGCCGACTCCGCCGCGTGCATTCTCGCACGGGACGACCCACCGCAGCCGTCAAAATCAGCCCGGCACGACGCGTCGTCGTGCGGCAGCACGATCATTGCGCCGCGAAGACCCGCGCGGGCAGACCCTCAGATCGCGCCCAGTGCCCACCCGCACAGCGCCATGGCCGGCACCAGCAGCCAGACAGGCATGCGCAGCCCGACCAGCGCCAGCAGCGCGACACACACCAGCGCCACGTCGTTCCAGCCCGCCACCGCGCTGGTCCACAGCGGATCGTAAAGCGCGGCCAGCAGCAGTCCGACCACCGCGGCATTGACGCCCGCCAGCGCGGCACGCATGTGCCGCCATCGACGGACCCGTTGCCAGGCCGGCTGCACGCCCACGACCAGCAGCAGTCCGGGCAGGAAGATCGCCACCAGCGCCAGCAACCCACCCGCCCAACCGCCTGGCCCCGCCTGCATGCCTGCACCGAGGAAGCCGGCGAACGCGAACAGCGGCCCCGGCAGCGCCTGCGCGGCCCCATAACCGGCGAGGAACGAGGTCTCGGTCATCCAACCCGGCGCCACCACAGTGGCCTCGAGTAGCGGCAGCACCACATGGCCGCCGCCGAACACCCAGGCCCCGGCGCGATAGAAGGCTGCGAACGTAGCGGCACTGGAGGTCGGCAGCGTGTGGGCCAGCAGCGGCAGACCCAGTAGCAGGACCGCGAACAGCGACAGCGCGAACCGCGCCGGCCATCGCGACCCGGAGACCGGTGCGTTCCCAGTCGGCACGCGGTCATCGATGCGCCACCATCCGGCGCCCAGCACCGCGCCCACGGCGATCACCAGCAGTTGCATGCCGGCAAAGGGCCAAAGCACCAGTGCGGTCGCCGCGGACAGCGCCACCACCATGGCGGCAGACCGACGGCAGAACACCTGCGCCATCGTCCACACGGCCTGCGCGACCACGGCGACCGCCACCAGTTTCAGACCGTGCACCATGCCCGCCGGCAATCCGTTGTCCGAATGCAACAGGCCCAGCGCGAACCCGATCATCAGCAGCGCCGACGGCAGGGTGAAGCCGCACCACGCCGCGAGGGCGCCCCGCAGCCCCGCCCAACGCAGGCCCAGCGCCATGCCGACCTGGCTGCTGGCGGGACCCGGCAGGCACTGGCACAACGCGACGAGCTCCGCGTAATCCGCCTCGTCCAGCCAGCGCCGGCGAACGACGAACTCGTCGCGGAAGAACGCCAGATGCGCCACGGGACCGCCGAACGAGGTCAGACCCAGTCGCAGGACACCCCGAAGATGCGGGCGGGCGTGATGCCCGGCCCGGCCGGGCCGGCGCGCGCGGTCACGGGTCGGACGGCGCGCCGTAGAGCGACTTGCGCGGCGCCCCGGTGATGTCGGCGGCGAGCTTGGCAGCCAGCGACGGCTTCATCTCGCGGCTCAGCAGGGCGTAGACGCGGCGGCCTTCGGCCAGCCGTGCATCGACGTCGTCGCCTGCGCCTTCGATCAGCACGACGAACTCGCCCTTGCGCTGATCGGCCTCGCCTGCGACGCGCGCGGCGAGTGCTTCCAGCGGGCCGTCGAGCACGGTTTCGAAGAGCTTGGTGAGCTCGCGCGCGACCACCGCCGGACGCGCGCCGCCAAAGGCCTGGACTGCATCGGCCAGCATCTCTTCGATGCGGTGCGAGGACTCGTAGAACAGCACCGTGCGCGGCTCGGAGGCGAGCGTCTGCAGGCGTTCGCGGCGCGCCCCGGCCTTGGCCGGCAGGAAGCCCTCGAACACGAACCGGTCGCTCGGCAGGCCGGCGACGCTCAAGGCGGCGATCAGCGCGCTCGGCCCCGGCACCGGCGAGACGCGCAGACCCGCTTCGCGTGCCGCACGCACCAGCCGGAAACCGGGATCGCTGACCAGCGGCGTGCCGGCATCGCTGACCAGCGCCAGCGATTCGCCGGCTTGCAAGCGCTCGACCAGGCGCGCGGCCAGACCGTCCTCGTTGTGCTCGTGCAGCGCGATCAGCGGGCGCTCGATGCCGAAATGGCAGAGCAGCTGGCGCGTGTGCCGGGTGTCCTCGGCGCAGATCGCGTCGACACTGCGCAGCACTGCCTGCGCGCGCGGCGACAGGTCGCCCAGATTGCCGATCGGGGTCGCCACGACGTGCAGGACGCCGGGGGCGCGGGAAGGGTCGCTCATCGTCTGCACACCGGGAACGCTAGAATGCGCCCATTATCCCGCAGCGGAACCGCGACATGGCAGCAACGGCCCAGCCTTCGAACGCCCGCACGCGCACGCCGCGCGCCGTCGGTGCGCCGCCCCGCGCTCTGCGCCTGCTCACCGGCGCCGCGCTGGCCGCGGTGCTCGCCAGCTGCGCGACCGTGCAGACCACCGGCAGCGCCGGCCCGGTCGCGGCCCCGTCGGAAGCCCCGGCGGCGCCGGGTCGCTGGACCTTCGACGACACCCGCCCCGCCGCCGAACGCGACGGCTACCGCCCGCCACGCAAGCTCGCCGTGCTGCTGCCGATGAGTGGTGCACTCGCGACCGCCGCTGCGCCGGTGCGCGACGGCCTGTTGGCCGGCTATTACGGCGAGCGCCGTGAGCGCCCCGAACTCGCGTTCTATGACACCGCCGGCACCGCGGCCGGCACTGCGAACGCGTACAGCCGCGCGATCGCCGAAGGCGCTGACCAGGTCGTCGGCCCGCTCGGCCGCGAGGAAGTCGACGCGCTGTTCCACAGCCCTGCGCAAGTGCCGGTGATCGCGCTCAACCGCGGCTCCGTGCAGGCACCGGACAACGCGGCCGCGTTCTCGCTGGCGCCCGAAGACGAGGGCGACGCCGCCGCGCAGTACCTGCTCAAGCGCAACGCGCGCAACGTGCTGGTGCTCAGCAACGGTGAAGACGCCGCGCGGCGCAGTGTCGATGCGCTGACCGCGCGTCTGGCCCAGAACGGCGGCAGCGTCGTGGCGACACTCGCGATCATTGGCGACACCCCGGTCGACCAGACGCCTGCGCTGCAGAACGCGCTGGCCAGTGGCGCCGGTGTCGATGCGGTGTATCTCGCGATCCGCGGCAACCAGGCGCGTGTGCTGGCGCCGCAGCTGTCGGTCGCGGGGCTGGCCACGCGTCCCCGCGTCGGCAGCTCGCTGCTGGCGCAGGGCACCGGCAAGGCGGAGGAGGACCAGATCCTCGACGGCATCGTGTTCCCGACCGAAAGCTGGTCGACCGGCGCCAGCGCGCGTTCGCTGCCCCCCCTCAGCACCGTGTCGCAAGACCTGCCGACCGCACGTGGTGGCGCTGCGCGCCTGTTCGCGTTCGGCTTCGACGCCTGGCTGCTGAGCGGCTATCTCGAGCATCTCGCCCGCACGCCCGATGCCGCCATCGGCGGCGCGACCGGCATGTTGCGCATCGCCGGCGACGGCAACGTCATGCGCCAGCCCGCATGGGCGACGTGGCGCAACGGCTACGTGGTGCCGCAGGCGGACGCCGGCGGTTGAACGACCGGCGGCGCGATGGCGCTGCCGTCGAGCGGGCAGCGGCCGCGCACCTGCAGGCCGCTGGCCTGCGCCCGATTGCGGCCAACGTCGGTTTCCGCGGCGGCGAACTGGATCTGGTGATGCTCGATGCGCGCGGCGTTTCGCGCGTCGTCGTGTTCGTCGAAGTGCGTCACCGACGCACCGCGGCGTTCGGCGGCGGCGCTGCTTCTATCGATGCCGGCAAACGCCGTCGACTGGTGCTGGCCGCGCAGCAGTTCCTGCTCCGCGAGCGCGGTCTGCGCGATCTGCCATGTCGCTTCGATGTGGTGGAAGCGAGCGGCGATGCGGAAGCGCCGACGCTGCGGTGGATCGAGGATGCGTTTCGCGCGGATGATTGATCCGTCCTGACAGTTCGCGCCTCTGCTTGGTGTTCGATTGTTCGTGCCGTCGTGGACTTGCGTTGGCGGGTGCCCGGCCCTGGCCTCGCTGTTGCTTCGGCTTCGGCTTCGGCTTCGGCTTCGGCTTCGGCTTTGGCTTTGGCTTTAGCTTTTGATCTGAATCGAGCCGTAAAGCGAGCCGAGCATCGCAGGGCGGCGGGGTCGAAGAGCAGCCCATGTCTGAGCGCAGCGAGTTTGGGCTGCGGAACCGTGAAGGTCCCAATGTGCCCCGTCGTCCGAGAAGCGCAGGGGACCGCCGCGGCTGTATCGCGGCGGATCGCGTCCGGCGAAGACGGTTTTGCTTACTTTTGCCAAGACAAAAGTAAGCCGCGCGACAGCGCGGAAGCCCTGTACTTGATCTTCGCCCTAGGGCGAGGTCGTCTGAAAAGATCGAATCCAACGATTCAAGCCAAGCCAGAGCCAAAGGCTTGAAGCGAACAGCAAGTACAGAGCTTTCGCCCGCTACGCGTGCGAGTTCCTTTTTGACGGGCCAAAAAGGGAACCAAAAACCCCCTTCGCCGGACGCGAGCCGACGCGATGAAGCCGCGTCGGTTCCCTCCGCGCCTCGCCTGACGTGGCACGCAGCCCAAACTCGCTGCGCTCAGACATGGGCTGCTCTTCGGCCACCCCAGGCTCCGGTGCTCGGCTCGCTTTACGGCTCGATTGATAGCAAAGAGCAAAAAGCAAAAGCCAAAACCGAAGCAAACCATAACAGCAGCAAGATCAAAATGGATTCCCGCTTTCGCGGGAATGACGGCGGTGGACCGAGGCCGAGATTCGCTAGGGACGGACGGCGCAGGCGACGACACAAACAAGCGCAAGGCTGACCCCACAACAGAAACGGCCCCGCAAGCGGGGCCGTTTCATCAATCCATCGTCACCCGCCAATCAGGCGCGCAACACCCCCGGCAACCACAGCGACATCCCCGGGAACAACGCCACGAGCAGCAACACGGCAAAGCCCGCCAGCCAGAACGGCCAGATCGTGCGCATGCTCTCGACGACGGTGATCTTGCCGATGGCGGTACCGATGAACAGCACCGAGCCCACCGGCGGCGTCACCAGACCCAGGCCGCCGGCGAGGACCAGCACCAGGCCAAAGTGGATCGGATCGATGCCGTAGGCGCGTGCGACCGGCAGGAAGATCGGTGTGCAGATCAGGATCAGTGGCGCGAGATCCATGAATGTGCCGAGCAACAGCAGCACGATGATGATCATCAGCAACACGGCGAGTTTGCTGTGTGCGAACGACTGCAGGAAGTCCACGGCGGCAGACGGGACCTGCAGATACGCCAGCAGCCAGCCGAACACCGACGCGGTGGCGATGACGAACAGGATCACGCCCGTGCTGCGCGCCGCGTGGACGATCGTCTCCCTGAACTCGCGCAGCTTGAGCTGGCGGTAGAGCACGATCGTCACCAGCAGCGCGTAGACCACGGCCACCGCCGCGCTTTCGACCGCGGTGAAAATGCCCATGCGGATGCCGACGAAGATCAGCGCGACCAGGCCGAGACCGGGCAGTGCCGACACCAGCCGCACCAGCACTGCGCGCCAGCCCGGAAAGATCTCCACGCCGTAACCACGCTGCCGCGCGACCAGATACCCGGTCACCATCAGCGCCGCCGTCATCAGCAGCGCGGGCATGATGCCGGCCGCGAACAGGTCGGCGATCGACAGGCCGCCACCGGCCGCCGCGGTATACAGGATCAGGTTGTGCGAGGGCGGCACCAGTAGCGCGACCAGCGCCGCGGTGATGCTGACGTTGACCGCGAAGTCGCGGTCGTAGCCGCGCTTGACCATCTGCGGAATCATCGTGCCACCGACCGCGGAGACGTCCGCGATCGCCGAGCCCGACACACCACCGAAGAACAGCGACGACAGGATAGACACCTGGCCCAGGCCGCCGCGCATGCGCCCGACCAGCGACGACGCCAGCGAGATGAGTCGCTCGGAAATGCCGCCGCGCATCATGATCTCGCCGGCGAAGATGAAGAGCGGAATCGCGATCAGCGAGGCGGTGCCGATACCGGCCGACACCTGCTGTACCAGCACGATCGATGGCAGATCGAGATACAGCAACGTTGCCAGCGCGGCGGCGGCGAGCGCGAACGCCACCGGCACGCCGAGCATCAGCAGGACTGCGAACACAATAAACAGAAGCGCGATGGCCATATCAGTGCGTCTCCCCGGACGGCGCGGTGCGCAGCACGCCCATGAATTGATCGAGTGCGAACACCACCATCAGCGCACCCCCGAGCGACAACGGCAGATAATTGATGCTCTGCGGCATGGCCGCCCCGGCCGCCTTGATATGCATGCCGTCGAACAACAGCACTGCGCCCCAGTACGCGATGACCGCGCCGATCGCGATGATCACCAGCGGGATCAGCAAATCCACCAGCTTGCGGATCGTCGGCCGCATGTGTTCCTGCAGCAGAAAGAACCCGAAGTGCCGCCTGGTGTGCACACCGGCTGCGGCCCCGAGGCTCATGGCGGTCGCCAGCAGCAGCAGGGTCACCGGCTCGGTCCAGCTCGGTGAATCATTGATCACATAGCGAGCGAACACCTGCCAGCCCTGCACGATCACCAGCCCGAACAGGGCGGTGGCGGCAATGGCGATGACGGCGTCGGCCAGGCGATCGAGCGCGCGTTTCGGCGCGTCTTCGGGCGCGAGGGTCGTGTCTTCGGACATCGTGGATTCCCGTGTCGGATTCTGTCGAATCAGGCGAGGTCGCGAATGCGACGGTAGAGAGCCTGCAGGTCCGGCTGCTGCAGGTAGCGGTCGCGGATCGGTTGCGCCGCGGCGCGGAAGGCGTCCATGTCGACATCGTTGAACTCGATGCCGTAGTCGGCAACCGACTGGCGGGCCGCGCCTTCGGATGCGTCCCACAAATGGCGCATCACCGGCACCGACGCCCGCGCGGTATCGATCAGGAGATCGCGATCGCCCGGACGCAAGGCGTCCAGCGACCGGCGCGAGATCAGCAGGATGTCCGGCGCATACGAATGCTCACTCTGCGACCAGTAATGCGCGGCTTCGAAATGGCGGCTGGAATGGAAGCTGCGCATGTTGTTCTCGGCGCCGTCGATCATGTGCGTCTCCATTCCGGAGAACGTGTCGCCCAGCGACATCGGCGTCGGATTCGCGCCCAGCAGACGCACCAGGTCGATGAACATGTCGGAGGAGGCGACGCGCAGCTTCAGACCGTGCAGGTCCTTGGGCGTCACGATCGGATGGCGCGTGTTGTAGAAGCAGCGCGCGCCGCTGTCGTAAACCGCCAGGCCGACGAGATCGCGCGTAGCGAATCCGTCGAGCACGCTCTGCGCCACGCCGCTATCGAGCGCATGCCGCATGTGGGCGACCGAGTCGAACGCGTACGGCAGACACAGCGCCGTGGTCAACGGGAATGCATTGTTCAGTGCGCCGGCATAGACGCGGGTCATGTCGATCGCGCCGTAGCGCGCCATGTCGATCGCCTCTGCCTCGCGGCCGAGCTGGCCGGAGTGGTACTGCCGCAGGCGCACGCGTCCACCCGTCTCGCGCGCCATCGTCTCGCCGATCCACTTGACCGCCTCGACGGTGGGGTAGTTGGCGACGTGGACATCGGTGGCGGTCAGCACCACGCTCGCCTCGTCGGCACGCAACACGGACGGCAGCAAGGGCGCCGCACAGGCCGCACCGAGTCCGGCGAGAAATGCGCGCCGCGTCGTCATGCCTTGCCCTCCTCCGCTTGCGGCGTCGCGGCGCGCGCCGTCAGCGCCAGTTCGCCGTAACCTGCGAACACCACGCGGGCGCGCTGGCCCGGCAGGATGTCGTGGATGCCGGTGGCATTGCCGGTCGCGATCAGCTCGCCGGCTTTCAGTGGACGCCCGCGACGCGCCGAGCGCGACAGGGCGAACGCAAATGCCGCGCGCAGACCGCCGGGCAACGTGGTCGCGCCGCCGGTGCCGACGCGCGTATCGTCGATCCAGCTCTCGGCGGTCAGCGTGGTCTCGTCGAGTGTCGTCCAGTCGGTGATTTCGCCGCCGACCACGAGTCCGTTGTTGTTGCCGAAGTCCGACACCACGACGCGCGGGCCGAGCTGGTTGATCGTGGCCAGCGGGCTGCTGGCGACCTCCAGGCCGATGAACAGTGTCGCCGGCACTGTGGCGGCCTCGTCCGGCGTCCAGTCGATCTTGTCCACCGGTGCATCAGCGTCGAGCCGCAGCACAAATTCGGCCTCGATCGCACCGAAGCCGCCTGCGAAGACGTGGAATTCGGTGGCCTCTGCAGCCTGCTGCAGACGGTTGCGGAACACAGGTCCCAGCAGACGCTCGTCGCCGGAGGCATCGCGCTTTTCCGGCGCGATGTAGCCGACCTTCCAGCCGACCAGCGTTTCAGGCCACTGCGCAATCGCAGCGTCCTGTACGGCGTATGCGGCAACGAGGTCCTCAGGGATGTCGCCGGGGAAGCCGGGCAGCGACTGCCCGGTCCGGCGCGCGTCGAGAAAGGCGTCGACGATGCCGCGGGTGGCGTCGCTCGGCGTCGGATTCGACGTCGACGGATGCGCGGAGACGTTGTTCAAGCGGGTTGCTCCTGGCCTGTGTCCGTTTGCTGCACCGCAGATCGCGGTGCCTGGGGGTGTCTTGTATGGTAAACCGGTGTCATCTTCAATGTGCACTGCGGCAAAAATACGAAGACGCGGTTGGAAGAGGGAGCGGTTGCGATGCGGGAACGCGGGTTTACGGCGCTTTTGTGCAGTTTTCTGCTCGTACTGGGTGCAGCCGCCCATGCTGCACCTGCACGCGACGATGCGGTGCCGAACATCGTCCTGTGGGACAGCGCAGACGACGCGCCGGCAGGCCGCATCACCGAGCGCAGCGATGATCCCGCGGTGCCCGACCGCATCATCGAAGATGTACGCGCGCCTTATCTCGCCGTCTACGCACCCGCGCGCCCGAACGGCACCGCCCTGCTGGTGACGCCCGGCGGCGGCTACGCGCGCATCGTGCTCGACAAGGAAGGCACCGCGCTGGTGCCGGCCTTCGTCGACGCGGCCGGCATCACCCTGTTCGTGCTGCGCTATCGCCTGCCGGACCGCGCGCATGTCGAGGGCGCCGACGCGCCACTGGCAGACGCGCAACGCGCGATGCGCCTGATCCGCGCGCGCGCATCGGAATTCGGCATCGATCCGGCACGCGTGGGCGTCATGGGCTTTTCCGCTGGCGGCCACGTCGCGGCGCGACTGGCGACGACACTCGACGCGGTCTACACCGCCGTCGATGCGGCGGATGCACACTCGCTGCGCCCTGATTTCGCGTTGCTTGTATACCCGGTGATCTCGATGCACACGCCGCTGGCGCATGCCGGCTCGCGCACACGCGTGCTGACTGCGAGCGTGCTATCGCAGGAGATCGCACTCGAGCGTTACTCGCCCGACCAGCATGTCGACGGCCACACGCCGCCGTTGTTCCTGCTGCACGCGCAGGACGACGACGTCGTGCCGGTCGGCAATGCATTGGCGATGCATGCCGCCGCCTTGCGCGCCGGCGTGCCGGCCTCGCTGCACGTGTTTCCGCACGGCGGACACGGCTTCGGCACGCGTGGCGCGACGGGCGCCCTCGCCCGCTGGCCGCAACTCGCCCTCGACTGGATCCAGGAACAGACCGCACCCCCATGACGGACATCCCCACCGATCCCGGCCGCCGCCACTGGTTGCGCGTCAGTGCCGGCGTCGCAGCTCTGACCGCATTGCCTGGCGCATTCGCCGCCGAGACCTCGTCCCGCACCACCGTCGCGCGCGTGCGCGGCGGCAGAATCGGCGGCAACGTCGAGCGCGGTGTGCATGTGTTCCGCGGCGTGCCCTACGGCGCCGATACCGCGAGGCGACGCTGGCTGCCGGCGCTGCGGGAAACCCCCTGGCGCGGCGTGCGCGATGCCTTCGAGTACGGCCCGTCCGCGCCGCAGCGCGGCAGCGACGGCCCCGGCAGCGAGGACTGCCTGCGTCTCAACGTCTGGACGCCCGCGCTGCGCGATGGCGCGAAGCGCCCGGTGCTGGTCTACATCCACGGCGGCGCGTTCAATGCCGGCTCGGGCAGCGATCCGCTCTATGACGGCGGCGCGCTGTGCCGCAGCGGCGATGTCGTAGTGATCACCGTGAACCATCGGCTCAACGCGTTCGGGTATCTGCATCTGCGCGATCTCGGCGACGCTTCATTCGCGCACGCGGGCAACGTCGGCCAGGTGGATCTGGTGCAGGCGCTGGAATGGGTGCGCATGCATGCGTCCGAGTTCGGCGGCGATGCCGGCAACGTCACCGTATTCGGCCAGTCCGGCGGTGGCGCGAAAATCGCGACGCTGATGGCGATGCCGGCCGCGCGCGGGCTGTTCCATCGCGCCTGGACGATGAGTGGCCAGCAGGTCACCGCCGCCGGGCCGCGCGCAGCCACGCAGCGCGCGCAGATCTTTCTCGATGCGCTCGGCATTGCGCCCGGCGACCTCGAGCGGCTGCGCACGCTGCCGATGCAGGCGCTGCTCGATGCCCAGCGCGCGCGCGATCCGTCGCGCGTCGAAGACAGCGCGCTGTATCTGGGGCCTGTCGTCGACACCGTGAATCTGCCGCGCCATCCGTTCTGGCCCGACGCACCGCCGCAGTCGGCTGGCATCCCGATGGTGATCGGCAACACGCGCGACGAGACACGCGCGTTTCTCGGCAACGACCCGGACAATTTCACGCTGACATGGGATGCGTTGCCCGCGAAGCTGCGCACGCAGCAGTTCGTCGATCTGGACCCGGCGGTCGTCGTTGCCGAGTACCGACGCCTATATCCGGGCTACACGCCGTCTGAGGTCTTTTTCGCCGCGACCACTGCCGGGCGCTCGTGGCGTGGCGCGGTGGAGGAGCTCGAAATGCGCGCCCAGCAGGGGCACAACACCTGGGCCTACCAGCTCGACTGGTATCCGCGCACCGACGCAGGCGCACGCCTGCGCGCGTTCCACACTCTCGACATTCCGCTGGTGTTCGGCAACACCGGCGTCCCCGGCGCCAAGACCGGCGACGGCAACGACGCACGCGCGGTCGCGGCGACGATGCGCGGCGCATTGCTGGCCTTTGCGCGCAGTGGCGATCCCAATCATGCTGGGATACCCGCGTGGACGCCGTACTCGATGCCGGCACGCGAAACGATGGTGTTCGATGCCGCGCCACGCCTCGAGGATGACCCCCGCGGCGGTGAGCGTCGCCTCTACCAGCAGGCGCCATTCGTGCAACGAGGTACGCAATGACCCGACGCAATGCCGTCCCCGCGATTGTCGCGGCCACCCTGCTCGCAGGGTGCGCGACGATGCCCGCCGTGGATCCGAACGCGTCGTCGCCTGCATTCCGCCACGCACCCCTCGTGCGCGCGCCCTTCATTGCCGACCCATCGGCGCATGTCTTCGACGGGCGCATTTACGTGTATGGCTCGCATGATGTCGATGAGCCTCCGCGCGACGGCGAGCCGGGCAACGCGTTCGTGATGCGTGATTACCGCGTGCTGTCGATGGCGGGCATCGGCGCACCGGTCACTGTGCATACGCCGGGATTGCGGCTCGAAGACGTGCCGTGGGCGTCGATGCAGCTGTGGGCGCCGGACGCGACCGAACGCGACGGGCGCTACTACCTCTATTTTCCGGCAAAGGACGCGGACGGCATTTTCCGCATCGGCGTCGCCGTGGGCGATCGACCGGAAGGACCGTTCACCGCGCAGCCCGCGCCGATTCCCGGCAGCTACAGCATCGATCCTGCGGTCTTCGCCGATGACGACGGCACGCGCTACCTCTACTTCGGCGGCATCCACGGCGGCCAGCTGCAGCGTTGGGCCTCCGGCACCTACGACGCGTCCGTGGGCACGACCGACCTGCAGCAGCCCGATGCACCGGCGCTGATGCCACGCGTGGCGCGACTGTCCGACGATCTGCTGTCCTTCGCCGAGACGCCGCGCGACGTGCAACTGGTCGACGACACCGGCGCGCCGCTGCGTGGCGGCGATCTCGACCGGCGTTTCTTCGAGGCGGCGTGGCTGCACACGTACGCCGGTCGCTACTACTTCACCTATTCGACCGGCGACACCCACACCATCGCCTACGCGACCGGCGATTCGCCCTACGGTCCGTTTACCTACCGCGGCGTCGTGCTCGCGCCAGTGCAGGGCTGGACCACACATCACTCGATCATCGAGGTCGATGGCCGCTGGCAGCTTTTCTATCACGACACCGAACTGTCGAACCGCACCCACCTGCGCAGCGCGAAGGTTGCCGAGCTGGTCCACGAAGCCGACGGCAGCATCCGCACGATCGAGCCGTTCGTGCGCTGAATCCGGAATATCTTCGCTCGCCTGCAGGAGCGCGCTGGCGCGCGAACGGGGTCGTCCCAATTCCCGTCGCGCGCGCGCCTGCCACAGCCTGGCAACGGCTGCGATGCCCGCCACCGATCTCGATGCCGCGTGTATCGCGCGAGCTCCGCATGACCGACTAGTCCGCGTATAGGAGCGCACTGGGCGCGCGAACGGGGTCGTCCGGACAACGCCCCATCGCGCGCGCGCGTGAGCGCGCTCCTACCAAAGCCTGAAGCGAATCGCGGGAGCCAGTCGCCTCAACGCACCTCGACAACGTTGTTGAGTCGCGTCACTTCCTCGCCGTCACCCGGCAGCGCGATGCGTACGCGTCCACCGCGCGGATCGACGCCGGCCGCGTGTTCCAGACGCAGCGTCGCGTTGCGCGGCTGCAGGTCACGCGGCGCGTCGAGTGCGGGAATGCCTGCACGCGCGAGCTCGCGGCCCCGCGCGTCTTCGAGGATCGCGACGCCGCCCGGCGCATCGATATGGCCGAGGCTGTGCACGGTCACCTCGACCGCGCCATCGACGACGCGCACGTCGCCGCGACCGATGCCGATGTCGGCGCGCATCGCGACCGGCGTGCCGGCTTCGAGCAACTCGAACTCGAACACCTGGGTCTGGCCGGACGCGAACGACAGGTCCACTGACGCGCTCGACTCAAGCGTCACTTCGCGCGCCTGCGCACGACCGTCGATGGTCTCGTCGCCGTTGCGGTCCACACCGCTGGTGATGCGCCAGCGGCCGGGCGCCACGTTCCAGCCGGTCATCGCCGCCTTCGCGGTGCGCGCGCCGGTGTTGTGCGCGATCACCTTGAACGCTTCGCGCGACGGCGCGGACACCAGCAGTGCGACCTGCTCGGCTTGCGCATCGTCGTCGAAGCGCCAGCTCACCGTGTGGCCCGGATACGTGGTGTTGCGTTTCAGCGCGAGACCACCGAGACGGGCG
This sequence comes from Luteimonas sp. AC640a, assembly GCF_979256585.1. Taxonomy (NCBI): domain Bacteria; kingdom Pseudomonadati; phylum Pseudomonadota; class Gammaproteobacteria; order Lysobacterales; family Lysobacteraceae; genus Luteimonas; species Luteimonas sp. AC640a. The sequence goes on along the minus strand of NZ_CEEDOV010000022.1, from coordinate 159,622 downwards.
CGCTGCAGGAACTCGCTCGGCGCCTCGACGCGATCCGACCACCAGTGGCCTTCGGTGTTCATGTACTCGCGCATCGCCTTGGCCTGGATGCCGTCGGCATGCAGGGCTTCGAGATACGCCTTGTTGCCGGTCTGCTGCCAGGCGAACACGCTCTGCACGCCGGTGTCGCCGGTGTCGGCCGACTGCTGCAGGCGCGTGCCCCAGTCCTCGCGCTTGCCGAGCAAGTCGACGTAGTTCTCGGCCAGATTCGACAGACCCGCCGGTCCGCTGCGGTCCACGCGGTATTGCAGCGGCTGCAGGTACTTCTCGTCACCGGTCCAGCGCCACGCGGCCCAGTACAGGTGCATGGTGTCGGCGCCGCCGGAGCCGTCGAACAGATCGCCGCCGCGGCGCTCGCCGGTCGCCCAGTTGATCTCGTTCGGCAACTGCCAGGCACCCTTCGCATCGGTGTAGGCGTGGGCGAGATAGCCATCCGCGAGACCGGTGATCATCGCGCGGCTGGTCGGATCGGCGTTGAACACGCCGAGCAGGAATGCCGGATGCAGCACCGGGAACGAGTACGGCTTCTGCCATTGCCAGCGTGGCTCGCGATAGACCTTGTGGCCGCCGAACCAGTTGCTCGAGAACAGCACGTGGCCCTGCGGGTTGCGCAGCACGATCTTCTCGTCGAGATCGCGCACGGTCTCCATCAGGCGCGTCATCGTCAACGGATCGCCCCAGTTGAGCAGCGCCATCGCGCTGTTGGTGTTGATGCCTTCCTCGTAGGCGTGCAGCTCGTCGGTTTCGATCTTCGACAGGCCGCCGGCGAACATGTCGTTCGCGTAGGCCGCGTCGGCGAGCGCGGTGATCGAAGCGTTGAGCTTGTCCGGGATCACGCCCATCAATGCCAGGCCCGGCCACTGCTGCGACAGATCGCTGTCGTCGGAGATGCCGCCACCGAAATCGCCGAACTCGACCTGGCGCTCGTCGATCCACCATTCGATGAAGCGGCGCACGGCCTTGAGATCCTCGAGCTGACGGAACGCCCACAGCGGGACGCCTTCGGGCGCTTCGGGCTGCTCGAACGGCGGCAGTCCCTGGCTGTTGTAGCTCATGTAGTTCCAGTAGCGGCGGCCCAGCTCGTGGCCCGGATCCACCCGCAGCAGATCGCTGATGTCGGCGAATGCGCGGGCATACAGGCGCTGGCGCTTCGACGTGGTGTGTTCCTCGACCAGGAAGCCCCAGTTGTCACGGACCTGGTTGAAGCGGTCGGCGATGTGCTCGGCAATGGCCTCGTCGCGCGGCTTGTAGACCATGCGCACTTCGGCGCCGTCGAGCGCGGCCGCATCGAAGCCTGGCGCGGCCGAAGCGATGCTGATCCACAGGCTGTCCTTGGTCAGGATGCGGTCGCGCATGTCCAGCCACAGCGTGCGCTTCTCGCCCGGCGTCACCGAGACCGACACGTCGATCATGTCGCGCGCCGGCCAGATCGGATCCTTGATGCGGATGTTGAGCGGGATCGCGGCCGCACCGTCCACGCTGTGCGTCGCCGGCAGGTCCAGGGCGGGAATGTCGATGGCGATGCCGTCGAGCCCGTCGTACATGTTTTCCCAGCTGTGCGCCCAGCTGCGGATCAGCGGCTGCGCGGCCGGCGCATTGCCGATGCCCGACGGAATCAGCACGTGCACGACCGGCTGCTTGGCCTCGCGAACCCCCGGTGTCGTCCGTTCGCGGAACGCCGCGCGGCCCGGCAGCGCGAGCACCGTGCTGCGCTCCTCGGGTGCGTAACGGCCCTCGATGAACGCACGCAGATCGGCCAGGTTGGTGTAGTCGATCTCGGCATTGCTGCGGATCGTGTAGGCCTGCTTGACCGAACCTGCGGGCTCGGCGGCATCGCTCACGTGATACGCCCAGATTTCCTGGATCGGGGTTTCCTGCGCGGTATTGGCGAAGCGCAGATGCCCGCCCTGCCGGGTCTCGAAATCATCGACGCTGCGCACCCCGCCCTGGTGCCGCGAGAACAACGGCTGCTGCGTGTCGGCATCGGCCCCGTAGGTCGCTTCGCCGTACGCGGCGCCGCGCAGTTCGATGCGGTTGAAGGGTTCGTCGGGCAGGGTGAGATCCAGCGCCTTGCCGCCGTCGACGTAGGTGTCCCAGTCGGGCAGCTGGAAGTAGTCGTTGCGCCCGCGCAGCCGCGAGCGGTTGTAGACGCCCGGCCAAGTGGTCTCGGCGATGCCGTCGGTGGCCTTCCACATCCACTGCTTCAGATCCTTGGTGTCGGCGAACTCGACCTTGCGGATCGTCGTCACTGGCGTCTCGAGCACCGGCGGCGCGGCGCCGTTCTCCCAGCCGTGCCGGAACAGCCACGCGGCGTGGCGGTCGTTCGGCGCAACCGCGGCCGTCGGCGCGCGGAAACCGCGCACGGCCTGCACGCCGCCGGCATCGAGCATGCGGTCGTGCACGCGGATGTCGTCGAAATCGCTGCCGCGCAGGAAGTTGTAGCGGCTCTGCACCTGGTGCGGCGCGAGAATGCGCGCGGCGAGGCCGAACTGGTCCAGCCCTGCGTCGTAGTCGAAGCCGGCCTGTGCATTCGCCGGGCGGTCTTCGCGCGCGACCTCGCGACCATCGATGTACAGGCGCACGCCGATCGTCTCGTCCCAGGCGAAGGCCACATGCGTCCACGCATCGGCGGCGGGCGCGGTGTCCATCTTGAACGACACGCGCGTGCGCGACAGATTCGCATCGGTCACGAACGCATCGAAGCCCTCGCCGTTCCAGTCGATGCGCAGCCAGGCCATGTCCCAGCTGGAATGGTCTGCATAGCCGACGCGGAAGATCACGAACGGCGCCTCACCGACCGGATCGCGCGACCGCCAGAAGAAGCTCAACGTGCCGCGCGCGGCGTCGATATTTCCGGGCGCGTTCCACGACAGCACGCCATCGTCGTCCCATTCAATCGCGCGGCCCCGCACTCCGTCATCGACCAGGCGCACCTTGTCCTTGAAGTTCGGCACCGGATCACCGGCCGCGGTATCGGCGACGAAATCCTGGTCGGCCGACACGTGGAACAACAGGCGGGGCGTGTCGTCCGCATCGACGGCGGCAGACAGGCCCAACGCGCAGGCAACGGCCAGAACTCGCTTCGACATCTGGTTCAACACTCGGTCTCCTCGACAGCGACGCGCCGGCAACAGCCGACGCCTTTAAAACGGATGCGCCGCGCCAGCGCGCGGAAACTAGGCACTCGTCACGCAGACGGCCGCGCGGCGCGCAACCGTGCAGACGGCGGATGGCGGATGGCGGTACGCAGCCTCGAAACGATTCACCGAGCCTCACTCATCAAATGACACCGCTGGTCATCCCGGGCTTGAACTTAGCAGTGGAGCGCGCCTCCGACATCGTGCAACGCAACACGCCGTCTGCGATCTCGCTGCATTCCGATCGGTCCGGCGACGCGACGCCGCGCATAAAAAAAAGGCCGGGCTTGGATCGCCCGGCCTTCTGTCTGGCTGTCCTTGCGATCAGAACTTGTAGCGCAGACCCAGCAGATACTGGCGGCCGGTCTCGCTGTAATCGAGCGGCAGACGCGAGTTCGCACCGACCCACGATTCCGACGGCTCGTTGGTCAGGTTGATGCCTTCCAGACTCAACTCGATCTGCTCGCTGATCTTGTAGCGCAGCGAAGCGTCGAGCACGGTGGTGCCGTTCTGGCCGTGCACATCTTCGTTGAAGCCCTGCTCGGTACCGGGGACCTGCAACAGGTAGTCGTCACGGTTGGTGGCCGAGATACGGCCCGAGAACGCGGCCCCCTCGTAGTACAGCGTCGCGTTCCACGAGTGCTTGGAGAGACCGACCAGGTCGGTTTCCAGCGAGCTGGCGCCCGACGGCAGCACGTACTGGATCTGCGAATCCACGTACGTGTAGTTGAGCTGCACGCCGAAGTTGCTCCACGCGCCCGAGAGGAAGCTGAAGGGCTGGGTGTAGTTCGCTTCGAAGCCCTTCAGTTCGCCACCGGGCGTGTTGAGCGGCACGCTGAAGACGAAGTCGTCGTTGACCGTCGCACCGGTACCCTCGAGCAGGCTCGCCGGCAGACCGCTGGACGCGTAGCTGCGCACCTCACGCGTGGTCTGCACGAAGGTCTCGATATCCTTCCAGAACAGACCCAGGCCGAGCATCGATCCTTCGTCGAAGTACCACTCGAAACCGAGGTCCACGGTGTCGGCGCGAATCGGATCCAATGTCGGATTGCCGCCGCTGACGGTACGCGCACCACCGCTGACGTTGACCGTGACACCCGGCGTCAGGAAGCCGAGACCGGGCCGCGACATCACTTTGGCTGCGCCGAGGCGCACAAGGAAATCCGGGCTCACTTCGGCCACGAGATTCATCGACGGCAGCGTATCGCTGTACGTCCGCGACACGGTCGAGACCACGGGGCTGCCGCTGGCGGTCGCGGTACCGGTCGACGTCTGCTTTGTCTCCACGTAGCGCACGCCGAAGTTACCGGAAAAGGGAATTGAGCCGAGGTCGGTGGAGAACTCGCCCTGCAGATAGACGCCGCGATCCTCTTCCTCGACGCTACGGCTGTTGAGTGCACGTTCGTTGACCGCAAACGCGCCTGCGTTGCTGTAGATGTCGAAGAACTCCGCGATGCGGTCGTAGCTCGGAATCACCCACGAACCGGGCGAGCCATCGATGCCGCTGAGATTGGCCTGACTGGTCAGGTCGACCGGCACGATATAGCTGCCGTCGGCGAATGTCGGAACCCCGGTGAGACTCTCGGTCGATCGACGCAATTCTCTGGTCGAGAACGTGTAGTCCTTGGCCTGCACACCACCCTTCAGACGGAAACCGGGGCTGATGTTCCAGTTGAAGTCGAGCTGCGCAGTATCGAACTCGTTCTCGACGTACTGGGGGCGTATGCGGATTTCAGCCAGCGTCCAGCCAGTGGGATCGTTCGGGTCGATGCCATAGTTCAGGACAGGCTTGTAGCGGTCGCCGCGGTAATCGTAGCTGTACCCGTCGACGTTGGCCTTGTCCATGATGATCGTCGTCTGAATCGGATTCTCGTGCTTCGAGCGCGACGTGCCGACCTTGCCGGAAAGCGTGAAATCGTCGGTGACGTCGAACTTGCCGTCGAGCGTCAGCTGCGTGAACACCGTATTCCATTCGTCATGGCGGTTTTCGGATCGAATGTCGACGTTGTCGAATTCTCCGTAGACCAGGGCGCCGTCGCTATCCACGACGCCATCGCGCACGATCGTCTCCGGCTTGCCCGCGCCGCTGCGGCTGAAGGAAATCGCTTCGATATACTTCTCGTCGCGCACCGCGTCGATCTTCGAGTACAGACCATCGAGCGAGAACTCCAGACGATCGGTCGGCTTGAACTGCAGCGACGCAGTGACGCCGGTGCGCTTCTGCTCGTGCTCCATCAACGTGTAGCGGGGAAAGCGGGGATGGAACGTGTCGGCGGACAACGCCGGCGTAAATGGCGAGTCAGGGCTGAAGCCGCCATTGCTCGGGCCATTGGCCCAGCGGCCGCTACCCGACCCTTCTTCAAGCGCCTGTCGCTCGCTGTAGGCGACCGATACCAGCGCGCCGAACTTGCCGTCGGCCCATGTATTGGCGATCAAGCCAGCGACTCGCGGATCGGCCTTCTCCGCCATCTCGCTGTAGCTCGCCTGGCCGCTGGCGACGACGGTCAGGCCGTCGTAGTCGAACGGGCGCGCGGTGCGCAGATCGACGGTCGCGCCGAGCGAGCCTTCCTCGACTTCGGCCGATGCGGTCTTGCGTACGATCAGCTGCGAGAACAGGTCGGACGCGAAGACGTTGAAGTCGAATCCGCGACCCCGGTTCGAGCCGCCGCTCTGGTCGGACGCACCAACGGTCGTCAGGGCCTCCATGCCATTGATGCGCACGCGGGTGAAATCCGGGCCGAGGCCGCGCACCGAAATCGCACGGCCTTCGCCCGCATCGCGCGTGATCACCACGCCCGGAATGCGCTGCAGCGATTCGGCGAGGTTGAGATCGGGGAACTTGCCGATGTCCTCGGCGACAATCGCATCGACCACGCCGGCTTCGCCGCGCTTGATGTCGAGCGCCCTCTCGACGCTGGCGCGATAGCCGACGACGCGCACGACTTCCAGCTGTGTGGCGTCATCGGACGTGGCGGTCTCTTCGACGCCATCGTCGGCGGTCGCGGCAGTCTGCGCGAACGCGGGCATGGCCACCGCCTGCAGCGCGAGCGCAATCCCCGCGGCCAGCAAGGTAACCGGTGTCTTTTTTGTACCGAACAACTGCGTCATGTCGTTCCCCTCCCAGGGTGCGAAGCGGTCTCGGCGCGTCTTGACTGCATGGACGCGCTTGTTATGGTGTTCATCGGTGCCGGAATGACACCGCGGGTCAAACGCTAGCAGAGGCGATTCTGCAAAGCATGTTGCGCCGCCACATCCACCTCCGCCCGCTCCCCACCGGGCCCGATCGAAAGGCACTGCCGCGATGGGCAAACGCATTCTCTGTTTTGGCGAACTGTTGCTCCGCCTGGGCGCTCCGGGGCGCGAATTCCTGCTGCAATCACGGCAGCTGGATGTGCACGTCGGTGGCGCCGAAACCAACGTCGCGGTGTCACTCGCGCGTTTCGGTCATGAGACCGCGCTGGCCGGCACGGTCGCCGCGAATGCGCTGGGGGATGGCGCGCTGGGCGAACTGCGCCGGCACGGCGTGGATGTCTCGCGGGTCATCCGCACGCCCGGACGCATGGGGCTGTACTTCTTCGCCGCGGGTGCCGGCATGCGGCCCAGCGATGTGGTCTACGACCGCGCGGATTCGGCGTTCGCGCGTGCTGCGCCAGGCATCTACGACTGGCCGGCGCTGCTCGATGGCATCGATTGCCTGCATGTCTCGGGCGTCACGCCGGCGGTCGGTCCGAATGCGGCCGACGCGGCACTGGCCGCGGTCCGCGCCGCCCGCGCCCAAGGCACCACGGTTTCGTTCGACGGCAACTTCCGTCCGAAGCTGTGGGCCACCTGGAACGACACGCCGGCACCTTTGCTTCGCGGCCTGCTGGCCGAGGCCGACATCGCCTTCATCGATCATCGCGACATCGACCTTGTGCTCGGCGCGGATGCGGCCGAAACCGGCGAACACGCCAGCGCCGAACGTACCCTGCAGGCGTGTGCACGCGCCTTCGCCGCGTTCCCGCATTTGCAGCGCATCGCGTGCACGCAGCGCACGGTGCACAGCGTCGACCGCCACGCACTCGGTGCGTTGCTGGTACGTCGCGATGGCAGCGTGCAGCAGATCGATGCGCTGCCCGTCGACGGCATCGTCGACCGGATCGGCGGCGGCGATGCCTTCGCTGCCGGCGTGCTGCATGGCGTGCTGTCGGGCCTGGACGATGCGCGCACGCTCGCGTTCGGTCTCGCGGCGGCGCGGCTCAAACACAGCGTGCCGGGCGACTTCAATCTGGTGAGCGAGCGCGACGTAACCGCGCTCGTCGACAGCGGTCGGCTCGACGTGCGCCGCTGATCGCAATCGGGATCCAGCAAAAGAAACGGCCCGCCAATGGCGGGCCGTTTTTGTTTCAGGAACTGCGCGGACTCAGAGTTCGCAGAAGCAATACGCGACCGCCTTGACCGGGCGGCCCGGCTGCGGGGTGATCACGCTTTCGAGCAACTGCAGATCCTGTTCGGCGCGCGGCACCACACGCGCCAGCAGGCCACGGGCGATGTCGCTGTGACCGACCAGCGCGCCGCCGAGACGACCGCTGACGAAACCGGTCAGGAAGCGGCCGAACGGCGTGGCGGTCTTCTCGACGTAACGCGTGCGCCACTTGCCCTCTTCCAGCCCACCGAGTTCGGCGGCCTTGGCGATCGCGGTGCGCAGACCGCCGAGTTCGTCGACCAGGCCACGATCGAGCGCCTGGGTGCCGCTCCACACGCGACCCCGCGCGACGGTGTCGATCTCTTCGCTGCTGCGGCCACGTGCCTCGCCGACCTTGCCGATGAAGTTCGCGTATCCGCGATTGATGATCGCCTGGATCGCCTGGCCGGCTTCGGGCTGCAGCTCGCGGGTCAGATCGAACGCACCCGCGAAGCGCGTCGTGCCGACGCCGTCGGTGCGCACGCCGATTTTTTCCAGCGTGCGCGGGAAGGTCGGCACCAGCGCGAAGATGCCGATCGAACCGGTGATCGTCGACGCATCGGCATAGATGCGATCGGCGTTCATGCTGATCCAGTAACCACCCGACGCGGCGACGTCGCCCATCGACACCACCACCGGCTTGCCGGCGGCCTTGAGTGCGTCGACCTCGCGACGGATCTGCTCGGACGCGAACACTTCGCCGCCGCCCGAATCGACGCGCAGCACGACCGACTTCACGTGCTCGTCGTCGAGTGCCTCGCGCAGCAGGGCCGAGGTCGACTCGCCACCGATCGTGCCCGGCGGCTGCTCGCCACCGGTGATGCCGCCTTCGGCGACGACCACCGCGACCTGGTCGCGACGGTCCGCGGCCGAGCTGGCCGGCGACACGTGCGCGAGGAAATCGCGCATCGAGACCTGGCGGAAGCCGCCCTCGGCATCCTCGTCGGCGACGCCGCGCTCGATGAGCAGGTCTTCGACTTCGCCACGCGTCTTCAGGCCGTCGACGAACTTCTGCGACAGCGCGTACTGCGCCAGATCGCCCTGCGCCGCGGCGATGCCCTGCGGCAGCGTGTCGACGCCGGCATTGAGCGCCTCGGGCGTGGTCCCGCGCACCTTGGCGACGTCGGCGATGTGCCGCTGCCAGATGTCGTTCATCCAGTACAGGTCGGCTTCCTTCGACTCCGGCGACGCGCCGTCGAGGATGTAGGGCTCGGCCGCCGACTTGTACTCGCCGACCTTGAACAGGTGCACGTCGACGCCGAGCTTGTCGGCCAGCGCCTCGCGGTAGTACTGGCGATAGCCGGCCAGGCCTTCGAGCATCATGCCGCCTTCGGGATCGAGGTAGACCTCGTCGGCCTGCGCGGCGAGCAGATACTGCTGCTGGCCGAAATACTCGCCGAACGCGACGACCTGCTTGCCGGCCGCGCGCACCTCGCTGATGGCTTCAGCCACTTCGCGCATCGACGCGTAACCGGAGAACGTCATGCGATCGGTGCGCAGCAGCACGCGTTCGATCCGGTCATCGGTCTTCGCCGCGTCCAGCGCGCGCAGCATGTCACGCAGCTGCACCTCGCCGACCCCACTGCCGCTGTTCTCGGCCAGCGCGCGCATGAAGGGATCGGACTTGTACTGCTCGACCAGCGCGCCTTCGGGCGCGATGACCAGCGTGGTGCGGTCGAGCAGCGGCGACTGCCGCGAACCGCCGCCAACGATCGCGATCAGCACCAGCAGTGCGAACAGGAACAGCAGGCCGAAGAACAGAAAATTGAGGATCAACCGGCGGATGAAATTCATCCCGTCCCAGGTGCCGACAATGAAACGCGTCAGCGGCGCGCGTGGCTGCACAGTACTCATGCGGAAAACAGCTCCATCAGAAGAAAATTCGGGTCGCGGCCGCAGGCAGCGGCGCGGCCATGGACCATCCCATGCCGCAGCCTACCGGGCGCGGCAGGCCAATGCATGCGCCGGTCGTCACTGTGCCGTGGGGTCCGCGGACAGCGCCGGCACGCGCTGGCTGCTGCGCAGGAAACGGGCGCCCAGCAGGACGGCGGCAACGGTCAGCCCGGCGATCAGGCCGATCCACATGCCCTTCGGCCCCCAGCCCAGTCCCAGACCGAGCGTCGCGCCCAGGGCCATGCCCACGCCCCAGTACGCGGCCGCGGCGAGGAACATCGGCACGCGCGTGTCCTTGAGCCCACGCAGCGCGCCGGCCGACAGCGCCTGGATGCCGTCGGGAAACTGGAACGCGGCAGCGTAGAGCAGCAGCGAGCCGGCGAGCGCGGCCACCGCGGCGTCCTCGGTGTAGATGCGCACCACGTGGTCGTGCCCCAGCAGGAGCAGCACGCCCGAGACCGTCTGCGTCATCAGCACCAGCGCCAGACCGGCGAAGCCCGCGCGGCGCACGCCGGCGCTGCCGAGGCCGCGCCCGATCGCATTGCCCACGCGCACCGTGGTCGCTTCGGCCAGGCCGAACGGCACCATGAAACACAGCGCCGCGACGTTGATCGCGATCTGGTGCGCGGCCGCCTCGATCTCGCCGAGCCGGCCGATCAGCAGCGCGGTCACGACGAACAGGCTGCCTTCCATCGTCACCGTCACGCCGATCGGCAGACCGGTGCGCAGCAGCGCGCGGATCTCCGCCCAGCGCGGCGGATCGAACCGGGTGAACAGCTGGTAGCGCGCGAAGCGTTTCGAGAGCGCCAGATACAACGCGAATGCGATCGACTGCATCCACATCATGATCGCGGACGCGATGCCCAGGCCGCCGGCGCCGCCCTCGGGAAACGGACCCCAGCCGAACGCGAGCGCATAGCCCATCGGCACCAGCACGGCGAGGCCGCCGAAGCCGAACACCATCGTCGGCAGCGTCCAGTGCAGGCCGTCGCTGAGATAGCGCATGCAGAAGTACAGCGTCAGCGCCGGCACGCCCCAACGGATGCCGTGCAGGAACGCGGTCGCGCCGGGCACGATGTCCGGCGCGATGCCGAACGGCCCAAGCGCCGCAGCCAGTGCCGTCAGCAGCCCAAACAGCGCCAGGCCAAGACCCGCCGCCAGCCACAGCGCCTGCCGGAACAAGGGGCCGACTTCGGCATGGCGGTTTTCGCCGTCGAGCTGCGACACCGACGGCGGCACCGCCATCAGCGTGCCCATCGGCACCATCAGCGGCAGCCAGAAGATCGCCGTACCCACGGCGACGCCCGCCAGCGTGGCCGTGCCGTGGTGCCCGGCGATGACGGAATCGACGAAGCCGATCAGGCCGGTGGCGACGTGGCCGGCGACCAGCGGGGCCGCCAGAACGGCGGTGCGCCGCACCTCGTGACCGAAGGGCGGCGGCGTGATTGCGGAAGACATGGGAACGGCTCTGCGACTGCGGCCGCGCGTACGACGGATGCGTGCGCTGGCACCGGGGCGCGAAGGACCGCATTCTACCGGCACGCCGCGCAGGGGAGCGACACGCGCGGCGCCCACGCCCCGCCTTTTTTCCGTGTCCGCGGCCGCGCCGCTGCGGCCTTGCCAGGAATCCGTCCGCGCATGTCACACGCTGCCCTGCCGCCGCTGCCGTCCGACGACGCGCACCCGTCCGCCTGCGAGAACTGCGGCACGTCGTTGCACGGCGACTTCTGCCATGCCTGCGGCCAGTCCACGCACAGCCCGGTGCGCAACGTCGCCCACGCGGTGGAGGAAGTCTTCGAATCGTTCTGGCATCTCGACGGCCGCATCTTCCGCACACTGCGCGACCTGTTCGTTCCTGGCCGTATTGCCAACCGCTATCTCGGCGGCCACCGCGTGCGCTACGTCGCGCCGATGCGGCTGTTCGTGATCCTGACGCTGCTGACGTTCTTCGTCGCGAAGTTCGTGGTCCAGGACGCGATGCAGGATGTCCAGCCGGGCCAGATGGTGCGCACCGACGATGTCGCCGTCGAGTTCGCGCAGGCGCGGACCGTTGACGAGGTGCGGACGATGCGCGACGACGCGCTGGCCGGCGTCGCCGAGACCCGCCGCACCGTGGGCGCCTTGCCCGGCGTGACACCGCAACTGGACATCGCCGCGGCGGAAGTGCGCGCGCAGGCAGACACGCGGATTGCCGAACTCGCCCCCGACGGCGCGGCGCCGACCGCCATCAATGCGGTTCCTCCAGACGGTGCGGCAGCTGTTGGCACGCAGGCAGCGGCGGCGCCCCCTTCCGAAGATGTCGACATGCCGACGTCCGGCCCGCCGACCATCGGCGGCCCGATCGGCGAACGCATCGAGCGCAACGTCGAACGGTTCAACAACGATCCGCAGATCTTTGTACGCGCCCTGTTCGGCGTCGCGCCGACAGCGCTCTTCATCCTGGTGCCGCTGTTCGCGGTGCTGCTGAAGCTGCTGTATCTGTTCCGCGGCCGGCTGTATCTCGAACACGTCGTCGTCGGCCTCTACAGCCATGCGGCGCTGATGCTGGCGTTACTGCTGGTGCTCTGCGGCGCGCTCGCATTGCCGTGGCTGGCGACGCACGCGGCATGGTCGACCGGCATCGTCGGCTTCGCGCAGATCCTGCTGCTGTGGGCGATGCCGGTCTATCTGCTGCTGATGCAGAAGCGCGTCTACGGCCAGTCGTGGCCGTGGACGCTGGTCAAGTTCGCAATCATCGGCATGGCGTATTTCGCGCTGTTTCTCAGCGTCGCGATTCCGATGGCGGGCTACGCGCTATACGCGTTGTAGTTGCGCGCTCGATATGCCGTCAGGGCGTGCCGGACACCCGCGCACGCAACCAGGCATCGCGCGTGTCGGCCGGCACCGCCAGCCACTGCGCGCGCAGCGCGTCGCGCTCCTGCGGCGGGGTGCGTTGCGCCAGTGCGGCCAGGTCGTCACGTGCCTGCAGCGAGGTCACGCGCAGCGCGAGCAGCGCCGGGGCGCGCTGGTCTTCGGGCATCGCCGAGAACAAGGGATGCAGGCGCGGCCAGTCGGCGCCGAGCACCGGCCCCAGCAGCCAGCCACGGCGCAGGCTCCGATCCAGCTGTTCGAAGGTCAGCCGCAGTGCGCGCTGCTCGGGCTCGGGCAGCGTCTCGAAGTGCGCGGCCGCCTGCTGCAGCTGCATGCGCTCGGCATGCGGCAAGGCATCGGCTGCCTGCCAGGCGATCCGCCGGCGTGCACGCTCGCCGGGCGGCAGGATCTGCCAGGCCGCCAGACGCGCAGTGAGTGCATCGCGATCGGCCGGCGTCATCTGCGCCAGGCGCGCGGCGCGGGCCTCGAGTTGCGCGCGTTCCGCGGCCGGCAGGGCGTCGGCCTTTAATGCGGCCGGTAATGCAGCCTGCGCCAGCGGCGCGACGAGCAACAGCAACGCGGCGCCCGCGCACGCCAGAACGCGTTCAGAGATCGGCATCGGTGGTCTCCATGCCGTCGGCCTGCTCCGGCGCATCGTCGAGATGGGCGTCGCGGGTGTCATCGGTCGGCGTCTCGATCTGCGTGGACAGCCACGCGTAGAACGCAGGATCCTCGCGCCAGCGCGCGGTGTCCGATTCGGTCAGCAGTTCGAAGTCGGGCGCGGTGAGCAGGGCGATCTCGTCGTCGTAGGTGGATGCAGGCGCCTGTGCGTCCGGCAACGCTTCGATCCGGATCGTCGTGTCGTCATCGAGACCGCCGCCGCGCCAGGCATCGCGCCAGGTCCAGGCCAATGCGGCAAGCATCGCGACCAGCACCAGCGCCTGCGCGGGCCACAGCCAACGCGCCCGGGTCCGGGACGACGGCGGCGCCGCTTCTTCCTGCGGCGGCGTGACGACTGCGCGCTGCAGGGGAAACCTGCGAAGCGGCGGCACCTGCCCACGCAGCGCGGCCTCGCGCAGGCCCGCCAGCCGCGCGAGGCGATCAGGCGGCAGCGCGCGGATCGCCGCCTGCGCGGCCTCGGCGATACGGCGCCAAGCGTCGGGATCGGGGCTGCCATCCTCACGGTGCGGCAAGGCGCGCTGCAGGCCGAGCCGATAGGTCGCCCGGGTCACGCCCAGGACCGCGGCCGCTTCGTGCTCGGGCAGGCCGGCCACCATCCGCAGCAGCACGGTCACCCGCGGACCGCCGGACAGCCCTGCCAGTGCGGGCAGGCCATCGGCATCGTCTGGCAGCACGGCGGGCGCGCGCAGCGCCGGGGATGCCAGCAACTGGGCCCAGAACCGGCGCGGCCAGTCGGGGAACGGAGTATTGGTCGCCAGCTGGCCGAAATCGGTCATCGCCGCGGCCAGCGCGGCGTCACCGGTTTCGATATCGCCGCTCTGCCACTGGGCGAACGCGGCCGCGCGCCGCTCCACCCCGCGCAGGAACGCAGCGACGGCGGAGGACATTCCGGGTGGAGCTGACTGAGGAGGCGTGGTCATCGGGGCCGACGTGTGCGACCGCGCATCATAGCCATCCCCCGCCGTGGCCCAAGCCTTGACAGATCGCCGCGCAAACGTTCCACAGGCGCCGACGCGCCCAAGTGGTTGTTCACAGGGTTCACAACCCTGTCATCCAGCTGAAGATGACCACATGCCGATGCTGCATGACAACAATGTTTCACGGCCAAGCATTTGATTTTGATGATAATTATACATATGGCACTTTTTTGTCCAACCTGTCTTTTACCGCACTGAATACCGCTTAACGTCGTATTCGGAGACGGGTATGCACAGACTTATCCACAGATCGTGTGGATAAGCGTCAATCCCTTTTCTTTCGGGCACTTGCAGGCACAACGTCCAAGTCAAGCGAGGTTATGCGCGCAAATGAGGGACGCGCCCGATCGAGTCGATAGAATTTGCAGGTGCCCGATCCGAATGCCACCTGCTCAGTCCTTCAGGTCGCCCTGCCGGTGCCCCTGCCACGCGTGTTCGACTACCGTGCGCCAGCGGGTGCGCCGGTCGGGCCGGGCGATGTCGGTCGCCGGGTGCGGGTGCCGTTCGGGCCGCGGGAACTGATCGGCGTCGTCGCCGGGGTCGGCGCGCCGGACGATCCCGCGCAGGCGCTGCGCGAGGCGATCGAATGGCTCGATGACGCCCCGCTACTGCACGGCGAGCTCGCCGCCTCGCTGCGCTGGCTGGCCCGCTACACCCATGCGCCGCTGGGCGAGGTGCTGGCGACGGCCCTGCCCGCCGCCCTGCGCCGCGGCGAAGCGCTGCCCGACACCCACGCCTGGGCCTGGCGGCTGACCGAAGCCGGCCAGACCGCGCTGGCCGGACTGAAGGCCGGTGGCCGCCCGCAGCGTCTGGCCGCCCTGCTCGCGCCAACGCCCAGAGACGAGGACGCGCTGGATCTGGAGATGGACGGCTGGCGCGCCGCCGCGCGCACGCTGGCCGGCCGCGCGCTGGCTGAACGTTTTGCGATTCCGGCCTCGCAACTGGCACCCACGCCGCAGCCCGGGCCCGCTCTGGACGACGAACAGCAGCGGGCGGTCGATGCGGTCGCCGCGTGCACCGGTTTCGCCGCGCTGCTGCTCGATGGCGTGACCGGCAGCGGCAAGACCGAGGTCTACCTGCAGGCGATAGCCGGCTGCCTGGCGCGCGGACGACAGGCGCTGGTGCTGGTCCCGGAGATCGGCCTGACCCCGCAGACGCTGGCGCGTTTCCGCGCCCGCCTCGGCGTGCCGGTGCACGCGCTGCATTCGGGCCTGGGCGATGGCGAACGCGCGCGAGTCTGGGCCGCCGCGGCGCGGGGCGAGGCGCGCGTCGTCGTCGGCACGCGCTCGGCCGTGTTCGTGCCGTTGCCCGATGCCGGGCTCGTCGTCGTCGATGAGGAACACGACGGCAGCTACAAGCAGCAGGACGGCATCCGCTACCACGCGCGCGACTTCGCCCTGGTGCGCGCCAAGGCGCTCGATGTACCGGTGCTGCTGGGCAGCGCGACGCCGTCGCTGGAATCGCTGCAGAACGCTGTCTCCGGACGCTACGCGCATCTGCGCCTGACCCATCGCGCAGGCGCGGCGAAACCGCCGACGGTGCGCGTGCTCGATGTGCGCAAGCGCCCGCTCGAGGCCGGTCTGTCGCCGGAGATGTTCGCGGCGATCTCCGCTGCGCTCGCCGCCGGCGGTCAGGTGCTGGTGTTCAAGAACCGCCGCGGCTACGCGCCGGTGCTGCTGTGCCACGACTGCGGCTGGAGCGCGCACTGCCCGCGCTGCAGCACGCCCGACCGTCCGCATCCGATGACCGTGCACGCCGGCGGCCGGCGCCTGCAATGCCATCACTGCGGCCACCGCGCGAGCGCGCCGCTGGCGTGTCCGGATTGCGCGAGTCTCGGTCTGCAGCCGCAGGGCGTGGGCACCGAACGCATCGAGGAACTGCTGGCCGCGCGCTTCGCCGATGTGCCGGTGCTGCGCATCGACCGCGGCAGCACGCGCCGACGCGACGCGCTCGAAGGCCTGCTCGGCACACTCGGCAGTCAGCCGGGCATCCTGATCGGCACGCAGATGCTGGCCAAGGGTCACGACCTGCCCAATCTCACCCTGGTCTGTGTGGTCGGCATCGACGAAGGCCTGTTCTCCGCCGACTTCCGCGCTGGCGAGAAACTCGCGCAACTGCTGATCCAGGTCGCCGGCCGCGCCGGCCGCGCCGAGAAAGCCGGCCAGGTGCTGCTGCAGACGCACCACCCCGAACATCCGCTGCTGCTGACACTGATCCAGGGTGGTTATCACGCCTTCGCCGCGGAAGAGCTGATGCAACGCGAAGCTGCAGGATTTCCGCCGTTCGCACCGCTCGCACTGCTGCGCGCCGAGTCGCAGCAGGCCGAACCGCCGATGGCATTCCTGCAGGCCGCGCGCCGCGTGCTCGCGCCACATGCCGGCCGCGACGCTGCCGGCATGCCGACGCTGTTGATTGATGGCCCGGTGGTCGCACCGATGCCGCGCCGCGCGGGCGTGTATCGCGCGCAATTGGTGATCGCCACCGATCAGCGCCCGCGCCTGCACGCGATCCTCGATGCAGCGCTGCCGCTGATCTACGCTCTGCCCGAAGCGCGCCGCGCGCGCTGGTCGCTGGATGTCGATCCGGTCGATCTCTACTGAGTCGACCGTCGCGTGAAGACGTCAGTCGGTCGCCGCTGGCTTGCGGCGGCCACGTGCACGTGACGCAGGCTTCGCAGCCGGCTGCTTCGGCTTCTCGCGGATCTCGACCGCCTGCCCGACCCGCCGCACCTCGAACAGACCCGTCGCATCGATCAGCGCACTGAGGTTGCGATAGCCGTAGTTGCGCGCATCGAACGAGCCCTGGTTGCGCACGTGGCTGCCCACTTCGCCCAGATGCGACCAGCCGGCATCGTCGGCGCCTGCGGAGACTGCATTGCGCAGCAGCTGCACGAGTTCGCGATCGGCCTGCAGCTCACCGCCGGTGCGCGGCTTGGTCGTGCCGCCGCTGTCGACCTCGTCGGCGGCGCGGAGTTTTTCGAGATACAGGAACGTCGAGCACGCCTTGACGAACGGCGTCGGCGTTTTCTCCTGTCCGAAGCCGTAGACCGCGTAACCGTCGTTGCGCAGGCGCATCACCAGCGGAGTGAAATCCGCATCGCTGGAGACGATCGCAAACCCGTCGAGATTGCGCGCGTACATCAGATCCATCGCGTCGATGACCATCGCCATGTCGGACGCGTTTTTGCCGGTGCTGTAGGCGAACTGCTGGATCGGGCGGATCGCATATTCGTGCAGCACTTTCTCCCAGCTGCCGAGATGCGGGCTCTTCCAGTTTCCGTAGGCGCGGCGCACGTTGGCGACGCCGTGGCGCGCGACCTCGGCCAGGATCACGTCGATCTTCGCTGCCGGCGCGTTGTCGGCATCGATCAGTAGCGCGATGCGTTTCTCGTTGTCGATGCGGGTGTGCTCGCCCATGGCGGATCTCCGGTCGGGGCGCGCCGCGCGCGCCGGATGGTGGGCGTCAATCTGCGCCGAACAGCTCGCGGGCCATGACGATCGCGTCCTCGCGGCCGTTGTGCGCGGGGTAATAACGCGGCCGCCGGCCGATTTCGTTGAAACCTTCGTCGTGATACAGCGCGACCGCATTCGGATTCGACGGTCGCACCTCGAGAAACACGCGCTGCGCGTCGTGCTGCTGGGCGAGATCGACCAGCGCGCGGAACAGACGGCGCCCGTGGCCACGGCCCTGCAGCGCCGGGTCGACGCAGACGTTGAGCACGTGCGCTTCGCCGGCCGCGACGCTCAATACACCGTAACCGGCGAGTCGCCGGTCGACATGCAGCACCCACGCCGGATACGCCGCGCGCAGGCAGTCTTCGAAAATGCCGCGCGTCCACGGAAACGGGTAGGCGCGCAGTTCGATCTCCATGACCGCATCGACATCGGTGGCGCGCATCGGGCGCAGTGACCAGTCGCGGGCCGCAGCCGCGACATCGGGCCTCGACCGGGTGTCGGGCTCAGCCGCCATGGCGGCGCAACTGGCGCAGGCGCGGCCACAACGCGCGCTTGGCCGATGCCGAGCGCAGGTCCGACAGCGCGCCGAGACTGCGCACGAACGCGAACGCGCCATCGCCTTCGCGACTCAGGCCCGCGGCGCGCAACAAGGGATCGACCAGCGGATCGTCCGGCAACACCTGCCCGGGCACCTGCACGCGATAGCGGTCGTGGCCCAGCGCATCGAGCGCCGCGATCTGCAGCGCATCCCAGGTCACGAGGCGGCCTCCGCGCCTCCGCGGCGCCGCCACAGCCACAGCGTCGGACCCGAGAGTGCGTACAGCACTGCGGCGATCAGCAGGGTCTTAGGCGGATCGACCCACATCGCGATCAGCAGGCCGACCGCGACGACCAGCGCCACGAACGGCACGCGATCGGCCTTCGGTCCGGTGCCGCTGCCCTTGAAGCTGGTGTAGCGGATGCGGCTAACCATCAGCAGACCGCAGACCACGGTGACCGCGAGCGCGACATAGCGCAGCGCGTCACCCGTGAAATCGAGTTCGTGGCAGGTCCAGACGAAACTCGCCATCAGGCCTGCAGCCGCCGGACTCGCCAGGCCGACGAAATAGCGCTTGTCGACCGTCGCCACCTGGCTGTTGAAACGCGCCAGACGCAGCGCCGCGCAGGCGGCGTAGAGAAACGCGCCGAGCCAGCCGATCTTGCCCAGCGTGGGGCCGTCGAGACGCATCGCCATCAGCGACCAGTGATACATCACCAGCGCCGGCGCCAGACCGAAGCTGATCAGGTCGGCCAGCGAGTCGTACTGCACGCCGAACTCGCTCTGGGTATTGGTCAGGCGTGCAACCCGGCCATCGATACCGTCGAGCACCGCGGCGACGAAGATCGCGATGCAGGCAGCGCTGAAGCGGCCCTGCGACGCGGCGATGATCGCGAAGAATCCCGCGAACAGACCGCCAGTCGTGAACAGATTGGGCAGCAGATAGATGCCGCGGCCGCGGCGCGGGGTCGGGTCGGGTTGGCTCATGCGGGGCAGTGTAGCGCCTGCTTCGGGCCGCCCGGCGACAGCGGTTGCGCCGGCGGCCCCGGAGTGCTGCAATCGCCGCCACATTCGAGCACCTGCCGGGGACCGCCATGCGCCGCACTTTCGTGACCGCCCTTGCACTGCTGCTCGCCGCCGCGCCACTCGCCGCCAGCGAGGTCTACAGCTGGAAGGACGCCAGCGGCACCACACATTACTCGCAGACACCGCCGCCCGCGGGCACGCGCTTCGAAGTGCGCAGGGTCCAGGGCAGCGCCGCTTCGTCGACGCCGCTCACGCCAGCGCCCGTCGCCACGCCTGCGGCCGCGTCGACGACGGCAAGCGCCGGCGACGGAAACACCCAGTGCGAGCTCGCTCGGACCAACGTCGCCGCGCTCAAGGGCGAAGGCGCGGTGCAACAGCTCGGCGCAGACGGCAAGCCACGTGAACTTGCCGGCAGCGAACGCGCCGACCAGCTCGCCCTGTCGGAAGCTGCGGTCCGCGCCTACTGCCGCTAGGGTGTCCGCAGGCGCGCGCTTGCGCGCGCGGGATCTGAGGTATCCGCAGGAACGCTGATCGCGCGCAAGCGCGCAACTGCAACAGCTGGGAGGCAGGACGGCTGATCCGGCGGGCATGACGGCTTACAACGCCGACCGCAGAATGCCTGCCGGACCGGGATGCAGAGGCGCGCGTGGCACAATACGCCCCCTTATTCCCCAGCCAGAAACCGCCGATGCGCCTGTCGCAGTTCCATCTCCGCACCGAGAAAGAAACGCCCGCCGATGCCGAGGTCACCAGCCACAAGCTGATGCTCAAGGGCGGCATGCTGCGCAAGCTGGGCGCGGGTCTCTATATATGGTCGCCGCTGGGCCTGCGCGTGCTGCGCAAGGTCGAAGGCATCGTGCGCGAGGAAATGAACGCTGCCGGCGCGATCGAACTGCTGATGCCGGCCGTGCAGCCGCGCGAGCTGTGGGAAGAAACCGGCCGCTGGGAGAAGTTCGGCGGCCAGTTGCTGAAGATGCAGGACCGCAAGGAGAGCTGGTACTGCTTCGGCCCGACGCACGAGGAAGTCATCACCGATTTCGCGCGCAGCGAACTGGCCAGCTACAAGCAGCTGCCGGTGAATTTCTACCAGATCCAGACCAAGTTCCGCGACGAGATTCGCCCGCGTTTCGGCGTGATGCGCGCGCGCGAGTTCCTGATGAAGGACGCGTACTCGTTCGACATCGACGAGGCCGGCATGGCCAGGTCGTACCAGACCATGCATGCGGCCTATACGCGCATCTTCACCCGCCTCGGTCTCGAGTTCCGCTCGGTGCAGGCCGATTCGGGTGCGATCGGCGGTGACGCCTCGCAGGAATTCCATGTGATCGCCGACTCGGGCGAAGACGCGCTGGTGTTCTCGACCGGTTCGGACTACGCCGCGAATGTCGAAGCCGCGCGCGCCGCTGCGCCCGCGCCGCGCCCGGCGGCATCGGAAGACCTGCGCAAGATCGACACGCCGACGCAGAAGACCTGCGAGGACGTCGCCACCCTGCTCGAGATTCCGCTCGCCCGCACCGCGAAATCGATCGCGCTGATGGCCGGCGAGATCTTCGTGCTCGCGCTGGTGCGCGGTGACCACGCGGTCAATGCGATCAAGCTCGCCAAGGTTGACGGCCTGGCCGATTACCGCATGGCAACCGAGGCGGAAATCGCCGCGCACCTCGGTGCCACGCCGGGCTTCCTCGGACCGATCGGTGCCGCCAAGCCGATCCGCGTGGTCGCCGACCTGGAAGTCGCCGCACTCGCCGATTTCGTCGTCGGCGCCAACGCCACCGGCTTCCACATCGCCGGCGTCAACTGGGGCCGCGATCTGCCCGAGGCCGATGTCGTCGCCGATATCCGCGACGTCGTCGCCGGCGATCGCGCCGAAGACGGCGGCGAACTGAAAGTCGCGCGCGGCATCGAGGTCGGCCACGTGTTCCAGCTCGGCCGCAAGTACGCCGAGGCGATGAACTTCAAGGTGCTCGACGCGAACGGCAAGGCGAGCGTGCCCTTCATGGGCTGCTACGGCATCGGCGTGTCGCGCATCGTCGCCGCGGCGATCGAACAGAACCACGACGCCAACGGCATCCTGTGGCCGGTCGCGATGGCGCCGTGGCAGGTAGTCGTGTGCGTGATCAACCCGAAGAACGAGGCACACGTGGCCGAAGCGGCGGACGCGCTGTATCGCGAACTCGGCGCCGCCGGTTTCGAAACCGTGCTCGACGACCGAGGCCTGCGCCCGGGCATGATGTTCGGCGACATCGAGCTGATCGGCATCCCGCATCGCGTGGTGGTGTCGGCACGTGGACTGGAGTCGGGCGCGTTCGAATATCGCGCACGCCATGCCACCGAATCCGAGAATCTCGATCGCGAGGCGCTGTTTTCGCGCCTCCGCGGCTGAGGGTTTCCGGCGCTAAACCGGCGGTATTTACCGCCGGATAATCCCGAATGTTCACGCGGCCTGCACGAGCGGGCCGCGCAGCCGGATGCGCAGTGTTTGTCGGCCCGGGATAAACAGGATTAAGATGCCGCCCATGCCAATGGACTGGTATTCCCAATAATCAGCCGGAGCCGACTCGAATGGCGTTTGACCTCAATGCATTTTCCCCCCAGCAGCTCGACGCGCTGATCACCCAGGCCAAGGAGCGCAAGACGACGCTCAAGAAGCGCAAGCCGCTGACGGCCGTTCGCAAGAAGCTGACCGACCTGGCCGCGGCCGAGGGCTACAGCATCGCCGAACTGTTCGGTGGCGGCGCACCGCGCGCGGCATCGACCGCGGCCGCGCCTGCGACGCGCAAGAGCGCGACCAAGGGCCGCAAGCTCGGCAAGGTGGCGCCGAAGTACCGCAACCCGGCCAACAAGGCCGAGACCTGGACCGGTCGTGGCAAGCAGCCGCTGTGGCTGGCCGCGCACACCAAGAAGGGCCGCAAGCTGGAAGAGTTCCTGATCCAGAAGTGATCGCGGCGGCGCAAGCCGCATACCGGCGCTTCGACGACGCCCTCCGCATGGGGGGCGTTTTCGTAAACGGTCCTCAGAGATTCTTGCGCGCCGGCCACACCACGTTGCCGAACAACAGGCCAGCGATCAACGCCAGCACGATGTTCATCACGACCAGCGCCGCTTCCTGACCCGCGGCCATGTCCTGCTGCTGCACCAGATTCATCAGCCCGCGCAGGCTGTTGCTGCCGGGTACCAGCATGATCAGGCCCGGCACTCGGATCACTGCACCCGGACGGTTGGCCCAGCGCGCGTAGCCGTTGCCGGCGGCAGTGGTCACCAGTGCGGCGACGAACAGGCCGATGTTCGGGCCGAGCGCCGCGCCCACCCAGCGCGAAATGAGATAGCCCGATGCGGCGGCAGCCATCACCAGCAACACGTCGCGACGCCCGGCCCGGAACAGGATCGCGAACGCACCGGCCGCGGTCGCCAGCGCCAACCATTCCACCCAGTCGGGTTGGGGACGCAACGCGCGCACGTTGGGTGTGACCCCGAGCATCTGCATCAGCGTGAGCGCGATGATCGTGCCGATGGTGAGCTTGAGCACCGTCGTGATCGCACCGGCGAAGCGCGCGGTGCCCGAGACCAGGTGCTGGCTGGTCAGTTCGTTGATCGCGTTGGTCAGCGCCATACCCGGCAGCATCACGATCAGAGAGGCGATGACCACGGTATTGAGATTCAGCGGCGCGATGAACGCCGACACCAGGATCGCGACCAGGCCTGCCAGCATGCCGGCGAGCGCTTCATGTGCTTCCTTCAACCGCGTACCGTTGCGTGTGACCATGTCGAGCAGACCGATCAGCAATCCGATGGTGCCGGCGGTTGCGATGTCGGCCCAGGGCAGCCGCCACAGACCGGCGACGCCCATCGCGACCATCGCGAAGCCCATGACCTGCAGCGCTTTGCCCCAGGCGCGCGGCTGGCGTTCGTCGAGTGCGCGCAACGCGGCGTAACCCTCGGCCAGATCCATTTCGCCGGCCATGACCTGCTCGGCGATGCGATCGGTCTCGCACAACTTGTAGAGATCCACGTCGCCCGGCGACATGCGGATGACGCGGGTGGTATCGCTGTCGCCCGGTGGCCGCAGTGGATCGCTGAACGACAGCACCATGCCGGTCGGATTCACCCATGGTTCGCAGTCGATCCCCAGTTGCTGGGTCACCGCGATCACCGCGCCTTCGAGGCGCTGCGCCGTGGTGCCATAGGCATGCAGATTCTCCGCAAGTTCGACCACGAAGGCGATGCGCGTGGCGTAACTGGCGGTGGTGAGCGGAGTGGCGCCGGACATTCGCACAGGATCGCACGCACACCCTGCGCCCGATAGGCCACGCTGCCGTGATGCGCGGCGTCACACCGGATTTCGGTATGCTCATCGGCGTTTGCACCTCGACTGACCGATGCCTGCATGACCGTCCCTCAACACGCCACGCCCAGCGCCGAAACCGGTGACGGTGGGTCGCTGCGGCTGCGCGGATACTGGACGCTGGCGTACGCAGGCGATATTGAGAAGGTGTTGCGCGCGCAGGACGGCACCTCGGGCGAGGTGGACGCCAGCGGCGTGGATCGCCTGGACTCGGTCGGCGTGCTGCAGCTGCTGCGCTTTGCCGAGAAGCGGGATCTGGATTTCTCGACGTTCCGCTTCCGCGACGACCACCACGCGCTGGTCGAGGCGATCGAGGACGTCGCCGACGACCGGCCGAAGAAGAAACGCGACTACGGCTTCCAGGCTGCGCTTGCGCGCCTGGGCGAGACGATGCACGACAACGGGCGCGAAGTCGTGGCGCTGGTCAGCTTTCTCGGCGAAACCCTGCTCAAGCTCGGCCGCCTCGTGGTGTCGCCGCGGCGGTTCCGGATCACCTCGACCGTGCACCACATGGAACAAGTCGGCCTCGACGCGGTCCCGCTGGTCGCGTTGCTGTCGTTCCTGGTCGGCGCGGTGATCGCGTTTCTCGGCTCGACCGTATTGTCTGAATTCGGCGCGACGATCTTCGTCGTGGAACTGGTCTCGATCGCGTTCCTGCGCGAGTTCGGTGTGCTGCTGACCGCGATCCTGCTCGCCGGCCGGACCGCCAGTGCGTTCACCGCTCAGATCGGCGCAATGGTGAGCCGCGAAGAAGTGGACGCGATCCGCACGCTCGGGCTCGACCCGGTGGATCTGCTGGTGATTCCGCGCGTGGTCGCACTGATGGTGATGCTGCCGCTGCTGACCTTCGTCGCGATGATCGCCGGCCTCGTCGGCGGCCTGACCGTGGGCGCCTTCAGCCTCGACATTCCGCCGCAGGCGTACATGGCGCGCATGTACGAAACGATGAACGTCCGGCACTTTTTCGTCGGCATGTCCAAGGCGCCGATCTTCGCGATGGTGATCGGCCTGATCGGCTGTCTCGAAGGTCTGCAGGTCAAGGGGACGGCGCAGTCGGTGGGCGAGCGCACCACGTCGAGCGTGGTGCAGACGATCTCGCTGGTGATCATCTTCGACGCGTTCGCCGCGATCTGGTTCATGCACGTGGGATGGTGACCATGTCCGAGACGCCCACCCGCGATGCGCATGCACAGGACGGTCTCGGCGACGAGATCGCGATTCGCGTGCGTGGGCTGGTCAACCAGTTCGGCGCGCAGACCGTGCACGACAACCTCGATCTCGACGTGCGCCGCGGTGAAATTCTCGGCGTGGTCGGTGGCTCGGGGACCGGCAAGTCGGTGCTGATGCGCAGCATCCTCGGCCTGCGTCCGCCGCAGGCCGGCACGATCGAAGTGCTGGGCGCCGATGCACTGTCGCGCGATGTCGAAGAGCGCCGGCATATCGAACGCAACACCGGCGTGCTGTTCCAGGACGGCGCGTTATTCTCGTCGCTGACGGTCGGCGAGAACGTGCAGGTGCCGCTGAAGGAACATCACCCGGACCTGCGCGACTCGTTGCGCTACGAACTGGCCTTGCTGAAGGTCAAACTGTCCGGCCTGCCGGCCAACGCGCTCGACAAACTGCCGGCAGAACTATCGGGCGGCATGCGCAAGCGTGCGGGCCTGGCACGAGCGCTGGCGCTCGACCCGCCGCTGCTGTTCCTCGACGAACCGACGGCCGGTCTTGATCCGATCGGCGCAGCCGCGTTCGATCGGCTCATCCGCACCCTGCAGCAAGCGCTGGGGCTGACCGTGTTTCTGATCACACACGACCTCGACACCCTGTACGCTATTTGTGACCGCATCGCGGTCCTGGCCGACAAACAGGTGATCGCGGTGGCCCCGGTGGCGGAGATCGAACAGATCGACCACCCCTGGATCCAGGATTATTTCCACGGCCCGCGCGGCCGTGCCGCACGCGACGCCAGGGCCAACGCCCCGGGAGCCCACTGATGGAAACCAGAGCCAATTACGTCCTCATCGGCGCGTTCACGCTCATCGCGTCGATCGCGCTGCTCGGCTTCGCTCTGTGGGCGGCGAAATATTCGTCCGATCGCAGCTGGAACGAGTTCGACGTCGTCTTCCGCGAGCCCGTGACCGGCCTCACCGAAGGCAGCAGCGTGCAGTACAACGGCATCGCCGTCGGCACGGTCGACACTCTGCAGCTCGCGCCGCAGGACCCGCGCCAGGTCATCGCGCGGCTGCGCGTGCAGGCCAATGCGCCGGTCAAGACCGATACCCGCGCGCGGATGTCGATGACCAGCCTGACCGGCTCGCCGATCATCCAGCTCACTGGCGGCTCGCCCGAAGCACCGCCGCTGGTCTCGGAAGACAATGACCGCGTGCCGATCATCCAGACCGAAGCCTCGGCGCTGCAGAACATTTCCGACACCGCGAACCGTCTGGTCGAGCGCCTCGACAAGGTGCTCAGCGAAGAGAATGTCACGCGCATTTCCAACACGCTGGAAAACATCGAAGGCATGACCGGTTCGGTCGCCGGCCAGCGCGAAGACCTGGCTGCGATCATCGTCAACGCGCGCACCGCCAGCGAGCAGCTGGAGCAGACGCTGACCACGACCAATCGCGCGATGACCAATTTCGACCGCGAACTGGTGCAGAAGCTGCCGACGCTCGTCGCGAGCCTCGAGAGCACCCTCGCGCGTATGGATTCAGCGGCCGGCGGCGCTGACACCATTCTCAACGAGAACCGCGCGGCGATCAGCAGCTTCGCCAATGACGGCCTGTCGCAGCTTGGGCCGACACTGGGCGAACTGCGTTCGCTGGTCCGCGACCTGCGCCGCATCAGCGACCGTCTCGACGCCAATCCCGCGCGCTACCTGCTCGGCCGCGACGCGCCGAAGGAATTCGAACCCGAATGATCACGCTCACATCCTCCACGCGTCGCGCCCTGCCCCGTCTGGCCATCGCACTCGCGCTGGGCACCCTGCTCGCCGGCTGCAGCTCGCTGCTGGGCGGCGGTGGCGGCGATCGCGACCGCTCGACGATCTACGCGCCCGATCCGCGCGTCGAGGCGAATCCCGCATGGCCCTACGCCGACTGGCAGCTCATGCTGAGCCCGCCGACCGCCGCGCGCATGATCGACAGCTTCCGCATCGCGGTGCGCCCGATCCCGGCGGAACTGCAGGTCTACCGTGGTGCCAGCTGGTCGAAGACGCCCACCGACATGCTGCAGGACACCGTGCTGCGCACGCTCGAAGACTCGGGCCACATTCCCGCCGTCGCGCGCCAGGGCGCGGGGATCACCGCGGACTACAAGCTGGTCATCGATCTGCGCCGGTTCGAAGCCGACTACAACGGCAACGTACTGCCGGCGGCAACGATCGAAGCCAACGTCAAACTGATCCACAACATCGACCAGACCGTGGTCGACTCGCGCACCTTTCTCGCGGCGCAGCCGGCGTCGAGCACCGAAGTCGCGCAGGTGGTCGATGCGTTCTCGGTCGCGTTGCAGAGCATCAGCGGCGAGATGGTCGGCTGGATTCTAGAGTCGGGCAACGCGCACGAAGTGACGCACGATCGCAGGCCACCGGTGTCGACTGCGCCGCGGCGCTGAGTCTTTCATTCGGGGTCACTGAAGGAGCGCCCCGATCGGCGTGCGCTGTGCGACCCGCGTTACGTCCCCTCAGGCGCTTCGCCTGATTCGGAGCTTAGGCCGCCACAGCGCGCCTCAACGCAAGATTTTTCGGAACGTCAGATTGATCCGCGGCCCCACGGGCCGCGCAGTTCTCGGCAACGCGTGCCGGAACCGTGCCTGCGTATCACCGCGCATCACCAGCAGGCTGCCGTGCGCCAATTCCAGCACATGCCGCGCGAATCGTCCCTCCGCGTCCGCCACACGTGCCTTCAACACGAACCGTCGCGTCGCACCCAGGCTCAAGGACCCAATCACCGGCTCGGGACCGAGCTCGCGCTCGTCGTCGCTGTGCCAGCCCATCGCATCCTGTCCATCGCGATACAGATTGGCGAGCACGCTGTTGAAGCCGACGCCCGCAGCGCGGGAGACCGCATCGCACACCGCGACCAAAGCCTCAGGCCAAGGCTCGGGCGCAAACTGCGTGCCGGAATAGCGATACACCGCTTTGGGGTCGCCGATCCAGCAACTGAGCCGCGGCGCCTCGACCTCACGCCCGAAGATGCGCAGACGGTGGCGAGTCCAGGGGATATCAGCTTGCAACACCTCGACCAACGCATCGGCCTCGACCGCGGGCATCCAGCGAGGGACAAGCTGCACATCGGTGTCGGGCAGATTAGCGATGTCGAACATATGGGGGCATTCCAACAGCATGCCGCACGTGCTGCGCAGCAGGTCACGAACATCAGCCGCAGTTGATTCTTGACGGAGTTCGGTCGTATTAGCGATCAATAGAGCGCTGTTCCTCAACCCTGGATCCTGTGGCCCCGGTCTCAGCCTGGGCGCTGCCCACCCGGACTCCTCGATCTCGCTGCTGCCTTCGCGGAGCCCAGATGGAATCGCGCTGACGCGACGAAAGAAGTGGGCGAGGATGAGACGGCCGCGGGATATGCCCGCAGCCAACCTCACACTTCAAGCGAAACTCAGTTCGCGTTCGCGAATGCGACGCCGGTCTTGGTCTTCAACTCTGCGGCATCCACGCCGTCTGCCGCTTCGACCAGCACGAGACCATCGGCGGTCACATCGAACACCGCGAGATCCGTGATAATCCTGTCGACCACACCCACGCCGGTCAACGGCAACGTGCACTCGGGCAGGATCTTGTGGCTGCCGTCCTTCGCGACGTGCTCCATCAGCACGACCACGCGCTTGACGCCGGCGACGAGATCCATCGCGCCGCCCATGCCCTTGACCATCTTGCCGGGCACCATCCAGTTCGCGAGATCACCGCTGCCGGTGACCTGCATTGCGCCGAGAATCGCGAGATCGATGTGGCCGCCGCGGATCATCGCGAACGAGTCGTGGCTGCCGAAGTAGCTCGCACCCTTGCGCGCGGTCACGGTCTGCTTGCCGGCGTTGATGAGGTCGGCATCGACCTCGCTTTCGGTCGGGAACGGGCCGATGCCGAGCAGGCCATTCTCGCTCTGCAGCCAGACGTCCATGCCGTCCGGAATATGGTTGGCCACCAGGGTCGGCAGACCGATGCCAAGATTCACGTAGGCGCCGTCGGTGAGTTCGCGCGCCGCGCGCGCGGCCATTTCATCGCGGGTCCAGGCCATTACTTTGCTCCTCGCACGGTGCGCTGCTCGATGCGCTTCTCGGGCGCCGTGTTGACGACGATGCGGTCCACGTAGATGCCCGCCAGGTGCACCTGGTCGGGATCGATCGCGCCGATCTCCACCAGCTCCTCGACTTCGACCACGCAGACCTTGCCCGCCATCGCGCAGGCCGGATTGAAATTGCGCGCGGTCTTGCGGAACACGAGGTTGCCGGCCGTATCGGCCTGCCACGCCTTGACCAGCGCGACATCGGCGGTGAGCGCGGTTTCCAGAACGTAATGCTTGCCGTCGAATTCGCGCGTTTCCTTGCCCTCGGCCACGATCGTGCCGTAACCGGTCGCGGTGAAGAACGCCGGAATGCCAGCGCCGCCGGCGCGCAGGCGCTCGGCCAGCGTGCCCTGCGGATTGAACTCGAGTTCCAGTTCACCGCCGAGGTACTGCCGTTCGAATTCCTTGTTCTCGCCCACGTAGGACGAAATCATCTTGCGGATCTGCCGGGTCTCCAGCAGCTGGCCGAGACCGAAGCCGTCGACGCCCGCGTTGTTGGAGATCGCGGTGATGTCCTTGACGCCCGAATCGCGCAACGCGGCGATCAGTGCCTCGGGAATGCCGCACAGGCCGAAGCCGCCGACCGCGAATGTCTGGCCATCGGCCACGATGTCGGCCAATGCCGTCGCGGCATCGGGATACTGCTTGCCGCGTCGACCCGCGGCGGAACTCTGCTCGCTCATTGTGATCCTCATGGCGCAACGGACTTCGATTCTACCGGCTGCGCGTGTACGCGGCCTTGGACCTTGGTGCATTAGCGCGAACGGCCCGCTCCGCGGGAGCCGCTAGAATCGGACCTCCCGACCGATGGAGCGACCATGCCCCTGCCCGCCTTCAAGGCCTACGACCTCCGAGGCCGCGTGCCGGACGAACTCAATCCCGCCCTCGCCCGCGACATCGGCATTGCACTGGCCGGTCAGCTGCCGCCAGGCGCGATCGTGCTGGGACGCGATGTGCGCCTGAGCAGCCCGGAACTGCAGGCGGCGTTGTCGGAAGGCCTGCGCAGCCAAGGGCGCGAGATCATCGATATCGGCGTCGGCGGCACGGAAGAGGTGTATTTCCAGGTCGACCACCGCGGGGCGGCGGGCGGCGTCATGGTGACCGCCAGCCACAATCCGATGGATTACAACGGCATGAAGCTGGTGCGAGAGCATGCGCGGCCGATCAGCTCTGACACCGGCCTGTTCGCGATCTCCGACGCGGTGGAGGCTGGCGATCTGCCTGCGCCCGTCGCCGCGCCGGGCACTGAGACCGCCGCGCCGGACAAATCGGCCTATATCGATCATTTGCTCGGTTACGTGGAGGCCAAGGCGCTGCGCCCGCTCAAGCTCGTGGTCAATGCCGGCAACGGGGGGGCCGGCTCGATCGTCGACCTGCTCGCCCCCCACCTGCCTTTTGAATTCGTCCGCGTGTTCCACGAGGCGGACGGTAATTTCCCGAACGGCATCCCGAACCCGCTGCTGCCGGAGAATCGTCAGGTCACGGCCGACGCGGTGCGCGCACACGGCGCGGATTTCGGGATCGCCTGGGACGGCGATTTCGACCGCTGCTTCTTCTTCGATGAGACCGGTGCATTCATCGAAGGCTATTACCTCGTCGGCCTGCTGGCCGAGGCGATTCTCGCCAAGCAGCCGGGCGGCAAGGTCGTACACGATCCGCGCCTGGTCTGGAACACGGTCGAGCAGGTCGAAGCCGCCGGCGGCGTGCCGGTGCTGTGCAAGAGCGGCCACGCCTTCATCAAGGAGAAGATGCGCGCTGAAGACGCGGTCTACGGCGGCGAGATGAGCGCGCACCACTACTTCCGCGAATTCGCCTATGCGGACTCCGGGATGATTCCGTGGTTGCTGATCGCCGAACTCGTGTCCACCAGTGGTCGCTCGCTGGGCGATCTGGTTTCCGCGCGCGTCGAGAAGTTCCCGTGCAGTGGCGAGATCAACTTCCGCGTCGCGGATGCGAAGGTCGCGGTCGATCGCGTGATGGCGCACTACGCCGCGCAGTCGCCGGAGATCGACCGGACCGACGGCATCAGCGCCGATTTTGGCGACTGGCGCTTCAACCTGCGCAGCTCCAACACCGAACCGCTGCTGCGGCTCAATATCGAAACGCGCGCGGACCGTGCGCTGCTCGACGCACGCACGCGCGAGCTGTCCGACCTGCTGTCCGCTTGAGGCCTGTTATGTCTACGATCGTCCCGGTTCTACTCTCCGGCGGCTCAGGCACGCGCCTGTGGCCGCTGTCGCGCGAGATGTACCCGAAGCAATTCCTGCCCCTGGTCGGCACGGATACGATGCTGCAGGCGACCTGGTTGCGCGCAGCGCCACTGGCCGGCGATGCCGGGCCGATCGTCGTCGCCAACGAGGCGCACCGTTTCGTTGTCGCTGAGCAGTTGCAGCAGGTCGGCGCGACACCGGCGGCGATCGTGCTCGAACCGGTCGGTCGCAATACCGCGCCGGCGATCGCCGCAGCCGCGCTGGAAGCGCTGCGCGATACGCCGGATGCCGTGCTGCTGGTCCTGCCGTCGGACCATGTCGTGCAGAACCCCGAGGCATTCCACGCCGCGGTGCGCGCCGCGCTGCCTGCAGCCGAGGCCGGCAAGTTGGTGACGTTTGGCGTGGTGCCGCGTGGACCGGAAACCGGCTATGGCTACATCAAGGCGGTGAGCGGGACGGGTGGCGGCCCCGTTCCCGTCCAAGCCTTCGTCGAGAAACCGGATCTGGCGCACGCCCAGGCTTACGTCGCATCCGGCAATCATTTCTGGAACAGCGGCATGTTCCTGTTCCGCGCCGACGCGTATCTCGCCGAACTCGAACGCCATGCGCCGGCGATGCTGATGGCGGTGCGCGCGTCGTGGTCGGCCGCGCGCCAGGACGTGGATTTTACCCGTCTCGATGCGGACGCATTCGCTGCGAGTCCATCGGATTCGATCGACTACGCGGTCATGGAAAAGACCGCTGCTGCCGTTGTGATGCCGCTGGATGCCGGCTGGAGCGACGTGGGTTCGTGGGCGAGCCTGCGCGAGGTGTCGCCGCAAGACGCGGACGGCAACGCACATTATGGCGAGGTCGTGTCGATCGATTGCCGCAACACCTATGCCTACGGCGAACGCCTGATCGCGATGATCGGGCTTGAAGACACCATCGTCGTGGAAACGCCCGATGCGATCCTTGTGGGACGCAGTGACCGCATCCAGCAGGTCAAGGATGTGGTCGCCGAACTCAAGTCACGCGAGCTGCCGCAGGCAGCCTGGCATCGCAAGGTCTACCGTCCTTGGGGCGCATACGACTCGATCGACAACGGTCCGCGTCATCAGGTCAAACGCATCACGGTCAAACCGGGCGGCGTGCTGAGTCTGCAGATGCACCATCACCGCGCCGAACACTGGATCGTCGTCAACGGCACCGCCGAGGTCACGCGTGGCGACGACATACTGCTGCTGAGCGAGAACCAGAGCACCTACATCCCGCTCGGCGTGACGCATCGACTGCGGAATCCGGGCAAGGTGCCGCTGGAGCTGATTGAAGTGCAGTCAGGCAGCTATCTGGGCGAGGACGACATCGTGCGTTTCGAGGACACCTACGGGCGTACCTGATCTGCTCGAATCGTTTCAAGGCAGAACGGCGCCCGCGGGCGCCGTTTTTATGTCTACGTACATCGCAGACTCAGCGCTGCGCGTCCACCAACGTGTCGAGCACGCCATCCAGCGCGACCTGCCAGTCCGGCAACGTGATGCCAAAGTCCTGTTCCAGCGACGTGGTGTCCAGCCGCGAATAGGCAGGACGCTGTGCCGGCGTCGGATAGTCGGCCGTGGTGATCGCTTCGACCGTCGGCGCGCGCGCAATCAGGCCGCGCTCGACCGCATTTTCGAAGATCGCCTGCGCGAATCCGTGCCAGCTGGTTTCGCCGGTCGCCGTCAGATGCCAAGTCCCTGAAGCCTCAGCGTCGGAACGCAGGATCTGCGCGGTGACATCCGCAATCAGCGCCGCCGGTGTCGGGGTGCCGATCTGGTCGGCTACCACGCGCAACACGTCGCGCTCGGCACCGACACGCAGCATCGTGCGCAGGAAGTTCTGGCCGTGCGCGGCATAGACCCATGCGGTACGGAAGATCAGATGGCGGCCACCCACTGCACGGATCGCGTTCTCGCCCGCGAGCTTGCTGGCGCCGTAGACGCCAAGCGGCGCCGTGGCGTCGTCAGGGCGATACGGACGCGTACCTCTGCCGTCGAATATGTAATCGGTTGAGTAATGCACCAGCGGTACAGCGTGCGCGGCACACCAGCGCGCGATCGCGCCTGGGGTCTCTGCATTGGCGGCCTGCGCCGCCGCGGGCTCGCTTTCGGCCTTGTCGACTGCGGTGTAGGCAGCTGCATTGATCACGCGTATCGGCCGCGTCGCATCGAGCAGCGCGACCACGGCGTGCGGATCCAAAAAGTCTGCGGTCAGGCACGATCGGCCGTCGGCGAGCGTGCCACTCCGGGTTGTGCCGAGCACATCACACAACGGTGCGAGCGCACGCATCAGCTCCTGCCCCAACTGTCCGTTGGCGCCGAAGACGAGCGAGGTCACCCGACGAACACCGGCAGCCTTCCCTGATCGATTTGCGACAGAAGCGGTGCCTGCTCGTCTTTGACTGACAACAGCGGGTGCATGATCGGCCATTCAATCCCGATCGCGGGATCGTTCCACCGCACGCCTGCATCGACTTCTTTCACGTAAACGTCAGTACACAAATAGCTAAAGACGGCGTCCTCTGAAAGCACTGCGAATCCATGAGCAAAGCCCTCAGGGATCCAGATCTGCCGCTTGTTGCTCGCGCTCAGCACCGCCGCGTCCCATTTCCCAAACGTCGGAGAACCACGACGAAGGTCGACTGCGACATCGAACACCTCCCCCTGGAGAACGCTAACTAGCTTTCCTTGTGGCCGAGGCCACTGATAGTGCATGCCCCTGAGCACGTTTTTCGTCGAATGAGAAACGTTGCTTTGCACGAAATGGGTAGGTAAGCCAGCCTTACCAAACCGCTCCGCGTTCCAAGATTCGAAGAAGAAGCCCCTGGGATCACCGAACACAGTAGGTTCAATGATCACGCACCCCGCCAGTCGGGTTTCGACAATCTTCATCGGATAGCTCCGCGCCTCAGCAGATCCAGCAGGTAGCGTCCGTAACCGTTCTTTGAAAGCGGAGTCGCGAGTCGTTCGAGTTGCTCTCCATCTATCCAGCCAGCTCCATATGCGATCTCTTCAGGGCAGCATACTTGAAGTCCCTGTCGCGACTGGATCGTTTCGATGAAGTTGGCCGCTTCATGTAACGACTGGTGCGTACCCGTATCCAACCACGCGTAGCCGCGACCCATCTGCTCGAGAAAGAGCGCTTCATCTTCGAGATACAGGCGATTGAGATCCGTGATCTCAAGCTCACCGCGTGACGACGGCTTGAGTCGGGCCGCGTAATCGCTGGCACGTCCATCGTAGAAGTACAGGCCAGTGACAGCGTAGTTCGACTTCGGCACTTCGGGTTTTTCTGCAATGTCGACGACTTTGCCATCAGCATCAAAAGCGGCCACGCCGTAACGCTCTGGGTCGTTGACCCAATATCCGAACACCGTGGCCCCTTCCGTACGTGCGTCGGCGCGTCGAAGTGTCCCGGTCAGTCCTTGTCCATGAAAGATGTTGTCCCCCAACACCAGACAGCTCGGCTTGCCGCCTACGAACTCCCGGCCGATCAGATACGCCTGCGCCAGACCATCCGGGCTCGGCTGCACGGCGTACTGGATTTCCATGCCCCACTGCGAACCGTCGCCCAGCAGGGTCTGGAACAGCGCCTGCTCGTGTGGCGTGTTGATGATCAGCACCTCACGGATACCCGCCAGCATCAGCACGCTGAGCGGGTAGTAGATCATCGGCTTGTCGTAGACCGGCAGCAGCTGCTTGCTGACGCCCTTGGTGATCGGATACAGCCGCGTGCCGGATCCGCCGGCGAGGATGATGCCCTTGCGCGCGGTCATGCCTGCGCTCCCATGCGTTCCAGACGGTAGCTGCCGTCGAGGATGCGCTGCACCCAGGCCTGGTTGTCGAGATACCAGTCGACGGTCGCCTCGATGCCGCTCTCGAAGGTGTGCTCGGGCTTCCAGCCGAGTTCGCCCTGCAGCTTGGAAGCGTCGATCGCATAGCGCCGGTCGTGGCCCGGACGATCGGTCACATAGGTGATCTGCGTCGCGCGCGACTGGCCATCCTCACGCGGACGGCGCGCGTCGAGCAGGCGGCAGATCGTCTCGACCACCTCGATGTTCTGACGCTCCGAATCGCCACCGACGTTGTAGGTCTCGCCGACGCGGCCCTTCTCGAGCACCGTGCGGATCGCGGCGCAGTGGTCGGTGACGAACAGCCAGTCGCGGACCTGCTTGCCGTCGCCGTAGACCGGCAGCGGCTCGCCGGCCAGTGCCTTAGCGATCACCAGCGGGACGAGCTTTTCCGGGAAGTGATACGGCCCGTAGTTGTTCGAGCAATTGGTGGTCAGCACCGGCAGGCCGTAGGTGTGGTGGAACGCACGCACCAGATGGTCTGACGCGGCCTTCGACGCCGAATACGGCGAGTTCGGCGCGTAGGGCGTGGTTTCGGAGAACTTGCCGGTCTCCCCAAGCGTGCCGTAGACCTCGTCGGTCGACACATGCAGGAATCGAAATGCCTCGCGACGGCCATCAGGCAAGGCCTTCCAGTAGTCGCGCACCGACTCGAGCAGACCGAGTGTGCCGACGACGTTGGTTTCGATGAACGCGGCCGGGCCGTCGATCGAGCGGTCGACGTGGCTCTCTGCGGCGAAATTCAGTACCGCATCGGGCTGGTGCTCGGCCAGCAGCCCCGCGACCAGATCGCGATCCCCGATGTCGCCATGGACGAACACGTGGTCCGGATTCGATTCGATCGACGCCAGCGTCTGCAGGTTGCCTGCATAAGTCAGGGCATCGAGATTTATCACGCGGATGCCGCGACGCACGGCCTCGAGTACGAAATTGCCGCCGATGAAACCGGCGCCGCCGGTGACGAGCCATGTGGGCACGCATTCACTCCTGTGGACGATCAGAATGCCCGTTTCAGGGCCAGGTTCCAAGAATAACGGCTCACCCGGCCGATTTCGGTATGAACATGAACGCTTGCATGGCGGAACTTGCTGTTCGCGCGCCGGAGGCCGCCCCGTTAGAATCGACGGATTACCCCGCGCCAGCCGCCGTGGCCGGGTGATCCGCAACGCACAAGGAATGCCGTACCGATGAAGATCCTCGTCGCCTACAAGCGCGTGGTGGACTACAACGTCCGCATCCAGGTCAAGCCGGACGGGTCCGGCGTGGTCACCGATGGCGTCAAGCTGTCGGCCAACCCCTTCGATGAAATCGCGCTGGAAGAAGCCCTGCGCCTGCGCGACAAGGGCATCGCGACGGAGGTCGTGGTCGCGACGATCGCGCCCGCCGACGCCCAGGCGCACCTGCGCAACGGTCTGGCCATGGGCGCGAACCGCGCCATCCACGTGGTCTGTGACCAGGCGATCCAGCCGCTGACGGCCGCCCGCACCCTGCTCAAGCTGGTCGAGAAGGAACAGCCGGACCTGGTGATCTTGGGCAAGCAGGCCATTGACGACGACGCCAACCAGACCGGTCAGATGCTGGCGACGCTGTGGGGCCGCCCGCAGGCGACCTTCGCCTCGAAGGTCGAGATCGCTGACGGCAAGGCAACGGTCACACGCGAAGTCGACGCCGGCCTGGAGACGCTTGAAGTCGACCTGCCGGCCGTCGTCACGACCGACCTGCGCCTCAACGAGCCTCGCTTCATCAAGCTGCCCGACATCATGAAAGCGAAGTCGAAGCCGATGGAATCGATCCCGTTCGCCGACCTTGGCGTCGAGTCGGTCGACACACTCAAGACCACGCACTACGAGGCGCCGACCAAGCGCGGCAAGGGCGTCATGGTCAAGGACGCGGCCGAACTGGTCGCTGCGCTCAAGGCCAAGGGCCTGCTGTAACGCTTCTAGCCCCCTCTCCCGCTCGCGGGAGAGGGTTGGGTGAGGGCGCGCCGACGCGAAGCGCGACTCCCCTACGTATTCGGAGAACTGCCACCATGTCCAAAGTCCTTGTCATCGCCGAGCACCTCGACGGCACCCTGAACGCCAGCGCGACCGCCAAGACCGTCGCTGCGGCGCAGGCGCTGTCGCCCGACTCCATCGACGTCGCGGTATTCGCCGCCGATCCGGCCGGCGCCGCCGCCGAAGCCGCCGCGATTGCCGGCGTGTCGAAGGTCCTCGCCGTTGCCAATCCGGCCAACGCGCATGCTCTCGCGCAGGTGCTGGGCCCGCAGATCGCGAAGCTCGCTTCTGGCTACAGCCACGTTTTCGCGCCGTCGACGACATTCGGCAAGGACCTGCTGCCGGTCGTCGCCGCGCTGCTGGGCGTGAACCAGATTTCCGACCTGATGACGGTGGAGAGTAGCCACGTCTTCAAGCGTCCGATCTATGCGGGCAATGCCATCGTCACCGTCGAAGCGCCGGCCGAGCATCCGGTCGTCGCCACGGTGCGTACGGCGTCCTGGCAGGAAGCCGCACGCGGCGGCAGCGCGACGGTGGAAACGAGCAGCATCGATGCCGAACTGCCAACGCACACCCGCTTCATCGGTCTCGCCGCAGGCAGCACTGACCGCCCCGACCTGCAGAGCGCCAAGCGTGTCGTCTCGGGCGGCCGCGGCGTCGGCTCGGAAGAGAACTTCAAGATCGTCTTCGATTTCGCCGACAAGCTCGGCGCGGCCGTCGGCGCCTCGCGCGCCGCGGTCGATGCCGGTTACGTGCCAAACGAACTGCAGGTCGGCCAGACAGGCAAGATCATCGCGCCCGAGCTCTACGTCGCAATCGGCATCTCCGGCGCGATCCAGCACCTGACCGGCATCAAGGATGCGGGCACGATTGTCGCGATCAACAAGGATGCCGATGCACCGATCTTCGAGATCGCGGACATCGGCCTGGTAGGCGATCTGTTCAAATTGCTACCGGAGCTCGAAGCCGCGCTCTGAAGCACCACCCGCCTTCATCCAAGGGACGCGCGTCGCGCGCCTCTCTCTAATCTCACGGGAAGACTATAAGAATGAGCAAGCGCGTGATGGTGGTGTTCGGCACCCGCCCCGAAGCCATCAAGATGGCGCCCGTCGTCGAAGCTCTCAAGTCCACGCCGGGCGTTGAGACGATCGTCGCTGTGACTGCGCAGCATCGACAGATGCTGGATCAGGTCCTCGATCTGTTCGGCATCGTTCCCGATGAAGATCTCAATGTGATGCAGCCAGGCCAGACCCTCGCCGGCCTCACGTCGAGGATCCTGCAGGGCATGGATGAGGTGATCGCACGCCGCAAGCCCGACATCGTACTCGTGCATGGAGATACCACCACGACATTCGCAACGTCGATGGCGGCGTTTTACAACCGTACGGCGATCGGTCACGTCGAAGCAGGCCTTCGCACGGGCAATCTTTATTCACCCTGGCCTGAAGAAGCCAATCGAAAGCTAACAGGCGCCCTGACAAGACTGCACTTCGCGCCTACCAGTCGTTCGAAGGACAATCTGCTGGGGGAGGGTGTGGCTTCCGAGAGAATTCACATCACAGGCAACACGGTTATCGACGCATTGCTGGCCGTGATCAAAAAGATTGGTAGTGACAACGCACTTAAAGATCAGCTGGCTTCGCGTTTTACGTTTCTGGATCCACGCAAGCGGCTCGTACTCGTCACCGGGCATCGTCGTGAGAATTTTGGCGGTGGTTTCGAGCAGATATGCCATGCGCTCAAAGCAATCGCAGCGCGGGGCGACACGCAGGTCGTCTATCCAGTTCATCTGAATCCAAACGTGCAGGAGCCGGTCAACAGGATTCTTGGCGCGCAGTCTGATGTGCACCTGATCGAACCCCAAGACTATCTCCCGTTCGTGTATCTGATGTCGCGTGCGCATATCATCGTGACCGACTCGGGCGGGATTCAGGAGGAAGCGCCGTCCCTTGGCAAGCCTGTGCTGGTCATGCGCGATACGACCGAGCGGCCCGAGGCGGTTGATGCGGGTACGGTGATGCTTGTCGGCACCAGTCAGGAACGCATCGTAGCGAGCGTGAACTCGCTTCTGGACGACGCGTCCGCTTACGAACGCATGTCTCGAGCGCATAACCCCTATGGAGACGGCGAAGCGTCGGCCCGCATTGCCAGCGTTGTAAGCAGCGCCAACGCCGAGACAATCGGCGGGTAAGCGGTTTCATCGAAAGCGCACAGGAAGTCTTAGTCTTTATCTCCCGTATCCGCTAGCGCTCTGCAGACATTCTTGCCAGCACCACCGGACACGGTCTTATCCCCTATTGCACGGGTCGAAGTACTGTTTTCGCCTAGAATCAACCCGCCTTGGCGGGGGTCATCGCAGCACGGCTGTCAGGACAATGTTTCCGCCGTAGC
This sequence comes from Luteimonas sp. AC640a, assembly GCF_979256585.1. Taxonomy (NCBI): domain Bacteria; kingdom Pseudomonadati; phylum Pseudomonadota; class Gammaproteobacteria; order Lysobacterales; family Lysobacteraceae; genus Luteimonas; species Luteimonas sp. AC640a. The sequence continues at coordinate 120,480 of NZ_CEEDOV010000022.1, read as the reverse complement.
ACCTCGTGGTTATTGAATTGCTACGCGAGGCGCCCCGCATTTCGCACATATACTTCACAGGCGCATGCGCCCAAGGAACCGGAACAGAATGTCTTCAACGATTCCCCTCAACTCGCTCCTGCGTCATATCGAACCGTTGCAAGAGGAGCTCGTTGCAGTCTCTGATCAGGTTATCCGTAGCGGCTACTACGTCCTCGGCCCCCACGTAGAGACGTTCGAAGCTCAGTTCGCGCTGTATTGCGGCGTTGACCACTGCATTGGCGTGGCAAACGGCACAGACGCACTCGAATTATCACTTCGCGCCGTAGGCGTACAGAAGGGCGACCAGGTCGCAGTCATCGCGAATGCAGCCATGTACAGCACCTCGGCAGTGCTGGCAATCGGTGCAGTTCCGGTGTTCATCGACGTCTCCGACAATTCGACCATGGATTCGGCAGCGCTGCGGAACGCCCTGGCAGTCGGCCACATCCGCGCGATCGTCGTAACTCATCTCTACGGCCAGTTGGCGGACATCGCGTCTATCGCAGCGGTCGCACGCACCTTCGGGGCGGCGCTGGTGGAAGACTGCGCCCAAGCTCATGGTGCCCGCGATGCGTCCGGCCAAGCCGCAGGGAGCTTTGGAGATGTCGCCAGCTTCAGTTTCTACCCGACCAAGAATCTGGGCGCACTCGGAGATGGCGGAGCGGTCGTGACGCGAGATGCGGAGGTGGCGCTTCGGGTACGGCAACTCCGCCAGTACGGCTGGGGGCAGAAGTACAGGAATGAACTTTCCGGCGGCCGTAACAGCCGTCTTGATGAGCTTCAGGCGGCAATGTTGAGCGTCATGCTGCCGCGCCTGGACAGCTGGAACGCGAGGCGTCGAGAGATCGCCAATTTCTACAGCGCGAGCATACGGAACGCTGCGATCGAAATTCCACCGGCAGTGGGGAATGCGTCGGTAGCGCACCTGTACGTGATCCGCTCCCAGGAACGCGATCGACTGAGAACCCATCTCACCGAGAATGGAATTGGAACAGACGTGCACTATCCGCTTCCTGACCATCGACAGCCTTGCCTCGAAGGTCGTTACAACGAAGTGCACTTACCGAGGACCGAGCTTGATGCAGCAACCGTGCTGTCTTTGCCGTGCTTCCCCGAACTGACAGATGGAGAGGTGGAACGGGTGGCGAACGCATGCAATCTCTTCTGACACCCGGTCTTTCAATCGTTGTTCCTGTCTACCGGAATGAAGCGTCCATCGATGCACTTCTGGCTGGCATTTCGTCTTTGTCCACGTCCCTTCCGATGCCGATCGAAGCAGTGTTCGTCGTCGACGGAAGTCCTGACCAGAGCTTTCAGCGCCTACGCGAGCGCCTGCCGTCGCAAAATTTCGACGCGCAGCTGATTGCGCTGTCGCGCAATTTCGGTGCGTTTGCCGCCATTCGAGCAGGGCTATCTGCAGCTCGTGGACAGATCATCGCGGTCATGGCAGCCGATCTGCAGGAGCCTCCAGAGCTAGTCCTTGAGTTCGCAAGGACTCTCGCCGATGGTGAACACGATGTCGCATTTGGAGTCAGAGAGTCGCGGGTTGATCCAGCGTTCTCGAAGCTCGCGTCTAATGCATTCTGGTCGATCTATCGGACCCTGGTAATGCCGGATATTCCAAGAGGCGGAGTTGACATATTCGCACTCACGTCCGCTTTTCGGGACAAGCTGTTGATGCTAGGCGAAACGAACACCAGTTTGCTTGCCCAGCTCTTCTGGCTAGGCGGGAGGCGCGCATTTGTGAGTTATTCACGTCGCGAGCGAATGCATGGCAAAAGTGCATGGACCTTTAGCAAGAAAATCAGATACCTGGCGGACAGTGTCTTTGCCTTCACCGACTTGCCTGTCAGGCTCCTTATCGGCTCCGGCGCGGTTGCAATGGCGCTCGCATTGCTCCTGGCGGTACTCATTCTGCTCGCCAGACTTTCCGGACTCGTTGCGGTACCGGGATACGCAGGCACCATGTTGACCATTCTCTTCTTTGGCGCTTTGAACTCGCTGGGTCTCGGCGTGGTGGGCACGTACGCCTGGCGAGCATTCGAGAATACTAAAGCGAGGCCACTCGCCGTCATTCAGAGCCACGAAAATTTTGTAACGGATAATCCATGACCGCGATCATTCATCCTAATGCGTTGTGCGAGAGCGAAAACATCGGTGCGGGGACTCGCGTCTGGGCTTTTGCCCACGTGTTGCCAGGGGCCCGCATTGGAACTGAATGCAATATTTGCGATGGCGTTTTCATTGAAAACGATGTCGTAGTTGGAGACCGCTGCACAATCAAGTGCGGAGTACAACTATGGGACGGCGTCCGACTCGGCGCCGATGTCTTCGTCGGCCCCAATGCGACGTTTACCAACGATCTGTTTCCTCGCAGCCGTCAGCATCCTGAAGAGTTTGCGAAAACTCTCGTCGAGGACGGCGCATCGATCGGCGCCAATGCCACAATTCTTGCCGGCATTACGATCGGGCGTGGCGCAATGGTAGGCGCCGGCGCAGTCGTCACTCGTTCTGTTCCTCCGAACGCGATCGTTGTCGGCAATCCTGCGCGAATTTCCGGCTATGTCACGGAATCCCGTCTGTCTTCCGATGCTTACCCTGCGTCGCAAACTCAGGTAGACGGGGCGCCGCAGTCCTCTGCTACCAGGGCGCAACTCCATCGGCTCCCTCGATTCTCGGACCTTCGCGGCGCATTGACCGTGGGCGAATTCGAGAAGGATCTTCCGTTCGCCCCAAAGCGTTACTTCATGGTGTTCGACGTACCGACACAGGAGACGCGCGGCGAGCATGCACACCGTCGCTGCCACCAGTTTTTAATCTGCGCGAAGGGATCAGTTCGCGTACTCGCTGATGACGGCCACTCCCGCGAGGAATTCGTTCTCGACTCGCCCGAAGTTGGCATCCATCTGCCGCCAATGATCTGGGGAACGCAGTACCGTTACTCACCCGATGCCGTCCTTCTCGTGTTCGCCTCTGAAGGCTATGACGCCGATGAATACATTCGTGACTACGCAGAGTTCAGATCGCTGACGAATTCACCGCAGTGAAGCACCGCGCCCTCGAGATTGCGAGATTCCTCGTTGCAGGGGGATCAACGACGATTTTCTCATACGTCATTTATCTTGCGCTTCTCCAAGCGTCTTTTGCGTACATCATCGCGTACCCGATCTCGTTTGCCGCAGGCGTGATCTGGTCGTATTTCATCAACAGCTGGTTCGTGTTCAAGCGGCGTCCCACCATCAGAGGACTGGTTGCGTTTCCACTGGTTTATCTGATCCAGCTCGCGCTGGGGACTGTCATCGTCTACGTGGCAGTTTCAAAGGCGGGACTTCCTGCGTGGGCCGGTCCACTTGTCACGATAGTTGCGACGCTCCCGCTCACCTACGTTTTCTCCCGCTGGATCGTCACCCGAACATCCGCGCCCCCCCTGAGCGCATCCGACCGAAGCGACCCGGGATCTTCGCCCAAATGAGATTGCCATGTTGAGTCGGAAAATTTTTGTCAGCCCGATCGCACGCGCCGCTACAGGTTTCGCTGAAACACTCGCACGATCGAGCGCGCTTACCGCTATCGCGGTATTTAGCGGCGCATTGTTTCTTTGTACCGCGCTAGCCTACGGACAGGATCTTTTTCTAGGAGTGGCGAGGCACGGATTGGCAACTGGACTGCTGTGGGCGTTTCTCCCAATCCTGATGGTATGTGCGGCTGTCGCAGCACTCCTCCGCAGGGGTCGTCCACTCGCGCCCTCGATTTTCCTACCTACGGCTGTTGCGGCGTCGGTCGCCCTCTACTGCATATATGGATACGCCGTCGAAGCGCCGTGGCTCAGCGATTTCCAACGCATGTGGGTCGCCGTGGGTCGGTTGGTGGAACAGAACCGTTTTTCAGCCGATGGCATCATCCATCAACGCACCCTCCCGATCCTTTGGCCCGCTGTTTATCTATTCGGGCACGCGCCCATACTTGTCCCCATTGTCAATGGGCTACTCCTAGTCTCAATTCTTCTGATTGGCTATGACGTATTGCGACGCACGCAGAGCCATCTGTCTGCTCAGATATTCGCTGTTCTCTGGATCGGTGGCGCGGAGACTCTGTACGCTCTCAAGATACCGACTCATGATCTCTGGGGCCTGTTCTTCGCCGCACTCACCCTCTGGTCAATCGTACTGGTCTCCGAGAGGCGCTACGAGAGCGCTCCACGCCAGATCGCTCTGGGCTTAGTTGTTGGCATCCCAGTAATTCTTCTTGAAGTACAGCGCGAGCTAGGACTCGTGGCACTGGTGGCGTTGGGAACTACAGCTCTGATTCTCGCAGTCAAAGTGCGGACTGTTGAGAATAATCGAGTCTCTTGCCGCTTGCGATTTGCCTGCCTCTTCGCTGGCGCGTCAATTGCGTTCCTGATCGGAACCATGGGATTGAAGTCGATAGGCGTGCTCACGACAGACCCGTCCTACGCGTATCTTTCGAATGTACGCACTGCCGCGCTCGCACCCGGTTACTCAGACGGAACATTTCGGTATGCCCAAGCGTTTGGCACCGCTTTCCTGCGTCCACAACAACCTGATGCGCAGCGAGAGACCGCCAAGGCTCTGTTCATATCGGATTTCAGCGAGCAGCCAATGGCCCGCGTCTCGGGAGCCGCTTTCAAGACTAGTCGTTTGGCGCTATTGGGTAGTCAACACGGCTTTTACTACAATGAACTGAATCTCAGCGCGCCGAAGCTCGCTGAGACTCTGACAACCTACAACAAGCTCTATGCATTATTGATCGCTGGTCTATTTCTCTCAGCGTTGCCAACTTCGCTGCGATCGCCCTCCTCATTAACTGTCGCGTTCTCTATCGCGTTTCTGGGAGTGCTCATCGGCGGCCTAGTCACAATCGGCGAAGTCCAGCCTCGCTATGCATTTCCAGTGTGGTTCTTCGCACCTCTTGTTATTGCAGCCCATCTGGGGCGCGCGCGTGGATCGATTGAAGGTTCTGTTAGTGCCCCACCATTTGCGCCGACGCTTGTTGTAGGTAGCGCCACTGCGTTAATTGCAGCTGCTACAGCCTGGTTCGTCACCGATATTCGCTATACGCCTCAAGACGGCAGGGTAATCTCCGGATTCTCCATCGTCGGCGAGGGTGTGGAACCCTTACGGGGTGCTTCGCCCCGACAGCTGGATCGAAAGGTCAGGAATAACCGCTCGATCGGTATCGGCGACTTGGGCTTTACCCTTGGTGCAAGCGGTGTAACAAGCGGTCGCAGCCGCATCGTTGCCACCCAGCGAGTCTGCGCACAGGGCGATAGAACCAACCTCCGCTTCGGATACGTGATGCCTTACGACAATCTGCAGGCGACAGGCAGGTTTGAACTACGCGTCATCGCGCGCGATTCACTTGTCTTCTCGCGCATGCTGCCGGATGACGGGAATTTTCATGATGTTGCAATTCCCGCCGCGCTGGAGCCAGGCGGATGCACGGAAGTCCAGTTCATGCTCGTGAACCATCGGCCACTCCAAAGAGACTCGTGGGTCAGAGCATCACTCACGGAAATTTATTTCCCCAGACTTTCCGCGTATTGAACACGGTGGTGATTCCAGCTTGCTTTTGACTGCAAGGGCCTCCGAGGAACTCGGAAGTACCAGCTCCATTCCTGGCAGCGCTGGCACGACCTCTGGGAAGTGCTTCGATCCCTTGCCCTAGGTCTAATGTCAGCTAAAAACTCCGGGGGCGATCTGACGTTCCACATCCGCGAAGCGCGTTGCCCGTGCGCAATGAGTTCTGACCTGTCAGAGCCTTGGAACGCCGGATGATGGTGGGGCAGGAACGTGGTTGGAGTTGTTCCGGTCCAACCACGCAGCCTGCTGCCCATTCCTGCCGGACAGGAAAAGCGAAGGACTACTCCGCTTCAGACCATGACACAACGATCGTGCCCTCGGCTTCTGGACCGAGGCTGAGGTCTGGATCGAAGTGGATATTGAATCTCATCACGCCAATTGAAGAGCTCTGAGCGACATAGCGAACCCCCCCCTCCGTGTCGTTAGGACCGCGGACACGAAGACGCGTTTTTTCCAAGTCAGCGCTCAGAAGCGAAGATATTTCGCTATCTGGAACCGACAGATACTCCATCACCACGACATGGGTGACCTTTCCGTCCGCCGCCACGTCGTCGCGCTGAGACCTAATTCGATGCGGAAACGACGGCGTATATCCTGCGAGCAACACAGCCTGCGCAGGACGCCGAACCGGTTCGGCTGCTTGCGCGCTCTCGACTGGCTCACTCTGTTCGACAACAGCCGGTTCGGGATCTGTGCCGCATGCAGTCAGAACCAGCGCCAATGCGACGCAGGCGCAGGATCCACCAATTTTCAAACGCTTTGCCATAAGAACTCCTCAAGATTCAATAGAACAGAAAAAACTACCGCACTGCCGAGAACGTCATCACAACGGACTTCGGCAGCACCAGACTCGAGTGGAACGAGAGTCCGGCAGAACTTGACACCCAACTTTCTGCGATCTCCTTCTCGTCTTGGCGGACCGTGTCGTCAAGAACGACCCAGGCGCCTTCGGCAAGGCGTCTGCCAAGAACTGGAAATGCAGGGTATCGAGCTCTAGGACCAGTTGAAGCCGGTGGCCCATCCACAAAAAGAATATCTATTGACTCTACTTCCGACAGAGCGCTCACGTCGTACCAGCTGTAAGTGGTGCCTTCAACCTCAATCTCTCCAAGGGGGGCATCTATCACAGTGACCCAATCAGAGATTCCATTATCGACCACTGCGGCCCGCGTTCGATCCGCAAACTCGTGCAGGTGCTCCAACGCGAATACATGCCCCTCACCTCTAGCTTTGCAGGCCAAACCCAGCCATACCGTAGAAGTTCCCGAGCCGCACTCCACAATTGAGCCGATTGCCGGCCGCCTTGCGACTTCGCCGAGCATCGCTGTAAGCGTTGGGGACGTGATCGCCCAGTCGCCCAACGGGGGCATTCGACTGTCAGCCCCCACAAGCTTCTCTGCAGCGAGCCGAAACGCATAACTATCGCCGGGCAGGCGCTCGATGTCTCTCCGCACGCTCGAGATCTTGGCGTCTAGCTGCCTGCGCAGCGTACCGGTGGCTTCAAGCTGCTCGGCCGCTGACTCCGTGGAAGCTCGATACGCGATCTTCGTGCGGCGTAGTACATCCTCCCACTTCGAATCGGCTTCACTGAGATCTGACTTCAATCCGGCAATCACATTGTGCGAAATCTTGACCCGCCGAATGAGGTCCGTGATCTCCGAGTGCGTTCTGGCCGATCCTGTTTTGAGCTCCAAGAGGAGTGCATGAGAAAGTTCCGACTTCTGCAGTGCAGTATCGCCACTTCGAGCGGCCCGCTTGATTTCACCACTGAAGCCCGCAAGTGATCGCTCCAGAATTGCCTGCCTATTGATCAGACCGGAGATTGCCTGCCGATTGGCACACAGGTCCGACTCCATCCGCTGACAGATGGACTCGATGTCCTTCACGGAACTCCGAACTTCCCTCAATCTGCTTCCTAGCTCACTCACCCAACCCTTGACGACGTTCGCCAGCGGGATGAGCGCAATTAGACACGAAGTGACCGCGATGAGCAGTAGTACGGCACCTGCATTCACGCCAAATGCAAGCACCCAGGCGGCCATGACCGGGCACAGCACGCCGACCACGAAGATCAACGCAGGCAAGGCAAGGACTCTCTTCATTCTATTGCTTCCGGACAATGACAGAGCGGCTGCGCTCTCTGACTTAATGCCAGAAGCTCCACTTTCAACTTCAGACACAGCCAGGAGAGATTCGTCAGTTTGATTATCTTGCTGAGGAGACACGGTCAGTTGCGGGGTGTCTGTGGGAGCAGCACCTAACATATTTTCCAGAGAAACGCGTGTGTGCTCATACATCATCTCTCCATAGTGAAAAGGCCCGAGCCCCCAACGATGATTCGGGTCAGCGACGAACAGGCGATCGGGATAGTCAACGGACCTCACCCCGAATTTTTCATCGAGATGACGATACATTTCCTCTAGTCGCAAGTTCTCTTCGAGTATTGAATCTTGATCCTCTAAAGGTTCGCCGCCCAGCGTACGAGTCGCCAAGAACACACGGTTCAACACGATCTTGTCGTTACCCACCAGTTCGAACAACCGACCAACGCCCTCTTCCCAAAGTCGCCATCGTTTCGGATGACCAGGAGCCATGACACCGCTGATCGGCGTATCGACTCGAGCCCTTCTGAACTCGGGCGACAGGGTGACCGGTTCGTCATCTATGAACCCAATCTTGAAACGCTCGTCGATCAAGTCGAGCAGTAGAAAGTCGAAATCCGATCTTGCCAAATAACCGGGCAACTTTCTGCCCAGATCGGCAGCAATCATCCTTTGCTGCCATTTGCTCTGCACAAAGGAAAAGTCAGGAACGACGCGAGGCGTTCGCTCACGCAGTGCACACGCTAGAGAACTCCGAGCGACATAGTTAACCACGCGGGGGCCGTCTCGATCATCGTCGAAAACGTCCCGCGAGACACAACTGCCGAGAATAAAAACCCTGTTGCTCGGCGTATCCGTAAAAGTGGCTGGCTTCGCGTTCGCCAAAAGCCCTGTGACGGCTGATTCCGCGGTTTCCTGCAAATCCGAAAGTCTCGTAATCAACGAGATCAGCATGGACTGCGGGGGAGCAGAGTGTCCCGCGCCCCAGGCCATCTGCACCATTGCAATATCATCGACCGGAGAGCACCAAAGCCCGGCGTCGCTTTCGCAGAGGTTGAGCGCCTGCCTCCAAGGCTGCGCATGCTTCGTCACGTGGAATACATCATCATCGTTCTGAAGATAGATGAGCCTCCGGGGATGTCGCCCAGCGGCGTGATCTTGAACGACCGAATGCACAACCCCGATCTTCTTCAGAGCAGCTTCAACCGCGGCTTGACTGATCTCATCCGGCCAAATTTCAGACGGATATGCAATCCTCAGATACCTCAGAACGGCTGATCGATAGTAGAGCGTGAAATTCGTTTGTGGGTTCCACACCAATACGGAGCAAGGAGCCCTGACTCTCGCGCCGAAATGAAGTGCCGCGAATCCGCCACCAGATCCTCCCACCAGCAGAAGCTCGATGCGGAGGCGCTCGGAAACCCCGGCAAGAAGCTTTGCGATAGATTCCTGGCAAGCATTGAATTCGCTGCCTGCATACCAGGCCAGCGCAAGGTCCTCAGAGATCGCAAGTGATGGATCGGCAATGCAGAGTACGCTGACTCCGAGTTTTCCCGCGATTCCCGCGCCCGAGAAGAATGGCGCCCTTCCTTTCGATCGATCCTTGACTGCAGCACCGAAGAAAACGGGCAGAACCGCCTGCCCCGCGCTCATCGCATGCGAGTTGATTATCAAGATGTCTAGAGGCGCAAACCCAGCGGAAATGCTGTGCACGCCGTCGCGAAGTCCATCCTGCAGCGATTCCAGATACGAATCCAGGCCGAGCCACTTCGTGTGGGCCTCGCTCCAGGGACCGTAATCAAGTGCAAGATCGGGAACTGTCTCTGACATACCGTCACTGGGCCAAGGATCGCGGATTGAGACTGAACATGGCGATCTCGCGTGCAATGGTCGCTTCGACGCCACTCTGAGCCCTGACACGCTGTGCCGCGGCCAACGAGATCGCAGAGAAGCGAGCCGGGTCCCGATAAAGTCCTTCGAGCGCGGCCGCTAGGCCATCCACATCTTCAGGTTCGACGAGGATTCCGGATCGCGAATCCACGAATTCTGGAATAGCTGTACACCGTGTAGTAACCGGAACAAGGCCGGAGGCCATGGCCTCGTCACGGGAAACGCCTTGGGCGTCCATCCTGGTGGGATTCAGAAAGATCCCGTACGACCTGTGAAGCGCCGCGATCTCGCCCTGCTGCAGGAAGCGACGTTCGATAATCACATTCGGCAGGTCTTGAAGCGGTGCGACGGTATCCTCGAAAAGACGACCGTCGCCGATGAATCTGAACTCGAGCTCGTTGAAGAACGGCTTCTCTCGCAATTTCAATACAGCTGCGACTGAAAGATCGTTCGCATACTTCCTGCTCTCGTAAGGGCGAATTGAAAGTACACGCTTCCGCTGTTCTGAATCCTTGCCCACGTACTTGTAAAGATCGGTATCAATGTAGTTGTGGATAACCGAATACGAGTCGGAAGGCAGTTCGATACCCACGTCGTCGAAGACATCCTCCGCGAACCATTGAGAAACGAACACATAGTGCATATTTGGGTGTCGCTGCGAGAACAGTCGACGCCAAAACGTCATGCGCTTCTCCCCAAACGCAATAGCACGCCTGCGCGATTCTTCGTCGACATTGTCGAATTCACGACGACTTGCAGACTGAATCTCTGCGCCGTGCGCCCAAACGAAGATTTTCGTGCGTTCCACGAACTCCTGGAGTACCTCCCACATCCTCTCATCGAGAAAGTGAACCAGCACCGCGTCGTACTGCCCCGTCTGCAGAGTAGCCCTGAGGTGATCAGGCTGTCCGCTGACGACATCAACCCCTTCAAACTCGTTGTAGCTGAGTGCTTCGTGACCGATCCGGAACACATCGACGTCCACACCCTGCTTCCGATACTCCATCACACGTCTATGAATGAACGCGTGCTTGTAGAGGTCGGAATAGGAAGGATAGTTCTTGACGAGCACCAGATATCGCGAACGGGGCACCATCGCCTCTACAGCAAGCGGCACGTGCTCGAAAACCAGCCGACGGACACGGCATACTCCCCCACCGCGCACTCTGAATCCGAGTTGCACCGCTGCTGTAGCGGAGGGAACGGAAACTGTGAGATTGATCCCCGACTTCAGAATCGAGTGAGATATTTTCTCACCGCATTTATCCAGATAGACTACGACGAGATCGACGAGCTCGGGCCGATCGCAAACCAGTTGGAGCCGACCGATATCACTCAGCTGCATCTCCATCGGCGTTCTAGGCACGGCCAGGTAGACATAAGCATGCTTTCCCGCCGGCAGTACGGACTCGAATATCAGGCAGTCGTCCTCCAGCCGGGTGGAGACTGATCGGTTGATAGAGTCCGGCAGCGCGGCATGGATTGTCGCGCCGCTCAATCCGGAAAGACCTGCAGATTCATCCCTTCCGACACCGGCCGCGTCTGAAGTAGCAGCGTCCGCAATCCCAAGCAAACGATCGATGGACAAGCCTCTATCGCGCAGCACGATGTCGTCCACCGTCTCGAGCGACTGCAGCCCCGTTGCGTTCTCGCAGTAGCTGAACTCGTCCAGAGAAACGGCTGCGCCGCTGACCATGCTTGTGTCCAAGCCATCCAGCCATTCGGCAACTGTCCCACTTTCAAGCGCGTCTGATGGGCAAAGGCTTCGCCGCCTGCATACCGAGACCCCTTGCCTGTACTGCAGGCCCTGGGCGCGGAGCTCCGGTTTCTGCCCGACATAAGTGTAATAACAAGCCTTTCCGACTGGTGCGCCTGCGCTAAAGGACAGGCCAAGCGCCAAGTCGGTCAGATAAGTTGTTGCGTAGTAGTCATCAGGGTGGAAAGCGCCCAGGCCGCCGTCAACTCTCGGAAGGGAAGTGACCCGTCTCGACTCGGCCTGATGAGTGGAAAGGACCGTAATTTCCCGCGACCATTCGTTCGCAAGCTCCAGTCCGGATGCAAGGACCAATACGAGGTTCTTAGAGGGCCACTCTTGGCGCTTGAAGGCGGCGAGAATCAACTTCAGCTCTTCCTGCGTGGACGGGCGCGCCAGGACGGTGATGTGCGGTATTTGATGGCTCAACGCCCGCCCGAACACGTTTTCCGCCACATAGCTCAGACGATGCTGATACGTGTGCTCTTGAAGCACTTTTCTCAGCCCTGCAAGCCGGTGTTTCCGACGGAGCGTCTCATTCGATGCCAAGGGTGCAGCCGCCTCCACGAGTCGAGATGCATCATCACTGCAGATCACAAGATCACCGAACATCAATCTGACGCCGCGCGAGTAGTTGCTTATGGTCGTGGTGTTGCTGGCGAGCAGATCGAAGACACGCCTCGCAAACATGCTCTGCGAATATTTGACGGTATTTATGTTGATTCCGAAATCGTAGCCTTTGTAGGCGAGATCGATCTGATCGAATGCCAGTCCGCCCAGAATCTTGGCCCGGAACTCTTCAGGAAAAACAAAATTTGGATGATCCTTCCCGAAGTTTCGGTCATAGATATCCACACCGCCGAGCTTCTCGGCCGCCTGAATTAGGCTAGAGAAGTCTCTCTGCCTCACGGGATAACGGACATAGTAAGACCCCGCAAAACAGAACATCCGCTTGCGCTCATAACGCTCAATGGGATTGTGCTCGGTCGGCTGTGTCGCGAACGGCAGTAGATGTACGCGACTGTGTCCTAGTTCGGCGCGATAGTGCGGAATGCAGTCGATGTCGGTCGTGAAGACAACGTCCGCCAGTCGCGCCGTGGGCAGGAACGTTTTGAAATGCACCGGGTCTTCCTTGCTCCAGAAGACAACGGGAACTCCTCGAGCACGCAAGAATTTTACGATCGCCTGCAGCTCTGCCGAACATCCAGACACTTTCCGCTGCCACGACGAACCCTTGCCCTCCCAAGCCGACTCGATGAAGAACAGATGCGGCGAGAACTCTGCGAGTTCCTTGCGCCATCCCTCGGGGGTCACCTGCAGCACGTCGCAACATTCGCGATAAGCGCTGAACGTAAACTCGTCCATGACAGCAGCCACTCGAAGTTCCGAGAGCTTAGCGGGCAGATTCTCAAAGCTGACAGCCGACGGCCCACCAATTCCGCGAGGCTCATTTGTCCCTGTGGACAGTTTTGGGTCTAACGCGGCATAGAAGACCTTCAACTCTCGCCTCAGAGGCGTAGGAAACCAGTGTTGCGGCAGTGGTACATGCACTGCGAAATCGCCCGCTCCGGGCCGGTTCTGTTTTTCGGCCTTGAAACCACGCACGAGTCGGGCGAGCTGAGCCGGCAAAGCAACAACACCTTTCAACGAACGGACGGAATGCGTGAGCAGATATCCCAGCTGCATAGAAGTCGAACGGCGCATAGCACCGATTCCCGATTCCATCGCGCGGACAAGCCGCTCCGCTTTGCCAAGCAGCTCCTCATGGCGCCGATGCTCAGCCGTCAGCTTTCTCACTTGATTCTTGAGATTCGCCGCTTCCTCACGCGCTAGCCTCGACTCGTCCAGAAGCTGGGTTATACGTCCATGAGACCATTGAAGTTGCTCGCGCGCACCCGCGTCCGTCTCCGGAGACCTTCGTGAATTCGGGAGCGCAGAGTTAGTATGCTCGTTATGCATTTGCTTCTCGACTAAAAACCGATCAAGCCCAGAACCCGACAGGATCGACTAAACGCTTGCCTTCCGGAAGCAGCAGGCTTCTGAAGGCGCTGTGACCGACTAGGACCGCGATCACAGATGCCTGCGCAAGCGCAGTGTCGACATCGGTAAAGTTAAGGGAGCGAGCGCCTGACTCCGTTTCCGGGAGCGCCTCGGAGAACGGATCGCTACACAGCACGCGACCCGGGTATCGGAGCGTCAGAGCAGATGCGATTTCCAAGGCAGGACTTTCGCGGAAATCATCAACATCGGGCTTATATGTCAGTCCCAAGCAAGCCACTTTCGCTTGCGGCTCCGCATCTAACACCGCCGCAATCTTCTCGATCACGAACTCGGGCTTCGCGTCGTTCACCTCACGAGCCGTACGAATGATGCGACTCCGATTCGGAGCACTCGCAACGATGAACCAAGGATCCACTGCAATGCAATGACCGCCGACACCCGCGCCCGGCTGAAGAATCGAAACGCGCGGATGCCTGTTCGCAAACTCGATCACTTTCCAAGCATCGATATCCAAATCATCACAGATCATGGACAGCTCGTTGGCAAAGGCGATATTGACATCGCGGAAGGAGTTCTCTGTCAGTTTGACCATCTCGGCGACCCGGTGGGTGGTCAGATGGCAAACCCCCTTTACGAAACTCTGATAAAGCTGAGCGGCGCGTTCCGAGCACTCGTGCGTCATGCCGCCGATAATTCGATCGTTCTCAACCAGTTCTTGGAGCATGCGTCCTGGAATGATGCGCTCGGGACAATAGGCCAAATGAATATCAGGATTCTCGTCGGCCTGTGGAAATTTCAGGTCCGGACGGAGTTCCGCGAGCAAACTCGCGAGCATTCCAGTCGTTCCGACAGGCGAAGTCGACTCGAGGATGATCAGATCACCTTTCTTCAGAACAGGTGCGATCGAGCGACCGGCAGCCTGTACGTACGAGACATCCGGAGAACGTGCGTCGTCATGCCCCACCGGCGTGGGAACTGCGATTATGAAAGCGTCAGCAGGCACCGGCTCCGAAACAGCCCGAAGGCTTCCGGAGTGGACGCAGCGCGCCACTAACTCGTCGAGATTTCCCTCCTCGATGTGCGCCCTGCCGCTATTGACTGCATCTACAGCGCGCCGACTCACATCGACCCCGATCGTTTCCACGCCGCTCGAGGCGAACATGGCGGCGGTAGGAAGCCCGATATACCCCAGCCCGATGACCGAAAGGGTTTTGACCGAACCCGCGGATTTCGAAGCTTCTTCCTGCATTTTAATCTCCAATGAAAAGCATTGCGGGTCCACCATACCGGCCGACGCCATATCCGATTCTCACACCTGCGATCTGCAGATGTTCCTGTATTCCGTCAAGGCGCTGATTACGTCGCCCGAGTAAACGACGCGTCCTTTCTCCAGCACGATTCCCTTGTTGCACACGCGCCTGGCAATTTCGAGGTTGTGCGTCGCGATGATGACAACTTTGCTTCCATTCACTTTTCCGTTCATCCGCGCCCGCGCTTTACGTATGAACTGAGCGTCTCCCGCACCAAGCCACTCGTCCAGCAACATGATGTCCTGCTCGGACGACGTGGAAATGGCGAATCCAAGACGCATTCGCTGACCTGCAGAGAGTGTTCTGAGCCTATGCTGCGAAGCCTCTTCCAACCCGGCAAATTCCAAGATTCGGGGCGAATGCTCGCGTATCTCCCCGATATGCATGCCCATGGCCGTTCCACGCAGCAATATGTTCTCTTCTACCGTGGCATCGTCATTGAAGCCCAAAGAAACATTAAGAAGCGCTTGACGCTTTCCCTGGACATCCAGCCAGCCGTTGCTCGGCGGGTACGCGCCGGTCAACACACGAAGAAGACTGCTTTTCCCGGCGCCGTTACGTCCGATCAATGCGACCCGGTCGCCTTCTTCCGCGTGCACATCGACATCGTGAAGAATGGTGCGGAACACACGCTTTGGCCTGCTAGCGGAAGCACCGAAAAGCACCCCACCCCATGTACTCCCTCCACTCGCAGACTGGACGAAATGAGGCACGCGCAGCGTTATCTGGTTGGCACGAAGGTAGACAGACATCGGGCTTAGATCCACAAGGGCACGAAGCGGGCGTACCGACGATACAAAAACGCGGCCAACATCCAGCCTCCGATCGTCAAACCGCCAACCACCCAAAAAGTTAGTGTTTCGACGTCCTTGCCCAAGACCGGCGCGCGCACGAACTCGATGAGATGGAGGAAGGGGTTGAATCGAACGATGCCCCCCCTCAGCGACTCAGGCGGGACCATCTGGACATCCCACAGGATAGGGGTCAGAAGAAAACCAAAAATCAGTCCAGTGGAGACGACTTCCTTCGTGTCACGCACCCGTCCACCGAGCAACGCAACTATCACCGACATCCAAAGGACATTGGCGACATAGATCGGCACGGTTACAAGCAATGTGAGAATCAACAGATTGGAGATGCGAGGATCAATCAGAAGAATCGTGACAACGACCGCAAGACCCGCCATCAGATAAAGAAAGGATCTTGACAATGTTCTCAGGACATAATCCGTGAATCGCGTCCTGCCATCCATGATAAATGCCTGATGCACGACAAATGTATCCCCGGACTCGATTACTGCCTGGATTGCAAATCGCCATAACACGTAACCGATTCCCAGATGAGGGATGAACTCGGCAGCACTCTTGCCCATCATGTGGGCGTACAGATAACCCAGCCCCAGCACATACATCAGCGATGGCATGAACATCCACAGCACGCCCAAGCGCGTCCTGCGATAACGAGTAATCACTTCAAGCCAAGTGGCATAGGCCCAGAACGCCCGCTCCTTGAAGCTGGACTTCATGTCCGCAATTAGCCTCATCGCAGGACACTCGGCGCCGATGGCGCAAATACCGATCTGCAGGTCATCGGGCTCATTAGGCCTGCAATCCCATCTCGAGGTCGGAGATCAGATCCTTGAGAGCCTCCACCCCCACACTCAACCGCACCAGATCATCATGCATCCCCAGCTCGGCACGTCGCTCAGCCGGCACCGACGCGTGCGTCATTACTGCAGGATGATTGACCAGGCTCTCAACACCACCGAGCGATTCGGCAAGGGTGAACAGTTCGGTGCGTTCGCAGAAGCGCTTCGCGGCCTCGAAACCGCCCTTGATGCGGACGGAGATAATGCCGCCGAAGCCGTTCATCTGGCGCTTCGCGAGTGCGTGCTGCGGGTGCGAGGCAAGGCCGGGGTAGATTGCTTGCTCGACGGCGGGGTGCGCGTCGAGGTATTCCGCCAAGGCCTGCGCGTTCTCGCAGTGGGCCTTCATGCGCAGATGCAGGGTCTTGAGACCGCGCAGCGCGAGGAAGCTGTCGAACGGGCCCTGCACGGCACCGGCGGAGTTCTGCAGGAACGCCAGTTGCTCGGCGAGCTCGGCATTGTCGCCAACCACCAGCATGCCCCCGACCATGTCCGAGTGGCCGTTGAGGTACTTGGTGGCCGAGTGCATGACGATGTCGGCGCCGTGTTCGATCGGGCGCTGCAGGATCGGCGAGGCGAAGGTGTTGTCGACGACGACGATCAGGCCGCGCTTGTGTGCGAGGTCCGCGATCGCCCGGATGTCGACGATCTTCAGCATCGGGTTGGTCGGGGTCTCGATCCAGACCAGCTTCGTCTTGTCGGTGATCGCGGCTTCGAACGTCGACGGGTCGGTCATGTCCACATAGCTGAAGGACAGGCCCGCGCTGCGCGTGCGCACGCGCTCGAAGAGGCGGTAGCTGCCGCCGTAGAGGTCGTCCATCGCGATGACGTGGTCGCCGCTGTCGAGCAGTTCGAGCAGGGTCGCAGTGGCGGCCATGCCAGAGGCGAACGCGAAGCCGCGGGTGCCGCCTTCCAGTCCCGCCACGCATCGCTCGTAGGCGAAGCGCGTCGGATTGTGGGTGCGCGAGTACTCGAAGCCCTGATGCTCGCCCGGGCTTGACTGGGCGTAGGTCGAGGTCGCGTAGATAGGCGGCATCACCGCGCCCGTCGACGGGTCGGGCGACTGCCCGGCATGGATGGCCAAGGTGGCCAGCGCGTAATCGCGATGCCTGGAACTGGATTCGGACATGACAGCTTCCTGAAAGGACGGGAGATTCTAGCCAGCAGCCCTGAACGACAGGTTCAGAGCCGCGGCGATCAACGCGTAGGCGTCACTGCACGCGGCGGCGCAGGTAGTTCAGCAGGTCGATCCGGGTGATCAGACCCAGGAATTTGTCGCCATCGGTGACGATCGCGACCTGGCCGCGGTCGAACACCGGCAGCAGGGCCTCGACCGGGGATTTGACGTCGAGGAAGTCGAGCTTGCTGACCATCGCCGACGACACCGGCTCGCGGAAGCGGGCTTCGTCGCCGTAGACGTGCAGCAGCACGTCGCTTTCATCGAGGATGCCGACGATGCGGTCGCCGTCCATGACCGGCAGCTGCGAGATCTCGTAGAGCTTCATGCGCTGATAGGCCGTGACCAGCAGGTCGGTCGGCTGCAGCACCACCGTGTCGCGACGCGAGTACGGGCGCAGGATCAGATCGCGCAGGTCACCGTGCTGCTCGCGCTCCAGGAAGCCGTTGTCGAGCATCCAGTAGTCGTTGTAGAGCTTGCTCAGATACTTGTTGCCGGTGTCGCAGACGAACACCAGCACCTTCTTCGGCGTGGTCTGCGCGCGGCAATACTTGAGCGCGGCGGCCAGCAGCGTCCCGGTCGACGAGCCGCCGAGAATGCCCTCGGTGCGCAGCAGTTCGCGCGCGGCGAGGAAGCTTTCCTGGTCGCTGATCGCGTAGGCCTGCTTCACCCGCGAGAAGTCGGAAATGCCCGGCAGAAAATCCTCGCCGATGCCTTCCACCATCCAGCTGCCCGACTTGTCGTTGAGCACGCCGTCATTGATGTACTCGGCAAGGATCGAGCCGACCGGATCGGCCAACACGAGTTCGACATTCGGTGCGTCCTTGGCGAAGCAGCGCGACAGGCCGGTCATCGTGCCCGAGCTGCCGCAGCCGAAGACGATCGCGTCGAGCCCGCCCACCTCACTCATCTGCCGCAGGATCTCGGGGCCGGTACCGTGCTCGTGCGCGGCCGGGTTGTCGGGATTGCCGAACTGGTTGATGAAATACGCGCCCGGCGTCTCGCGCGCGATGCGCTCGGCGAGGTCCTGGTAGTACTCGGGGTGGCCCTTGGCGACGTCGGAGCGGGTCAGCACGACCTCGGCGCCCATCGCCTTGAGATTGAAGATCTTCTCCCGGCTCATCTTGTCCGGGACCACGAGGATCAGCTTGTAGCCCTTCTGCTGGGCCACCAGCGCCAGACCGATACCGGTATTGCCGGCAGTGCCCTCGACCAGCGTGGCGCCGGGCGCGATGTCGCCGCGCGCTTCGGCGGCTTCGATCATGCGCAGGCCGATGCGGTCCTTGATGGAGCCGCCGGGATTCTGGCTCTCGAGCTTGAAATAGAGTTCGCAGGGTCCCGCATCGAGGCGGCGCGCACGCACGATGGGCGTGTCGGCGATCAGGTCGAGAACGGAGTCGGCGATCGGCATTGCAGGTCCGGGTTGCAGCGAGACAGATCGCGATTATCGCATCCGCGGACAACATTCGCGGGCGATGGCGACCGACGAGGATGGCCACCACCGCCCGCGACAGACGAACCTAGTGTTTCTGCATCTGGTCGTACATCTGGGTCAGGCGATCCTTTGCCGCGAGCTTTTCGCGCTTCATCTGCGAGAGCGTGCTCTCATCGACGGCGAACACGCCGAGCTCTGCGTTCAGCACCTTCTTGTCCAGCTCCTTGTGCCGGAAGTAGAGCTGCCGGAACTCGATGTTTCCTTTCATGATCTCTTCGAGTTCGGTCTGCGATTGCGCTTCGAACATGGAATCCTCCTGACTGGAAAATACGAACGCCCCGACCGGCGACGGGCGGGGCGCTACGTGGGCTGCATCCAGGACCGTGGGGCGGACGATCCGATCAGGGCACCGCTGCCGTCCTGTGGACGGAATACGGGGACCTCGTGGGGGATCATCTCGGTCATCGGACTGTCTCGGTAACCGGGTGGCGGTCTAAATCAGTGCCACCCGGACAATCGACCCTACTCCTCGGATCGGGGGCCTACAAGGGCGAAAAACCGGATTGCACGTCCGAATCGCCACGCGCCACGGAAACGCTTACAGCGCAACCTTCGAAGAACCGCGCCACGACGCGCCCCTTCGCCCGATAACGTCGTAAGCGATTGATTTCAATTGGATTCAGCCTGACGAAAAACTAACAATCGCTCGTCAGACGACACACTGCCGCACGACGGAGGGCAGTGCGCGGGGAGGCCGCCAACGCCGGCCATCACCGGTCAGGGCTGCTCGAGACTCTTCAGCAGCTCGGCTTCGCGACGGCGCAATTCGGCGTCGCGCTGGCGGGCAGCACGCAGCTTGGCCGCCTCGCCGCTGGCCACGTCCTGCAGCACGGTTTCGGCTTGCTGGCGGGCGGTGCTTTCTTCATCGGCTGCCAAGCGCAGGCGCGCGGCCTCCTCGGCCTGGATCTGGGCCTGGATGCGCAGGCGCTCGGCTTCCTGGCGGGCGCGCACGGCGTCTGCACGGCTGGCTTCGACGATCAGTGCGCTGCGCTCACGCTCAAGCTGGATCAACTCGCGACGCGTGGCCTCGGTGCGCGCGGCCAGCTCCGCCGTCTCCACGCGCCACTGCGCAATCTGCAGCGCAGCCGCGCGCTGGCTGCTGCGGGCCGCGGTGAGCGCCGTCAGGGACTGGCGCGCCCGCAGACGCTCATACGCAGCGGTGCCGGCCGTGTCTGGATTACTGTCGATTGCCTGCAGCCGCTCCTGCAGAAGCGCGGCCTCACCTTCCGGTGCGGACTGCGCACTGGCGGCGACCGGCAGCATCAGTACCAGCGCGACCGCATACGGCGTCATCGATCGCATCGTGCTCATTCCTCCACCTGCAGCCGCTGGCGCAGGTTGGTGATCTCGGCCCGACGTGCGGCCAGCTCGGATTCGGTTTCCGCCTGGCGGGCGCGTGCGTGGGCGAGATCGGCGAGCGCACTGGCAGACAGCGCCAGCGTGCGTGCTTCATCAGCGCGATCCATACCCATCGCGGCCTGCGCCTGCGAGAGCGCGCGGCGCGCCTGGGTGATATCGGAAGGCGCGTATTGATCGGCGTCAGCGTCGCCTGCGCGCGTGACCGACAGCTGCGCGGCCGCGAGTTCCTCGGTCGGCGGCGGCGTGGTCGCGCAGCCGGCAAGTGCCAGCACACCTGCGAGCGCGAGGCCCTGCAGCATTGGACGGATGTATGCGAAGCTTGTGTTCATCGAGGAATCGTGCCCGGACGCTTGATCGGGTCATTGTGGTCAGCCGCAACCGGATGCGCAACGCAGACCGGTCGCAAGAGGGGAGTTCGTACATGGATATCGGCTACTTCCTGAAGCTGATGACCGATAAGAATGCGTCCGACATGTTCCTGAGCACCGGCGCGCCGGTGTACATCAAGGTCGAGGGCAAGCTCTACCCGCTGGGCAGCACAGGCCTGCCGCCCGGCATGGTCCGCAAGATCGCGTATTCGCTGATGGACGAGAGCCAGATCCAGCAGTTCGAACGCGATTTCGAGCTCAACATGGCCTACTCGCTGCAGGACGCCGGACGCTTCCGCGTCAACGTGTTCAAGCAGCGCGGCGAAGCGGGCATGGTCATCCGTGCGATCCGCAGCAACATCCCGAGCATCGAGGAGCTGCAGCTGCCGCAGGTGCTCAAGGACATCATCATGGCGCCGCGCGGCCTGGTGCTGATCGTCGGGTCCACCGGCTCGGGCAAGTCGACGACGCTGGCCTCGATGATCGACCACCGCAACGCCAGCACCTCGGGGCACATCCTCACCATCGAGGATCCGATCGAATACCTGCACCGGCACAAGAAATCGCTGGTAAACCAGCGTGAGGTCGGGCTGGATACGCTGACCTTCCACAACGCGCTCAAGAACGCGATGCGCGAGGCACCGGATGTCATCCTGATCGGCGAGATCCTGGACGCGACGACGATGGAGGCGGCGATTTCCTTCGCCGAGACCGGCCATATCTGCCTGGCGACGCTGCACTCCAACAACGCCGACCAGACCATCGAGCGCATCCTCAACTTCTTCCCTGAAGCCGCGCACAAGAACGTGCTGATGAACCTCGCGCTGAACCTGCGCGCGGTGGTGTCGCAGCGCCTGGTGCCTGGCATCGATGGACGCCGCCTGCCGGCGACCGAAGTCCTGCTCAACACCCCGATGATCCGCGACCTGCTGCGCCGCGGCCAAGTGCATGAGATCAAGCAGGCGATGGAGGATTCGCTGGAGGACGGCGTCGAAACCTTCGACAAGTGCCTGTTCCGCCTCTACAAGGAAGGCCGGATCGAGCGCGAGACCGCGCTGCGCGCCGCCGATTCCCGCGATGGCCTGGATCTCAAGTTCCGCCTGTCGGAAGGCGGGTCCGGCAGCCACGACCCCTATGCGGACGTGTTCGGCACCGACCACTGACGAACATCAGGCGGGCGGCGCGTCCGCCTGTCGTTCCGGCGCCGCTGCCTCGAATGCAGGCAACGCGGCACACGCTGTGTCGATCCGGCAGATCAATGGATACCGCGCCAGATCGATGCCGAAGCGACGCGCGTTGTAGAGCTGTGGCACCAGCGCGCAATCGGCGATCGTCGGCGCATCGCCGACGCAGAAATCGCGGGCGCCCTGCTGCTGCAGCAAGGCCTCGAACGCCACCAACCCATCCTGCACCCAGCGTGCGACCCAGCGCGTGCGCGCATCCGGCGGCAATTGCAGTTCGTGCTCGAGGTACTGCAGCACGCGCAGGTTGCCGAGCGGGTGGATGTCACAGGCGACCAGTTGTGCGAGCGCGCGGGCGCGTTGACGCGACAGCGCGTCGCGCGGCAGCAGCGGCACGCCCGGAAACGCTTCGTCGAGGTATTCGATGATCGCCAGCGACTGGGTCAGCACCGCGTCACCGTGCTGCAGCGTCGGCACCAGGCGCTGCGGGTTGCGCGCGGCGAATGCCGGCAGGCGCTGTTCGCCGCCGCCCTGCACCAGATGCACCGGCACGCTATCGAACGCCAGGCCCTTGAGATGCAAGGCGATGCGCACGCGATAGGCCGCGCTGGAGCGCCAATAAGTGTGCAGCGTCAGCGCGGCCGTCATCGGTGTTACTCCGGCAGCGCCTGGCGTTCGATCACCTGCTCGATCGCGCCGAAGATGCTCACTCCCGCCGCATCGAGCATCTCGATGCGCACGGTGTCGCCGAACGCCATGAACGGCGTCTTCGGCGCGCCCTGCTCCAGGGTTTCGACGGTGCGCTTCTCGGCAAAGCACGAGGCGCCCCTCGACGTGTCCTCGTTGGCGATCGTGCCCGAGCCGACGATCGTGCCGGCGACCAGCGGGCGCGTCTTCGCCGCGTGCGCGACCAGCTGCGAGAAATCGAACTGCATGTCGACGCCGGCTTCCGGCGCGCCGAACCATTCGCCGTTGATGTGCGTGAGCAGCGGCAGGTGCAGCTTGTTGTCTTGCCAGGCATCGCCCAGCTCGTCCGGTGTCACGAACACGGGGCTCAGCGCCGAGCGCGGCTTGGCCTGCAGGAAGCCGAAGCCCTTCGCAAGCTCGCCGGGAATCAGATTGCGCAAGGACACATCGTTGACCAGACCGATCAGTTGGATGTGGCCCGCCGCCTGCGCCGGCGTCACCGCCATCGGCACGTCGTCGGTGATCACGACGATCTCGGCCTCGAGGTCGATGCCGTGGTCTTCGCTGGTCACCTTGACCGTATCGCGCGGGCCGTAGAAGCCGGCGCTGGTCGCCTGGTACATCAACGGATCGGTGTAGAAGCTCTCCGGCACTTCGGCGCCACGCGCGCGGCGCACGCGCTCGACGTGCGGCAGGTAGGCGCTGCCGTCGACGAATTCATAGGCGCGCGGCAGCGGCGCAGCGAGGCGCGCGACGTCGACATCGAACACGCCATCGGCGTCGCCGGCATTGAGCGATTCGTACAGCGCGTTGAGGCGCGGCGCGGCGTTCGACCAATCGTCGAGCGCCTGCTGCAGCGTCGCGGCGATGCCGGTGGCACGCACCGCGCGGCTCAGGTCGCGTGACACGACGATCAGGGTGCCGTCGCGGCCGCCCTCCTTCAAAGAACCCAGCTTCATGGCAACTCCGGTTGGCGTCGGCTATCTGTTGCGATTGTAACGAACTCGCGCGCAGCGACGTGCGATGCGTTCAGTCTTCGCCCTGGAACGCACCCGCGCGATAGGTCAGCACCAGCGTGTCGCGGTGACCCGCGTCTTCGGCCGGCTGGATCGGCGTGGATTCGTGGATCACGCGATGGTCGTCGAGCAGCAGCACCGCCCAAGGCTCGGTCAGGGTAAAGCGCTGACCGGCCGGTCCGTCAGCCTCGAACACACGCGTTTCGCCGCCTTTGATGCCGCTTCGGCCGATCAGCAGGACCGCGACGAAATCCACGCCATCGCGGTGCGCGCCTTCGGGCGTTGGCCGGCCGATGCCATCGGTGGTGTCGATGCGGAACTGATGCGCTTCGACGTGCCAGTCGCCGTCGTCGCGCACTTGCGCGAACACACCGCCGAGTCCGGCGACGAGCCGCGCCCATGCGGGATCATCAGCGAGCGCCGGCGCCAGCGGTTCGAACCAGCGGTGCATACCGCCGTGCAGGGCGTTGTAGTCCTCGGACTGCCAGTGCGCGCGATGCGCGACGTGCGTGAGCGTGTTCCCGTGCTGTACGAAGCAGCCGTGCCGACGTCGGCGATAGCGGCCGCCATCCTTGAGATAGGCATCGGGCGGCAGATCGTCCCACCCCGCGCGCCACGCCTCCAGATCATTGATGCGCACGCCGCATAACGCGGCGAGCGTCGACGGTGCGAGCACCGCGCAGCCATGCGTGCGCAAGGCGTCGACGACGGTATCGGGAGCGGTATACGGCGGCGGAAATGCGTTCATCGCGGAATTCTAGAGCCGCATCGATGCGCGCGCATCGTGTCGCCGTGCGCAGGCGTGGAATGCAGTCGTCCTGCGAACGGCACGTCTTGAATGCGATCGACACGCGTGAGTACACGCGAAAGCGCCGCACGCGAAATTCGTACTGTGACGCCATGGTCTGCATGCATGCTCGCCAAAGACAACAGACACAAAAAAGCCCGCGTTTCGGCGGGCTTTTTTGTTTTCGATGTGGCAGCCCCGGAAGGATTCGAACCTCCGAATGCCTGAGTCAGAGTCAGGTGCCTTACCGCTTGGCGACGGGGCTATGAACATATTGTAACGCCGAAACCGCAGTACTCCGCAAGCTTCGGCGAACGCCGGATCCACGCATTCGCGCGGATCCGGCCAAGCGCGATCAGCGCTTCGAGAACTGCGTGGCGCGACGTGCCTTGTGCAGGCCGACCTTCTTGCGCTCGACTTCACGTGCGTCACGGGTCATGAAGCCCGCCTTGCGCAGCTCGATCTTCAGCGTCTCGTCGTACTCGACCAGCGCGCGGGAGATGCCGAGACGGATCGCACCAGCCTGGCCGGTCGTGCCGCCACCGGTGGTGGTCACCAGGATGTCGAACGTCTCGGTGTTCTGGGTCAGCTCGAGCGGCTGGCGCACGATCATGCGCGCGGTCTCACGGCCGAAGAACTCGTCGAGCGGACGGTCGTTGACGGTGATCTTGCCGCTGCCCTTGCGCAGGAACACGCGGGCGACGGAGGACTTGCGACGGCCGGTGCCGTAATTCTGGGTAATTGCCATGACTTAGAGTTCCAGGGGCTGCGGCTGCTGGGCGGCGTGCGGGTGCTCGGCACCCTTGTAGACCTTGAGCTTGCGGTACATGGCGCGGCCGAGGGTGTTCTTCGGCAGCATGCCCTTGACGGCGATCTCGATCACGCGCTCCGGGTGGCGCTCAAGCGCTTGGCCCAGGGTTTCGGTCTTCAGGTTGCCGATGTAGCCCGTGAAACGGTGGTAGAGCTTGTCCGTCATCTTCTTGCCGGTCACAGCGATCTTCTCGGCATTGACCACAATGATGTAGTCGCCGGTGTCGACGTGCGGGGTGTAGACGGGCTTGTGCTTGCCGCGCAGACGGTGGGCGATTTCCGCGCTCAGGCGGCCCAGGGTCTTGCCGGAAGCGTCGACGAGGTACCAGTCGCGCTGGACGGTCTCGTTCTTGGCAATAAAGGTCTTCATGGGAATACTCGGTGGGTGACTGGTCGGGCTGGTTACGCCGGTGGCCGGCGGAACGTCGCCTCGCGTTGTAAAGCGTGCAACACAGAAGCGGAATGATAGCCGCCCGCCCATCGCCACGCAAGTTGCAGGGGCGGTGCGCCGCCGGGAACTGGCGCCGCACGGAGCGAGGGCCGAGAATGATACGCGACGCGGCCATCTGCCGCGCTGCAGGAACCCGACCCGATGGCCCTCCCCCGGCCCCGCTTCAATCCCCTCGACCAGTTGCTGGTCGAAACCCAGCGCGCACTCGACACGGTGTTCGGCAATCCGCCGGCCACCCGCCCCAATCCCGCCGTCGAGACGCCCGATGTGGTGCTCAACGCCGCCGAGCGCCGCCATGCCGCGGGCCTGATGCGGATCAACCATGTGGGCGAAGTCTGCGCCCAGGGCCTGTACTTCGGCCAGGCCGCGGTGGCCCGTGAGGCCGACACGCGTGCGCATCTGCTAGACGCCGCGCAGGAAGAAACCGATCACCTGGCCTGGTGCGCGCAGCGCCTGCGCGAACTTGACAGCCGCCCCAGTGTGTTCAACCCGCTGTGGTACGGCGGCAGTTATGCGCTCGGCGTCGTGGCCGGTCTGCGTGGCGACGGTTGGAATCTCGGCTTCGTTGTGGAGACCGAGCGCCAGGTCGAGGCGCACCTCGACGAGCATCTGCAGACGTTGCCGGAAGCCGACCAGCGCAGCCGCGACATCCTCAAGCAGATGAAGGAAGACGAGGCGCGCCACGCCGAACACGCCGAACAGGCCGGCGCGCGCGTGCTGCCGTGGCCGGTACCGTCGCTGATGGCGACGGCGTCGAGCCTGATGAAGGCGGTGGCGTACCGGCTGTAGAGCCGTGAGGGCGTCAAGGGGATAGACGTGAGGGCTTGAGCCCTCACGCGAATGGAAAAGGCCCCGCAATGCAGGGCCTTTTTTGTCGACCGGCAGCGTGCGCCCGTCAGTCGATCAGATTGCGACCGTGATAGAGCTCTTCGATCTCGCGACGCAGGCGCGCTTCGATCTTCATGCGCTCCTTGAACGAGAGATTGCGGGCCTTCTCTTCGAACAGGTACTGGTCGAGATCGAATTCCTTCAGGTGCATCTTCGTGTGGAAGATATTCTCCTGGTAGACGTTCACATCGAGCGCGTCGTAACGCGACTTGATGTTCTTCGCCAGGTAATCCTGGATCGAATTGATCTTGTGGTCGATGTAGTGCTTGCGGCCCTTCACGTCACGGGTGAATCCGCGCACGCGGTAGTCCATCACCACGATGTCTGACTCGAGGCTCTCGATCAGATAGTTCAGCGCCTTCAGCGGCGAGATCACGCCGCAGGTGGCGACGTCGATGTCGGCCCGGAACGTCGCGATGCCGTTGTCCGGATGGGTTTCCGGATACGTGTGCACCGTGATGTGCGACTTGTCGAGGTGCGCGACGACGGCGTCGGAGATGACGCCCTTCGCGTCCTTGCGGTCGACCACCGGTTCCTCGGAAATGAGGATGGTGACCGACGCACCCTGCGGGTCGTAGTCCTGGCGCGCGACGTTGAGGATGTTCGCACCGATGATCTCGGCCACATCGGTCAGGATCTGCGTCAGCCTGTCGGCGTTGTAGACCTCGTCGATGTACGCGATGTAGCGCTGACGCTCGTCTTCAGACGCGGCGTAGCACACGTCGTAGATGTTGAACGACAGGGCCTTGGTCAGGTTGTTGAAACCCTGGAGCTTCAGGCGCGGGAGCGGTTTGACCACAGCGGTCGACCCTCGGGGGTTGGGCGAAACGACGATTATGCGGCAAAGCACCCGCGCGCCGCGACCTCGCCGATCACACGGGTTTGCCCCCGGCAGCCTGAGCGCCTACTCTGCGACATTCTCCCGATCCGAAGCCCATGACCCCTACACCTGTGGCCCTGATCAATCCCCATGCCCCTCGCCCACCGCACCCGATGGCGCCGACGCCGGCAGCCATCGAGCGATTCCTTGCCCACTGCCACCGCCGCCGCTATCCGCCGCGCAGCGAAGTGTTCCGTCCCGGTGATCCGGCCGGCACGCTGTACTACGTGGTCAGTGGTTCGGTCAGCATCATCACCGAGGAAGACGACGGTCGCGAACTGATCCTCGGCTACTTCGGCACCGGCGAGCTCGTCGGCGAAATGGGCTTGTTCATCGAATCCGACGTGCGCGAGGTGATCCTGCGCACCCGCACGCAGTGCGAGCTGGCCGAAATCAGCTATGAACGCCTGTACCAGCTGTTCGACGGCGTCCTGGCCAATGACGCGACTTCGATCATGTACGCGATCGGCGCGCAGCTGTCGCGTCGCCTGCTCGACACCAGCCGCAAGGCCGGGCGCCTCGCATTCCTCGATGTCACCGACCGCATCATCCGCACCCTGCACGATCTGACCCGCGAGCCGGAGGCGATGAGCCATCCGCAAGGCACCCAGCTGCGGATCTCGCGGCAGGAGCTCGCGCGGCTGGTTGGCTGTTCGCGCGAAATGGCCGGCCGCGTGCTGAAGAAGCTGCAGGTGGAGAACAAGCTGACCGCGCGCGGCAAGACCATCGTGCTGTTCGGCACCCGCTAGGACGCTCCGCATGAGCCTCGGCCATTTCGGCCCGCGGGGCGACCTGCCCGACGCCGACCTGCGCAGCGCATCGTTGATCGATGCCGACGACGTCGCTGCGCTGCTGTCGGAGATGGGCTATCCCTGCACCGAACGCGAGGCCCGAGAGCGGATCCGCATGATCACCGACAACGACCGCCAGGCCCTGGTGGTCGCGCGCAGCGGTGGTCGGGTCTGCGGACTGATCGCTCTCGACTTCATGTACTACCTGCCGCTGGGCACGACGACCTGTCGCATCACCGCGCTGGTGGTGACCAGCGATTCGCAAGGCAAGGGACTGGGCCGCGAACTGCTCAAGGAAGCCGATCGCCGGGCGCGTTTCGCCGGCGCGGCCCGGCTGGAACTGGTCAGCGGTTCGCAGCGCGCCGATGCGCACGCTTTCTACAAAGCTTGCGGTTTCTCCGACGGCACCCTGCGTTTCATCAAGCGGCTCGGCGACGCCTGACCCGCGCGCAGTTGGCGGCCACACGCCACGGTCACGCATCCTCTGCACACTGCGCTGGCCTTCGGAGCCTGCGGCATGGAACTCGGTGACCAATTCCTGTTTTTCGTGCTGGTCGGCCTGGGCGCGCAGCTGGTCGACGGCGCGCTGGGCATGGCGTTCGGGCTGGTGTCGTCCTCGGTGCTGCTGAGCATGGGCGTGCCGCCGGCGGCGGTCAGCGCGAGCGTGCATACCGCCGAAGTGTTCACGACCGGCGCCTCGGGCGCCTCGCATCTGGCGATGCGCAACGTCGACAAGCGCTTGTTCTACCGTCTGGCCCTGCCCGGCATGGCGGGCGGCGCGATCGGCGCCTACGTGCTGACGCAACTGCCCGGCGACGTGATCCGACCTTTCATCTATGCCTACCTGCTGATCCTGTCGATCGTGATCCTGCTGCGCGCGGCCGGCCGGCTGCGGCCGAAGCAGGAAGTCCGCCGGGTGTCGCTGCTGGGCTTCTTCGCCGGCCTGCTTGATGCCAGCGGCGGTGGCGGCTGGGGCCCGGTGGCCACGTCCACCCTGCTCGCCCGCGGCGGCACGGCGCGCACCACGATCGGCACCGTCAATGCAGCTGAATTCCTGGTCACCGTGTCGATTTCGTTGACTTTCTTCCTGACGATGGGCCTGCAGCACATCGACGTGATCCTCGGCCTGCTGGTCGGCGGCATGATCGCCGCGCCGCTGGCCGCGCTGTTCGTCAAACACGTCCGCGAACGCTGGGTATTGCTTGCAGTCGGCATGCTGGTGATGGCGATCAGCCTCTACCAGATCGGGCGCACGCTGCTGGCCTGAGGCACGAGCCTCCGGTCCTGCATGGGGTCTACCGAGATGTAGGAGCGCGCTTGCGCGCGAAGCGGCTAAAACGGGAAGCAGCATCGCGCGCAAGCACGCTCCTACACAGATCCGGCCTCCTAAGGCGTGGCGATCGGATCGCCGCCGCGGTCGGCGCAGCCCCAGTTGAGCACCGGCGTACCCGGCGGCAACGCGCGGCGGAACATGTCGACGTTGGCTGGCTTCGGATTCACCACCACCGGCGCCTTCGCGGCCTTGAGCAGCGGCAGGTCTGCCGAGGAATCCGAATACGCGATGTCGATCGAACCATAACCGCGCTCGCGCAACATGCGCATCTTCTCTTCGGCGTGGCAATGGCGCGTGGCGACGACCGCGCCGAACTTCGGACCCACCACAGTGCCGATCACCGGCACCGACTCGTGCGCGACAAAGGCCAGGATCGCGCGGGCGAGTTCCGGCGGCGCGCCGGTCGCGATGACCACGTTGTCGCCGGCGGCGCGATGCGCGTGCAGGACGTCGAGTGCGATCGACAGCAGCTTGGGCTTGATCTGCGCGGCGTTGTCGGCGACGTAGCGGTCGATCAACCGGTCCAGCACGCCGCGGCTGTGCAGGCCGAAGGTGCCGATCCACACGAACCCGGAAATGCCGTAACGGCGCGTGGGCAGGCACGCGATCATCGGCCCCAGCACCGGCGCAGCCAGACACGCCAGCGCAGTGCGCCAGACGCTGCGGGTGATCAGCCAGCGGAACAGATCAGTGCCCGAGTCACCGTCGTAGAGCGTGTGATCGAAATCGAAGACCACGGTCCGCACGGTGTCGTTGGCGGCGGTGTCCTTGAGCAACTGGGCGACGACCGGCGTGCCGGTGTCGGCGCTTGCGGTATCGGCCTCGACCGGCGCCGGCGTGGTCGCCGCGGCGATGGCGATCGCCGAGATGTCGGCCACGGGGCGGCTGTCGGCCGTCGGCGCGCCCGGCATCGCGAACAGCGTGCGCAATGCGGTGCCCGGATCGGGTTCGCGCATGAAGGCTTCACCGACCAGAAACGCATCGATACCAGCCTCGCGCATGCGCGCGACATCGGCGACGGTATGGATACCGCTCTCGGTCACCAGACGACGATCACGCGGCACCGCACTCTGCAACGACAAGGTCGTGTCGAGTGAGACTTCGAACGAGCGCAGGCTGCGGTTGTTGATCCCCAGCAGCGGCGCCGGCACCTGCAGCGCGCGCTCGAGTTCGTCGATGTCGTGCACCTCCACCAGCACGTCGAGATCGATCGACATCGCCAGTTCGGCGATTTCGACCAGCTGCCGGTCGTCGAGCGCGGCGACGATCAACAACACGCAGTCCGCGCCGAGCGCACGCGCCTCGTACACCTGCCAGGGATCGACGATGAAGTCCTTGCGCAGCACCGGCAACGCGCACGCGGCACGCGCCTGGACGAGGTAGTCGTCCGCGCCCTGGAAGAAGTCGATGTCGGTCAGCACCGACAGACAGGCCGCGCCGCCGGCCGCGTAGCTGCGCGCGATCTCGGCCGGCTGGAAGTCGGCGCGGATCACACCTTGGGAGGGGCTGGCCTTCTTGACTTCGGCGATCACCGCGGCCTGGCCGGCGGCGATCTTCGCTTCGATCGCGGCCGCGAAGCCGCGCACCGGCGGCGCAGCGGCGGCGCGTGCGGCGATGTCGGCCAGCGGCAACGCGGCACGACGTGCCGCGACTTCTTCGTGTTTGCGCGCCAGGATGCGCTGCAGGACGTCGTTCAAGATCTGCACCATGGGCCAGCGCAGCGCGCCGGTCTGGAAAGGCCGCCCACGATAACGCAGGCGACGGTGCGCAGGACCTTCAGATGGAGAACGCGGTCTCCGGCGCGTCCGCGCCGTCGGTCTCGGCGCGCGACCACTCGTAGGCGCGTTCGACGCGCGCAATCTGCAAGGCGTAGTGCGTGTACCAGCCGCGCCGGTCCTTCTCGCGGCTCACGCCCGGACCGTCCTGCGCACGCCAGGCGCGAATCGAGGCCTCGTCGGTCCAGTAGCTCAGGGTGACGCCTTCGCCGCCTGCACCATCGACCGATTCCATGCCGAGAAACCCGGGCTGCAGCTGCACCATTTCAAAAATGTCGCGCAACGCTTCGTCGTAGCCCGCCGGGTCCTCGCCATTGCGGCGGTAGCGGAGGATCGCGACGTGATACGGCGGACGGGGTAATGCGGGATGACGCATGCAGGGATCGCTTTTTCAACCGGAGGGGCAGCATCCGTGCGGCCTATTCAGCATAACCCCCAGTCGTAGCGCAGGGAACCGCAACGCGGCGATTCAACTGCCAGGCGACTGCGTTTCTGCGACGAAGGCCTCAAGACGCTGCAGCGCCGCGCCCGATGCCACGGTCGCGCGTGCGCGCTCGACGCCCTCCGCGATCGACGCCGACACCCCGGCCACGTACAGCGCTGCGCCCGCGTTGAGACACACGATGTCCTGGGCCAGGCCAGCCGTGCCGTCGAGCGCCTGGCGCACCAGCGCCTTCGACTCGTCGGCGTTCTCGACACGCAGATTGCGGCTGGCGGCCATCGCGATGCCGAAATCCTCCGGGTGGATCTCGTATTCGCGCACCTCGCCGTCACGCAACTCGCCGACCAGCGTGCCGGCACCCAGCGAGATCTCGTCCATGCCGTCGCGGCCCCAGACCACCAGCGCGCGCTGCGCGCCGAGTTCGCGCAGTACGCGCACCTGGATGCCGACGAGATCGGGATGGAAGACGCCCATCAGAATGTTCGGCGCACCGGCCGGATTGGTCAGCGGACCGAGAATATTAAAGATCGTGCGTACGCCCATTTCGCGGCGTACCGGCGCGACCGCCTGCATCGCCGGGTGGTGCACTGGCGCGAACATGAAGCCGATGCCGGTCGCCGCGATGCAGCGCGCGACGTCATCCGGCTGCAGATCGATGCGCGCGCCGAGCGCTTCGAGCACGTCCGCGCTGCCTGATTTCGACGACACGCTGCGGTTGCCGTGCTTGGCCACCTTCGCGCCGGCCGCGGCGACGACGAACATGCTCGCCGTCGAGATGTTGAACGTGTGAGCGCCGTCGCCGCCGGTGCCGACGATGTCAACAAGATGCGCGCGATCCGCATCGGCGACCGGCACCGGCAACGCAAACTCGCGCATCACCTGCGCCGCGCCCGCGATCTCGTCGACGGTTTCCTTCTTGACCCGCAGACCGGACAGGATCGCCGCGGTCATCAGCGGCGACACTTCGCCGCGCATGATCTGGCGCATCAGTTCAACCATCTCGTCGCGGAAGATCTCGCGGTGCTCGATGGTGCGTTGCAGGGCTTCGTGGGGGGTGATGGGCATGGGGAGACCGATGGTTCGTAACAGCGAATCTTGATGATGCGTCATCCCGGCGAACGCCGGGATCCAGTGTCTTCCGTGCCGGCTTCAAGTCGCTGGATCCCGGCGTTCGCCGGGATGACGGTCGAAGGCTTCAGCGCTCGAGAAAATTCTTCAGCAGCGCATGTCCATGCTCGGTCAGGATCGACTCGGGATGGAACTGCACGCCTTCGACCGGATGCGTGCGATGGCGCAGGCCCATGATTTCCTCGCGACTGCCGTCGTCGTTCTCGGTCCACGCAGTGACTTCGAGACAGTCCGGCAGCGACGACTGCTCGACGACCAGCGAGTGGTAGCGCGTGGCCTCGTACCCGTCCGGCAGGCCGGCGAACACACCAAGGCCTTCATGGCGGATCGCCGAGGTCTTGCCGTGCATGATCCGCTGCGCGCGGATGACCTTGCCGCCGTAGGCCTGGCCGATGCCCTGGTGACCGAGACACACGCCGAGGATCGGCGTCGTCGCTCCGAGGCGTTCGATCAGCTCCAGCGACACGCCGGCTTCGTTCGGCGTACACGGGCCGGGCGAGATCACGATGCGCTCGGGCGCGAGTTTCGCGATCGCATCGACGGTCAACGCGTCGTTGCGCTCCACCCGCACCTCGGCACCCAGCGTCTGCAGATACTGCACGAGGTTCCAGGTGAAGCTGTCGTAGTTGTCGATCATCAACAGCATCGGGCGGTTCCGGCAGATCGGGCGTTGAAAGAAGAATCGGCGCGTCGCATCACAATCCCTTCGCCGCCTGCGCGACCGCGCGGAACAATGCGCGGCCCTTGTTCATGGTTTCGGCCCATTCCATTTCGGGATCCGAGTCGTAGACGATGCCGGCACCGGCCTGCACGTAGAGGCGGCCGTCCTGAATCACCGCAGTGCGGATCGCGATCGCGGTGTCGGCGTCGCCGTGCCAGCCGATGTAGCCGACCGCGCCCGAATAGACGTTGCGCTTGACCGGCTCGAGGCTGCGGATGATCTCCAGCGCGCGCACTTTCGGCGCGCCGCTGACGGTGCCCGCGGGGAACGTCGCGCGCAGCACGTCGGCGTAGCTCAATCCGTCCTTCAGGCGGCCGGTGACTTCGCTGACGATGTGCATGACGTGGCTGTAGCGTTCGATGACGAAGCGCTCGCCGACCTCGACCGTGCCCGCGCTCGAGACGTGGCCGACATCGTTGCGGCCCAAGTCGATCAGCATCAGATGCTCGGCGCGCTCTTTGGGATCGGCCAGCAGTTCGGCCTCGAGCGCCTGATCCTGCGCCGGCGTCTCGCCGCGCGGACGCGTGCCGGCGATCGGGCGCACGGTGACTTCGCCGTCCTTCAATCGCACAAGGATTTCCGGCGACGAACCCACGACCTGGGTGCCGCCGACATCGAGGAAATACATGTACGGCGACGGATTCAGCGCGCGCAGCGCGCGATAGACGTCGACCGGGCGCGCCTGGAACGGCACCGACATGCGTTGCGACAGCACGACCTGGAAGGCGTCGCCGGCGGCAATGAATTCCTTGGTCTTCGCGACGGCTTCGATGAAGCCCTCGCGGGTGAAGCCGGACACGAAATCGGATTCGTCGAGCGCAGCCGGCTGCAGCGTTTCCGGATACCCGGCGCCGCCCTGACGCAGGCGATGCGTCAGCGCATCGAGACGGCGGTTCGCGCGCAGCCAGGCCTGCGGTTCACGCGTGTCGGCGTGGACCACGAGATACAAGCGGCCTTTGAGGTTGTCGAACACCGCGACCTCGGTGCTCAGCATCAGCAGGATGTCGGGCGTACCGAGCTCGTCGCGCACGTCTGCACGCTGACCGCTGCGCAGACGCGGTTCGATGTACTCGATGCATTCGAAGCCGAACCAGCCGACCAGACCGCCGGTGAAACCCGGCAAGCCTTCGATCTGCGGCACCGAATGCGCGGTGCGCAGACGCTCGACTTCGGCGAACGGATCCTCGACCTCGCGCGTCTCGATGACCTGGCCGTGCTCGCGGACCGTCAGCGTGTGGCCGTGGAACGCGTACACGCGTTCTGCGGGCAGACCAATGATCGAATAGCGGCCGAAGCGTTCGCCACCTTCCACCGATTCGAACAGATAGGTGTGCGGGCCGTCAGCGAGCTTGAGATAGACCGAGAGCGGTGTATCGAGGTCGCTCAGGACCTCGCGGACCACCGGAACGTGGGTGTGGCCTTCAGCGGCGTAGTGCTGGAACTCGGTGTGCGTGATCACGCGGCATTTCCTGGACAGTCGGACGAACGGGGGCGATGGAGGCAGTACGCCACCATCGCCAGCCGGCGTCGGGCAAACGGAAATGCGGGAGGGCAGACGCGTGCATGGCGGCTACTGTAGCGGCTCGGCCACGAACGCGCGACAGCCTCAGACGGTCGGGTGCGGCGACGCCACAAGCAGCGGGCAGTCCTTCGGCAGGTGCAACCGCAGGCGTCCGGGCTGGCAGGTGATCGCGAACCGCCGCGCGCTCGCGGGCTCGCCATCGAGGTTGAGCACCAGTGGGGTGTCGGATTCGACCACCAGTTCTCTCAGCTGCGTGCGCACGGCCACCTGATCGAGCGCGGCGACCTTGCCTTCGGTCAGTGCGGTGCGCAGCGTATTGACCAGTTCGCCCTCGAGCTCCGGGACGATGGTGACGTCGATCAGGCCATCGTCGATGCAGGCATCGGGACACAAGGCCTGCCCGCCACCGGCCTGACGGCCGTTGCCGATGCCCAGTGCGATGAAATCGCCAGCCCAAGCGAAATCCGGCCCGGTGATCCGCGCCTGCAGCGGCTCGATGCGGCCGAGACGCGACAGGCCGGTGATGAAGTACGCGAGTCCGCCGAGTACTTTCTTCAGCCCGGCATGCGTCTCCACGGTGACCTGCGTACCGAAGCCGCCGGAGCCGAGATTCGCGCACCAGTGCACGCCTTCGTCGGTTTCGATGCGCAGCACGTCGATCGGCACGGCCGGCCGGTCGAGTGCCAGGGTCAGCGCCTCTTCCGGGAGGTCTGGAAGTTCGGCAGCGGTCGCGAAGTCGTTCGCGGTGCCCAGCGGCAGCAGCGCCAGCGACGGCAACGCGTCCGCATCGGCGGACTGCGCAGCCAACACCGAGACCACGGCATTGAGCGTGCCATCGCCACCCGCGGCGACGATCGTATCGACCGACTCGTCCAGCGCCTCGGCGGCATAGCGCTCGGCATCGCCGGCCTCCCACGTCACCCGCACGTCGATGTGGACGCCCCGCGCGCGGAGTGCGGCGACCGCGGTGCGCACGGCCTCGTCGCCCGCGGATTTGCCATTGAGGATCAGGCGCCAAAGCGGTGCGGGCATGCGGGCTGTCGTGCGGGTGATGGCGGTGGCGCGGAGCGTAGCGGATGCCCGGCGCATCGCCGTTAACCGGCCCTCACGCGTGTCATCAGCCGGTCACCGTCAGCCGGGAGCATCGGAGGCCATATCAGGGACGACGGGCGGAGGCAGGACAGCCTCCAGTGCAGCAAGGCACTTCCGCGCGGCGGACGCGCCACAGGCCCTGCTCCCGCGACTGTGCGGGAGCGGGGAGCGCCGACCGCAACGCGGACGGTGGGGTGAGGCCGGACGAGGCCAGGATTTCCTGCCCACCAATCCATCGTGCGGAAGCGCACGCCCACAGATTGCGCCTCAGACCAGCGGTTGATCCGCCACCAAAACGCCGTCCGCATCCGCGGCCAGCCAGGCGCCGGGCCGGATCGTCACGCCGCCAAACGTGACCGGCACATCGCGCACACCCTGGCCGCGCTTCTCGGTCTTCAGCGGCACCGTGCCCAGCGCCTTGACGCCCAGATCGAGCTGACCGATCGCGACGCTGTCGCGGATCGCGCCATGCACCACCACACCGGCCCAGCCGTTGGCGACCGCTTGCTCGGCCAGCACGTCGCCGAACATCGAACGGCGCGTCGAACCGCCGCCGTTGATCACCAGCACGCGGCCCGCGCCGGGCTCCGCCACCGCCTCACGCACGCGCGAGTTGTCTTCCAGCGCGAGCACGGTGCTGACGATGCCTGCGAACCCGATGCATCCACCGAAATCGCGCAGCGGCAGATCGAGCACGCGCACCGCATCCGGGTGCGCGTCGCAAAGGTCGCAGGTGACGATATCCGCGCTCACGCGCGCAGCGAAGTCGCGCGGGTGATTTCGGCGCGCATCGCGTCGACCACGGCGCGGTAGTCGGGCTTGCCGAAGATCGCCGAGCCGGCGACGAAGGTGTCGGCGCCTGCCGCGGCGATCTCGCCGATGTTGTCGGGCTTGACGCCGCCATCGATCTCGAGCCGGATCGGCTTGCCGATCGCGTCGATGCGCGCGCGCACCTGGCGCAGCTTGTCGAGCGTCGAAGGGATGAACGCCTGGCCGCCGAAGCCGGGATTGACCGACATCAGCAGCACCATGTCGAGATCCTCGAGCACGTAGTCCAGCACTTCGATCGGCGTCGCCGGATTGAGCACCAGACCGGCCTGGCAGCCCTCGGCCTTGATCAGCTGGATCGTGCGGTGCACGTGGCGGCTGGCTTCGGGATGGAAGCTGATCAGCGACGCGCCGGCCTTCGCGAAGTCGGGCACGATGCGGTCGACCGGCTCGACCATCAGGTGCACGTCGATCGGTGCGGTCACGCCGTGCTTGCGCAGCGCCTCGCAGATCATCGGGCCGATCGTCAGGTTCGGTACGTAATGGTTGTCCATGACATCGAAGTGCACCCAGTCGGTGCCGGCGGCGAGCACGTTGTCGACCTCCTCGCCGAGGCGGGCGAAATTCGCGGACAGGATCGATGGCGCGATGACGGCGGGCTGCATGTGCAATTCCAGGTCGTGAAGTGGGCGTGGCCTGACGGCCGCAGGGCGACATTCTAAGGGGCGGCGAACCCATCGACCTGCCGGAGCGCGCAGCCTGCGCACGCGGCCGCCTGAATTGAGCGAGCGCATTCATTCATTTTTTTGATGCGTGCATGCATCCCGATTCACGCTCGCCTGCGTATCACTCTCGCGCGGCCACTTCCCCCGGTGACCGTGCCCCGCACCGTGTCGACAGAGTTCGGCCGGCAAAAACAAGAATGGAGAGCTACCCCATGAAAATGATCCACGCCGCATCCGCCAGCATCGCGCTGCTCGCCGCCAGCACCGGCGCCGCATTTGCCCAGTCCACCGACGACACCTGGACCGGCGGCTACGTCGGTCTGTACGGCGGCGTCGTGGACAGCCCCGAAGACAACAGCGACGACCGCTTCGTCTTCGACACCAATCTCGATCGCGTGTACGGCGACACCGTGCGCACCGGCGCTGGCGCTGACGCGTTCTCGCCCGGGTTCTGCAATGGCGCAGGCCAGGGTGCAACCCCAGCCGCCGGCTGCTCCGAGAACAAGGGCGGCGCCGACTATGGCGTGCGTGGCGGTTACGACTGGCAGATGGGCAGCTGGGTGTTCGGCGTCGTCGGCGAATACGGCGCGAATGACGTCCGTGATGCCGTGACTGCTTTCAGCACCACGCCGGCCTACTACACGATGTTCCGCAAGGTCGATCGCGTGGCCGCCCTGCGTCTGCGTTCGGGTTATGCGTTCGGCGCCGACTCGGCGAACCTGGTCTACCTGACTGGCGGTATGGCGCACGCCAAGATCGACAACGAGTTCACCACCAGCAATGGCGCCAACTCGTTCACCACCAACGGCGACACCTCCGGCTTCGGCTGGCAGGCCGGCGTAGGCTATGAGCGCAAGCTCGGCGAGAACGTCTCGGTCGGTCTGGAATACCTGTTCACGAGCCTGGAAGCCGACGACCAGCGCGTGCGCACGGGTCCGGGCACCGCGCCTGCGACCAATCCCTTCCTGATCGTCAACCCGGCGGGTACCGATATGCGCCGCAGCGACAAGGACTTCGACTACGGCGCCGCGCGCGCCACGGTCAGCTGGCGCTTCTGATCCATCGCGCCTGATTGATTGCCACACGAAGAAGCCGGCGCAAGCCGGCTTCTTTTTTTGTGTGCTGCGATCGCGCGACACTGCGATCGGCGATGAACGCGCAAACGCGTCAGCGGCGGGTCTTGCGGCCGTCGCGGCCGCGACGCAGACGGTCGTAGGCGGCGTTGAGCTCGGCGGCGCGCGCCTCGGCCTGGGCGCGCAGTTCCGGCGCAGCGCCAGCGACACGGTCCGGGTGGTACTGCGAGATCAGCTTGCGGTAGGCCTGATCGATCTCTTCGCGCGTCGCTTCCGGCCCGAGTCCGAACACTTGATGGTCCTTGTAACGACGCGGCGCGAGCCAGCCGGCGTCGAAGGCATGGCCGATGACGGCGCCGATCACGCCGCCGGCCGGGTGGCGCAGCAGCAGCCATCCGGCGATGAAGCCCAGCAGTTTTCCGTACCAGCGTTGCATGGTCGACAGTGTAGCCGGCCGCGCTGTCTTCGACTGTCGTAGGGGCGTGCGCGGCTCACTGCAACACGCTGCGGTTCGCACTACACTTGCCGGCCGCTTGCGATCCACCCGGAATGTCAACCGTGTCGACGACCCTGCTCGAAGCGAACCTCCCCGGCCTCCACCTGCGTCACCGCGGCAAGGTCCGCGACGTATTCGACCTCGGCGACGAGCGTTTGCTGATCGTCGCGACCGACCGCCTGAGCGCGTTCGACGTGGTGCTGCCCGATCCGATTCCCGGCAAGGGCGAGATGCTCTGCCAGATCAGCAATTTCTGGTTCGAACAGACCGCCGCGTTGATGCCCAATCACCTGACCGGCATCGACGTCGCCAGCGTGCTGCCCGAGGGCGTCGACCCTGCGCTGTATGCCAAGCGCGCCGTGGTGACCAGAAAGCTCAAGCCGGTGCCGGTCGAGGCGATCGCACGCGGCTATCTGATCGGCAGCGGCTGGAAGGACTACCAGCGCACCGGTCGCGTCAGCGGCATTGCCCTGCCCGACGGCCTGCGCCAGGCCGAACGCCTGCCCCAGCCGATCTTCACCCCGTCGACCAAGGCCGCCGTCGGCGACCACGACGAGAACATCGATTTCGACACGATGGTCCGCATCATCGGCGCCGATCTCGCCGAGCAGGTGCGCGAGGCCACACTGCGTCTGTACACGTTCGCCGCCGCCTATGCCGCCGAGCGCGGCATCATCCTGGCCGACACCAAGTTCG
Source organism: Luteimonas sp. AC640a (assembly GCF_979256585.1). NCBI lineage: Bacteria > Pseudomonadati > Pseudomonadota > Gammaproteobacteria > Lysobacterales > Lysobacteraceae > Luteimonas > Luteimonas sp. AC640a. The sequence continues at coordinate 80,497 of NZ_CEEDOV010000022.1, read as the reverse complement.
AGTTCGGCACCGATGCCGACGGTCGCCTCTACGTCATGGACGAGGTACTGACCCCGGATTCGTCACGCTACTGGCCGGCCGACGCGTACGAAGTGGGCACCAGCCCGCCGAGCTACGACAAGCAGATCGTCCGCGACTATCTGGAAACCACGGACTGGGACAAGACCGCGCCCGGCCCGACGCTGCCGGCCGAAGTCATCGAGCGCACCCGCGCGCGCTATGCCGAGGCGCTGCAGAAGCTGGCGGACATCTCCGTCGACTGAGCCCGCTCCGGCGGGCTCCATTGCAGGTCCGCTCGAAGGCTGTCATTTCTCTTGGACAGACTGCCCATGCAGATCGAATCGGTGTCGCCCGTTTTCACGGTGGACGATCTGGCCGCCTCGCTGGATTTCTACGTGCGGACACTCGGCTTCGATCTGGCCTGGTCCTGGGGCGAACCCCCGCACATCGCCTCGGTCTGCCGCGACGGTGTCGAGATCATGCTCACCCAGCGCGCCGACTCCAGCACACCGGGCGCCGCACAGATCTATCTGAGCGTGTCGGATATCGACGCGTGGTATGACGCATTGACGTGCGCGGGGGTGGAGGTGCGTGTTCCGATCGGCGACCGCCCCTACGGCATGCGCGATTTCAGGATCGTCGACCCCAGCGGCAACGCACTGAGCTTCGGACAGCCGATCGCAGGCGTACCCTAGTCACCGACACGACCGGATAGACCCTCGGGAGGGGCGGATGGACATGGACGCAGCTCAAGACGGCACACAGCGGCGCGCGATCGACCGCTGGTTCGCCAGCTACTCGGCCGATCACCGCAGCGACACCAACCAGTGGATCCACGTGTTCGCGGTCCCGGCGATCCTGTGGAGCGTGATCGCGTTGTTGTGGTGCATCCCCACCGGCACGCTCTTCAAGCCCGGCATCTGGGCGGGCCTGGCGATGTTCGGCGCCTGGCGTTTCTACCAGCGCGCGTCGCGTTCGCTCGGCTTCGGCATGCTCGCGGTGTTCCTGCTGCTGGGCGCGTTGACCTGGGCACTGCACCAGTGGCTCGGCACGCAACACCTGCTGTTCCTGGCGATCGCGGTGTTCGTGATCGCATGGATCGCCCAGTTCGTCGGTCACAAGATCGAAGGCCAGAAGCCCAGCTTCCTGACCGACCTGGTGTATCTGCTGATCGGCCCGGCCTGGGTGTTGTCGAAGCTGTATCGCAGGCTCGGCTGGCGCTACTGACGCGCGCGCACCAACCGTCGCGCCCGGACGACCTTGGCGGACGTGCGATGCTTGCGCGCCCACCCACCGGTGCCCGCCGTGTCGCCCCGCGATCTTGTCCTTGTCCTCGTGGTCTGTATCGCCTGGGCGCTGAACTTCCTCGTCTCGGCCAACGCGCTGCGCGAGATTCCCCCGTTTCTCTTCACAGCGGTGCGCTTCGCGATGCTGGCGCTGCCGCTGGTGTGGCTGCTGCGGCCGCCGGCGCCCGGGCAATGGCCGCGGCTGATCGCGGTGTGCCTGTGCATTGGCGTGCTGCATTTCGGCCTGAGCTTCCTGGCGCTGCGACTGTCGACCGACCTGTCGTCGCCGGCGATCGTCATGCAAAGCTACATCCCGATGACCGCGCTGCTGGCCTGGGCGGTGCTGGGCGAGCGCTTCGCCTGGCGCACGGGTCTGGCGATCGGCGTGAGCTTCTGCGGCGTGCTGGTGCTGGGCTTCGATCCGGTGGTGCTGGCCAATCCGGCCGCGCTGCTGACGATGCTGGCATCGGCTGCGATGCTCGCGATCGGCACGGTGCTGATGAAGCGCCTGCGCAATGTCGACATGTGGAACATGCAGGGCTGGACCGCGGTCTTCAGCGTGCTTCCGCTGTTGCTGCTGAGCGTGCTGTTCGAGCCGGGCGGCTTCGACCAGCTGGGCCAGGCCGGTTGGGCCGGCTGGGGCGGCGCGGTCTACGCGGCGTTCGTGTCCTCGCTGCTCGGCCACGGCCTGTACTACGTGCTGATGCAGCGCTATCCGGTCGCGATGGTCACGCCGTGGCTGCTGCTGGTACCGGTGATGGCAATCGGTCTGGGCGTCGCGTTCTGGGGCGACCGGCCAGGGCCGCGGTTGTGGATCGGTGGGGCGATGGTGCTCGGTGGTGTGCTGGTGGTTTCGCTACGTGCGCTGCAGAAGTCGCGCAAGCTGGTCGAGGAACCGATGGCGGGGCCGTGATCAGATCCGGACGCGCCAGCGCGCGTCAGTCGGCGCCGAACATCGCGGGTTCGGGTCGGAACGCCCGCGGCGCATAGCCGAACGCCGTCCGCGCAGGCGCGGCATCGAACACCAGATCCTCGCGCATGCGCGCCACGGCGCCCGGCGGCAGACCGTGCAGGCGACCGGCCCGATGCGCCACCCACAGCGCCGCATCGAACAACACGCCCGGCAGCACCAGCAGCCGCGGCGCGGGCTGCAGGCAGGCCAGCGTGCGCGCGACCATCGTGCGGTAGTCGAGGGTTTCCCCGCCCGGTAATGCGAAGGCCCGTCCATGTGCGGCGGGCGCGTCGACAGCCGCCTGCGCCGCCGTCGCGAGATCCTCGACATGCACCGGCTGGCGCCGACCGCGCGCATCGGCCGGCAGCACGAACACGCCGCTACGCCGCGCCAGCGCGACGATCAGGCTGAGGTTCCGGTCACGTCCACTCCCATAGACCAGCGTGGGCCGCAGCAGCGTCGCCGCCGCGCAACGCGCCTGTGCCGCGGCAAACACGCGCTCGCCGGACGTGCGCAAACGCATCGCGAGCTCGCGCTCACCGGCGTCCGCTGCCGCCTGCTTGGTCGCATCACTGGTCGACCCGAACGCGACGATGCGCGGGCAATCGATCGTCGCATTCGCATACCAGAGCGAAAACCGGTCCAGCGGACCGCAGCTGAAGATCGCATCGACCTGCCCCGGCAGGGTGGCGGGCGTCGCGTCGAACGCACCGACGTGCCAACGCACCCGGGACTGTTCGGGGCGCGCCGTTCGCGACAACGCATCGACTGCCCAGCCGGACCCGAGCAGCCGCGCCAGCAGCGCGGCGCCGATCGCACCGCTGGCACCGAAGACCAGTGCACGGCGCGCATGCGGGCGTGTAGGAGTAGAAGTCGACGTCATGGGACATAGCATATCGAGCCGCGAGCACGCGCCGTCGACAGGCATCGGTTAGACTGCTCGGCCCTTGCGTGACCCGCCGGCCGACTGGCCGACCTGCCTCCACAAGGAGCCCGATGCTCGAACTTCTCTTGGCCCTGCCCTTCGCGCTGGCGCTCGTTGTAGCGCTGTCTGCGAATGTGTCACGCCGTACTACTGCCTGGCTGGCCGGCCTCGTACCGTTGCTGGGTCTGGGCATCTTGGGCCTGTTGGCCGGCGACGTGTTCGACGGCACGATCCTGAAAACGCAGTACGCCTGGATCCCGGAAGCCGGGCTGGATTTCAGCCTGCGCCTGGATGGACTGGCGTGGACCTTCGCGACGATGGTGCTGGGCATCGGCGGACTGGTGGTGATCTACGGCCACTATTACTTGTCGGCCAAGGACAGTCCGCGCCGCTTCTTCACCTATCTGCTGCTCTTCATGGGCGCGATGCTGGGCATGGTGATTGCCGGCAACCTGCTGTTGCTGGCCGTGTTCTGGGAACTGACCTCGATCAGTTCATTCCTGCTGATCGGTTTCTGGTCGCACCGTCAGGACGCGCGCCAAGGCGCGCGCATGGCGCTGACGATCACCGGCATGGGCGGTCTGGCGCTGCTCGGCGGCGTGTTGCTGATCGGCCGCATTGTCGGCAGCTACGACCTCGACGTGGTGCTGGCCTCGGGCGATCTGATCCGCGGCAGCCATCTGTATCCGTGGGCGCTGGGTCTGGTGCTGCTGGGCATCTTCACCAAGAGCGCGCAGTTCCCGTTCCACTTCTGGCTGCCGCACGCGATGGCCGCGCCGACACCTGTCTCGGCGTATCTGCATTCCGCGACGATGGTGAAGGCCGGCGTATTCCTGCTGGCGCGGCTGCACCCGGCGCTGGCCGGCACCGACCTGTTCTTCTATGTGGTCAGCGGCGTCGGCGCGACCACGCTGCTGATCGGCGCGTGGTTCGCGATCTTCCAGCACGACCTCAAGGGCCTGCTGGCGTATTCGACGATTTCCCACCTGGGCCTGATCACGCTGCTGTTCGGCCTGTCGACCGACATGGCCGTGGTCGCGGCGCTGTTCCACATCCTCAACCACGCCACATTCAAGGCCTCGCTGTTCATGGCCGCGGGCATCATCGACCACGAGACCGGCACGCGCGACATGCGCCGGCTGGGCAATCTCAGACGCTACATGCCGATGACCAGCGCGCTGGCGATCGTCGCGTCGTTGGCGATGGCCGGCATTCCGTTACTCAACGGCTTCCTGTCGAAGGAAATGTTCTTTGCCGAAGCGCTGGAGATCGGTGGCCACGGCACGATGCGTCTGGTGATCAGCGTCGCGGCGTTGCTGGCGGGTATCTTCGGCATCGCCTACAGCCTGCGGTTCGTGCACGACACGTTCTTCGGCAAGGGCCCGCGCGCGCTCGACGTGGTGCCGCACGAGCCGCCGCGCTGGATGCGGATTCCGGTCGGCGTGCTGGCCATCCTGTGCGTGATCGTCGGCATGATTCCGGCGCTGACCATCGGCCCGGTGTTGCACACGATGGTGCGCGGCACGCTCGGCGACGCCGCGCCGGAGTTCAGCCTCGCGGTGTGGCACGGCTTCAACCTGCCGCTGATGATGAGCATCGCCAGCCTGGTATTCGGCGTGGCGCTGTACTTCGGCTTGCGCTGGCTGCTGGACTTCCACGCGGTGGTGTCGCGTTCGATCGGCCGCAACGTGTTCCACCTCAATATCGAAGCGCTGTTCGCGCTGGCCCGCCGCTTTACCGAGCGCGTGGCCAACGGCAGCCTGCAGCGCAGCCTGTTCGGCCTGCTGGTGGTGGGCCTGCTGGTGGCCGGCTGGCCGCTGGTGGGCAACCTCGGCGCGATGCTGACCCAGGCCGGCCCGCCGCAGTTGATGCCCATCGTGGGCTGGATCCTGTGGGCGCTGCTGGTATCGGCCACCATCGGCACGGTGATCGTCCACGGCAAACGTCTGACGGCGCTGATCGTCATCGGTGGCGTGGGTCTGGCAGTCAGTCTGGTCTTCGTCTATCTGTCGGCGCCGGACCTGGCACTGACCCAGTTGCTGGTCGAGATGGTGACGATCGCGCTGATGATGATGGCGCTGAACTATCTGCCCAAGCAGTCGAAAGTCTCGCGACGCCCGCTGCGCAAGCTGCGTGATGTCGGCATCTCGGTCATGGCTGGTGGCGGCCTCGCCTGCCTGGCCTACGCGATGATGCTGACGCCGGCCGACACGATCTCCAGCGAACTGCTGGTGCGTTCGCTGCCCGAGGCCTACGGCCGCAACGTGGTCAACGTGATCCTGGTCGACTTCCGCGGGTTCGATACGTTTGGCGAGATCACCGTGTTCGGTGTGGCCGCGCTGGTGGTCCATGCGCTGCTGCGCTGGGCGCGCCTGAAACCCGATGAAGTGATGCCTGGTCCGCCGGTGCAGCTGCCCATCGCGGCTGATCTCACCCAGCTGCTGTTCCCGCTGGTGCTGACGGTGTCGATCTACCTGTTCCTGCGTGGCCACAACGCACCGGGTGGCGGCTTCATCGCCGGTCTCGTATTCGCCGTGCCCGTGCTGGTGAAGTACGTGCTGCAGGGCGCGCGCGCGGTCGAGGCGACGTTCGGCTTCGATTACCTGCGCGGCATCGCGATCGGCCTGCTGCTCGCGGTGCTCGGCGGCGTCGGTTCGTGGTGGTTCGGCGTGCCGTTCCTGACCAGTGGTCACATCGATCTGGAGCTACCGCTGGTGGGCCTGCTGCCACTCGCCAGTGCGCTGGTCTTCGATACCGGTGTGTACGTGGTGGTGTTCGCCGGCACGTTGTTAATGCTGTCGACGATGGGCACGGTCCGCCATCGCAAGGTCGACGAGGGAGTGCGCTGATGGAATTCGCAATCGCAAGCGCCATCGGCGTGCTCGCCGCTTCGGGCGTCTACCTGCTGCTGCGCGCACGCACATTCGACGTGATCCTCGGACTGACGCTGCTCTCGTACGCGACCAACCTGCTGATCTTCTCGGCTGGCCGGCCGGTGGTGGGCAAGCCGCCGGTGCTGCGCGACGGCGTCACCCAGACCCTGGCCAATTACAGCGATCCGCTGCCGCAGGCGCTGGTGCTGACGGCGATCGTCATCGCGTTCGCGATGACGGCGATCGCGGTGGTGGTGGCGATGCGCGAACACGCGGACCTGCATACCGACCATGTCGATGGTCAGGAACCCGACGACCAGCGGGGGGATCCGCGATGAATCATCTGACGATCGCACCCGTGCTGATTCCGCTGGTCACTGGCGCACTGCTGCTGTTGCTCGAGCGCCGCCACCGCACGTCGATCCTGCGCCTGTGGGCCTGGGTCGGCATCGCTGCGTTGCTGGTGGCCAGCATCGCGCTGCTGCTGCAGGTCCAGCGCGAGGGCCTGGTGGTGTACCTGCTCGGCGATTGGCCGGCGCGCCTGGGTATTGCGCTGATGGTCGACCGACTGTCGGCCATGATGGTGCTGACGACCGCGCTGCTGGCCATCCCCACCCTGCTCTACGCCACCGCTGGCTGGGACAAGCGCGCGCTGCATTTCCATGCACTGTTCCAGATGCAGCTGGCCGGTCTCAACGGTGCATTCCTGACCGGCGATCTGTTCAATCTGTTCGTGTTCTTCGAGGTCATGCTGATCGCGTCCTACGGCCTGCTGCTAAGTGGCGGACGCGGCGCGCGCATCAAGGCCGGCATGCATTACGTGGTGTTCAACGTCGCCGCTTCGACCGTGTTCCTGCTGGCGCTGGGCCTGCTGTACGGGATGCTCGGCACGCTCAACATGGCCGAGATGGCGACGCGCATTGCCGCCGCGCCGCCCGAGCATGTGCTGCTGTTGCAGGCCGGCGCAGGCCTGCTGCTGCTGGTGTTCTGCGCCAAGGCGGCGCTGCTGCCGCTGTATCTGTGGCTGCCGGAAGCGTATGCGCGCGCGCCGGCCGCGGTCGCCGCGCTGTTTACGATCATGACCAAGGTCGGCCTGTACGCCGTGCTGCGCATCTACACGCTGATGTTCGGCGCCGATGCGGGACCGCTGGCGAACTACGCGTGGGACTGGCTGTTGCCACTGGGCGCGGCGACGATGGTGCTTGCCGCGCTGGGCGTGGTCGGCGCGCCGCGGTTGCGTATCGGCGTGGCCTATCTCGTGCTGCTGTCGGCGGGCACGCTGTTCGTGGCGTTCTCGCTGGGCAATGCCGGCGCGATCTCGGCAGGGCTGTACTACCTGCCGCACAGCGTCTTCGTCACGGCCGCGCTGTTCCTGCTGGCCGACATCATCCAGCGCCATCGCGGCAACACCGGTGACTTCCTGATCCCGATTGCCTCGATGCCCGGCAAGACCGTGCCGGCGATGCTGTTCCTGATCGCGGCGGTCTCGGCCAGCGGCCTGCCGCCGCTGTCGGGCTTCATCGGCAAGCTGCAACTGCTCAACTCGGTGCCCGAGGCGGTGATCGGCTGGATCTGGGCGGCCATCCTCGGCAGCAGCCTGATGGTGGTGATCGGCCTGTCGCGCAGCGGCACCCGCCTGTTCTGGCGCGTCGACCCGGTGCCCGAGGACGTCGAGACCCCGCCCATCCGTCGCAGCGAACTGGGCGCGGTCGTGCTGCTGCTCGGTTACGGCATCGTGCTGACGATCTTCGCCGGCCCGGTGCTGCGCTACACCGAGGCGGCCGCCAGCCAGTTGCTGCAGACCGGCGACTACATCCAGCACCTGCGCGACGCAACGCCCGTGCTCCGGGAGCCCTCACGATGAAACGTCGTCTGCTGCCCTCGATCCCGCAAAGCCTGACGGTCTTCCTGTTCTGGCTGCTGATGGCCGAAGACTACGGGCCCGGCAATGTCGTCATGGCCCTGCTGCTGGCCTGGCTGATGCCGCTGATCGCCGCGCGCCTGGAGCGCGAGTTCGCGCAGCTGGGCCGTCTGCGCGGTGGCTTCCGCCTGATCGGCCGCCTGCTGTGGGACATCCTGGTGGCCAACATCACCGTGGCCCTGCAGGTGCTCGGCCCCGAGTCGCGGCTCAACTCGCAGTTCGTGTGGATCCCGCTGGACCTGACCAACATCCACGGCATCTCCGCGCTGACCAGCGTGATCACGCTGACCCCGGGCACCGTGTCCGCCGAACTCTCGGAGGACCGCAAGCACCTGCTGGTGCACTGCCTGAGCACCGACGATCCGGCAGCACTCATCGCCGAGGTCAAGACGCGCTACGAAGCGCCGTTGCGGGAGATATTTCCATGATCGACATCGTCATCATCGTCGGCATGCACGCGGTGGGCCTAGCCATGCTGATGGCCCTGTGGCGACTGCTGCGCGGGCCCACGTCGCCCGATCGCATCCTTGCCCTCGATACGCTGTATGTCAGCGCCATCGCTCAGCTGATCCTGTTCGGCATGCTGCTCGACACCGAGGTCTACTTCGAGGCCGCGCTGATCATCGCGATGCTCGGCTTCGTCGGCACCGTGGTACTCAGCAAGTACGTCATCCGCCGGGACATCGTCGAATGAGCATCGTCTTCGAGGTGATCATCGTCTTCCTGCTGGTCGTCGGCTGCTTCTTCACCCTGCTCGGCGGCGTCGCCGTGGTGAAGCTCTCCGACTTCTTCCGCCGCGTGCACGGGCCGGCCAAGGCCAGCACGCTCGGCGTGGGCTGCATCCTGTTCGCGTCGATCATCTATCACGCGGTCAACGGCAGCGGCGTCCACCCGCGCGAACTGCTGATCACGGTGTTCCTGTTCCTGACCGCGCCGATCAGCGCGCACCTGATGTCGCGTGCAGCGCTGTCGCTGATGGACGACCGTCCTCCACATCCCGAGCGTACGCCGGATGCGGACGAGCGCATGGTCGACCGCGACGATCCGGCGCCGACCGAGGGCAAATGACCCGGGCCGCGATGCGGCCCGGGTCCTCTCGCATCAGCCGCAGCGTTCGACGTAGTCGACCTGCGGCGGCACACCAATCCGCCAGCCGGTGACCTTGCCGGCCGCGTCGGTCTCGAACACCAGCGCGGACGTGCCGCCCTCGGCATCGGTCACGCGCAGCGTGTGGGCGCCTGCTTCGTATTTGTGCGGGGAGGCTTCGACGCGTCCCGCATACAGGCGTTCGATCTCCGCGCGTTCCATGCCGACCTTGCCGCCGCCCGGCGCGGTGTAGCCATCGTTGCCGACATCGATGCGCGAGAAGCGGTCGCCTTCGATCATGAAACCGATGTCGAACGGCGCGGTACCCATCGGCGGCGGCGTCAGGAAATAGCAGCCACCCGGCTCCGACGGTGTCGCATCGCCGAGATCATTGCCCCAGGCCATGCGCACCTGTTCGGCATCGCTGCCGAACGCGGCAGGACCGAAGCCCTGGAACGTCACGACGCCGTCGACGACCTCGGGCCTGTTCGTACCCATGGCATTGGCCGGCGGCACGTGTGCCTCGGGCTGATCGCCGGCCTGCGGCTGCGGCGCGGACGCAGCGGACGTGGCCGGCGCGGACGCTGCAGGCGCTGCCGGATCGGCGGGCGGTGCGTCGCGTTGGCACGCGGCGAGTGCAAGGGACAGCACGGCGATGGCCGGCAGGGCGCGATTGAAATGCATGCGACAACTCCTTGGAAGATGACCGGCGCGAGACTAGCGCGGCCGCGTGAACACGACGTGGGCCGGGGGTGAAAGCGGGTGTCATAGGCGTTTCATCGTGACGGCCCATGCTGCACCCCTGCCGCAGGAAGTCGTCCGCCGTGCCCGCCCGCAAGACCGAACTCGCGCACCACGCGCTGGCTACCCACGGCGTTTCCCTGGATCTGCGACAGCGCCGTGCACTGATCCTGTGCGACGGACATCGCACCGCTGCCGAACTCACACGCATGCTGGGCGCGGACACGCCTGCCCTCCTGCAGCAGTTGCAGGCGCTCGGCTATCTGGACGCACTCGATGCAGTGGCATCGACGCCTGCACCCGTCCCTGCGGACGCTGTCGGCATGCCCGCATCGACGCAGCCCGCGACCACGCGCCGTCGCTCGCTGAGCGCGGCACGCATCTACGTGCAGGGCATGCTCGACCTGCAGCGCGCGCCGGCAGCGCTGGAACTGCGTATGCGTCTGGTCGCCAGCGCCGACGAAACCGCGACGATGGCGGCGATCCTCGATGCGATTACCGGTCTGCCTGCTTTCACCAGGCCCGGTTACGCGGCGCGCGTGCGCGAACGCGTGGCGGAAGTGCTGCCGGAACCGCACCTGCCGGCACTGGCCGCGCTGGTGCTCAAAGGCGAAGCCGACGCGGTGGCCTGACGCCACCGCGCATTGCTCAACCGCGCGGCGGCGCGAAATTACGCTGCAAGCCCGCCCAGCAATCCTGGTAGTCGCCCTGGCGGTGCACGGCGTCGAGCGCCTGCCGCGTCGGCCGGATCACTGCGCGCGTTTCGAACATGAAGGCCATCGTGCCGCTGATGACGTCGGGCTTCGACAGATCGGCCGCGCTGGCTTTCCCGAACGTCGCCGCGTCCGGACCGTGCCCGCTCATGCAGTTGTGCAGCGAGCACGCACCGGGCGAGAAGCCATCGGCCTTGGCGTCGTACTGGCCGTGCACCAGACCCATGAATTCGCTGGCGACATTGCGGTGGAACCACGGCGGACGGAACGTGTCCTGCGCCACCAGCCAGCGCGGCGGAAAGATCGCGAAATCCATGTTCGCCGTGCCGGGCGTATCGCTGGGCGAGGTGAGCACGGTGAAGATGCTCGGATCGGGATGGTCGAAGCTGATCGATCCGATCGCGTTGAAGCGGCGCAGATCGTATTTGTACGGCGCGTAATTGCCATGCCAGCCGACGACGTCGAGCGGCGAATGGTCGATCGGCGCCTGCCACAGATGGCCCTGGAACTTGGCGATCAGGGTGAAGTCGCCTTCGATGTCCTCGTAAGCGGCCACAGGCGCGAGGAAATCGCGCGGATTGGCCAAGCCGTTCGCGCCGATCGGGCCGAGATCGGGCAAGCGCAGCGCGTGGCCCTGGTTCTCGCAGACATAACCGCGGCTCGGACCATCGGGCAGTTCGACGCGGAAGCGCACGCCGCGCGGGATCACCGCGATCTCCTGCGGCTCGACCTCGAGCACACCGAATTCGGTCGCCAGCACCAGACGTCCCTGCTGCGGCACGATCAGCAATTCGCCGTCGGCGCTGTAGAAGAAGCGATCGGTCATCGACGCGTTCGCGGCGTAGACATGGATGCCCACACCTTCGTGCGCACCGGGTCCGCCGGTGCCGGCCATCGAGAACAGGCCGTCGACGAAATCGACCGGCGTCTCGGGGATCGGCAACGGACTCCAGCGCATCTGGTCCGGCGGCACCGGGCCACGATCGAATCCGTCATGGAAGCGCGGCTGCTGGAACGGCGAGAACGTGCCGTGCATCGCTGCGGGCCGGATGCGGTACAGCCAGCTGCGCCGGTTCTCGCCGCGCGGCGCGGTGAACGCGGTGCCCGAGAGCTGTTCGGCGTACAGGCCATGCGCCACGCGCTGCGGCGAATTCCTGCCGATCGGCAGCGTGCCGGGCTCGGCCTCGGTCGCGAATTCGTTGCCGAACCCGGACATGTAATCGCGTGGGCCGCGCACTTGCGTATGGCCCAACGGCAGCGCCGTCACCGTGTCGTCCGTCGATGCGTTCATGGCTTCACCCGAATGAAAGTTCCGCCGTGCATCCCCGCGTTCGGAGATGACGGCTGCAGACCCACCGCCTGCGCCCGCCCGCGTTCTATCGACGCGGGACCTGACGCGTCGTCGAACTCAGAGCACGCCGCGCTGCATCTGGTCGCGTTCGATGCTCTCGAACAACGCCTGGAAGTTGCCTTCGCCGAAGCCCTCGTTGCCCTTGCGCTGGATGATCTCGAAGAAGATCGGGCCGAACGCATTCTTGGTGAAGATCTGCAGCAGCTTGCGCTGCTTGGTCTCCGGATCGGCGTCGATCAGGATCTTGTTGCGCTGCAGGCGCGCGACGTCTTCGCCGTGGTTCGGAATGCGCTGGTCGATGACGTCGAAGTAGGTTTCCGGCGTATCGAGGAAGTCGATGCCCTTCTCACGCATCTGCTCGATCGACGCATAGATGTCGTCGGTGAAGCAGGCGATGTGCTGGATGCCCTCGCCCTTGTAGGCGTCGAGATACTCGTTGATCTGCGACTTCGGATCGTTCGACTCGTTGAGCGGAATGCGCACGACGCCGTCCGGCGCCGTCATCGCCTTCGACTTCAGCCCGGTCTTCGTGCCCTTGATGTCGAAGTAGCGGATCTCGCGGAAGTTGAACAGCTTCTCGTAATAATCCGACCACTTCTGCATGTTGCCGAAGTAGAGGTTGTGCGTGAGGTGGTCGATGAAGGTCAGGCCGAACCCGGTCGGGTTCTGATCCGCGCCGTCGATCGCGACGTAGTCGTCGTACATCGAACCCGACGCGCCGTAGCGGTCCACCAGATACAGCATGCAATCGCCGATGCCCTTGACCACAGGCGCGTCGACGGCCTTGCTCGACTCACGGTCACCGATCGCCTCGCCGCCATTGCCCAGCACCTTGCCGTAGACATCGCCGGCCGGCTGCTTGAAGCGGATCGCGAACCCGCAGGCGGACGGGCCATGCGCCTTGGCGAAATCTGCGGCGAAGGAATCCGGGTCTTCGTTGAGCAGGAAGTTCACCCCGCCCTGCCGGTACACGGTGATCGCCCGCGTCTTGTGCTTGAGCACCGCGGTGAAGCCCATGTTGCGGAAATAGGTGTGCATGAAATCCGCCTGGCCTGCAGGCGCGGCGAACTCGACGAACTCGAAGCCGTCGATGCCCATCGGGTTCTCGAACGTGGTCACTTCCATGCCGAGATTGGGTGCGGTGTGTGCGTGAGCGCTCATGGGATACTCCGTCGCGATGGGGCCGGCCGGGAACGGGCGGTTTCAGACCTTCCCTTATAGTTACGTATGCAACCTAATTGCAAGGCGCACCGCACCATGACCCAAGCCGCGGCCCCTCCTGCTGCCCTGTCCGACCCCGCTGACGCGCATGAGGGCCACGGACATCACCGCCTCGATCTCGAGCAGTTCCTGCCGTACCGGCTGAGCGTGCTGACCAACCGCATCAGTCGCGGATTGGCCGACATCTACAGCGAGCGCTTCGGGATCAGCGTGACCGAATGGCGGGTGATCGCGGTGCTGGGGCGCTACCCGGGCCTGTCGGCGAACGGCGTCGCCGAGCGCACGGCGATGGACAAGGTGGCGGTGAGCCGCGCAGTGGCTCGTCTGCTTGAGCGCGCGCTGATCGAGCGCGAGATGCACGACAGCGACCGTCGCCGCTCGGTGCTGGAACTCAGTGAGGCCGGTTATGCGGTCTACGACGTCGTCGTGCCACTGGCGCTGGAGTACCAGCGCAATGTTCTGGCGCCGCTGGACGAGACTGAGCGCGCGACCTTCGCCGCGATGATGGCCAAGCTCGAGGCACCGCTGAAGGACTGAGTCCGCGCGCTGCGCGCATTGCTCGACCCAAACGACAACAGCGCCCGAGGGCGCTGTTGTCGTGTCGGAACTGCCGTCCTGTTAGGGGCGGCGCTCCTGGTCGAGCTTGGTGCCACCCGCGATCGGCTCCCCGATCCCGTCCTGGCCCGCAAGCGACGGCTCATCGTCCTTGAGCGTGTCGAGATGCATCAGGCGACGGATCAGCGGTGCGACGAAGATCATCGCCACGCCGACGCCGACGGCCAGCCAGCCGACGTTCGAGTAGACCTCGAGCACGCGCTCGGGGCCCGCGCCTTCTCCACCCGTCGCCGCAGAGATCAGGCCCGCAGCGAAGTTGCCGGTCGCCGATGCGAAGAACCATGCACCCATCAGCAAGCTCGCCATGTGCGCGGGCGCGAGCCGGTTCATCGCCGACAGACCGACGGGAGACAGGCACAGTTCGCCAGTGGTGTGAATAAAGTAGATCAGGAAGATGAAGAGGACCGGGGTCATCTGTCCGGGACCGGCGCTGTGCGCGCCCCAGACCAGCACCAGGAAGCCCAGGCCCACCTGGATCACGGCGAGCGCGAACTTCAGCGGCGTCGACGGCTCCCAGCCACGACGTCCCAGCCACAACCACAGCATCGCGAACAGCGGTGCGAGCAGGATGATGTAGATCGAGTTCAGCGCCTGGAACATCGCGGCCGGCACCGGCCAACCGAAGAGATGACGGTCGACCGAACGGTCGGTGTAGAGGTTCAACGACGCGCCCGCCTGTTCGAACAGCGCCCAGAACAGAATCGAACCCACGATGAGAATCAGAGCCGCGAAGATCCGGTTGCGCGCCTCGCGATCCAGCTTGAAGACGGCCGTGTAGAGCACGTAGCCCATCAGCAGTGCGCCGGTGCCCATCAGCAGGCCGCCGACCAGCTTCTGGTACTGGATCAGGAACCAGACCAAGCCAACCGCAAGCACGCCGAGGACATACAACAGCCATTCGAAGCGAATGCCCATGACTGGCGCTGCGAGCCGCTCGGGCATCTTCGATTCGCCACGACCCATCAACAGCGGCTTGCCGAGCACGAACACGATCAGGCCCAGCAACATGCCGACACCCGCCGCACCGAAGCCGTAGGCCCAGCCGTAGGTCTGGCCCAGATAGCCGGCGATCAACGCGCCCATCGCCGCGCCGAGGTTGATGCCCATGTAGAAGATCGTGTACGCCGGGTCCCGACGGATGTCGGTACGCGGATACAGCTGACCGACCATCACCGAGATGTTGGCCTTCAGGAAGCCCGAGCCGACGATGATGAAGGCGAGCGCCAGCCAGAAGATGTTGATCTCGGCCGCGCTCTGGCCGCCGTCACCTTCGAACGCCATCAGGAAATGACCGAAGGTCAGCAGCACGGCGCCGAACACCACCGCTTTGCGCTGCCCCAGATACCGATCGGCCAGATAGCCACCCACGACCGGCGCGATGTACACCAGCGCCGTGTACGCACCGTAGATCACCGAGGCCTCGGAATCCGAGTACATCCAGTGCTGCACGAGATAGAAGATCAGCAGCGCGCGCATGCCGTAGTAGGAGAACCGCTCCCACATTTCGGCGAAGAACAGCACGAACAGGCCGCGCGGATGGCCGAGGATGGTTTTCTTTTCCTCGGCGGCGTACGGATTCATTGACACGTAGGGCGACTCCTGACGTTGATCGATGCCCCGGGACAGCCCGGGCGACGCGCTAACTTAGCGGCGCCCGGACCACATGGAAAGTGACCATTGCCACTCCCGGAACGCCGCCGCCTGCTGTCGCGCCGGCGGCGCACAACGCGTTCGCCTATTCAGCCGACCGGGTAGGTGTAGCTCGCGCCGACGCCCAGCGGCAGGCCCAGTGCCCAGAAGCCGAGCAGGAACGCCGACCACACGATCAGCAGCGTGATCGAGAATGGCAGCATCAACGCCAGCAGGGTGCCGATGCCGCTGGACTTCACGTAGCGCTGGCAGAACACCACGATCAGCGGGAAGTACGGCAGCAGCGGCGTGATGATGTTGGTGCTGGAGTCGCCGACGCGATACGCAGCCTGAGTGAGATCGGGCGAGATGCCCAGCTGCATCAGCATCGGCACCATGATCGCGCCGATCAGCGCCCACTTCGCCGATGCCGAGCCGACCAGCAGATTGACGAAACCCGACAGGAGCACGATGCCGACCAGTGTCACGCCGGTCGGCAGACCGAGCGCCTGCAGACCGTTCGCGCCCTTGATCGCCAGCAGCGCGCCGAGGTTGCTCTGGCCGAAGGCATAGATGAACTGCGCGGCGAAGAACGCCATGACGATGTAGTAGCCCATGCCGCTCATCGCCTTGCTCATGCCGGCAATGATGTCGCGGTGCGATTTCACCGCGCCCGAGGCGTAGCCGTAGACGATGCCCGGCACGACGAACAGGATGAAGATCAGCGGCACGATCGACTGCATCAGCGGCGCGTTCGCCACCAGCAGTTCGCCTGCCCCCGTGGCCGCATCCGCGGGTGCGCGCCAGGCCGAGCCGGCGCCCAGTGCAGTGGCCGCAACGCCGACCGCTACCACCACCATCGCCAGCACCGCCATCCACAGACCACGACGCTCGCGCGCGGTCAGCGCGTCCATCGTCGGCATGTCGCTGGCATCGCCGTCGACCACCGTGTTGCGCAGGCGCGGCTCGATCACGCGATCCGTCAGGAACCAGCCGACCAGCACGATCAGGCCGGTCGATGCGGTGGTGAAGTAGTAATTGTTGAGCGGATTGATGATCACCGACGGGTCGATCAGGTTCGCCGCTTCCTGGGTCAGGCCCGACAGCAGCGGATCGAGACTCGACGGAATGAAGGTTGCCGAAAAACCGCCCGATACGCCGGCGAATGCGGCCGCAATACCGGCCAGCGGATGCCGCCCGGCGGCGTAGAAGATCACCGCGCCCAGCGGGATCACCAGCACGTAGCCCGCGTCCACCGCGACGTGACTGAAGATGCCGACCGCGATCAGCATCGGCGTCAGCAGCATTTTCGGCGTCACCGAGAGCACCGCGCGCAAGGCCGCGTTGATGAAACCGGTGTGCTCGGCGACGCCCAGGCCGAGCATCGCGACCAGCACCACGCCCAGCGGCGCGAAGGTCACGAAGGTGCGGACCATGTCCGCCATGAAGGTCGTGAAACTGGTGCCTGCGAGCAGGTTGCGGATCTGCAGCGGATCGCCGCTGCGCGGATCGATCTCGGCAAAACTGACATTGGCCAGCAGCGCGGATATCACCCACACCAGCAGCATCAGGCCCAGGAACAACACCGCCGGATCCGGCAGCTTGTTGCCGACGCGTTCGACCGCGTCGAGGAATCGGGCGACCACGCCGCGCGGCGCGAGTGTCTCGGAAACGGGCTGATTCATGCGGTGGGCTCCCCTGCTGGCATGCGACCCGGCATCCTATCAGCCGGGGGCCCCGCGAGTGCCCGCACGCCGACCCAGCACGGAAAACCCCGGCACGTGGCCGGGGTTTTCGTCAAACCTGCAATCGCGATCAGGGCGTGTAGCTGGCCCGCACCGTCAGGCGACCGAAGGCGCGTTCGCCCAACACACGCACGTACCACGTGCCCGCCTGCGGCGCTGCGAGCGTCACCGTCTCGTTGTTGCCCGGACGCTGCGAACGCAGCTGCCACGCACCGACCGTCGGCAGCACGTCGCGACTCGCATACAGCGACACGTCACCGGTGCCGCCGGCCGTGAGGATGCGCAGATTGCGCGCACCGGCCGGCACGTCGATGCGGAACAGGCGCGATTCGCCCGCTGCACCTTCGATGCCGCCGAGCTGCACGCCATTGACCAGCGGCTGCGCAGCCGTTGCCGGGTCTTCGACGATGGACACTGCTGCGACGGCGCTGTCATTGGCCGCATTCGGATCCTGCGTCTGCGAGGTTGCAGCGACGGTCAGCGTCACGGTCTCGTCGATCAGCGCCTCGGGTGCGACCGCCGACAGTGCGAATACCGCCTGCGCTGTATTCGCCAGCGTCTCGCTGCTGCACGAAAGCGTGGTCTTGCCATCAGCCACGGCCGGCGCATCGCAGCTCCAGTCGGCAGGCGGCGTGACCTGCAGATCGTCGAGTTCCGCATCCAGCGCCGCGCCGAAGCCCGGGAACTGCGCGGCATCGGGACCTGCGTTGACCAGCGTCGCGGTGAACGCGAGCGTGTCGCCCGCGAACACTTCCGCATTCGCCGCTTCCACCGTGATGCCCAGATCGGCCACCGTCGACGGCTGCAGACGCACCAGCAGCACCGTCGGATCGTGATCGGACAGACGCGTCGGCGTGTTCGCATCGTTGCGCGCAACTTCGGGGAAGTCGGCATTGATGCGCGCGTGGCTGACGTCGAGACCCACGACCAGCGGCGAATCCACCAGCGCCTGGTTCACCAGCACGTGGTCGAGCGACTGCGCCTGGTAATCGAACACGAACGAGTAGCGCTCCTCAGCGGACGCTTCCAGGGTCATGTTGAGCAGCGACGGTGCGATCAGCACCGCGCCGTCGTTGTCGACCGCGGTTTCGCCATCGGGCGACGGCAGGCCGGTGACCGTGCCCATCGCGTCGACGTAGCCGTCGTTGAACTCGAACGCGTTGAAATCGCCGAGCACCACGATCTGTCGCGTCGCATCGTCCTTCTGCATGCCGTCGATCAGCGTGGCCAAATACTCGGCCTGCTTCTGGCGCTTGTCGCGCACGCGCTGGCCGCCGGTGAGCCAACCGTTGCTTCCGGCGGTATCGGCTTCGATGCCGCTCAGCGAACGCTGGTGGACGGCGATCGCGGTGAACGGATAGCTGCGGCCATCACTGAAGTGCGCCACGGCGTCGAGCACCAGCGGCGGACGGTCGTTGAGCACGCTGGTCGAACCGTTCGGATTGACCAGCACCTCTTCGCCACCTTCCTGCACCACCGTGTTCACCGTGATGCGGGCGACGCTGCCGACCGATGCGGTCTTGACCAGGAAGCCGACGTCGATGCCGCCGACGTCGAAGCCTTCTTCCAGATACGCGACGTAAGCAGGATCCGGCTGGCCTGCGGCAATCGCATCGGCGTTGATGCGGTTGGCGAGCGTGGTCAGCACCGGCAGGTTCTCGACCTCGGTGACACCGACGACGTCCGGGGTGTGCAGATACGCGCGGATGCCGATCGAGGCCTTCGACAGGCGACGCTCCAGCGCGGCCGGCGTCAGCGTCGGACCGCTGTTGGCGTCGTTCACCGTGTCGAAGAAGCGCTGCAGATTGTAGGTCGCGAATGTCACGTGGTCGGGGCCCGGCAGCATCGACGGACGCGGCTCGCCGGCGCCCGTGCAGTCGCTGGTGAGCGCGCCTTCCGGATAGATCGTGTAGCGGCGGAAGGTGTAGTCGAGCGGACCGGTCAGCGAACCACCGGTGATGCGGCAGCCGGCTGCGAGGTCGGCCGTCGGTGCGCCGATCGTGCTGCTGTTGACCGCGATCAGTTCCGGGTTGTAGTCCCAGCGCGGAATGTTCGGCGCAACGCTGCCCAGCGGATCGGGATCCGGAATCTGGATGCCCGGCTCGCGGAACGGACGCGCCGTGCCGGTGACGACGACGGCGAAGCGGCCGTTGCTGCTGCCGGTCGCCTGCGCTTCATTGGTGTTGCCCGTGGTCGGCGCGACGACGGTGAAGCTCGGCGCGGTGACGCGCATGCCTTCCAGATGTTCCAGCTGCTCGAGACCGCCGGTGGCATTGGGCATGTCGTTGGTGAGCACGATCGCGGCGGGGAGCGCGTGACCTTCCGACAACTTGACCACCGATGCATTGGTGATCTGGGTCAGCGGCAGCTGCAGCGGATCGGCAGCCGGCACGTATTCGGTCACCGTGCCCTGCACCAGCACCTTGTTGCCGACCGCGACATCGTCCGACGGCGCGCTGCTGGTGAACACGAACAGACCTTCCGATGTCGCCGGATTGCCGTCGTCTTCGCCGTCCGGCGTCTGGATGAAGAAGCCGTTGTTCTTGCGACCGGTGACGATGCCCGAGGTCGCGACCGGCTGGCCCTCGACCGGCGAACGCGCGCCGCTGCCCTGGATCGCATGGATCGGCAGCGTGGTCACATCATCGTTGAGGATCGTGACGACGGCCTGGCCCTTCGCCACTTCCGCGCCCGACACATCGCCGAGGTTGATGTAGAAGATCTCGTCCGGCTCGACGGTCTCGTCGCCGACGACGTCGACGCTCAGGCTCAGCTCGCGCTGGCCTTCTTCGAAACTGATCGTGCCCGAGCGCGCGATGTAGTCGTTGTCGGCGACGGTCGCCGTGCCATCGGCGGTCGTGTAGGTGAAGCTCACGCCCTCCGGGCCGGCCGGCTGGTTCAGCGACACGGTCACGAAGAACGGCGTGGTGTCGCTGTCGCCTTCGGCGCCACTGGTGTCGGTGATGCTCAGATAGCGCGTGCCGCCACCACTGCAGATGTTCGGAATGCTGGCGCTGTTACGTGGCGCCGCCAGACCCGCGGTGAAATCGGCCGCGTTGTGGTTGCTGTCGGTGCACCCCTCGCCCGCGCGAATCGCTGCGGTCGTATTGGTCAATGCAGGCGCCGCTGCGGCGCCTTCGAAACAGTTCGCGGTGCCGTAGCCGACGAGGTCGAGCACGCCCGCCGGACACGACCCGCTCAGCGCAGCGGCACTCTCGACGAGCGCCACCTTGCCGTTGCCGCCGGCCATGGCGATGGTGCCGGTGGCATCGGGCGCCGGCAGATCCACGGTGCCTCCGCTGCCATCGGCCTGCTTGA
This sequence comes from Luteimonas sp. AC640a, assembly GCF_979256585.1. Lineage (NCBI taxonomy): Bacteria > Pseudomonadati > Pseudomonadota > Gammaproteobacteria > Lysobacterales > Lysobacteraceae > Luteimonas > Luteimonas sp. AC640a. The sequence goes on along the minus strand of NZ_CEEDOV010000022.1, from coordinate 60,121 downwards.
CGAGGTAGTACGCGCCCGGCGCGATGCTCCCCTCGAGGGCGGTGAGCTGCCAGCTCGTGCCGCTGGTCGATGCGTACTGCACCGTCCAGCCACTCACGTCGACCGGCAGGTCGCCGTTGTTGTGCAGTTCGATGAAGTCGCTGCGGTAGGTCGCACCGCTGTTGCCGCCACCGCCGTAGACCTGGCTGATGACGACCTCGCCATGCGCGGCGCCTGCGCCGCCACACAGCAACAAGGCCGACAACAGCCGGCTGGTTGTTCGAGTCATGCGTGAATCCCCAAGAGTCCCCGGGCGACAGCGCCCCACGCCCGATTGTGCCGGGGTTGGATGGCGATTGCATGACGCCTGCCGACACTTGTGGCCGTACAGCGTCAGCGCGCCCGGGAGCGGAGGGCCTGCGGTACCCTGCGCCGATGACGATCGACCGCAACCAGCGCCCCCTCGAAGACGGCATCCACCGCGACCTGTCCGGCCGCATCACCTACGGCGGTTATCTGCGTCTGGACCTGCTGCTGGCCGCGCAGCAGCCACTGTCGCAGCCGCCGCACCACGACGAGATGCTGTTCGTCGTACAGCACCAGGTCTCGGAGCTGTGGCTCAAGCTGCTGATCCACGAGCTGTCGGCGGCGATCGGCCACCTGCAGCGCGACGAGGTCTGGCGCTGCCGCAAGGTGCTGGCGCGCTGCAAGCAGGTGCTGCGGCAGCTGACCGAGCAGTGGTCGGTGCTGGAGACGATGACGCCGGCCGAGTACATGGAATTCCGCGACGTGTTGGGTCCTTCGTCGGGCTTCCAGTCTTTGCAGTACCGCACCGTCGAGTTCCTGCTCGGCAACAAGAACGCGGCGATGCTCGATGTGTTCGCCCACGAACCCGACGGTCAGGCGGCACTGCAGACCGTGCTCGACGCGCCCGGCCTCTACGACGAATTCCTGTGCTACCTCGCCCGCTGGGGCCATCCGGTCGATCCCCGGCATCTGCAGCGCGACTGGCGCCAGCCGCACACCTTCGATGCCACGCTGGTGCCGGTGTTCGAATCGATCTACGAGGACACCGAACGCCACTGGCGCGAGTACTCGCTGTGCGAGGACCTGGTGGATCTGGAATCCCAGTTCCAGTTGTGGCGCTTCCGCCACATGCGCACGGTGATGCGCATCATCGGCTTCAAGCGCGGCACCGGCGGCTCGAGCGGCGTGGGCTTCCTCAAGCAGGCGCTGGAGTTGACGTTCTTCCCCGAACTGTTCGAAGTCCGCACGCACGTCGGGCCGGGGCGCGGCAGCGACGCCGACGCCAGCGCCGCGCCGTAATGGATCAGCTGCCGTCCGGCACGCTCCACGGGCGCCGCGCGCTCGTCGCGGGCGGCAGCCGCGGCATCGGACTGGCGATCGCGGACGCACTGGCGCAGGCCGGCGCCGCCGTGTCCATCTGCGCACGGCGCAGACGCACTGGACCATGCTGCCTCCCGACTCGGGATCCATGGCAACCGGGTACACACGCACCGCTGCGATCTTGCCGAAGCGGATGCGCCTGCCGGCTGGGTCGAGGCCGCGGCGCTGGCGCTCGGCGGGGTCGACATCGTGGTCAACAACGCCTCCACACTCGCCCATGGCACCGACGACGATGCCTGGCGGGCCGGCTTCGAGGTCGACCTGATGGCTGCGGTGCGCTGCAATCGCGCCGCCTTGCCGCATCTGCGCGACAGCCAACACCCCGCGATCCTCAACATCGTCTCGATCAACGCGTTGCGACCCACGCCACGCGCAACCGCCTATTCCACCGCGAAGGCGGCCCTGACGTACTACACGGTGACGCTGGCCGCGGAACTCGCACCGGCGCGCATCCGCGTCAACGCGCTTGCGCCGGGATCGATCGAGTTTCCCGGCGGCCTGTGGGCTGCACGCGCCATCGAAGATCCCGCCTTGTACAGCCGCGTGCGCGATTCGATTCCGTTCGGCGGCTTCGGTGCCTCCGGGGATGTCGCAGCCGCTGCCCTGTTCCTGTGTTCGGACCAGGCGCGATGGATCACCGGGCAGGTCCTCGCGGTCGACGGTGGCCAAATGCTTGCAGGCTGATCGACCGGCGCGTCGCCTGCCGCATGCCGCGCATCGAGCGCAAGCTGGGGTGCGCCCCAGCATCTCCCTCACGTCACACGGTCTACAGTCCGCGCCCATTCATCAAAAAGAAAGGCGGCGCGATGTCGATCATGGTCTGGGCGATTGTCGGTGGTCTGGTTGGATTCGGTGCACTCGTGTTCACCGCGAACCGGGCGAAGAGTGCGAACAACCCCTGGGACGAGCGCACGTTCAACGCAGAGGGCGATGTGCTCGCACGCATCGACACGTGGGCGTCCGCCAACGGCTACAAGCTGCGCAGCGATGACGGCCGCCGCCGCGTCTACCAGAAGGGCGTCAACTTCCTGACCGCGCCGATGCGCTTCGAAGTGGACCGCGATGGCGACCGCTACACCACGCGCAGCTACGTGCACGTCGATGCGCTGGTGATGCAGGGCAATCTGGCGCTCACGCATCCCGGCGTGGTCGCCAAGGTGCCGCGCTCGAATGCGCGCAAGGCGCAGAACCTGCTGTTCGCCGATCTGGGCCAGCCGCTGCTGCCCTGATCACATCGGCTGTGCGATCAGCGCGCGATCCTCCGGTGCATCCACATCGGAGGATCGGAGATGCCGCACCACAGCCGCCTGTCCACGTTCGTACTCGACTGCCAAGTCGAGGATCTCGCGCCGCACGTCGAATTCTGGCGCCAGGCGCTCCGCAAGCCGGTCAAGCCGCTGCCACCCGAAGACGATGACGGCCGCTACGCGGTGCTGGACACCGCCGACGACGAGCCGGTGCTGATGCTGCAGAAGGTCGACCACGCGTCGCGCATCCATCTCGACATCGAGGCCGACGACGTCGACGCCGAAGTCGCGCGCCTGGAACAGCTCGGCGCCGTGCGCGTCGAACAGGTGAAAACCTGGTGGGTCATGCAGGCGCCGAGCGGGCACCGCTTCTGCGTCGTGCGCCCGCAACGCACGCCGATGGGCCCGCACCGCAGCACCTGGGACTGACGACCGGTCTCAGAACCTGTTCACGATCTGTCGCGAGCGCAGCCGGATGGCGCGTGGCGGAGCGCAGAAAGCGCAGTGTACGTGCGGGTACATGAGCATTGCGAGCACCGCACGCGCGTCATCCGGCAAGCGCAGCAAGATCGTGGACAGGTTCTCAGCCGGCGCGGGCTTGCCGGTCCAACCACACACCGAGGCCCTGCGCGTTGATGACGATATCGCCGCCGAGGATTTCCTGTACGCGCGCATCCGCGTTCTCAATGCCGTGCGCGAGCGCGCGACCGATATAGAGCCGCGTCAGGCCGACGACGATGCGCTCGTGGCGATCGGCATGCCCATGCGCATCGCGCGCGATCGCGACCATCGCATCGATCTGCGCGTGCAGATCGGCCGCAAGCCGCGTGCAGTCGGTGACTTCGCCGTAATGCGCGATGCGGATCGACACCGGCGACTTCGCGAGTAGCTTGTCGATCGAGGTGTGCATCTGTTCGGGATCGAACTGCACCGGCGAGGTCGTCGGTAGGACGAAGGCGCCGTTCGCGGTATCGAGTTCGCGATACGACAGGCCGAACGTATCGCCGGCGAACCAGCTGCGCGTCGCGGCGTCCCAGACGCTGTAGTGATGCAGCGCGTGGCCGGGCGTGTCGATGCACAGCAGCGGACGCTCGGCGAGTTCGACGACATGGCCTTCGTCGGCGATGACCACACGGTCTTCGGCGACCGGCAGCATGCCGGCGTGATCGCGCTCGAACATCGCTTCGCCGTAGACGGCCTTCGCACCGGCGATGAGTTTCGTGGGATCGATCATGTGCGGCGCGCCGCGCGGGTGCACGACGAGCTTCGCGTTCGGCAACGCGCGGATTAGCGGGCCCGCTGCACCGGCGTGATCGAGATGCACATGCGTGACCATCAGCCAGTCGACTGCGTCGCGCGCTACACCGGCTGCGTCGATCGCATCCAGCACCGTCTGCGCGCAGGTCGCGGTGCCGCAGTCGATCAGCGCGGCGCGGCCGCCGGACTCGACGAGATAGGCCGCGCACAGACCGGGGCGGACGTAGCCGGTGTCGATGATCGTGATCGCGTGTTGATCGTGCATCGCGCGTCTCCCGTTGGACAGAACCGACAGTCTAGGGCGCGCGGTGCGCGCGCCCGATACGGCCTTGGTCAGAGCCGCTCAGCCGCGGCGGCGCAATACGCGCTTACGCACTGCGAATGCAGTGCCGAGCACCGCCAGAAACACGCCGTAGCCCAGGGCCGTCGCCAGGATCTGCGCCCACATGCTGCCGTGCCCGCGGTCGGCGACCGCGTGCGCCCAGTGGATCGACATCAGGAATGCGACGACGGACGCTGCGAGACTGACGAGATCGAACACGATCCGGCGCGCGCCGCGCGGCTGGCGCGGATACACCCAGAACAGCACGCCCAGAATCAGAAACCACGGGAGGAACAGCAGCAGCGCGAGATTCTGCGCAATGGTCGGGTTCACGAGGCGGCCTTCTCGGCATCGGCAGCGGCCAGCGCATCGAAGGCGGCCTGCACGGTGGCGGCGTCGACGCCCTCGCCGAGGGTGGCCGGCGCGTCAACGAGCGCGAGTTCACCGCGGCGCAGGCGCGCGATCGTCTGGCCCGCATCGCGCGGCGCATCGAAGGCCGCGCTCTGCAGCAGCACGCGTTCGCCGTCGACGAGCTTGAAATAGAACTTCCCGTCGGCTTCGCGGTACTGCTTGAACGCCGGCGGCGCGGCCTTGGCGGACGCAGGCGCATCGGATGGAATCGACGCCGCGCTGCCGAGGTTGCGCAGGCCGACCGCGTCGCGCAGTTCGCGCAGCAACGGAATCGCGTAACGTTCGCGCAGGCGCTGGCCGCCGTCACGCAGGATGTCCTCGATGTCACCCGGCTTCGCGATCAGATCTTCGTAGCGTTCGCGCATCGGCGCGATCTCGCGCTCGACGACATCGAACAGCTGCTGCTTCGCATCGCCCCAGCCGATGCCGTCGGCGAATGCTGCCGAGAAACCCGCGGTCTCGTCCGGGGTCGCGAAGGCCTGGTAGAGCTGGAACAGCGCCGAGCCGTCGGTTGACTTCGCTTCGCCCGGCATCTTCGAATCGGTGAGGATCGAGAACACCAGCTTCTTCAGCTGCGCTTGCGGCACGAACAGCGGAATGGTGTTGTCGTAGCTCTTGCTCATCTTGCGGCCGTCGAGACCCGGCAGCGTCGCCACGTTGTCGTCGATCGCGGCTTCCGGCAGGTTGAACCAGTCGCGGCCGTAGACGTGATTGAAGCGCTGGGCGAAATCGCGCGCCATCTCGATGTGCTGGATCTGGTCGCGGCCCACCGGCACCCGATCGGCATTGAAGATCAGGATGTCGGCGGCCATCAGTACCGGATACATGAAGAGACCGGCCGTCACCGCGGCATCGTCGTCTTCGCCGTCGGCGCGGTTCTTGTCGACCGCGGCCTTGTAGGCATGCGCGCGATTGAGGATGCCCTTGCCCGCCACGCAGGTGAGCAGCCACATCAGCTCCGTCGTCTCCGGCACATCGCTCTGACGGTAGAACCACACCTTGGACGGATCGAGTCCGGCCGCGAGCCACGCCGCCGACACTTCCAGCGTCGAACGCTGCACGCGCAAGGCGTCCTGCGTGTTCACGAGACTGTGCAGGTCGGCAAGGAAATAGAAACTTTCAGTGTTCGGCGCCCTGCTGGCGTTCACCGCCGGGCGTACGGCACCGACGTAATTGCCGATGTGGGGAGCCCCTGAAGGCTTGATACCCGTCAGGACACGGAGGGGACGCTGGGACATGGGCTGGCGACTGCGGAAAACAGGCTGTAAGTCTAACCGCTGGCCGGTGCGGGGCCGGCCGTAACCCCGTTCGCGACGCGGGGCCGTTCGTCATCCCACCACCCCGCGAGAATCCCGCCATGTCCGCATCCCGTTCCTTCCGTTCTGCCACCGCCTGGCTGGTGCTGGCCAGCCTGCTCACGATGCCTGTTGCGCACGCGGCCCGCGCCTGGAAGGCGCAAGAGCGTGTCCGCATCGAGGTCGTCGATCGCGATACCGGCAGCACGGCGCAGCCCGTGTCGCATCGTGGCGACAGCTGGATCGCCGGCACGCCGGGCGCGCCGTATGCGATCCGCCTGACCAACACGACCGGCGCGCGCGTCCTCGTCGTGCTGTCGGTCGACGGCGTCAATGCGATCAGCGGCGAGACCGCCGCGCCATCGCAGACCGGCTATGTGCTTGCGCCCTGGCAGACCACCGAGATCACCGGCTGGCGCAAGTCGCACGACGACGTCGCACGTTTCGAGTTCGCCGCGCTCGGCGACAGCTATGCGGCGCGCACCGGCCGTCCGGACAACGTCGGCACGATCGGCATCGCGGTGTTCGGCGAACGTGCGGCACAGCCGCCTGTCGCGGTATCGCGGGCGCCCTACCCGGCACCACCGGCGCCGTCTGGGTCATCTGCCCGGGGACGCTCGGCGTCCGCTTCCTCGGATTCGATTGCATCCGAATCCACCACGTCGGACATGCGCGCCGAGCCCCAGAGCATGGGCACCGGCCATGGCGCACGCGAGTGGGCGCCGGTGGCGTCGACCGCATTCGAGCGCGCCGCGCGCACGCCCGTGCAGATCACCACGCTGCGCTACGACAGCGTCGATGCGCTGGTGGCGCGCGGCGTGCTGCCGCGACATCACGCCTGGGCACAGGGACGTCGTCCCGAAGCGTTTCCGGGCGGCTTCGTACCGGATCCCTGATCCATCCGGATTCCGAGACTCCGCTCATGCAAACGGACCGGCACAGGCCGGTCCGTTCTGGTTGCGCGGGTTCCGTGCGTCGCAACGCACGGCGTGCGGCATCAGCCGTCGAGCGTCTTCTCGAAGTCTTTGACTTCCTGCTCGGCGCGATCGCGCTCCCAGCCGTACTTCTCCTGCAACTTGCCCGCGAGATATTTGCTGTCACCGGCCGCGACATCGAACACGTCGTCGGTCAGGTCGCCCCACTTGGCCTGCGCCTTGCCCTTCACCTGGGTCCACTTGCCGGCAATGATGTCTTTGTTCATGGCGATCGATCCTGTCTTCGGGTGGATGCGGCGCGGATGCATTGGCGCATGCGTATTCCGTTGCCGCGAAGCCACCTTCGCATCGCGGCCATCAAACCCGGGTCGAGAATTCGTAAGTCGCGTCGTCACGTCGCTGAGCGAGCACGCGTCGACCTCGGATTGCGCGCATAAAAAAAGGCCGGCAATGCCGGCCTTTTCGTGCGATGGACTGCGTGGATCAGGGACGCGTGGTGGTGCCGCCGGTGTTGTTGGCGCTGTCTTCCACCTTCTCGCCAACCTTCTGCACGTCCTGGCCAGCACCCTTCATGGTGTTGCAGGCGGTCAGGGTGCCAACGGTGAACATGGCGAGCAGCATCAGTGCGGTCAAACGCTTCATGGGATTCTCCAGGGATTCCGGTTTCGTTGCGAACAGCTGCGGACTTCCGCAACCATGGCGCGACTATAGAAACCTGCCTTGTGAAAGCCGTGTGCACCGATTCAAACGTCCGCATCGCGCGTTCAACGATGCGCGCGTGGCGTGAAGACGTTCGATTCAGTCGCGCATCAAGGTGGACTTGCCGAACAGGCTCTCGACCAGATCCACCGCCAGTTCCGCGGTCGTGTTGCCCTGATCGAGCGCCGTGTTGACCTCGACGATGTCCAGCGAGCCCAGACGCCCGCTGTCAGCGATCATTTCCATCACCAGCTGCGCCTCGCGATAGTTGATGCCGCCCGGCACCGGCGTGCCCGTGCCGGGCGCGATGGTCGGGTCGAGCACGTCGACGTCGAAGCTGACATGCAGGTGTGTGTCATCGTCGAGACCCTCCAGCGCCTCCTCCACCACCCGACGCATGCCGACCTCGTCGATGTAGCGCATGTCGTAGATGTCGAGGCCGTGTTCCTTGACCAGACGCTTCTCGTCGGGATCGACCGAGCGGATGCCGATCTGGCGGAACTGCGCGACCTGCATCGACGGCGACACGCCGCCCAGCCCGGTCAGTTCATCGGGACCGATACCGCACAGGCAGGCCACCGGCATGCCGTGCACGTTGCCCGACGGGGTGATCTGCGAGGTGTTGAAGTCGGTGTGCGCGTCCAGCCACAGCACGCGCAGCTTGCGGCCCGTCGCGCGGCAGTGGTTGGCGACCGCGGCGATCGAGCCGATCGCCAGGCAATGGTCGCCGCCGAGCATGATCGGCATGCGCCCGCGCGCGAGTTCCGCACTGGACGCCTCGAGCACCGCGCGGTTCCAGGCGACCACTTCGTCGAGATGGCGATAGCCTTCGCGCGGGCCGGTCCACGGATTCTTCGGACCCTTGAGATCGCCGAGGTCGTCGACATCGACGCCGCGCGCGATCAGTGCCTCGACCAGTCCCGCGACGCGCAGGCCTTCGGGCCCCATCGATGCACCGCGGCGACCGGCGCCCACGTCGGTGGGCACGCCGAAGATCGACACCTGGGAATTTGTCTGCTGCATGACCTCTCCTGAGCGAATGCGCGGCCATCGCGCGCATGGCGATGGCGGTGATGGCATCGACGCCGGGGTGGCCATGGGAGGCGCCAGGCAGGCGCGGGCGCACGCAGAACGACATCGGAACTGGTGCCGGCACCCGGATTCGAACTGGGGACCTACCGCTTACAAGGCGGTTGCTCTACCAACTGAGCTATGCCGGCATGGCATGCGGCCGGAGCCGCGGCGGAATTCTAACCTGCAACCCGTTGCGCGTTGCAGTCCCGCGTCTCGACACGTGCTGCGCCAACGCGGGACCGCAGCGCGTCGCCGGTGTCGCCTTCGGCCAGCGTCGCGTCGATCCAGTGGCGCGTCAGTGTGCTGCCCAGCGGCGCGGCATCGGCTTCAAAGCCGGCATCGCGCAACGCCTGCGCGCGCGCGCGCGCCGCTGGCTCACTGCCGAACCGGCCCAGCGCGATGCCATTGACCTCGGCGCCGTCTGCGATCACGTAGTAGTCGTTGAAGCCGGCCGCAAGCAGGCGCGCAACCATCGCATCGGACGCGGCGCGGTCCGGCAACGGGGCCATCCAGACGCGCCAGCCGCGCGGCGTTTCGCCGACATCGCGCGCAGCGACCTGCACGGCCACCGGCGCCAGCTGCGCCAACGCAGCATCCCGGCTCGTCGCATCGGCGAACGGCCCCAGCGCGACGCATTGCGCGGGATCGGCCGCGCGCAGCGCGGTGTCGACGACCGGGCCTTCGCCGGACTCGGCCGGTGTCGGTGTCGAGTCGGATGGATCCGCGTCGGGTTCGACGGACGCCGGCGTGGCGGCGCCATCCACTGGAGGCTCGCCGACCAGCTGCAGCGTCGACGGGCCCGCATCGACCAGCGCCGCGGCATCACCCGGATCACCGCGCAACGCCCACCACACCGCAACGCCAAAGTTGAGGATCACCAGCAGGACGACAGTCGCGCGCAGCAGCATGAGCGAATCCTAACCTTCCGGCGACGCGGCGCCGGCATTCGCGCGATGCCAGCGCGCGAGTCCGTGCAGCACCAGGTCGGCACGCCACTGCGCATCGGGCAAGCGCCCTCGCAGCGCATCCCCACCGCCGCCGTGCAGCAGCAGGCGCGGCCGCGTGCCGATTCGTGCACTCGCCTCCGACAGGCTGCGCTCGATCAGGCCCAGCGCGGCGCCTTCGCAGCCGGAGACCAGCGCGTCGTCGGTGTCGTCGGCGAATTCCACGTAGACGCCACCGCTCGGTGCGAGCTGGGCCACGCGCCGGTGCAGGGCCTCTCGCATCAGCGTCGGCGACGGCGCGATGCGGCCGCCGAGATGGCGTCCTTCGCCATCGATCAGATCGATGGTCAGTGCAGTGCCGACACCGACGACCAGCGCCGGCGCGCCATCCGCGTGGGCGGACAGCAGCGCGAGGAACCGGTCGACGCCGAAGCGCGCCGGATCGGCGTAGGCGATCGTCAGGCCATCGAGCGTGGGCAGCGTCTGCGCCAGCTGCACCTGCGCGCCGCGGGCGGCCAGCGCGTCGAGCAGGATCATCCGCAGCGCCGGCGAGGCGACGCTGGCGACGATCGCGATGTCGATGCGCGCCGGCAGTGCTTCGAGCCACGCGGGATCGAAACCGCCTTCCACGTGCGACGTGCCCTGCACCGCGCCGATGCGGCCATCGCGGTCGAGCGGTGCGAACTTCAGCCGGGTATTGCCCAGATCGAACAGCCAGGTATTCATGCCATGCCCGCCTTGCGCACGCTGACTTCGCCCGCGTGGAAGGCGCGAGGCACGCCGTCCACGTGCACGCGCAACGCGCCGTCGTCCGCGATGCCGGCAGCGATGCCGTGCAGCGTTTCATTGCCGTTGTGGACCGCCACCGCTGCACCGTCTAGCGCGTCGATGCGTGCGTAGCGATCGCGGAACGGTGCCAGACCTTCGCGGTCGAACAGGTCCAGCGCCTGCAGCCAGGCGCCCAGCAGCGCGGCGGCGAGCGCGTCGCGCGTGGGCGGCGCGTCCGCGCAGCAGGTCGCCAGATCGGTCCACGGCTGGTCGATCATTGCGGCCTGGGCCTCGGGCATGCGCACGTTGATGCCGATGCCGAGCACGGCGCGGACCGGCCCGGCATGTTCGCCACCGCCCTCGACCAGAATCCCGCCGAGCTTGCGCAGCCCGTCCGCATCGACGACGACCAGATCGTTCGGCCATTTCAGCTTCGCGGCCTCGATGCCCAGCGCGCGCAGCGCCTCGACGGCGGCGATGCCCGCGACCAGGCTCAACCCGCCGAGACGCGCGAGACCGCCTTCGAAGCCACGCTGCAACGAAAGATACAAGTGCGCCGCCAGCGGTGATTGCCAGCTGCGCCCACGTCGGCCGCGGCCACCGGTCTGACGTTCGGCCAGCAGCACTTCGGCGTTGGCGCCCGGCATCGGCCGGCGCAACAGTTCGGCATTGGTGGAATCGATGCTCCACGCGACATCCAGCGATGCCATGCGCGCGCGGTCCGCGGCGCCGAGCGCGTCGAGGATCGCGTCGGCGTCGAGCAGCGCCAGCGGCTGCGCGAGGGCGTATCCGACGCGGGCCCGCGCGACGATCGGCACCCCCGCCTCGCGCAGCAGTTCGATCCGTTTCCACACCGCCGCGCGGGTCTGGCCCGATTCCTGGGCCAGTGCATCGCCCGACACCGGGCCCTTGATCAGGCGCTGCAGCAGCGCGCGCTCGGACGGTTGCGGCGCGGGCCGCGCGATAGGTGGAGACGAGGACATGTTCCGATTATCGGCGAGCCCGGCGCCGGGTGTCGCGCATTGGCGCGATGCAGCGTCGCCCCGGCGGAACGTGCGCTATCATCGACGGGCTGTGCGTCCTGCTTCCTTCCGGGGTATTCCGATGTCCGCACGTCTGATGGTCTGCTTGCTGTTGCTGGGCGCGAGCCTGCCGGGCTTCGCGCGCGACGCGATCACGGATACGGTCGCCGATACACCCTGCACGCCGGCCGCGAGCCCGCACCAGATCGCGCCAGCGCTCGACGCCGGCGCTGCGCGCCGGGCACCTGCCGGCAGCGCCTCGAAGACCCGCCCGGCCGTCAGTGGTGGTGGCGAGACCGACGGTCCAACGCGCGGCCCGCGCTGGCACAGCTTCCTACCGGGCATGTTCCGCTGACGGATACCGCTGGCACGTGCGTTCGCTGATCCGCCGCCTGTTCGCAGGCGCGCCCCTGCAGATTCCCGATAGCGACTGGTCGGCCACGCTCGACCGGCTGCCCTGGGTGCGCGCGCTCGATGTGCCCGCGCAGTCGAAACTGCGTGTGCTCGCCGCGCTGTTCCTGCACCGCAAGACGATCACCCCGGTCGCCGGCCTGGAACTCGACGACCGCGCGCGCCTCACGCTGGCCGCGCTGTGCTGCCTGCCACTGCTCGAATTCGGCGAGGAAGGCTTGCACGGCTGGTCGCAGCTGATCGTGTATCCCGAAGCGTTCCGGGTCAACCGCAGCCATGTCGATGCCGCGGGCGTGATGCACGAATGGGACGACGACCTGATCGGCGAATCGTGGGAAAGCGGCCCGCTGGTGCTGTCCTGGGCGGACGTCGAATCCGATATCGCCGAGCCCGATGCGGGCTTCTGCGTCGCGGTGCACGAGATGGCGCACAAGATCGACGCGCTTGACGGTCTGCTCGACGGCACTCCCCCGCTGCCGCGCGACTGGCAGCGCGCGTGGGCCGCGGATTTCCAGCGCAGTTTCGATGCCTTCGTCGAACGCGTGGGCGCCGGCGAGGCGATGCCGATCGATCCGTATGCGGCCGAAGCACCCGAAGAATTCTTCGCCGTCTGCAGCGAGTACCACTTCAGCGCGCCGGCGCTGCTGCGCGAGGTACTCCCGGATGTCGCCGGGCACCTGGCGCGGTTCTACGGCCCCTCGCCGTTCGCGGCGAAACGCTAGAAACCCGGCGGCAGACGCACCGAGAAGCAGGCGCCGCCGAGTTCCTCGGAGCGGCCCACATGCAGTTCGCCGCGGTAGCTGTGCACGATGTCCTGCACGATCGACAGGCCGATGCCGTGGCCCTGCACGCGTTCGTCGCCGCGCACACCACGTTGCAGGATCGATGCGACACGATCGGCCGGAATGCCCGGGCCATCATCTTCGACGATCAGCACCAGACCCGGACGCCGGTTGGGTGCGGTCTCGCCCGGACGCACGGTCAGCAGCACGCGTGACTTCGCCCACTTGAACGCGTTCTCGAGCAGGTTGCCCAGCAGTTCCTGCAGATCACCCTGCTCGCCGTGGAACCGCGCCGCGGGATCGATCTCGAATTCGCACACCGCGCCCTTGGCCGCGTAGATCTTTTCCAGCCCGCGCACGATCTGCTCGGCGCTGGGCTCGATCTCGATCGCAGCGGAGAACAATTGATGACCACTCGAGGCCGCGCGCGCGAGCTGGTAGGTCACCAGATCATTCATGCGCTGCAGTTGGGTTTCCACTTCCTCGCGCAATTCGGCATCGCCGCTGCCCGCATCCAGACGCGAGCGCAGCACCGCCAGCGGTGTCTTCAGACTGTGGGCGAGATCGGACATCGTGTTGCGCTGGCGCGCGAGATGTTCGCGCTCGCTGTCGATCAGCGCGTTGATGCTTTCGGTCAACGGCTGCAGCTCGTGCGGATGCTGCACGCCCATGCGCTCGGACTGGCCCCGCTGCACACGCACGAGTTCGTGCTCCACGCGCCGCAGCGGCCACAGGCTCCAACGCACGATCAGCCCCTGTAGCAGCAGCAGGATCACACCGGCCACGCCCAGATTCACCCACAGCGCCGCGCGGAACACGCGCACCTGGCGCGGCACGATGCCGGCGTCCTCGATGACGTAGATGGTGTAGGCAAACTCGGTGTCGCTGCGGCCATCGGGTGACCACACCAGGCCGAGGCCGTACCGGTAAGCCTCGCCGGGCGTGCCGTCGCTGCGCACCATCGACAGCGGCCCCTCGAACTTTTCCTCGCGCGCCGACAGCATCGTCGCGTCAGGCAATTGCGGGCCCGAGGCGGAAGGCGAGGTCCAGGAATATCCAGACGGCAACACGACTTGGGCGTACAGACCACTGCCGGGGCGAATGAAGCGATCGTCGGGCTGCGATTCGGACGGGTAGATGTCACCGCTGCGCAGGAACTCGATGTCGCCAGCGTATGCGTAGACATAGTTGCGCAGGCGATCGCGCTGGCCTTCGCTGGCGACGTCGATGAAGGCGCGGTCGAGCGCATAACCAGCGAGTGCCAGAAACGCGAGCAGGCCGATACTCGCAGCCAGCAGCTGACGCGCCCGCAGGGAACGCGGACGCAGGCGTGCGGTGAGTCGGGTATCAGCCATCGGTCAAACCTGAAACGCTGTCCGCCTGCGTCGGGTCACGGCGGACAGGCGCGGCGCCAGCGCGGAAATCCGCCGCCGGCGTCGCCAACTCATCCCTCGCCGTTGCGCGGGATCGCGAACCGGTAGCCACGGCCGCGCACGGTTTCGATCGGCTTGAGCGCGCCTTCCGGATCGAGCTTCTTGCGCAGGCGGCCGATGAAGACCTCCAGCACGTTCGAATCGCGGTCGAAATCCTGCTGGTAGATGTGCTCGGTCAGATCGGCCTTCGAGACCAGTTCGCCGGCATGCATCATCAGATACTCAAGCACCTTGTACTCGTAGCTGGTCAGATCGACGTTCTTGCCGTCGACACTGACAGTCTGGGCAGCGAGATCGAGGGTGACCGTGCCGCATTCGAGCGTCGGCTTGCTCCAGCCCGCCGCGCGGCGGACCAACGCATTGATGCGCGCGAGCAGCTCTTCGACATGGAACGGCTTGACCAGATAATCGTCTGCGCCCTGCTTGAGGCCGTCGACCTTGTCCTGCCAGCTCGAACGCGCAGTGAGGATGAGCACCGGGAACTGCTTGCCCTCTTCGCGCAAGGCCTTGATCAGTTCCATGCCCGACATCTTCGGCAGACCCAGATCGATAATGCCGACGTCGAATGGGACCTCGCGCCCCATGTACAGGCCTTCCTCACCATCCTGAGCAGCATCGACGGCGAAGCCTTCGCGCTTGAGGCGCGCAGCAAGGGTCTCGCGCAGGGGAGCTTCGTCTTCGACGAGCAGGATTCGCATGGGTCAACTCCGGTCTGACGGCCGGCCCGGCCGTGAATGGGGGCGAGGATGCAGGATCAATCGTCGTCGCCGCGTGCACGGGACGCCCGGGCGCGCTGACCGGGGTCGTCGACGTAGATGCGCACGCGACCGCTGTCGTCCATCACCTTGACGCGGTTGAGGTCACGGCCGTCGGAATGCATCTGTTCGATGCTGAGCACGCGGCCACGGGTAGTGCGTTCGATACGCCGCACCGATTCCGTCATCGAGTCCTGCGCGCGCTGGCGACCGTTCTCAGGCCGCTGTACCGAGGCCCGCACGTCGGGCGCGCGCATCGCGGGGCCCTGCGGCGGCGGCGCCTGTGCAGCCACGAACGACGTTGCAGCGCACAGCAGCGCGGCGATCGGGACGCAGAACGAACGGCGGTACGACGGGACGGACACATCCACTCCTGGCGGGACAGGCGATCGGGTAGACGCCCGATGGTCTGCCCGAGGCAGTGAATCCGTCCTTAACATTTCGTTGACAACGCTGTATTTGTTCACCTTGAAACGCACTACGAAGCCAATCGCAGCGCACCGAGCGACAAATCGCCGTCAAGCTGCGCGCCGCGCCGCGGCGGCTTGCGTCGCCGCCAGCGCCTGCTCGACCAGCGACCAGTCGGCGCCGGGCAGATGCGCACCTTCGCTGAGCACCTGCCGGAACAGGCGGCCGCCGGGCTGGCCGTGGAACAGGCCAAGCACGTGCCGGACAATGTGCTTGAGGGCGACGCCCTCGGCCATGCGCGCTTCGACGTAGGGCCGCAGGGCGCGCAGCAGTTCGGCGCGCGGCCGCAGCGACGCGCCGGACAGCGCCGCGTCGACCGCGTGCAACAGGTAGGGGTCGTGGTACGCAGCGCGCCCCAGCATCACGCCGTCGACGTGGGCCAACTGCTCGAACGCGAGCGCCTGCGTGGCGATACCGCCGTTGAGCACCACCGGCAGCGCCGGCCGCTCGCGCTTGAGCCGGTGCGCCCAGTCGTAGCGCAGTGGCGGGATATCACGGTTCTCTTTCGGCGACAGGCCGTTGAGCCATGCGTTGCGCGCATGCACGACGATCATCGACGCGCCCGCGGCCACCGCGCTGTCGACGAAGCTCGCGAACGCGTCGTAATCGTCGTCGTTGTCCACACCGAGCCGGCACTTCACCGTCACCGGCACGTCGCTCGCCTGCGCCATCGCGGCGACGCAGTCGGCGACCAGCGCCGGCTCGCGCATCAGGCACGCGCCGAAACGCCCGGCCTGCACGCGATCGGACGGGCAACCGCAGTTGAGGTTGATCTCGTCGAAGCCGTGATCTGCCGCGATCCGCGCGGCCTGCGCGAGTGCGTCGGGCGCGCTGCCGCCGAGCTGCAGCGCGAGCGGCGATTGCAGCGGTGTCTTCGCCAGCAGCCGCTTGCGGTCGCCATGGATCACCGCCTTCGCATGCACCATTTCGGTGTACAGCCGCGCGCCCGGCGCCAGCAGCCGGTGGAACTCGCGGCAGTGTGCATCGGTCCAGTCCATCATCGGCGCGACGGACAGACGCAGCGACGCCATGTAGGCATCGGCGTGCGCGTCGTAGGACGGAGGCGTGGATCCGGTCATGTGTCTGTGGGGTGGGAAGGCGCGCGTGGAGCGGGTCGCATCGAGGCCGGTGGCGCACGGGCCGCCCGCCGCGACGGGGCGTCAGGATACACGGCGCCCCGCGACTTCATGCCGCAGCCTGCGCGCGCCGGTCATCCTGTGGCGCCCTCCCCCTGCGCGCAGGAAGCCGTCGATGGTGTTTCTCCAGGTCTCCGTGTTTCTGCTCCTGGCGTGGTGCTTCGGTGCTGTCCAGCTGTCGCAACGCACCCGTGTGCTGCACAGCGCGTCGATGTGGCTGGCGGTCGTCTGGGCGCTGGGCATCGTGGCCTGCATCGGCCTGGGCGCGTCCGGCCTGCTGCGCTATGGCGACTGGCAGTCGCTGTCGACTGGCCAGACGCTGCATCGGCTGTTCGGCGAAGGCAATCTGTCGATGCGCCGTTCGGAATGGGCCGCGCTGAACCGCGCGTCCGGCGTGTATCTCAATCTGGACGTGGTCTGGACCCTGCTCGCGCTGTGTGTCGCGCAGTTCCACTCGGCGATGTTCTGGGCCGGCGTCGCCGAGCAGCGTCGCCACGCGCGGGTCGTGCGCAACCGCGCGGGCTGAGCCGTCTACTCCGCGACTGCGGCGGCCTGGCGTGGCGCGAGCGACACCGGCACCACCTGCAGCTCGGCCTGCGTGCCGTCGCGCAACGGCGCGGCTTCGATCTGGCTACCGTCGACAGGCACCGCGCCATGCGGACTCGACTGGCTGACGATGCGCACCAGTTCGGTCGAGCCGTCCGGCCACACCACGCGAAATGTATTGCCGGGCGGCAGCGCGAGGAACGGTGTCGCGCTCTGCGCGCGATACAGCGCGGCGATCTGCGCGGCGCCGAGCTGGCGCTGTTCCAACGGCGCGCCGGCGGTGGTCTTCGCGACCTGAGTCAGGCGCCGGTAGTTCTCACCGACCGCGTCGACAACCACACCGGCGACCGCCACCGAGTAGCCGACAAACAGGGTCGCCCAGAGCCAGAAGCGAAGCTTGCGGGGGAGCATGCGTTTCATCGTGTCACCATTCCGAGCAGTTGGCCGGACGCGGGGGCGCCCTCGACCAGGGTCTTCTTCATTCGATCGAGTTCTTCCACGCCCTGGCGCGGCACCGCCGCGTCACGCACGAAAGCGGAAAAATCCTGTCGCGCATCGCGTGCGCAGATGCCGCCGTTGGCGCAGTGCTCGGTCATCAGCGCGCCGTCTGCACTGCAGTCCAGACCCAGATCGCAGGCGGCGAGCAGCCAGGCGAGTTCGCTGGCCTGGGTGCCGGCGACCGTCTCGGCGAGCGCCACGTCGCCGCTCGCCGCGACGCCCATGGCGGGCGACAGCGCGACAAAAGCTTCGGGATCGCGTGAGGCCTGCACGCGCTCGACCAGCCCGCGTCGATAGTCCATGTCGTCCTGCAGCGGTGCGCCCATCGCCAGCAGCGCGGCTTCGGCGGCAAGACTGCCGGCCTCGGCCGCATCCTGGCGCCGCTCGACCAGTTGCACGAACGTCGGTGCATCGCCGGGCACGAACCGTCCGCAGCGCGTGCCGATCCGGCTGCGGGCCGCACCCAGCGCACGCGCCGCATCGAGTTGCAGGCCATCGATCAGCGCGCTGTCGCGTGCGAAACCGGCCGGATCGCGCGCGTAGCCCGCGCAGTATTCGTCGACCCGGCTGAGCACCCAGCGCGCGTCGGCGTCGCCCGCATCGGCCAGCGGTTGCAGTCCCTGCCGGAATGCGAACAGGTCGTCGGCCTGCTCGAACGCGCGCTGCAGCGGGCGCGTCGGGGCCGTCGACCACACGGCGACACGGTCCGTCTCCGGCACTGTTGCTGCGTCAGGCGCGGACGCATCGACGAAACCGCGCGTCTCCACGCCGGCATCCCATGCCGCATCGGGATCGCCGACATCGACGCCGGGCACAGCCGGGCGCCACATCGCCAAGGCGGCGACGAGAGCTCCCAACAGTGCGATGGCGGCGAACACTCGGACGGTCACGTCGGATCCTGCGGCATCCGGCCACCGTGATCGGTGGGCCGGCAGGCGCCGTCGCGGTGGCGATGGCGCGGCTTTGAAGCGCGGATTCTAGCTGACGGCGGTCGCTTCCACGGCCGACGCAGCGCGGCAGGTCCGAACTGCGCGCCGATGCGCGCTAGCAGCGCGACGGCGCGCACATCCCGCTGCGCGCCGCACAGGCCGGGTGCGGCACGGCGCACCGTTCTCCCCTTTACGCGCCCCGACGGGGGCACCAAGATGCCCGACCCCCAGCCCCACCCGGACCCCCCGATGCCCTTCCTCGAACTGAGCCTGCGCTGCACCGAAGCCGAGCAGCCGCGCTACGCCCACGCCCTCGAGGACATCGGCGCGCTGGCCGTGACGATGATCGACGCCGATGCCGACACCACGGATGAGCAGGCGATCCTCGAACCCGGCGTCGGCGAGACGCCGCTGTGGCATGCGATCGTGCTGACCGCGCTGTTCGAGGACGACACCGACGCGCTGCTGGTGCTCTCGGCGCTGGAGGCGTTCGACGCCGGCCTGGACTGGAGCCGCGCGAGCTTCCGCAAGGTCGAGGACCAGGACTGGGAACGCGCGTGGATGGACCAGTACGCGCCGCTGCAGTTCGGTGCGCGCACCTGGATCGT
The DNA here is from genome assembly GCF_979256585.1 of Luteimonas sp. AC640a. Lineage (NCBI taxonomy): Bacteria > Pseudomonadati > Pseudomonadota > Gammaproteobacteria > Lysobacterales > Lysobacteraceae > Luteimonas > Luteimonas sp. AC640a. The sequence continues at coordinate 41,195 of NZ_CEEDOV010000022.1, read as the reverse complement.
GCCGTGGAATGCCGAACTGCCCGAGGCCGCCGGCGACGATGCGGTGGTGATCCGCCTCGATCCAGGCCTGGCGTTCGGCTCCGGCACGCACCCGACCACGTCGCTGTGCCTGCAGTGGCTGGATGCACTGTCGGCCGAGGGCGTGCTCGCCAGCGCCGACGTGCTCGACTACGGCTGCGGCAGCGGCATCCTCGCACTGGCTGCGCTCAAGCTCGGCGCCGCGCGTGCGGTGGGTATCGACAACGATCCGCAGGCGCTGATCGCCTCGCGCGACAACGCCGACCGCAACGAGGTCGGCGCCGCGCTCGACGTGTTCCTGCCGGCCGAAGCGCCGCAGGGCACGTATCCGGTCGTGGTCGCCAATATCCTCGCGACCGCGCTCGACGCGCTGGCCGAAACGCTGGCCGAGCGCGTCGCGATCGGTGGCCGCATCGCGCTGTCGGGCATTCTCGACGGCCAGGAAGAGGAGCTGCTCCGTCGCTACCGGCCGTGGTTCGAGCAGTTGGCGGTCACCCGCGAAGGTGACTGGGTCCGCATCGACGGCGTCCGCAAGCAGGCCTGACGCGCCGCATCCGGCAGCGCGGCGGCGTGATTCAATAGCCGCATGTTCATCAACTGCAAGCACTGCGGTTCGCTGGTCGCCACCGAACCCGCGACCGACCAGCCGCCGGAACGCTGCCCACGTTGCCGCGGCGTGCTGCGCAGCGCCACGCCGCCGGTGTCGGTGGCGTCGTTACTGAAGGCGCCAACGCCGATTGCGGACATCGCGCTGCCGTCTTTCGAAGCGCGGGAGACGTCCGGACCCGTCAAGCCAGAGAAGCCGGCGATCGATGCGCCGGCGGAACGCGAGACGCCTCGGGAAGAGACATCCGCATCGCCGATCACGGCGCCGGGAGACGTCGCCACGACACCCGTGCCGCACGGCGCACCTGCCGCGATCACGGCCGTCGATGACAGCACGGTGGTCGCGATCGAGACGACGCACGCCCCGCCATCCCCGCGCGTCGACAGTCCTGCCGCAACTTCCGCACCAAAACCCGCGCCGGCACGCACATCGCCGAGCTTCGCGCGGCGCGGCGCGCGCGGTCCGCTCGATGCGCGCATGCGTCGGCAACATCGCATGCTCGCTGGCGCTGTCGCCGCGCTGACCCTGCTGCTCGGTCTGCAGGTCCTGCTGGCCGATCGCGCGCGGCTCGCGGCCGATCCAGGCTGGCGTCCGACGCTCGCGCGTCTGTGCGGCGTGCTGCGTTGCAGCCTGCCGCCATGGCGCGAGCCCACCGCGCTGACCGTGCTCGCGCGCGATGTGCGGCCCGATGACGCGCGTCCCGCGCAGCTTCTCGCCACCGCGACGTTCCGCAACGATGCCCGCTGGGCGCAGGCATGGCCGCGAATGCGGCTGACGCTGTCAGACATCGATGGGCGCGCCGTCGGCACTCGCGTGTTTACCGCACAGGACTATCTGGAAAACGCGCCGGACCAGCCGACGCTGGCCGCCGGCGACAGCGCACAGGTACGTCTGCGCCTCGTCGAACCGGACGCGCGGGCGGTCTCGTTTGCCTTCGATTTTCTCTGAAACCACGCTGGCAGCCGCCGGGGGCCCGCGCTAGACTGGCCTGCCGCTCCGCCGTCCGCACAGCCGTCGTCCTCGACTTCCGGCCGCGACCGCGACGCCGCCATCCCGAGACTCGACTTGAACGCAGACCGCACCGACAGCAGCACGCGCGAAGCACCGCGCACGCCCCTGCGCGAACACGTCGCGACCTCGATCCAGCGCTACCTCGGCGATCTCAACGGCAACGACACCGACAACCTCTACGAGGTCGCGCTGCGCGAACTCGAGATTCCATTGTTCGTCGAAGTGCTGAATTTCTGCGACGGCAACCAGAGCCGCGCCGCGGCGATGCTCGGCATCCACCGCGCCACGCTGCGCAAGAAACTGCGCGAGTACGCGCTGGTCTGAGACCGGTTCGGGATCAGCCGCAAGCGCAGCGCGCCTGCGCGATACATCAGCATTGAGAGCGCCGCGTACGCTGGCATGCGTGACGCCTCCAGCAGATTCCAGGCCGCTGGTCTGCGGCCGTTATAATTGCGGGCTCCCTCGCCCGCAGTCGACTTCCATGACCGTCTCCGTTCCGTCCGGCGCGCCCACCGCGATCCGCCGCGCCCTGCTGTCCGTGTCCGACAAGACCGGCCTGCTCGATCTGGCCCGCGCGCTCGCCGCGCGCAACGTCGAACTGCTGTCGACCGGTGGCACCGCAAAGGCGCTGCGCGAGGCCGGCCTGCCGGTGCGCGACGTCAGCGACGTGACTGGTTTTCCCGAGATCATGGACGGCCGGGTCAAGACACTGCACCCCAAGGTGCACGGCGGCCTACTCGGTCGCCGCGGTACCGACGATGCGGTGATGGCCGAGCACGGCATCGACGCGATCGATCTGCTGGTGCTCAACCTCTATCCGTTCGAGCGCGTGGCCTACGCGCCCGACGCGAAGTTCGACGACATCGTCGAGAACATCGACATCGGCGGTCCGGCGATGCTGCGCGCGGCGGCAAAGAACTTCGCCCATGTCGCAGTGGCAACCGATCCGGCGCAGTACGACGCGCTGCTGGCCGAACTCGACGCCCACGACGGCGCGCTGTCGGCGCAGACACGTTTCGCGCTGTCGGTCGCCGCATTCAATCGCGTCGCGCAGTACGACGCGCGCATCAGCGACGTACTGTCGTCGATCGCCGAACCCTCCGATGCCGGCGCCGCGCAGCGCGCGCCGTTCGGCGGCCAGAGCAACGGCAACTTCGTCAAGGTGATGGATCTGCGTTACGGCGAGAACCCGCACCAGCAGGCGGCGTTCTATCGCGACCTGCATCCGGCGCCGGGCACGCTGGCGACGTTCGAGCAGCTGCAGGGCAAGGAACTCTCGTACAACAACATCGCCGATGCGGATTCAGCGTGGGAATGCGTGCGCCAGTTCGATGCGCCGGCCTGCGTGATCGTCAAGCACGCCAATCCCTGCGGTGTGGCCGTCGGTGCGGCCTGCGGCGATGCCTACGAACTCGCCTACGCGACCGATCCGACGTCCGCATTCGGCGGCATCATCGCGTTCAACCGCACGCTCGATGCGGCCACGGCGAAAGTGATTCTCGACCGCCAGTTCGTCGAAGTGCTGATCGCGCCCGATTACGACGCCGGCGCACTCGACTACGCGACCAGGAAAGCCAACGTGCGCGTGCTGCGCATTCCGCACGGCGACCCCGGATCAAATCCGGGGCAGGCGGCGGGAAACAGTATCGACATCAAGCGCGTCGGCTCGGGCCTGCTGATGCAGACCGCGGACATCCGCGCGGTCACCGCCGACGAACTCAAGGTCGTGACAAAAATCGCGCCGACCGACACCCAGCTGCGCGATCTGCTGTTCGCCTGGCAGGTGGCGAAGTTCGTGAAGTCGAACGCGATCGTCTATGCGAAGGACCACCGCACGATCGGCGTCGGCGCCGGCCAGATGAGCCGCGTGTACTCGGCCCGCATCGCCGGCATCAAGGCGGGTGATGCCGGTTTGGTCGTGCCGGGTTCGGTGATGGCCTCCGATGCGTTCTTCCCGTTCCGCGACGGCATCGACGCGGCGGCGGAAGCCGGCATCAAGGCGGTGATCCAGCCGGGCGGTTCGATGCGCGACAGCGAGGTGATCGCCGCCGCGGACGAACACGGCATCGCAATGGTGTTCACCGGCGTGCGTCACTTTCGCCACTGATCGATTCGCATGCACGTCGGCGTGAATGGATCGCGCCGACGCCGCTGCTAGAGTCCCGCGCATCTTTCTCGCAGGATGCGCCGATGGTGTTGCCCCGCCCGACGTTGTCGCGTGCCGCGCTGCCGGCCTGTCTGTTGTTCGCGCTCGGCGCCTGCGGGCAGCCGCCTGCGCCACCGCCCGCGGCTGCGATGCCGGCGTCGATGCCCGAGGCGGTCGCGACCCGCACCGATGACGCGGCGCACGCTGCCGCGGTGCCGGTCACGGGATTGAGCGGCGGCGCGGTCCGCACGTTTCTGGTCGGCCAGTACGGAGAACTCGCACAGCTCGCGGGCGACTGGCCGGGCACCCCAGTCGCCGACGGACTTGGCCGCGACGGCGCCTCGCGCGAAGTCTGCGCGCGTGAGGCGATCGGTACGCCGGACGCACCCGCCGAACTCCTCGCCGTCTGCGGCGTGCCCGATGGCGCTGGCCACGTGACCAGTGCGCTGACCGACTTCTTCCTGTTGCGACAGGATGGCGATGCCGTCCTCGCGGCCTCGCGCGCGCACATGGACAGCTTCGGCAGCACCGGCGATGTCGCCGATGTCGCCGTGCGCCGGTTCGGTCCCCGTCTGTACGGCTTCGTCGTCGAAGACGGGTTCACCGGCCAGGGCATCACGATCGGCAACACCAGTCTGGTGCTGCCGGACGGTGCAAGCTTTCAGGTGGCTGCCACGCTGCGAAGCAGCCTCGACAATCTCGGCGCGATGCAAGGCTGCGAAGAGCGCGACGACTGCGCGCCGGATGCCACCTACGACCTCGCGTTCGAACTCGCGATCGACGACCGCGACGCCTCTGCAGCGGCATGGCCGCTACGGGTGCGTGAGCAGGGCGAGGCCTGTGGACGTCGCGTCGACCGCACGCATGAGGTGCCGTTCAATGCGGCGACCGGCACCTGGACCGTGCCGGCCGCACTGCAGCGCGAACGCTGCGACTGATCACGTCGCAGACGATCGCGTCGCGGTGGCCCTACCTCGCGTTCGTCACCGGCGCCACGGTTTTCTGCGCTGTCCAGATGCTGCGATCGATCGCGTGGCCCAGCTCGGGAAAATCCGCCGCGTCCAGTCTCGGTGATGCATCGCCAGCGCGGATCTTGCGGTCGTAGTCGCGGGTCAGCTTGATCGCCACACCCGACAGCAGCACGACCGCGATCAGGTTCACCGTCGCCATCAGACCCATGGCCGCATCGGCGGTGCTCCAGACGATGTCGAGCTTCGCGAACGCGCCCCAGGCGACCATCGCCAGACAACCCAGACGCAGCAGCAGGACGCCGACGCGGCCGCCGCGCAAGAAGACCATCGCGCTTTCGGCATAGGCGTAGTTGCCCAGGATCGAGGTCAGCGCAAAGAACGACAGCGCCACAGCGATGAACACCGGGCCCCATCCGCCGAAATGCACCGCCATGGCCTGTTGCGTGAGCACTGCACCATCACCGCCTGCGGTGTCGAGCGCGCCCGACAGCAGGATCATCAGCGCGGTCGCCGTGCAGATCACCAGGGTGTCGACGAATACGCCGAACGCCTGGACCAGACCCTGACTGGCCGGATGGTGCGGCGCCGGCGTCGCGGAGGCGGCGATATTGGGCGCGCTGCCCATACCCGCCTCGTTGGAGAACAATCCGCGCTTGACGCCATTGAGCAGCGCGACCGCGAGGCCGCCGAGCACGCCGCCCGCTGCCTGGTCCAGCCCGAACGCGCTGCGCACGATCAATGCCAGCATCGCAGGCACCTCAGTGATGTTGCTGACGACCACCCAGCCCGCAAGGGCCAAGTACGCCAGCGCCATCGCCGGCACGACCAGCTCCGACAGCCGCGCCACGCGACGCAGTCCACCGAAGATCACCGGCGCCGCGACCACCACCAGCACGACCGCGGTCCAGACCGGCGAGATGCCCCAGGCGCCGTTGACCGCTTCCGAAATCGAGTTCGCCTGCACCGCGCTGAAGACGAAACCGAAGGCGAGGATCAGGCACACCGAGAAGATCGCGCCGAGCCACGGCTTGCGCAGGCCATAGGCCATGTACAGCGCAGGACCGCCGCGATAGTGGCCGTCGGCGTCGCGACGCTTGTACAACTGCGCCAGCGCGCTTTCGACGTACGCCGTCGCCATGCCGAAACAGGCGACCAGCCACATCCAGAAGATCGCACCCGGGCCGCCGACCGTCAGCGCGATCGCTACGCCCACGAGATTGCCGGTGCCCACACGCGACGCCAGGCTCGTGCACAGCGATTGCAGTGGCGAAATGCCCGCGTTGTCGTCGCCGGTCCCGCGCACGAGGCCGGAGATCATCTTCGGGAACCGCCGGAACTGGATGAAACCCAGGCGCACGCTGAACCAGATGCCGACCAGCGGCAGCACGCCGACCAGCAGGTAATTCCACAACACGCCGTTGATGCCACCGACGATGGGTGAGAGGACGTTCTCGATCAGCTGAACCAGATCCATCGGCGGTCACGACTCCGTTGCGGCGAAACAACCGAGTCTAGCAACCGGGTCCGGACCGACCCGTCTGCATCAAGACCAGGGACGGCACGCGCGCAGCGAGGCGCGCCGCGACGCCGTAAACTGGCATCCCCTTTGCATCCGGTCTGTTGCGCATGAAGAAGGTCCTCGTCATCGGTGCCGGCGGTCGCGAACACGCGCTGGCGTGGAAGCTCGCGCAGTCGCCGCAGGTCGGCGAAGTACTGGTCGCGCCCGGAAATGCCGGCACGGCGAACGAAGCCGGCTGCCGCAACGTCGACGTGTCGGCGACCGATCTCGATGCGCTGCTTGCACTGGCGCAGTCGGAAGGTATCGATGTGACCGTCGTCGGCCCCGAGGCGCCGCTGGTTGCGGGTGTCGTCGATCGTTTTCGTGAAGCCGGGCTGCGCATCTTCGGGCCCACCGCGGCTGCAGCGCAGCTGGAAGGCAGCAAGGCATTCGCCAAGGATTTTCTCGCCCGGCACGCAATCCCGACCGCGGGCTATTCGGTATTCACCGATGCCGACACCGCGATCGAATACGTGCGCCAGCACGGCGCGCCGATCGTCATCAAGGCCGACGGCCTCGCTGCGGGCAAGGGTGTCATCGTCGCGATGTCCCTTGAAGAAGCCGAAGCTGCGATCACCGACATGCTGTCGGGCAACGCGTTCGGCGCGGCCGGGGCGCGCGTGGTGATCGAGGAATTCCTCGAAGGCGAAGAGGCCAGCTTCATTTCGATCGTCGACGGCAAGGCCGCGTTGCCGATGGCCACCAGCCAGGATCACAAGCGCGTCGGCGACGGCGACACGGGTCCCAACACCGGCGGCATGGGCGCGTATTCGCCCGCGCCGGTGGTGACCCCGGAGGTGCACGCGCGCGTGATGCGCGAGGTCGTCGAGCCGACCGTGCGCGGCATGATCGAAGACGGCGTGCCGTTCACCGGCTTTCTCTACGCCGGCCTGATGATCGACCCGCAGGGCGCGCCGAAAGTGATCGAGTTCAACGTGCGTTTCGGCGACCCGGAAACCCAGCCGGTGATGCTGCGTCTGCAGTCCGATCTGCTGGATCTGGTCGAGGCCGCGATCGACGGCCAGCTCAACGGCGTCGAGGCGCGGTGGGATCCGCGTCCGTCGCTCGGCGTGGTGATGGCCGCCGAACACTATCCCGACACGCCGCGCACCGGCGACGTCATCCACACGGGGGTCACGTCGCCGTCGACCGACACCAAGGTGTTCCATGCCGGCACGAAACTGGACGCGCACGGCCAGGCCGTGACCGCCGGCGGACGCGTGCTGTGCGTGGCCGCGATGGGCGCGACCGTCGCCGATGCACAGACGCGCGCCTACGACGCACTCGCCGGCATCTCCTGGCCCGGCGCGTTTCACCGCAGCGACATCGGCTGGCGCGCGATCGCACGTGAACGCGGCGACGCCTGACCCTTCTCTTCCGCCGAGGCTTTGATCGTGATCCCAGGCAACGCCCAGCTCAGCATGACCGTGCTGATGACGCCGGACATGGCGAACTTCTCCGGCAACGTCCACGGCGGCACGCTGCTGAAGTACCTCGACGAAGTGGCCTACGCCTGCGCCAGCCGCTACGCCGGCCGCTACGTGGTGACGCTGTCGGTCGACCAGGTGACGTTCCGCGAACCGATCCACGTCGGCGAGCTTGTGACCTTCCTCGCCTCGGTGAACTACACAGGCCGCACGTCGATGGAAGTCGGCATCAAGGTCATCACCGAGGACATCCGCAACCGCGCCGTGCGCCACACCAACAGCTGCTTCTTCACGATGGTGGCAATGGACGAGGATGGCCGCACGACACCGGTGCCGCCGCGCGAGCCGCAGACGCCGGAAGAGCATCGCCGCTTCGAGCAGGGCCGCCAGCGGCGGGAGATCCGACAGGAACTGGAGCAGCGCTATCGCGCTGTGCGCGAGACTTTTCCCGACACGCCCGACTGATCCACCACCCACCGCCATGCGGCTTTGCTAGGCTCCGCGGATTCGTCGAGGAGCCCGCATGGCCGGCCAGTCCCAGTTCGCGCTGCTCAAACAACGTCGCTTCCTGCCCTACTTCACCGTCCAGGCGCTGGGCGCGTTCAACGACAACGTCTACCGGCAGTCGATCATCGCGCTGCTGCTCTTTCTCGGCGTCAGCATGTCCGAGCGCACGCTCTACGCCAACCTCGCGCCGGCGCTCTTCATCCTGCCCTACTTCCTGTTCTCGGCGATCGCCGGGCAGATTGCAGAGAAGGTCGAGAAGCAGAAGCTCATCGTCATCACGACGACGATGGAGATCGTGATCATGTCGGTCGCGGCCGCGGGCTTCCTGCTCGAGAGCATGCCGGTGCTGCTGGTCGCGCTGTTTTTGACCGGCACGCAGTCCACGCTGTTCGGCCCGGTGAAGTATTCGATCCTGCCTTCGGTGTTGCGCCCGGAAGAACTCACCGGCGGCAACGGTTTGGTGGAGATGGGCACGTCGATCGCGATCCTCGCCGGCATGATCTATGGCGGTCTCGTATTCAAGATCGCCGGCAGTTACGGCCCCGAAGCGGCGGCGCTGTCGGTGGTCACGCTGGCGGTAGCGGGCAATGTGGTCGCGCGAATGATTCCGAAAGTCGACGCCGGCGCGCCCGAGCTCAAGGTCAACTGGAATCCGATTCCGGAATCGCGGGCGATCATGCGCCTGGCCAAGCGCCAGCTCGCGGTGCGCAACGCGATCCTCGGCGTGTCGTGGTTCTGGTTCGTCGGCACGGTGCTGACCGCACAGTTGCCGACCTACGCCGAACTGCATCTCGGCGGCGTCGCCAACGACACCGCGTTGTACATCTTTGCGCTCGCGCTGTTCTCCATCGGCGTCGGCGTCGGTTCGCTGCTGTGCGAGAAGCTGTCGGGCCGCTCGGTCGAAATCGGCCTCGTGCCCATCGGCGCATTCGGCATCACCGCGTTCCTGCTGGATCTGTACTTCGCGCGTCCGGGCGCACCGCCGGCCACCGGCCTGACGATCGCGCAGTTCCTCGGCGACTGGGCCGGCTGGCGCATCGTCATCGATCTGACCGGCATCGGCATGTTCACCGGCTTCTTCGTCGTGCCGCTGTTCGCGTTGATCCAGAGCCGCACGCCGAAGTCGGAACTGTCGCGCGTGATCGCCGGACTCAACATCCAGAACTCACTCTTCATCGTCACCGCCGCGATCCTCGGCGTGCTGCTGCAGATGGACGAGCTCGCGTTTGGCGGCATGCGCATTCCGCTGCCCGGGCTGAGCATTCCGCAGGTGTTCCTGGCGCTGGCGATTGCCAACGGACTCGTCGCCCTGTGGATCTTCACGATCGTCCCCGAGTTCCTGATGCGCTTCGTCAGCATGCTGCTGGTGCGCGTGCTCTACCGGCTGCGGCTGCGCGACATCGAGTCCTCGGTACCGTCGGACGGCCCGGCGCTGATCGTCTGCAACCACGTCAGCTACATGGACGCGTTGATCCTGTCGGCGGCGATTCCGCGGCCGGTGCGCTTCGTCATGTATCACCGCATCTACAACGTGCCCGGCATGCACTGGATCTTCCGCAATGCGAAGGCGATTCCGATCGCCGGTGCGAAGGAAGATCCCGAGCTGATGCAGCGCGCGTTCGATGCGGTGGATGCGGCGCTGGCCGAAGGCGAGCTGGTCGGCATTTTTCCCGAAGGCAAACTGACCCGCGACGGCGAGATCGCCGCGTTCAAGTCGGGTGTCGAACGCATCCTCGAACGCGCCGCTGCGCGCGGCCAGCGCGTGCCCGTGGTGCCGATGGCGCTGCGCGGCATGTGGTCGAGCATGTGGAGCCATCGTGACTCCCGCATGGGACGCATGCGCGTGCCTCGCCGGGTCCGGGCGCACATCGATGTCGTCGCCGGCCCGCGGATCGAGGACGGCGCCACGATCGATGTCGGCGCGCTCGAAGCACAGGTCCGGATGTTGCGTGGCGACGCCGCCTGAGCACGCGCTGACACCGCATCGTGCGTGTCTGGCGCTACAGTACGGCGCCCCCGTTCACGAACGGCGGTCCTCGAAATTGCCCAACCGTCCCAGCATCCAGGAGATCTCTCGATGAGTTCGATTCCGCCGCCGCCACCCGGCTCGTACGGCATTCCGGAGGCCCCGCTTCCCGGGTCGCCGATCGCCCCGGGCACCGTGCCCAATTACCTCGCATGGTCCATCGTCGTGACCGTGCTGTCGCTGTGCCTGTGCTGCATCGTCGGCACGATTCCCGGCATCGTCGCCATCGTGTTCTCGGCCAAGGTCAACACGCTGCTCGGCCAGGGCGATCTGCCCGGTGCGCAGCGTGCGTCGAACACTGCCAAGACCTGGTGCTGGGTCACCACCGGCCTGTGCGTCATCGGCCTGTTGTGGACGATCTACTCATTCACCCTCGGCGGCGGCATGGCGCAGTGGCAGATGATCATGGATCAGATGCAGGCCGGCAGCTGATGTCGCTGGCCGGCAGCCACGCGCCGCGCCGCATCCGTGCTCCGACCTTCGCCCTCGCGGGCGGCGGCGTGGCACTGGCGGCGGGCGGCGTATGGCTGCTGCGCACGTTCGATCCGAACGCGCCCGGCAATCCGTTTCCGCCGTGCATGTTCTACAGCGCCACAGGCTGGCATTGCCCGGCCTGTGGCCTGACCCGCTGTCTCCACGCGCTCGCCCACGGCGACCTGCCGCGTGCGTTCTCGATGAACCCGTTGCTGTTCGTGCTGCTCGCGCTGGCACCGCTGTTCGCGGTCTGGCATCTGGGCTGGCGGCCGCCCTGGCTGCAACGCCTCGCGCGCATCGCCTCCGATCCGAAACCGTGGATCGCGCTGGTGCTGGTCTACTGGATCGCGCGCAACCTGCCGTGGGTTCCGTTCACCCTGCTCGCGCCGGGCTGATCGACGCATTCAACCGGTCGTCGCGCCCGTCTGCTGCGCATGCCAGTGCGCGATCAACCAGCGCGAGATCGACGACTTCGGCGACAACTTCAATTCCGGATGCGCGTCGCGCAGCGCGGCGCCGATGGTGTCGACGTCGAACCAGCGCGCGTCTTCCAGTTCGTCGGTCACCTGCGGCGCGTCCGGGCCCGCGTCGGCGATGAAGCCGAGCATCAGCGATGCCGGAAACGGCCACGGCTGCGAGGCCAGATAGCGACAGCCGGTCACCCGCACTGCGCTTTCCTCGAAGACTTCGCGCACGACCGTCTGCTCGAGCGTCTCGCCCGGCTCGACGAAACCGGCGAGCGTCGAATAGCGTCCCGGCGGCCACGCGGCCTGGCGACCCAGCAACAGACGCGCGCCATCCGTGACCGCCACGATCACCGCCGGGTCGGTGCGCGGGTAATGCTCGATACCGCAGCCGGTGCAGCGCCCCAGCCAGCCGGCGCGTGCGTATTCGAGCGGCGCGCCACAGGCACCACAGAAGCGGTGGCGATCGCGCCAGTGCAACACCGCGCGCGCCTGCGCGAACGCGGTCGCTTCACGGACCGGCCACTGGGCGGCGGCGGTGCGCAGATCGATCGTTGCGTGCACGTCCAGCGTGGCGGGCGCATCGACCGCCGGCACGGCGAACCACCCCTGCGCGTCCTGCAGGCCGAGGAACACAGCCGATGCCGGACGTTTGCCGACGACGGTACCGTCGAGTGCAGGCGGCATGCCGTGCGCGTCGACGCGGGCATCGCCTTTTGCATCGAGCACCAGCACGCGCGCTTCCGGCCACAGGTGGGCCAGTGCGTCGGAATCGGTCCGGAGATGTTCTGCGCGATCGAGCGGCGCGTCGACGAAGCTGAAGTCCATGCGCCGATTATCCCCCCGTACGGTGTCGCGATGGCGACACCCGGGCGACGCGGCTCAGACGTTGAAGCTGCTGCCGCAGCCGCAGGTCGACTTGGCGTTCGGATTGCGGATCGTGAACTGCGCGCCGTGCAGGCTTTCGACGTAGTCGACCGAGGCGCCCATCAGGTACTGCAGGCTCAGCGGATCGACGACCAGGGTCACGTCGTCGGTCACCACGGCGAGGTCGTCGTCCGTGCGCTGCTCGTCGAACTCGAAGCCGTACTGGAAGCCCGAACACCCGCCGCCCTGGATGTAGACACGCAGGTTGAGCGCGGCATTGCCCTCACCCTCGATCAACTCGCGCACCTTGGCCGCAGCCGCAGGGGTGAAATCCAGCGGACGCTCCAGCGACTGGTAACCGGGACCTTCGATGGTGAGCACGTCATTCATGGCACACAGGATGGGGCTGCGTGCCCCCCGCTTCAAGCGCCGGGTGCGGAACGCGGCGTCACATCGGCCCAGCTGAACGGACGCTCGACCGTGCTGCCCCGTTCCGGCTCGAGCCGCACCACCACGCGCAACGGCTGGAAGCCCGGCGGCAGCACGATGTCGCCCTCGACCTGCTGGAAGTACTTGAACGAGTACGCCACGCGGGCAGCATCGTCGCGCTGGCGCAGCTGGTCCCACTCCAGGGTCTCCAGTCGCCCGTCGCGGGTGCCTTCGACCGACAGGCGCATCGTGCCGACGCTCGCCGCTTCGCGACTGAGGCTCTGGGTGAGCGTCGCGGTGTAGTGCCAGCCTTGGTCGGTGCGCGGCTGCATGCGCAGCTCGTGCACGGTCAGCCCCTTGCGCTGCGCGGTCGCACCGACAAAACGCTCATAGAAGGCGACATCGGCGCGCAGCGCGGCGATCTCCTCATCCCGCTCGGCCAGCGTGCCCTGCAGTTCGCGGTTGGCGTCGCGGCTGATCTGGTCGGACCGGGTCAGCGTGGACACCTGCTGCTGCAGACCCTCGAGTTCGATCTGCTGCGAGGCCAGCTGACGCTCCGGGTTGCCGGATGTCGGCGAGAACGCCTGCCAGGCACCCCACAGACCGAACAACAGCGCGAGCGCGACCACGACTGCCAGGGCAATGACGATGCGCGGACCACGCGCGCGGCGGGTGGCCGAGGGCGGCTTGGCCACAGGAGGCGGAGTGTCGTTCATCGTCACGGTATAGCCAGCGCCGTCGCGCCGCGTCAAGGCGAAGCCGGTCCTATACTCGCCGGCGTTGTGCACCCGTTGTCGTTCGCCACGGAGCGTCGCGATGTCCGAAGCCCATCTGTTCGCTGCTGGTGTGCTGCTCGCCTGGCTGGCCGGCGTGCGCGCGTACCTGACGGTGTTCGGCGTCGGCCTGGCGGGCGTCTTCGGCTGGCTGGACCTGCCGCCGGCGCTCGAGGCTGCGACGTCCCCGTGGGTGCTGGGCGTGTCGGGCGCGCTGGCGCTGGTGGAATTCTTCGCCGACAAGATTCCCGGCGTCGACTCGGGCTGGGATCTGCTGCAGACCCTGGCGCGCGTGCCGGCCGGCGCGTTTCTCGCCGCGGCCACACTGTCGCCCGATGGCGACCTGGGCGCCGGCATGCTCGCCACCGGCGCCGGCGTGGCCCTGACCAGCCACGCACTCAAGGCCGGCAGCCGACTGCTGCTCAATGCCTCGCCCGAGCCGATCAGCAACCTTGCCGCATCGGCCACCGAGGATGTCGTTACCGTCGGCGCCCTGTCGTTGGCATTGATATCGCCGTGGCTGGCACTCGCGCTGGTGGCCGCGTGCGTACTGCCGTGCGCAGTCGCCGTCTGGTGGCTCTGGCGACGCCTGGTACGTCGCGCGCCACAGCCCGCGCGAAGTTGATCGAACGCGGCGCGGCAGACGCAAAAGACCGCGGCGGCGGACGCGATTCGAGGGCGACGGGTTAGAGTTGCCTGTTCCCCCACATCGCGTCACAGTGCCGCACCTATGTCTGAAGCCGACAGCAAGCAACGCGCCGAGTTTCCGCCCGCAGCCTATTGGCGGCGCTGGGCGGCCGATGCCGGTCAACCTTCGCTGCCCGGCGATCCCGCCGACGCGGCCGCTGGCGAATCGAAAACCGCGAGCGTCGTGAAGGGCGACGCGGTCGCAGCGCCGGATCGCGTCCTGATCGTCGAGGACGATCCGAGCCAGGCGCTGTTCGCCGAGAGTGTGCTCAACGGCGCCGGCCTGCAGGCGCGCGTGGTGTCGGTCGCCACCGAGTTCATGGCGTCGCTGGGCGAGTTCCAGCCCGACCTGGTGTTGATGGACCTGCACATGCCCGGCATGGACGGTTCCGAGCTGACTGCGCAGCTGCGTGGCCAGGCTGCGTTCTCGCACATCCCGGTCGTCTTCCTGACCGGCGACGCCGATCCGGAGCGCCAGTTCGAAGCGCTTGAAGTCGGCGCCGACGATTTCCTGACCAAACCGGTGCGCCCGCGGCATCTGATCTCCGCAGTGCAGAACCGCATCCGCCGTGCCCGCGCACTGCAGCAGATGTCCGATCCCGGTCGCAATCCGCTGACCGGCCTCAACAGCCGGTTGCAGCTGCTGCAGCATCTGGCCGAGGCGATCCCTGCGCTGCCGCGTGGCGCGCTCGGCTTCATCGAGGTCGAAGGCATCACGGCGCTGCGTGACCGCTACGGCTACGCGGGTCTGGAAACCGTCCTCACCGACGCCGGCCGCCATCTGCGCACTTTGGCTGGCGAGGCGTCGGCAACGCGTCTCAACGACAATACCTTCCTCGTGTTCGCGCCGGACGTGGCACGCGTCGATCTCGACGCCTGGGCTCGCAGCCTGCGCGACGGCGTCGGCAGTCATCCGTTCCCGCTCGCCGACCAGACCATCCGCCTGCGCGCACTGGTCGGTTATGCCGATCTCGCGCACGGTTACGAAGACCCTGGCAGCGCCCTGGCCGCCGCCGAACAGGCGCTGCGCGAATCGCGCGGCACACCGGTGGGCATCGCCGTGCACATTCCGGCGCCGACCGTCGCGCCCGGTGAAGCCGCGGGCGGCCTGGCCGACGACCTGCGCGATGCGCTCGCCGAACAGCGCATCGAACTCGCCTTCCAGCCGATCGTCGCCGTCGCCGGCGGCGACGAGGCCCAGTACCAGACGCTGCTGCGCCTGCGTGGTCGCGATGGTGAGTTGCACATGGCCGCACGCGTGCTGCCGGCCGCCGAGCTCGCAGGTCTGCTGCTCGAGATCGATCGCCGCGTCATCGAACTGGCCATCACCACGCTGATCGAACGCCAGCGTATCGGCAGCACGATGCGGCTGTTTGTGTCCCAGTCTTCGCGCAGCCTGATTCAGGGCGGCTATGCCGACTGGCTGCTGCAGCAGATCGAGGTATCCGGTGTGCCGGGCGCGTCCCTGGTCATCGACGTGCGCCAGGACGATGCGCTGATCCACGCGCTGTCGCTGCAGGATTTCTGCGCGCGCATGGTGCCCGCCGGCGTGCAGCTGTGTCTGGGCCAGTACAGCGCCAGCGAGGAAGCCGACGCGTTGCTCGCGCAACTGCCGCTCGGGTTCGTGCGCCTGGCGGCGCGTTACTCGCGCCAGCTCGATGAGCCGCGCGTGCGCGACGAGATGCGTGTGGCGGTGGAGCGCGCGCATCGGCTCGGATTGCAGGTGATCGGCCAGCAGGTCGAAGACCCGCAGGCGGCCGCGACGCTCTGGATGAGCGGCATCGATTTCATCCAGGGCAATCTGGTCCAGCGCGTGGCGAACGTGCTCGACTTCGACTTCCACCACTCCGTCCTCTAGGACCTGTCCACGTCCATGATCGCGCGCCGCCGCCCCTCCGCCCTGGTGCTGCGCTGGCTCGCGCTCGGGGCCGCCGGCGGCGCCGCTTTGACGATGGTGCTGGCCGCGCTCGCGGTGCCCGGCCCGTGGCAGGTTCTCGCGCTGGTGCTGGCCTTGATCGCGGTGGTCGCCTCGATCGGCGTCAGCGTGCACATGCACCAGAGCGTCCGCGAGCTCGAAGCAGCGGATGAGCGCCTGCGCCAGGACGAGCTGGCACTGGGCGAGCTTCAGCGTGAACTCGAAGAGCGCACCGAACTGGAGAAGGAACTCCGCCAGGCCAAGAATGAAGCCGAATCGGCGGTCATGGCCAAGGGCGAATTTCTCGCCACGATGAGCCACGAGATCCGCACGCCGCTCAACGGCATCACGCCGATGCTCGACCTGCTGATGCACGCAAAGCTCGCGCCCGATCATGCCGAACTTGTACGCACCGCGTTTCTGTCGTCGCAGCAGATGCAGCGCATCGTCGACGACATCCTCGATTACTCCAAACTCGAATCGAACAAGCTCGAGCTCGAAGTCACCGGCTTCAACCTGCGCGAACTGATGGACAGCGTGATCCAGGTGATGGAGCGCGCCGCGCAGACCAAGGGCCTGCGCCTGGGCCTGCAACTCGACCCATCGGTGCGACTGTCGGTGCGCGGGGATCCGGTCCGTCTACGTCAGGTGCTGGGCAATCTGATCAGCAACGCCGTGAAGTTCACCGAGCGTGGCAACGTGTCGGTGCAGGTGCGCCGTCTCGGCGAAACCGCCGCCCAGCATCAGCTGCGATTCGAGGTCCGCGACACCGGTATCGGCATCACCACCGAAGGCCGCTCGCGCTTGTTCCAGGCCTTCAGCCAGGCCGACGCATCGACGACGCGCCTGTACGGCGGCACCGGCCTGGGCCTGGCGATTTCGCGACGCATCGTCGAACTGATGGACGGACGCATCGGTGTGGACTCCGAGCCCGGCGCGGGCTCGACGTTCTGGTTCGAGGTTCCGCTGCGCAAGGCGCAGGGCGACATGCCGGTCGAGGACGCAAGCCCACGCGACGGCCGCGCTTTGCTGCTCAGCGCCGATCCGCGCCTGCGTCTGCGCCTGAGCATGCTCTTGCCCAACTGGGGCCTGCGCGTGAGCTCGGTGGAGACCACGCAGGAAGCACTCGACCGTCTGCGCACCGCCGCGAACCAGGGGCCGCCGTGGGCCTATTCGGTGGTCGTCGCGGATCTCGCCGGCATGCGCAACACCGCGGTCGCGCTGTATCGCAACGTGACCCGGCAAGCCGCCTATGGCGATCTGCGTCTGGTGTGCCTGTACGGCGATGAGTCGGTCTCCGAAGAACTGCGCCAGGGTGCGACGCTGCTGAGCCGGCAGTCGCCCGACGCCGATCTGCGCGAAGCCGTGCTCGGCACTGAAAGTGTGCCGCAAGCGAAAGTCGAATCGCCTGACGCGCCATCGCTCGACGGCTATACATCTGCGCCGGTCACGCCCGCCGCCCACGACGCTGGGCCAGAGCCGGTCTACGAAACGCCGTCACCGGCATTGGTGTCCGCGCCCGTGACATCCGCGCACAACGAGGCGTCCACCGATGAGGCGCGCAGCAGCGGGCCGCGCAAGCCGCGCGTGCTGCTGGTCGAGGACAACCCGGTCAACCTGATGGTCGGCCAGCGGCTGCTGTCGGTGCTGGGCATCAGCTGCGACACCGCCAGCAACGGAGAGGCCGCGCTGTTGCGGATCGCCGCCTCGCGCTACGACATCGTGCTGATGGACTGCCAGATGCCGGTCATGGACGGCTACACCGCGACGCGTCGCTGGCGCGAGCACGAAGCCGCCGAGCGCATCACGCGCCGCCTGCCGATCATCGCGATGACCGCCAATGCGATGGCCGGTGACCGCCAGAAATGCCTCGACGCGGGCATGGACGACTACCTCGCCAAGCCGGTCACGCGCAGCGAACTCGAGCGCTGCATCTATCGCTGGTGGGATCCTGACGCCGCGCCCGCAGTCGCTGAAGCCGCGGCGCCGGCGCACGCCCCGGTCAGCGAGCCGATGTCGACCGCGGAATGGATGGCGCCAACGCAGCAGCGTCCGCAGTCTCCGGACGAGGCCCAAGCAGAAGCCGAACAGATGGCCATCGCGATTCCGATGCCGTCACCGGTCGTGGACCGAGGCCCGCTGCCGCCGGTCATCGATCACGAGGTGCTCGACGATCTGCGCAGCGTGCTCGGCGACGAAGTCGACCGCTTGATTGACGTGTTCCTCGACGACACGCCGCGCCTGCTGTCGGCGCTGGAAAACGCGGTCGATGGTCCGGATTACGACGGCCTGCGCGATGCCGCGCATTCGCTGAAGTCGTCGAGTGCGAATCTCGGTGCGATGTCGTTGTCGGCAGCCGCGCGCCGGATCGAAGCCGGCGCCCGCGAGCGCAGTCTCGAACGCCCAGCCGTGGCCGTGGCGCTGGTGTCGAACGAATTCGCGCGTGCGCGTCGGATGCTGCGCGAAGGCCGGGTCACGGGGATCACCTGAGGTCGCCGCCCGCTGCATGCGGGCGTGCGAACCGGGCCAGGCTCAGTCTTCTTCGAGCTGGCTCTGCAGATAGTTCTCGACGCCAATGCGCGAGACCAGATCGAGCTGGGTCTCCAGCCAGTCGACGTGTTCCTCTTCCGATTCGAGGATATCGACCAGCAGCTTGCGGCTGACGAAATCGCCGGCGTTTTCGCAGTGGGCGATGCCCTCGCGCAACGTCGGCAGACCGTCCATCTCGAGTGCGAGATCGCATTCGAGCGTCTCGACCGGCGCCTCGCCGATGCGCAGCTTGCCCAGCGCCTGGAAGTTCGGCAGACCTTCGAGAAACAGGATCCGCTCCGACAGTTTGTCGGCATGCTTCATCTCGTCGATCGACGCCTTGTAGGCGCGCTTGCCGAGCTCGTTGAGGCCCCAGTTCTTCAGCATCTTGGCGTGCAGGAAGTACTGGTTGATCGCCGTCAGCTCGTTGTAGAGCGCCTGGTTGAGAAAGCGGATGACCTGCGCGTCGCCCTTCATCGAGGGATGCTCCTGATATCGCGGAATGCGCACACTCTAGCGATCCGTCGATGGCGATGACGGAACGCGAATCGTGATCATTAGTCGGCGCGCACCGGCGTCGTGCGGGTGCAGCCTCAGGCGGCCGAGGCGATCAGCGGGAGATCGATGACCGGCGCGCGACGCGCGGCGTGGAAGTCGTCGAGCAGGCCCGAGGCCATGTCCAGGCAGCTGCCGCAGGTCGCACCGCAGCCGGTGCGCATCGTCAGTTCACTGACTTCCCGGCAGCCATTGGCCGCGGCCTGACGGATCTGGGAGTCGGTGACGCCATTGCAGATGCACACGTACAAGGCTGTGGTCCTGGCGGAGGGCTGGAGTCGCCATTCCGCCATAAACGAGAATCAGTGTCAAATAAGAACTGTTCAGCCGGCGCCATCGTCACGGCCGCGCACCACGACGTCCGGCGCGCGACGCGCGCCACGGCGCTGCGGCCGACGGCTCCGCGGCCGGGTCTCGATCGCAGGCTGTGGAATCGCCTGCGCACCGGCGACCTGACGGGCGTACTTGGCCAGATGGCTCAGGGCGCTGGTGTAGACCCCGCGCTTGAACATCACCACGTGTTCGAGCGGATACCAGAAATCCACCCAGCGCCAGTGGTCGAACTCCGGCGTCTCGGTGAGATCGAGCTGCAGATGCGCTTCCTCGCCGACGAACTGCAGCAGGAACCACACCTGCTTCTGGCCCACGCAAACGATGCGGTCGTTGCGGCGGATCGCGCGTTGCGGCAGCCGGTAGCGCAGCCAGCCGGGCGTGGCGCCAAGCACGGCGACGTGTTCCGGCAGCAGCCCCGTTTCCTCGCGCAGCTCGCGATACATCGCTTCGAGCGGCGTCTCGTCGGTGTTCATCCCGCCCTGCGGGAACTGCCAGCCATCACGCCGGACCCGACGCGCCCAGAAGACACGACCATCCGGGTGCATCAACACGATGCCGACATTGGGCCTGAACCCGTCCGGATCGATCACGATGCGGACTCCTAATGCGATTGACTTGCGTCACTGGCATCGACTCTGCCACGCGCCGCCCCGGGGAACAAGCCGGAACTGAACGCCGATGCGCGGCCACAAAAAACCCGCCATCTGGCGGGTTTTCGGCAACGCTTTCGCGTTGGTGGCTATGGGTGGACTCGAACCACCGACCCCGTCATTATGAGTGACGTGCTCTAACCGGCTGAGCTACATAGCCATCGGTCGTGCGAGAAGTTCCCGCGACGAGCCGCGCATTCTGCCCAAGCCCCGGGCCTGCGTCAATCCGCGCGCATGGTTTACCGACGCCATCACCCGCCTCCTTGTGTCTGGAAGTCGGACACAACCCATTGCGGCAGCGCCCTGCCGTCGTCTGGTCCGTCGAGCCTCGTTCCTCGGTCGTGCAGCGGTTTCCGGCTCGCTGCCAAGAAGTCACCGACAGCACGTCCAATCACGCATTGCAGGCATTGCGGCCGGGACGATCTGCGGGCTTCGATCGCTGACGTAACGATCAGTCGGGCCACATGCGGTCTGGAGCTGGTGGTTGCCCAACGCAAAACGCCCGCATCTCTGCGGGCGTTCCGGCGCGACGCTGGGATCAGCGTGACGCTGCGTCGAGTCCTAGCTGGTCGAGCATGAAGGCGTACATCTCCGCCGACTCGCGGTAGCGACGGAAGCGGCCTGACTTGCCGCCGTGTCCGGCTTCCATGTTCGTGCGGAACACCACCGGATGCGTGCCGGTGTTGAGGTCGCGCAGCTTGGCCACGTATTTCGCCGGCTCCCAGTACTGGACCTGCGAATCCCACAGGCCGGTGCCGACGAACATCGCCGGATAGGGCTTGGCTTCAAGGTTGTCGTAGGGCGAGTAGCCGAGGATGTAGTCGTAGTAGCGCTTCTCTTCCGGGTTGCCCCACTCGTCGTACTCGTTGGTGGTCAGCGGAATGCTCGGATCGAGCATCGTCGTGACCACGTCGACGAACGGCACCTGCGACAGGATCGCGCGGTACTTCTCCGGTGCCATGTTCGAGATCGCACCCATCAGCAGTCCGCCGGCGCTGCCGCCGTAGGCCGCGACGCGATCGGGGGCGGCGTAGCCCTGCTTGACCAGATCGTCGGTGACGTCGATGAAGTCGGTGAAGGTGTTGATCTTGTTGAGCAGCTTGCCGTCGTCGTACCAGGCGCGGCCCATCTCTTCGCCGCCGCGGATGTGCGCGATGGCGTAGACCATGCCGCGGTCGAGCAGACTGACGTTGGTGACCGAGAAGCCCGGATCCATCGACGCGCCGTAGCTGCCATAGCCGTACTGCAGCAGCGCCGCGGTGCCGTTCTTCTCGAATCCCTTGCGGTAGACCAGCGACACCGGAATGCGCTTGCCGTCGCGCGCCGTCGTCCACACGCGCTCGGTGACGTAGTTCGACGGCTCGTAGCCGATCACCGCCTGCTGCTTGAGCTGGCGACGCTCGCCGGTCTGCGTGTTGACCTCGAAGGTGGTCGCCGGCGTGGTCAGCGAGGTGTAGCCGTAGCGCAGCCAGTCGGTGTCGGGCTCGGAATTCACGGCCAGGCCCATCGCGTAGGCCGGCTCGTCGGCCTGCACGAACTCGTCGCTGCCGTCGGTCTTCAGCACGCGCACGCGGGTCAGCGCCTCGGCGCGTTCCTCGATCGCGGTGAAACCGTCGAACAGTTCGTAGCCTTCGATGTATACATCGTCGCGATGCGGCACGAAGTCGGTCCACTGGCGGCGCGAGGTCGCATCACTGGGCGCAGTGACGAGCTTGAAGTTCGTCGCCTTGTCGGCGTTGGTGCGGATCACCCAGCGGCCGCCGTAATGGTCGGCGTCGTATTCGACATCGCGCGCGCGCGGCGCGAGCACGGCGAAGGTCTCGGGATTGTCGGCCGGCGCGTAGCGCGTTTCGCTCGACACGGTGCTGCCGACGCCGATGACGATGTACCTGTCGTCGCGCGTGCGGTCGATGCCCATGTAGAAGCTGTCGTCCTTTTCCTCATACACCAGCACGTCATCGGCGACCGGCGTGCCGAGCACGTGCTTCTTCACGCGCACGGTCAGCAGCGTTTCCGGATCGTTTTCGACGTAGAACAGCGTCCGGTTGTCGTCGGCCCACACGAGGTTGGCCGAAACGCCCGGGATCGACTCGGGATAGAGCTCGCCCGTTTCCAGATTCTTGAAACGGATCGTGTACTGGCGACGACCGTTGGTGTCGTCGGCGTAGGCGAGGATGCGGTTGTCGCGGGTCACGTCCCAGTCGCCGACCGCGTAGTAGTCCTTGCCATCAGCGAGCTGGTTGACGTCGAGCATGACCTGCTCGCCGCTGAAATCGGCCTTGGCGTTCGCGGCCTGGATCGACAGTGCATCGACACCGGCGCCATCGGCGCGGCGCGCGTGCACCGGGTAGTCCTTGCCGGTCTCATAGCGCGAGTAGTACCAGAAGCCGCGGTCGCGGTACGGCACCGAGCTGTCGTCCTGCTGGATGCGGCCGACGATCTCGTCGTACAGCGTGTTCTCGACCGGCTTCAGCGACGCGAGCATCGCGTCGGCATAGGCGTTCTCGGCATTGAGATAGGCCAGCATCGCCGGGTCTTCGCGCTTGTCGTCGCGCAGCCAGTAGTAGACGTCCTCGCGCGCCGCGCCATGCGGCGCCTTGATGGTGTGCGGGCGCTGTTCGGCGTCGGGCGGCGCCGGCGCGGCGGCGTGTGCAGCAGGAGAAACACTCATCAGGCTCAGGCTCGTCAGGATCGGCGCCGCCAGAAATAGGGCCGCGCGGGGGAAAGATGTCTTCATAGGTGGGTCCACTCGCTGCCGATGCAACGCCAGAAAGAACACCGGCCGCGAAAGCGGCCGGTGCAGGATCGAATCACTTGCCCAGTTGCTGCCACAGGAACGTCAGGTAGAGCGCGTCCATGTGCGCCTGCTGCCGGTTGTTCGCAGCGCCGCCGTGGCCACCCTCGATGTTCTCGTAATAACGCACGTCCTTACCGGCTTCGGACATCTTCGCCATCATCTTGCGGGCGTGGCCGGGGTGGACGCGGTCGTCTCGCGTCGAGGTCAGGATCAGCGTCGGCGGATAGTCCTTCGCGGCATCGAACAGATGATAGGGCGAGAAGGTGCGGATGAATTCCCACTCTTCCGGCTTGTCCGGATTGCCGTACTCGGCCATCCACGACGCACCCGCCAGCAACTGGTGATAGCGCTGCATGTCGAGCAGCGGCACCTGGATCACGACCGCGCCGAACAGCTCCGGATACTGCGTGAGCATGTTGCCGGTCAGCAGACCGCCGTTGCTGCCGCCGCGGATGCCCAGATGCGCCGGGGATGTGATCTTGCGCTGGATCATGTCCTGCGCGACCGCGGCGAAGTCCTCGTAGGCCTTGTGGCGGTTCTGCTTGAGCGCCGCTTGGTGCCAGCGCGGGCCGTATTCGCCACCGCCGCGGATGTTGGCGACCGCGTACACGCCGCCCTTCTCCAGCCAGCCTTTGCCGACGCCGCCAGAATAGCCGGGGGTCAGCGAGATCTCGAAGCCGCCGTAACCGTAGAGCAGCGTCGGATTGCTGCCGTCGAGCTGCATGTCCTTCGGACGCACGAGGAAGTACGGCACGCGCGTGCCGTCCTTGGAGGTGGCGAAATGCTGCTCGACTTCATGCGTGCTGGCGTCGAAGAACGCCGGCATGGTCTTCAGCGTTTCCGGCGCGGCGTTGCCGCCCACCTCGGCCAGCATCAGCGTGCTCGGCGTCAGGTAGTCGGTGACCGTCATCCACACCGCGTCGGACTCGTCACTGTCGACGGCGCTGACCGCGACCGTACCGAGTTCCGGCACGCCGGTCAGGGCACTGCGCACCCAACCATCGGCGCCCGGCGTCAGCACGGTGAGCTTGTTCTTGACGTCCTCGAGCACGTTGATGACGAGGTGGTTCTTGGTCCACGTCGCACCGGCAAGTGAGGTGGTCTCGCTCGGCTCGAACAGCACGTCGAATTCGCGCTTGCCACTCATAAAGGCGTCGAAGTTCGTCGCGAGCAGCGAGCCGGCCGGATACGTGCGGCCGCCCACTTCCCAGGCTTCGCGCAGTTCCAGCATCAGCCAGTCGTGGTGGACGGACTTGTTGGCCGAGTTCGGCGCGTCGACCTTGGTCAGCTGGCCATCGGCGCCGCGCAGGTAGAGCTCGTCGTTGTAGAAGGCCAGCGTGCGGCTGACGTAGTCACGCTCGAAGCCCGGCGTGTCGTCGTGCATCGCGGCGATGTACATGTCGTCCGGCTTGCCTTCGTAGACCAGCGTGGCCTGGTCCATGGACTGGCCGCGCGCGAGCTGCTTGACGATGCGCGGGTAGCCCGACGAGGTCAGCGAGCCGTCGCCGAAATCGGTGTAGACGTAGACGTTGTCCTGATCGATCCAGCCCAGCGCGCCCTTGGCTTCTTCGCGGAAGAAACCGCCGTCGACCCAGGACTTGGATGCCACGTCGAACTCGCGGGTGACGTCGGCATCGGCGCCGCCGCGCGACAGCGCGATCAGGCAGCGCGTGTAGGCCGGACGCAGACAGCTCGCGCCATGCCACACCCAATTCTCGCCTTCGGCGGTGTTGAGCGCGTCGAGGTCGAGCACGGTCTCCCACTGCGGCTGCGGCTTGCGGTATTCCTCGAGCGTGGTGCGGCGCCAGATGCCGCGCTCGTGGTTCCGGTCGCGCCAGAAGTTGTAGTACCACTCGCCCTGCTTGTAGACGGCGGGAATCTTGTCGTCGGAATCGTAGATGCCCAACAGATCGGATTCGAGCTGCTTGAATTCGGGCGTCGCGGCCAGTTCGGCTTCCGACTGGGCGTTCTGCGCGCGGACCCAGTCCAGCGCCTTTTCATCGGTGACGGCTTCGAGCCACTGGTGGGGATCGGACACGGCGGCCTCCTGGGCAGATGCGGCGCCCATCGACAGGCCGGCGGCGACGGCCGCGGCGAGGCAGAGCTTGGACAGTTGGGACATGGCGACTCCGGTGGCGCATGGACGGATAACCGCCAACGCTAGCACGCAGCATGGCCGCGGGCCGCATGACCAAAGTCACGATCCGGCGACGCCGCACGCCGCCGGTGTGGCTCAGCGCAGCAACGGCAGCAGCCCGGCCGCGACCAGGGCCGCGCGGACCGAAATCCGCCCGCGACGACGCGGCGTGGGCCGGCGCCGGGCCTGGGCAAGGCCTGGCCGACGCCGCCGCAAGACCGCTGACGAGGCCAGCTTGCGGCGGCGCGGCAGGCGACGCAGGAACAGGGTGAGCCAGGCGACCGCCGGCATGCCGATCAGCCACAGCGGCGGCCAGCCGACCGCGGTGACACCGGTCCGCAGATCGGGGAAGGACAGCAGCGCGACCGCGCCGAGGAACAACGCGCCGACCAGCAGCGTGCGCAGGGCGGCGTCGGCGGGGACATCGGCATCGGGTAAGACTTGGGCGATACGGGACATCTGCGCAGCTCCTGTGGACGCGGTGATCGATGGCCCGGCTGGGCATGGCCGCAGTCTGTGCGGCGCGCATCTCATGGGCTGCGACCCTTGGCGCTGTCCGAAGAAAAGATTCGCGCGGCGAGTTGGAGCCGGACCACTGAAACCCCTTGAAAGCCCGCCCTCACCCGACGCGCGATGCGCGTCGACGGCTCCCGGAGGGAGAGATGCTCACCGTTTACATGCGGCCGGCCAGCCGCTCAGTAGCCGGCTTCGTCCAGCGCGCGCGTCGCCTGGGCGCGACCGACGTCGATCAGCTCGGCGGCGCGCCAGAATTCGTAGAACTGGCAGACATCGCGCGGAATGCGGATCACCAGCTCCGGCGGATCGAGCGCCAGTTGCACGCGCGAGATCTGCGCCTGCATGGTGTCGAGCGAGCGCGACATGACTTCGATCAGGCCGCGCGGCGCGGCGTCCGTGTCGTCCTGCGCTTCGCCCTGCCGCGCCGGCGTGCCGGGCGGCTGTGTCGGCCAGCCGTGCATATCGACCGCGATCAGGCGCGTCGCGTCCGAGAGTCGCGTCGCGGCGATCGGCAACGGTGCCAGCAGGCCACCATCCACCAGCGGCCGTCCGTTGACGACATGCGGGGTGAATACGCCGGGGATCGCGAACGAGGCACGCAGCGCATCCCACAGCGGGCCGTCCTGGATCCAGACTTCGCGCTGGCGCTGCAGATCGACCGCGACCGCGGTGAACTCGATAGGCAATGTTTCGATCAGCGGATCGCCGACTACCTCACGCATCGTTTCGACCAGCCGCTTGCCGGCGAGCACGCCCGCGCGACGGAAGCCGGGATCGAGCAGGCGGATGAAATCCCGCCGCGACATCGCGCGGATGCGCGCATCGAACTCGCGCAGGCGCCCGGCCGCATAGACACCGCCGACCAGCGCGCCGCTGGACGCGCCCGAAATCGTGACGATCGGAAAGCCTCGCTCCTCCAGCACTTCGATGACGCCGATCTGCGCCAGACCGCGCGCACCACCGGCGCCCAGCGCCAGGGCGACAGGCTCACGTATTGTCATGCTGTGGCTCCAGAACCTGTTCAAGGTCCGTTGCGAGCGCCGCCAGGTGGCGTGTGGCGGAGCGCAGGAAGCGCAGCGTACGCGTGGTACGTGAGCATTCCGAGCACCGCACGCGCGCCAGCTGGCAAGCGCAGTCGGACATCGAGCAGGTGCTCAGCCTTCGTACTTCTGCAGGGCCATCATCAGCAGCGAACGCGCCTGTTCGCGCAGCGCGACCGGCTCGATCACTTCGGCATCGGCGCCGTAATGCAGCACGTCCATCAACAGTTCGCGCGCACCGCTGTAGGGCACTTTCAGCTCGAAGCGGCCATCGGGCAGGAACCGGCCCTGCTGCTGCGAATGCCAGTGTTCGTCGGCGACCCAGCGCGCGGCCTTGGCGCTGAAGAGGATCGTCGCGATGCCCTTCGGCGGGCCGGAAAAGATGCCGTAGCTGCCGGCCAGATGCGTGTCGAGTTCGGCGTCGTCGATGTCGCGCGCATCGGCGGCGAGCACGCGCGCGTTGGTGATGCGGTCGACGGAGAAGCTGCGCAACGCGTCGCGGTCCTGGTCCCAGGCATCGAGATACCAGTTGTCCCGGTAATGGGTGATGCGCTGCGGCGACACGGTGCGCTTGGTGCGTTCGTCGGTGGAGCGCGCGCGGTATTCGAACGACAGCTGCTTGCGCTGCAGCACCGCCGAACAGACGTTGCGGAATGCGTGCTCGTCCATGCGGCGGCCGCGATGTGGAATCACCCGCACGCGCTGCACCGGCCACTGCTTGCCGGCCGAATGCTCGTCGAGCAGCTTCTCGATACGCGACTGCAGCGGCGCCAGCGCGCTCGACAGCACGCCGCCGCTGCTGCGCGACATCAGCTGTTGCGCCGCGAGCAGGGCGTGCAGTTCCTCCGAGCTGAGCCACAGGCCCGGCAGTTCGAAGCGCCCGCCCTCGTCGTTGTCGTAGCGGAAGCCCGCGTCGCCGTCACCGATGATCGGTGCCATCAACGCGTCGCGCAGGAAGGCCAGATCGCGATAGACCGTCGCGCGCGAGCATTCCAGCTCGTCCTGCAACTTGGCCACCGTCACCGGGTAGCGCGAGGTCTTGAGGATGCGATGCAGCGAGAGAATGCGTTCGTATCGGTCCATGCGGCCGATTATGGCGCCAGTCGGCAGCGAAGGCGTGACCGTCGTGCGGATAACCGGTGGTTAACGCAGCGGGCCAGCGCGCGCCTCTAGACTCCGCCATCGGAGTTGGACCGGAACGACATGACGCAGGGAATGCGCGGCAAGACCTTCGGCATCGCGCTGGGGGCGACGGTGCTGGTGCATGTCGGCCTTGCCTGGTGGCTGATGGGCCTGCGGCAGACGGCACCCGATCGCGAGACGGACGCACTGACGGTGACCTGGATCGAGCGGTCGGCACCCGCGCTCCCGCCAGATCTGCTGCCTCCGGCACGCGCACCCACCACACCCGACACGACGCCACCTTCGCCACGCGGGCGCACGCCGCGCCGTGCGCTGCAGGCCGTGGACGTTGCGAGCCCCACAAGCAATGCGGATGCCCCATTGCCGAGCGCTGCGGCGTTGCTCGAACAGGCCGGAGACTGGGCGCGCCAGCAGGCGCCGACTGTCGACTTCGCGCATGACGCGCTACAGCGTCGACCGCCGCCGGCTGCGGACGGCCGCTTCGCGATGCGGGGACCGATCACACCCGAGGACATCGCCAAGGGCATCGGTCAGCTGTTCGGCGGTGCCGGCTATACGCAGGACCCCTGCCCGCAGATCAGGCGCAACATCGCCAAGCTCGGCACCGGCGGCGACACGGAACTGACCAGCGAAGAAATCCGGCGCCTGCAGCAGTACTGCCTGTAGCGCTCAGTCGCCGGCAAGCGCCTGCCGCACACCGGCCGCGACGTGCGCGGCCTGCCCGCGTAGCTCAGGCATGGCGATGGTTTCCCACAGATCGCCGATGCGGGTCGCGCCGAGTGTCCAGAGGCCCGGCACGACCTCACCGTTTGAATCGAGCACTTCGCCGTCGCCGCACGTCGCGAGCCCCAGATCGAGTGGCCCGGGCGCGACCAGACCGCGCGCGTACAAGGCAGGCAGCAGCCGACCCGGCGCGCGCGTCAGACGCTTCTCCATGCCGGTCGCGTTGACGACGACATCCACCATCGTCGACGTCGGCGTGCCACCGCGCGGTGTCCAGTCGATGCACACACGTCCGTCGCGCGCCTCGATGCGCGACAACCGCCCCGCCTGCAACGAGAACCGGCCCGACGTCTGCATGTCATCGACGATTGCCGCCACGCCGGGCGCGATGCGATGGCGATGGATGTCCCATTGCCGCACCGCGTGGCGCAGGAAACGGCGACGTTCGGCCTCGGGCCACGCCTGCCACAGCGCGCGCACGTGCGGCCGCAGGCGCTCGACCGCGTCCTGCCAGGGCCGGCCCTGCGCGACCGCCTCGTCCGCCCATTGCCGCAGCAGGCGCATGCGGGCGCGCACGCCGAGCGGCATCAGCGCATCCACACCGCCGGGCTGCGGCACGGTGCCCGGCGCATGTGCCAGCGGCATCAGTCCATTGCGCGAGATCGCGAGCACGCGTCCGCGATGGCCGTTCGCCTGCAAGGTCAACAGCACATCGACCATGCTCAGGCCCGCGCCGACGATGCCGATGTCGGCATCGGGCGCGATCGCCGCGACCGCGGCGTAATCCCAGGCGTCGACCGTGTCTCTGGCAGGCGCGCCGCCCGGCAACGCCGCAGGCAGGTTGCCGGTGGCGAGCACGACGGCGCCCGCGTGCAGGTGTGCGCCGGAGGCAAAGGTGGCGCTGAAACCCGCGCCGTCGCGCTCGAGATCCACGACTGCTTCGGCGTGCAGCGCCACCGACGCGCGCGCCGGATGTGCGTCGAGCCGGGTCTGCAGATACCGCCCATACGCGCGCCGCGGCGCGAACTGGACGGCCAGCGCCGCGTCATCGAGACCGTGCGACTCGGGCTGCGTGCGCAGCCAGGCGACGAAATCATCTGGTGCGCAATCGAAGGCGCTCATGCGCGCGGCATTGACGTTGAGCAGATGCTCGCCGCGCGGTGTCGAGTACGCCGCGCCGCGGGCAGGTGCGGCACGCGGTTCTGCCAGCGCGATTCGCAGGCCGTCCTGATCCATCAGGTGCAGGGCCACCAGCGCGCCGCACGCGCCGCCGCCGATCACGAGCACGTCGACGGATCCGGACGTATCGGGTCCGGGAGCGGCTGCAGTCATGGGTGGTCCTCACACATCGGGACGCGCAGTATCCCATCCGCTTTCGTACCATGACGCTTCGCGGCGACCACAAGGCGCCTCACCCGGCACCCGCAGCTGCGCAGGCAGACTTGCTCGCCTGCCCACCGTGCGGCAGTCGGGGAACGCAATGACAAAGGAGGCAGCGTGGATCTGTGGTTGACGCTGGCGGTGATGGCCGGCGCGGTGTTCCTGTTCGTGACCGAGAAACTGCGCGTGGACGTGGTCGCGCTGCTGGTCGCGGTGTCGTTGCTGGTACTGGGCGTGGTCACGCTGCCCGAAGCGCTGTCGGGTTTCAGCAACCAGGCGACGGTGATGGTCGCGGCGATGTTCGTGCTCAGCGGCGCCCTGCAGCGCAATGGCGCGCTGATCGCGGTGGGTGATCTGCTCGCGCGCATCCGCTGGAAATGGCTGTTCCTGCTGGTGATGATGACTCTGGTGGCGGGTGTGGCCGCGTTCGTCAACAACACCGCGACGGTGGCGGTGTTCCTGCCGCTGGTGCTGGCCGCGACGACGGCAAACCGCTGGGCGCCGTCGAAGTTCCTGATCCCGCTGTCCTACATCTCGCAGGCCGCCGGCGTGTGCACCTTGATCGGCACCTCGACCAATCTGCTGGTGGATTCCATGGCGCGCGAGGCGGCGGGTGTCGGCTTCACCCTGTTCGAGTTCGCACCACTGGGGCTGGTGTTCGTCGGCATCTGCATGGTCTACCTGATGACGGTCGGCCGCCTGCTGCTGCCCGATCGCGGTGTGCCCGGCAGCGACACTGCCGACCACATCGGCCGTTATGTCGCCGAGTTGCTGGTGACAGACGGCGCTGCGGTGATCGGACGTCGGCGCAGCGAGGTGCTGGCCGAGGGCAGCGCCGATGTAGCGGTGCTGGAAGTCCTGCGCAATGGTGCTGCCGCGCGCGGGCCAGACGTGCGGGTCGAGGCGGGTGACCGCCTGCTGCTGCGCGGCCTGTGGCAGGACATCGATGCCGCACGTAAAACCCTGAAGCTGAAGTTCGACCACGTGGCCCGTGATCTCGACGGTGACGTCAACGCCGAACGCCTGCATGTCGAGGCGATGGTGGCGCCAGGCTCGCATCTGATCGGCCACACCCTGTCGGGCATGCGCTTTGGCCACACCTATCGCGCCCGCGTGCATGGTCTGCACCGGCGTCAGCTCGGCATTCGCCAACCGCTGGATCATGTGCCGCTCAACGTCGGCGACGTGCTGTTGCTCGACGCGCCTGCGAAGGCGATCGACGACCTGCGTATCGACCGGGGCCTGATCGTGTTGGGCGCGCGCGCGCAACGCAAGGTGGATACGACGAAAGCCACGCTGTCGGCGATCGTCATGACGGCCGCCATCGCGGCCGCCGCGCTCGGCTGGATGTCGATCGTGGCCTCCGCGCTGCTGGGCTGCGTCGCCCTGGTGGTGCTGCGCCTGCTCGATCCCGACGAAGCCTACGAGGCGATCGACTGGCGCGTGATCCTGCTGCTGGCCGGCATCATCCCGCTCGGCATCGCGCTGCAGAAGACAGGCGGCGCGGCGCTGGCGGCCAACCAGTTGATCAATCTGGTCGGGCATTACGGCCCGACGGCCACGCTGGCGGCGGTGTACCTGATGACCTCGACGCTGACCGAGTTCATGAGCAACAACGCCTCGGCCGTGCTGGTGGTGCCGATCGCCATCGCCACCGCCGATTCGCTGGGCGTGGATCCCAAACCGTTCCTCATTGCGGTCGCCTTCGCCGCGTCGACCAGCTTCGCCACGCCGATCAGTTACCAGACCAACACGATGGTCTACACCGCCGGCAACTACCGCTTCAGCGACTTCGTGAAGATCGGCATGCCGCTCAACATCATTTTCCTGATCACCGCGACGCTGCTGATCCCGCGCTTCTTTCCGTTCTGACTGTGCAGCGCCCTGGCCACGTGGCACGCTGGCCGGCGACCACCCGACCGGACTGCAGGATGCGCCAGATGCTGAGGATCGCCGCGATGCCGCTGACGGGTGCCGGCCTGGGGTTGCTGATGTGGAGCGGCATGACCACCGCGCTGCTGCAACTGCGCCCCGAAGCTCCGTCGACCCTCCACCAGTTGCAGCTGCTGGGTCTGTTGTTGGGCATCATGCTGATCGTCGCGGGCGTGTGTGCGAGGCGCTTCGCGCGCCCCGCGACCCCAGCCGCGCCGCGCCGTGCACGGGTCTTGATCCTGATCACGCTGGCGATCGCCGTCCTGCTCCTGGTGCTGCTGGCCGCGGGCACATGGACGACGCGTGCAACGCTCCTGGCCGCGCTGGGCGTGCTGTTGCTGCTCGCCGCATTCGGCGCCGTGGCCGCGATCGCGAGTGGATTTGCCGCGCCGGCAGCGCCCGCGCCCTGGCAGCAACCGCTGGTGCTGCCGGTGCATCTGCTGCTCGCGATGAGCACCGGCCTGGCTCTGCTGTACGTGCTGATGGATCGCCTGTTCGTGTCCGGCAACGACGGTCGCACGATGTTGGCGACCCTCACCGGGCTCGGCGTCTGCATCGCCCTGTGCAAAGGACTGTACTGGCGCGCGGTGGACCGGATGCCGGCGTCCGGCATCGCCCCGCCGCCGTTCCGGGGGGCGCGTGTGACGGTGGTGGGACTCGCCGCCGGCATGCCCCTGCTGTGCTGGCTGCTGGCGATGACGGGAACGCTGCCGCCACTAGCCCCGTTGCTGTTGGCGGCGGCAGCGCTGCTGACCGCGGCCGCGCTGGAACACCGGCTGTTCCTCGACGAAGGTGCAGGCCTGGGACGCGATGCCGGTCACGATTCCTGAAGCCTGCCTCGACGGCGATCCGCTGGTGATGGCAACTGCCCTGCAGGCTTGGGCATAATCGAGCTGTAACCGCTTACATGAATGGCTGAAATGCTTGCTGGCTGGTGGCTGGCCATCGCGGGCCTGCCGATCTACACACAACCGCTCCCCGCCGCACCGGAGCTGCCTGCGATCGCCGCTGTCGCAACGCGGCAGGTGCCGCTGCGCCGTCCCTGCTACCGGCTTTCGTGCCGGGACGCGGAATGGACGGCCGGCGTCGCGCGTCAGCGCATCTGGTCGCCCAAAGCGCCTGGCGTGCGCCCACGGACCGTCGCCCATCCTCTGGTGAAGCTGCCCGACCGGCGCCTTGCACCGCTGCATTCGCCGTTCTCCAGCCGCGAATTCATCCGGTCCGGCGGCAACCACGTGAAGTGGGACACCCGCTACGGCCTCGAAGCGATCCGCAGCCCCGAGACCTTGCTGCGCATCGAGTTCGGCACCGGTGTCCGGATCGAGCCCTATACCGATTTCGGCACCGCGGCGATGGGCCCGATCGCGACCGGCCAGGTGCAGCTCTCGCAGGAACTCGGCAGCCGCGCGTCCTTCACCCAGGAAGTGCAGGTGGAGACCGGGCGCGAGAACACGTTCCTGCGGCAGAGGCTGGCGTTCGACTACGAACTGTTTCCGCAGTGGACGTTGCGCTCGGACTTCGAACTGCGCCACGACACGCTGGGCAACGGCGGCCGCGGCAGCACCGATACCGAAGGTTCGCTCAAGCTGCGCCGCACGTTCTGAGGGCGTTCGATCTCCTAGCCCGGCAGAAAGGCGCCCGCCCCGGCTTCCAGCAGCAGCGACGCGACCCGTGCCCCGAGCGCATCGCCCTCGGCATGCGACGACTCGCCGCCGGCGCGCACCGCCCTGCCGTCCTGCGCCGACCCGACCAGCCCTTCGAGCCGCAGCCGTTCGCCATCCAGCCAGGCGTACGCGGCGACCGGCACATGGCAGCTGCCATGCAGCGCCCGGTTCATTGCGCGCTCGGCTTCGACACAGCGACGCGTCGGCGCATCGTCGAGCGTGGCCAGCAGCGCGTGCAGACGTGGTGCGTCGTCGCGACACTCGATCGCGATCGCGCCCTGCGCCGGCGCCGGCAACCAGTCGGGCGCGTCGAGTCGCGCGCGGATACGCGCCTCCAGACCCAGCCGCTGCAGACCCGCACAGGCGAGCACGATGGCGTCGTAGTCGCCGGCGTCGAGCTTGGCCAGACGCGTGTTGACGTTGCCGCGCAAATCCACGAGTTGCAGATCAGGCCGCCGCGCGCGTAACTGCGCCTGACGGCGCAGCGAAGACGTCCCCACGCGTGCGCCGAGCGGCAGCGCGTCGATGCCGTCGAAATCATTGCTGACGAAGCCGTCCGCGTGGTCGGCGCGCGCGAGGATCGCCGGCAACACGAAACCGGGCTCGAGCGCCATCGGCACGTCTTTCAGCGAATGCACCGCGCAGTCGGCTTCGCCGGCCTGCATAGCGATTTCAAGCTCTTTGAGGAACAGGCCCTTGCCGCCGATCGCCGCCAACGAACGGTCCAGCACCTCGTCGCCGCGCGTGCTCAGCGGCACGAGTTCGACGTCCAGAGCAGGATGGCGCGCGCGCAAGGCGGCGGCCACGTGCTCGCTCTGCCAAAGGGCGAGCGGGCTCTTGCGGGTGGCGATACGCAGTCGATCCATCCGCGCATTATCGGCGATCGCCGCCGGGCCCGCTTGCCGCGTGATCAGAGCTGACGCACGGTGTCGCGCAACTGCGACACGCAGCGGCGGCTGACTTCCAGTGGTCGGTCGCCGTGACGCAGCACCGCGTGCACGTGACCGTCGAGATCGCGCCGCAGTTCGACCAGCTCATGCCGTGCGACAAGACAGTTGCGGTGGATGCGCACGAAGCGATCGCCGAACTCGTCCTCGAGTGACTTCAGCGACTCTTCGACCAGATCCTCGCCGCGCGCATGATGCACGACAACGTACTTCTCCTCGGCCTGCAGATAGCGGATGTCCTCGATCGGAATCAGCCGCAGGCTGCCGCGCAGGCGCGCACACAGATGCGTCCGTCGCTTGTCGCCGTGTCCGTCGGCGTCGCCGGCGACTTCACGCCCGGCAGTGAAGGTGCGCGCACGCTCGACCGCCGCCTGCAGCCGCTCGGGGCGCACCGGCTTGACCAGGTAGTCGACAGCCGCAGCCTCGAATGCCTTCAGCGCGTGCGCGTCGTAGGCGGTGCAGAACACGATCGCAGGGCGCGGTTCGAATGCACTGAGATGCCGCGCGACCTCGAGCCCGTCGATGCCCGGCATCGCGATATCCAGCAGCACCAGCGCCGGATCGTGCGCCGCGCAGGCTTCAAGCGCACTGCGACCATCGCCGACCTCGGCCACGATCTCGATGCCGGCGAGCTGCGCCAGCAGCACCCGCAAGCGCTCGCGTGCGAGCGGTTCGTCGTCGGCGATCACGACCTTCATGGCCTGCGTCCTCCCGGGACCGGCGCGGCACCGTCTGTCGGTACCGGCACCTGGATGGTGCACGCATAGCGCCCATCGTTCCACCCGTAGCGCATGCGTGCGCGTGGCCCGAATGCGAAACCCAGACGCTGGGCGATGCTGCGCTGGGCGTGACCGGCTCCCTGCGCGGGTGCGGTGTCGGGCGGCAACGACGGATTGGCGACCTCGATCTCGAGCACGCCCGCATCCACGCGCAGACGTACATCGATGGTGCCGCCCTCGGGCAATCGCGAGATGCCATGCAGCACCGCGTTTTCCAGCACCGGTTGCAGTACGAGACGCGGCATCGGCAAGGTCCATGGCAGGTCATCCTGCTTGTGCCAGTCCACGTGCAGACGATCACCGAGGCGCAACTGCTCGATCGAAAGGTAGCGCTCGGCCAGTGAGACTTCTTCCGACAGCGTCGACGTGCCTTCGCCTGCACCGAGCGCAGCACGGAACAGATCCGACAGATCGAGCACTGCGCGTTCGGCGACCACCGGATCGCGACGCAACAGCGTGGCGATCATGTTCATGCTGTTGAACAGGAAATGCGGACGAATGCGCGCCTGCAGCGCATCGGCCTCGGCGCGCGCGTGCGCGGCGACCTGGCCCTGCCAGCGATCGATCACGTAGAAATAGCGCAGCGCGATACCGGTGAGCAGCGCGACCACTGCGCCACTGCCGCCGACGAATCGACCGAAGCCCGGCAACGCCGAAGGGCCGCCGACGCTGGCGAACAGGCCGTGCACGATCGCCGAGGCGACCACCGCGACCGCCATCGCCAGAACAACCGCGATCAGCGCGCCCAGACGCACCGGAAACCGCGACAGCGGTCGTCGGCATGCGCACAGCAAGACCGAGACCGACAGCGCGAGCCACAACGCGTAACCGCTCGCGGAGACGAAGGCGGACAGATCCCAGGGCGCCGCGGGATTCGGCACGAGCAGCACCACGAGTACGGTGAGCTGGGCGAGGCCCAGCATCGTCAGCAAACGCGGCAGCCGGCACAGGTCCGGCAGCCAGAGGCCGTCGACTGCCGGCGCCGCCATCTCAGCCGACCGCGAACCGCGCGTCGAACCAGTCGCCGAGGGCGACGATCTCTTCAGCACAGACCGAATGTGGCATCGGATATTGCTGCCAGGCCACGTCGAAGCCGGCCTGACGCAACCAGGCAGCGCTCTGTTCGCCAGCGCCCAGCGGCACCACCGGGTCCTGCGTGCCGTGGGCCATGAAGACCGGCTGGCGTGCAGCACCGTCGACCAGTGCCGCGCCGGCATTGCGCGCCGCCGGCAGATACGTGGACAACGCGACGAGACCGGCCAGCGGCACGGTCCGACACAGCCCCGCCGCGAGCGTCACCGCGCCGCCCTGAGAGAAGCCCGCAAGAATCACGCGCGAAGCCGGAATGCCGCGCGTCGCTTCGCGATCGATCAGCGCATCGATCTGCGCGACGGACTCGAGCACTCCTGCTTCATCCGCGCGGTTGGCGAGATCGAAGTCGACGATGTCGTACCAGGCGCGCATGCGCACGCCGTTGTTGATCGTCACCGCACGCACCGGCGCATTGGGAAACACGAAGCGGATCGCCGGCCAATGCTTGCGCAGAAGCTCGGGCACCAGCGGGACGAAATCATTGGCGTCGGCGCCGAGGCCGTGCAGCCAGATCACGCTCCACGCCGGTGCGGAGCCGGTCTCGTGTTCGATGCAGTCGAGCAATGCGGGGGTCTGGGAGTCCATGCGCAATCGGGAAACGGTCGGAAGCGCCAGTGTAAGCGCTCCGTCGCGTGCGCCTAGCTGCGGGCCACCGGCGAGGTCGTCGCAACTTCCGGCGGATGTGCTTCGGCACGCAACGCTGCAGCGCGCACCAGTACGTCGGGCGGCGAATGCTCCTCTGGTGTCGAGAACAGGCCGGCACTGCGCAACGCCAGGCCGACGCGACGCGACGATGTGAGTCGCACGATAGGAATCGAGCCGACGAGCCCGACGATCATCGGCGACATCCACAAGGCGAGGCCCGGCGACATCATC
This sequence comes from Luteimonas sp. AC640a, assembly GCF_979256585.1. Classification (NCBI taxonomy): domain Bacteria; kingdom Pseudomonadati; phylum Pseudomonadota; class Gammaproteobacteria; order Lysobacterales; family Lysobacteraceae; genus Luteimonas; species Luteimonas sp. AC640a. The sequence goes on along the minus strand of NZ_CEEDOV010000022.1, from coordinate 4,222 downwards.
CACGCACCCATGCCCATGACCACGCCGAGTAGCGTGGTGCCGCGATAATTGCGCCACAGGTCGCCCCAGGTCTGGCGGCCATCGTCGCGACGCTGTGCGTCCCAGCCCGAATCGCGACCCGCCAGCACCTCGGCCACGCCGCGCGACTGCACGTACATCGTGATCGGGGCCATCAACGCAGCCAGCACGTTCTCGATCAACAGGCTCACCAAGCCGCGCACCGCGCCGCCGGCGCCACGCCGCATGCGCGGATCGACCAGAGTCGCGATATAGCCCAGGATCTTCGGCGCGAACAGCATCACCATCGTCAGCACGAACACACCGAGAAAACGGCCGTCGTCGATCGCCATCCAGTATTCGGCCGGCGACATGCCCTCGCTGAAGGCGCCGTGTTGCAAGGGCACGGCCAGTCCAATCAGCACCAGCATCGCCCACAGCGGCGCGGTGAGGTAATGACCGATGCCGATCAGCAGATGCCAGCGGCTGACCCAGTGCAGGCCGCGCGCGGGCAGCACGCCGCCGTGCTGCAGATTGCCCTGGCACCAGCGGCGATCGCGCACCAGCATGTCGGTCAGCGTCGGCGGCCCTTCCTCGTAGCTGCCTTCGAGCGTCGGCACCATGTGCAGCGCCCAGCCGCCACGCCGGATCAGCGCGGCTTCGACAAAATCGTGACTCAGCACCGCGCCGCGGAACGGCGTGTGGCCCTGCAGTTCCGGCAGCCCACCGTGCGCGGCGAACGCCGCGGTGCGGATCAGCGCGTTGTGGCCCCAGTAATTGCTCTCCGCGCCGTGCCACCAGGCAACGCCGTGCGCGATCACCGGGCCGTACATACGCCCGGAGAATTCCTGCATCCGCGCGAACACCGTCGCGCCATTGACGATCACCGGCAGCGTCTGCACGAGTGCGACGTCGTCGTTGGCTTCCATCGCCGCCGCCAGGCGCACCAGCGTGTCACCGGTCATCAGGCTGTCGGCGTCGAGAATCAGGAACTGCGGATACGCACCGCCCCAGCGCCGCACCCAGTCGGCGATGTTGCCGGCCTTGCGCTCGTGGTTATCCTCGCGCAGACGGTAATAGAGCCGCGCCTGTGGCATTGCATTGCGCAACCGCTCGAAGGCGATCAGTTCGCGCCGCTGGATGTCCGCATCGCGCGTATCGCTGAGTACGAACAGATCGAAGTGGTCACCGCGACCCGTCGCCTGCAGCGATTCGATGATGGCCTGCAGTCCGGCGAGCAGACGCTCTGGATCTTCGTTGTAGGTCGGCATCAGCAACGCGGTGCGCACGGTGAGCGTGGGCAGCGGCGCCTTCGTATCGATGCCGAGGCGCGCCGGGCGTTTCATCAGGACGAGCACGAAGCCCGCGAGCGAACTCGCGAACGACTGCACGATCCACGCGAACAGCGGCACGAACACCAGCAGCAACAGGCCCTCGAGCAGATCGATCCCGCCGATGCGCAGCAACCACCAGATCTGATAGGTCGCGAAGATGGTCAACACCGCAGCGGTCGTCACGATGAACGCGCGCCGCCAAGCCATACCGGTCGGCGCACTGGGCAGTGGTCGCGTGGTCAGTTGCCCCTCGCGCAGCGACTGGATCGGCATCTGCACCGGTGATGTTTGCGGCATCGCCGGCAGGTCGACGACGCTCATGCGCTCCACCGGTAGACCCAAGTCTCGGATACGGCAGCACCGCCACGATGCAATCGCGCGCGCAGTTCGCTGCTCGTGCGTCCGTCCGGCGCAAATTCGAAGCCGACGCGCCAGCCGCCACCCGGCCTCGCATGCACGACCGGGTTGGCGACACCCCCAGTGCTCGCCGCGACTTCGATCTGCGGAACTTCGTTGCCGATGTCGCCACCTTCGAAGTCGATGACGACCAAGCGGATCGAACGGTCCTCGCCGGGACGCGCGCCGATCCGGGTCGCGGCGACATGCACGAGCGCCGGTTTCCATAGCTTGGTCGCAGTCCAGTGCAGTCGATAGCGCCACCGGCTTTCGCTGCCGGCTTTCAAGGATTCTGTCGGTCGCCAGAACGCGACGATGTTGTCCTGGTACTCATCGGCCGTGGGAATCTCCACCAGGTGCACTTCACCACTGCCCCAGTCGTCGAGCGGCTCGATCCAAGCGGAGGGTCGCCTTTCGTATCCAGCCTCGGCGTCCTCGAAGTCGTCGAATCCACGCTTGCGCTGCATCAGGCCGAAGCCGCGCGGCGTCTTGTCCTGAAAGCCGCTGTGCTGGATCGAAGACGGGTTGTGGAGTGGTCGCCAAACCTGCTCGTCCGTGCCGGTCAGCAGGCCAAGACCATCGGAGTCGTGCACGGAGGGACGGTAGTCGTCGATGCCGGTGCGATCGGCCGCATCGAACTGGTACATGCTGGTCAGCGGCGCGATACCGGCGTTGACCAGATCCACGCGCGGGAACAGACGCGCGTCGACCTCGAACACGGTGTCCTCGCCCGGCTGGATCCGGAAGCGGTAGGCGCCGGACACACTGGGGCCGTCCAGCAACGCGTCGATGGTGATCGTCGTGCTGCCGGGCCCAGGTCGGTGCAACCAGAACGCACGGAACACCGGAAATTCCTCCGGTCCGGTATCGCCACTGCCGAGCGCAAGCCCGCGCGCCGACAGGCCATACGCGAGCCCCTTGCCAACCGCACGGAAGTAGCTCGCGCCGAGGAATACGCATAGCTCGTCGAAATACGCGCGGCTGTTCAACGGTGCATGCAGACGGAAGCCGGCAAAACCTGTGGTCTCGTCGAGCGCAGGCGTCGGATTGGGGCTGTAATCGAACAGAGCGGTCGAGAATGGGAGCTCGCGCGACTCGTCCCCTTCGACCACATGGATCTCGATGCGCGGCTTGAACAGGAATCCACGATGGAAGAACTGGGCCTGGAAATCGACACCCGGCAGGTCACGCCAGAGCGCTTTGTCAGCGCGATAGCGGAAGTCGCGGTATTGGTCGTAATTCGCGCCGGCGAGCGCCGGCGGCAAGCTTGTGTCCGGTGGCGAATACGCACCCGCCGCAAGCCCACGGGCAAGCTGCACCACGGTGTCGGTATCGAACGACGTGGGCGTCACACCTTCGGCTGCTACAGCCAGCATCGGCCACCAACCGCCCATCAGGGGAGCAGCCAGTGCCGTCTTCAGAACATCGCGTCGTCGCACCGAAAGCCCACCGGATCGTATTCAGGTCCGACGCAATGTAGCCGTGCGGGTGTAAGGATGTTGCGAAACACACGAACCGTCTGCGTGGCATCAAGGGCGCACAGTCAGGATCTGGAGGCAGTGCGCCGGCGCGATTAGCCCCTTACGCCCGCTCCCAGCAAGGTCAAAAGCCTGCCGCGATCTGGAGTCCATGTGGGAATGCGAACGCGACCTTGCAATCGGACGTGTGTCCCCGCCAACGCCGGAAAATTCACGGCGTAGACAGCAGATGGTGGGCCCACCAGGACTCGAACCTGGAACCAAAGGATTATGAGTCCTCTGCTCTAACCATTGAGCTATAGGCCCGCGGCCGGCAATCGTATCAACTCGCCCAGCAGAAGCGGAACGCAACGGACAGGCGCATCTCTTGTAAATCCACTCAATTCAATCACTCAGAGGCGCCCGGTCAATGCGCCATCTTCGCAGCCTTATCGCGCAATCCATCAATTTGATGCGGCGGCGCCGAATTGACCTCGCTTGGCGAGGATCAGCCGCCGACTTATCGCCACATGCAGCTGCGCTGCGTTGAGACAATCGCCAACGATCTGACCCACATACGCGAACTTATCAAATAGTGCGTCGATTCCTCCGGTTTATGTGTGAGCGTGCCCGGTGCAAAAACCCGACTCAAGGCGCAGATATCCAGTATTTCGACATCCGCGCAGTGCAAAGCCCGCCAGTGCGAATCGTGAGATCCGCTTTCGTCAGACGAGTGGCGGCCCGATTGGCCCACGCATACTTCCACGTCTTTGCTCGCGATCTGCGATCCGGTCAGCACTTGCGGAAGGCCATTCCCTGCGCCTGCCCCGTATAAGAGCCTCGCGCGGCGGCTGCTAGAGGCACTGCACTCGGATCGAGATTATCTCCGCGTCCGCGCGGACTCAAGCGTCGCGCAAACGGACCTGCGGCCGAGTTAATCACGGTGCTTATGTCGTCCTTCCAAACAGCGCCCAAAGAAAAACCCCCGCCGGAATACCGGCGGGGGTTTTGGGTAAAAACCCTGGCGATGACCTACTC
>NZ_CEEDOV010000021.1:0-238237 GCF_979256585.1 Luteimonas sp. AC640a | reverse complement strand
ATCAAACGCTTCCACTCACCTTGCGGCGAGCGGGTTCATTTCTTTTGCTGGCCCAAAAGAAACGGAACCAAAGAAAAGGGCCAGCCCCGACGAAGCAAATCCGGCTATTCGTTCGTTCCGGGATTTTCCGACTCGCCATCCTGGCTCGGTCGAAAAACAGCGGGCATCCATGCCCGCTGCCCTACGGGTCTGCACAGATCCGCTTCGCCGTCCTGAAAAAGCGAGCTCGACAGCGAGCGGGCTCAGCCACGCTTTGCGACGTCGGGATCGAAACGATCCGCCGAAATATTCCGCGAGATATCGATGATGGGGCGTGAAACCCCCTCAGAAGAACTCAAGCACGCTTGAGTCGGTGCCCCCTCGCACCCATCATGGACGGATGGCCAAGCACGACCACACCTGCACGGATCCGCATCACCACGTCGATGACGCCGCGAGTTTCATCCGGGCGGTGGAGCACGCCTCCAGCGAGCGCGGCCTGCGGCTGACACCGATCCGCGCGTATGTGCTCGGGTTGATCGCCAAGGCCGGCAAGCCGCTCAAGGCCTACGATCTGCTCGACCAGGTGCGCGAGGGCGACGGTCCGGGCGCGGCGGCGCCGCCGACGGTGTACCGCGCGCTGGATTTCCTGCTGGCCAATGGCTTCATCCACAAGCTGCAGTCGGTCAACGCCTTCGTGGCCTGCCACCACCCGAGCACGGCGCAGCATTCGGTGCCGTTTCTGATCTGCGACCGCTGCCACAGCGCTGTGGAGCTGGAGGATGAGGCGGTCGTCGCCTCGCTCGATGAACGTGCCCGCGCGCTGGGGTTTGTGCCGCAGGCGCAGACGCTGGAAGTGCACGGCCTCTGCGCGCAGTGCGCGGACGCCCCGGCGGACTGAGCCACCACCGCGCGTCCTGAGTCGCCCGTGCCCGGTGCGGCCGGTCTTCGGCCCGGCGATCGCAGTCGGTCGCCAGAGCTGCAGCTGGAGCCTCTGATTCAGCCGCCTTGAGGGCGATGCGACTCACCCAGCGGAGAGCGCGGCCCGCCTGATCAGTGTCTGGCGTCTGCCGTCATGGAGTCCAGCTGCCTTTGGCTGAGCCAGGGCGTATGCCCAAAAAAAGCCCCGCACCGGAGACCGGGGCGGGGCGGTGACGCACGCGTCACTGGAGAGAACGGAAACCGGTCAACGCATGTCGGTCAGGTCATGCCGGATCAGAAGTAGACGCGGATGCCACCGGCGATGGTGCGACCCGGCAGCGGCGCGAAGTCGCGCAGCAGCGAGGTGTGCGGGCGAGCTTCTTCGTCGGTCAGGTTGCGACCGTCGAGGAACAGTTCCCACTGGGTGCCGTCTGCTTCGCCGACGCGCCAGGCGACGCCCGCATTGACCAGGGTGTAGCCGGGGCTCGGATCCTCCAGCGCGGCTACGCGATCCTGCTTCTGGTAGCGCACCGCGCCGACGTTCGCGCGCCAGCCGCCGAGGGTCCAGTTGATGTCGGCGCCGATACGCGACGGTGCAATGCGCGGCAGGTCGCCGCCCAGCGCGATGTCGGCTTCGTAGTTGTGCGCGTGGTCGCCGTGCGGCACTGCGAACTGCACCGTGCGGGTGCCGCTGCCGTCGAGCTCGGCGCGCACTACATCGCCGAATACGCGCAGGTCGAAATCACCGGCGTCGGATTCGAGCAGATGGAACTTCGCTTCGGCCTCGGCGCCGCGGAAGGTCGCATCGCCCTGCGTCCACAGCCGCACGGGGAAACCGTCTTCTGCAACGCCGGTATCAGTGAGGTAGGTGAAGCGCTTGAACTGCGTCTGGTAGACGGCGGCCTTGAACTCGACGCGGTCCGTATGCGCATGCAGGCCGATCTCCAGGCGCTGCCCACGCTCGGTGTCGAGATCCGCATCGCCGATTTCGATCGAACGCGTGGCGATGTGCGGGCCGGCGGCGAACAGTTCCTCGTTGGTCGGCGCGCGCTCGGAGACGTCGGCGCCGAAGCGCAGGTCGAACACGTCCGACAGATGCCAGATCGCTGCGCCCGACAGACTGCTGGCGCTGAACTTGCGCGATTCGTTCGCGATCGGATCGATCTCGACGCGCTCGTGGCGGCCGCCGAACTCGAGCTTCACCGGCCCGAACTCCTTCTCTTGCACGACGAACAGGCCGAGGGTGTCGGTGACGCTCGGCGGCACGAAGGCCTCTTCGCCGACCGCGCCGAAATCGACGTGGCCGATCTGCAGGCCGAACGCGCCGTCCCACCCGTTGAAGGTCTTCTGCACCGCTTCGATGCGCGCCTCGGTGCCCTTGTTGGTGAAGCGGGTCGCGGGCGTATCGCCTTCGAGTTCGACGTGCTCGTAATCGTTGTACGCCGCGCGCACGTTCAAGGCGCTGAGGAACGGCAGCGGGTCGTAGAGGCCGCCCTTCAGATCGACGCGGTTCTGCACCATGTCGATGCGCACCGAGCCGTGTTCGTCGTGGCCTTCTTCTTCGTGGTCATGGTCGTGATCGTGGTCATGGCCGCCTTCTTCGGCGTGCACGTGCGCGCCGTTGGGCAGGCCGTAGTTGGTGCGGTAGGTGCTGACCGCGACACCGAGGTGACCGCGCTCGCCGAAATACGTGGCGCCGACGGCGCCGGCGCGCGTGCGGATCGAGCTGTTGGGCAGCGTGCCGAAGGCGTTTTCTTCTTCGGCGTGTTCGTGGTCGTGATCATGGTCGTGATCGTGATCTTCGGGCACCTGGGCGAAGCCGGGAATGTCGAAGTCGCCGGTGTTGCGAATCAGGCCGTCGACATGCAGCACCAGGTTGTCACCACTCACGCCATCAAGGCGAAACATGCCACTGCGCTCGTCGTTGCCGCTGGCGGCGCGCAGTTCGGCGCGGCCGCTGATCGGACGGTCCGGCACTTCGCGTGCGATGCGGCCGTCGACCACGTTGACCGCGCCGCCGATCGCGCCGCTGCCATACAACAGGTTGGCCGGGCCCTTGAGCACTTCGATCTGGTCGGCGAGGAAAGGCTCGATGCTGACCGCGTGGTCGGCGCTCACCGTGGAGGCGTCCATGCTGCCGATCCCGCCCGAGAGCACCTGCACGCGCGGACCTTCCTGTCCGCGGATGATCGGCCGGCCGACGCCGGTACCGAACGAGCCGCTCTGCACGCCGGGCAACGAAGACACGGTGTCACCGAGGCTGCTGGACTTGCGATCTTCCAGCGCGTCGCCATACAGCACCTCTACCGGGTGCGCGAGATCCTCGACGTCGCCGCCAAGCGGGGTGGCGGTGACCTGCACGCGGTCAAGGGTGGTCGGGTGCGCATGCGTCTGGCTGGTGGACTGGGCGAACGCGGCGGCCGGCAGCAGCAGGGCCACGGCGATGGCGAGGCGGGTCGGGACGGGGGCGGAACGGCGGCTTCTGGTCATTGCGGATGCAGTACACTGGTGGGCGAAGAGGGAATGTTATAATGTTACGCAAATCCTCGCACCCCCCAAAAGACATGCCTGCACACAATTCCACCCTGCAGCGCGCAGACCGCGTCGGCTTCGCCGCGTCGTTCCTGTGTGCGGTCCATTGCGCGCTGCTGCCGGTCGCGCTGGCACTCCTGCCGGCGTTTGGTCTCAACGTGGGCGGCTGGGTCGATATCGACCAGGCCTTCGTCGTGTTCGCCACGCTGCTGGGGGCGACCACGCTGACGCTGGGCTGGCGCCGCCATCGCGCGTTCCATGCCTGGATGCTGCTGATTCCGGGTCTGGCGCTGGTCTGGGCGGGCTCGTTCACGCACCTCCACGACCACACCATCACCCACGCCGTGGTGATGACCATCGGTGGCCTGCTGCTGGCCGGTGCGCATCTGCTGAACCTGCGCCTGACCCACGCCCGCGCGGGGCGCTGAGCGGCTTCACAGATCGGGCCGCGTGCTAGAATCCGCGGTCCTGTGCGCCCTGGCGGCGCACGTACGCGCCAAACGAATTCAACACGCAGCACTCCAGGAGCACAGTAATGGGCAAGGGCGACCGCAAGACCCTCAAGGGCAAGCGCTACAACTCGAGCTACGGCAACAGCCGCTCGAAGGGCCTCATCAAGGCCACCGGCACCGCGACCGCACCGGTCGTAAAGAAGGCCGCCGGCAGCAAGACCGTCGCCAAGGCACCGGCGAAGAAGGCCGTCGCGAAGAAGGCCTGAGTTTCAGGCCCCGCCGCGCGTCGAAAGCCCCGCATCCGCGGGGCTTTCGCGTTTCAGGGGAGGGCGATTGGCCTCAGACCAGGCGCTTGCCACCGGCGAACGACATCGCCAGCAACGGGCCGCCGAGCCAGTAGACGAGTTCGGCCGGCTGCGCGACCTGCCAGCAGGCGAAATCCGCGCGCTGACCCACGGCCAGCGTGCCGCGATCGGACAGGCCGAGCGCGCGCGCTGCATGTACGGTCGCGCCGCGCAGAGCCTCTTCCGGAGTCAGCCGGAAATGCGTGCACGACAGCTGCATCGCCTGACGCAGCGACAACAGCGGCGATGTGCCCGGATTGCAGTCGGTCGCGACCGCCATCGCCACGCCGGCCGCGCGGAACGCATCGAGCGGCGGCAGCGTGGTTTCGCGCAGCACGTGGAATGCGCCCGGCAGCAGCACCGCGACCGTGCCCGCCGCGGCCATCGCAGCAACGCCAGCGGGAGAGGTGTGTTCGACATGGTCGGCCGACAGGCCACCGAACTCGGCCACCAGCGCGGCACCTGCGCCATCGCTGAGCTGGTCGGCGTGCAGCTTCACCGGCAGGCCGAGCGTGCGTGCCACGTCGAACACGCGGCGCGTCTGATCGACGCTGAAGGCGATGCGTTCGGCGAATGCGTCGACGGCATCGACCAGACCTTCCTCGTGCAGACGCGGCAACCAGCCGCAGACCGCGTCGATGTAGGCATCACCGCGGCCGGCAAATTCCGGCGGCAGGGCGTGCGCGCCGAGGAAGGTCGTACGCACGGTGATGCCGAGCACCTCGCCGATGCGCCGCGCGACGCGCAGCATCTTGCGTTCGTTGTCGAAGTCGAGGCCGTAGCCGGACTTGATTTCCAGCGTCGTCGCGCCATCGGCGACCAGTGCACGTACGCGCGGCAGCGATGCCGCGAGCAGCGCGTCCTCGTCGGCGTCGCGCACCGCGCGCACCGTCGAGACGATACCGCCACCGGCGCGGGCGATTTCTTCGTAACTCGCGCCCTGCAGGCGCTGTTCGAACTCGGCAGCGCGGTTGCCGGCGAACACCGCGTGCGTGTGGCAGTCGATGAGCCCGGGCGTGACCAGTCCATCGGTTTCGACGACGAGATCGGCGTTGGCCTCCGCGTCCGCGGGCAGCCCGCTGCGCGGACCGGCGTAGACGATCACACCATCGCGCCAGCCGAGCGCGCCGTCCTTGATCAGGCCGTAGCCGGTGTCGTCGGCCAATGTTGCGAACGTCGCGCCGAGCAGCAGTCCGTCCCAGGATTCAGTCGCCACCGCCGCCTCCATCGCCGCCGCCATCCGAGCTGAAATCACCGCCGTCATGGCGTCCGTGTTTCGACCCGCCCTCGACCAAGGCGCCATCGCCGCCGGACGGCGTGTCGGACTGTCGTTTGCGGGACGCGGACACGCCGGCGAACACCGCCACGAGACCGCCGGCCACGGCGACCAGTGCGCACACCAGCGCGATCGAAGTTGGACTCATCGGATGTTCCCGGGCGGAAGACCGGCTAGCCTACCGCACACGTTTTCGAGGAGCCGGTCCGATGCACGATGTTCCCGCGATCCACGCCGAGCGCACGCCCGCAGGCTGGCGTCTGCCCGGTATCGCGAACCTGCATTCGCATGCGTTCCAGCGGGCGATGGCCGGCCTTGCCGAAGTGCAGACCGATCCTGCCGATTCGTTCTGGACCTGGCGCGAGACCATGTACCGCATGGCCGGGCGCTTCGATCCTGACAGCCTGCGCGCCGTCGCCACGCAGCTCTATGTCGAAATGCTGGAAGCCGGTTACACGACCGTCTGCGAATTCCATTACGTCCATCACGCGCCCGACGGCGCGCCGTACGCGCCTCCAAGCGCGATGGCCGATGCACTGATCGATGCCGCGCGTGCGACCGGCATCCGGCTGACGCTGCTGCCGGTGCTGTACATGACCGGCGGGTTCGACGGGCGGCCACTCGGCGAACGCCAGCGACGCTTCGGGCATGACGTCGATGGGTATCTGCGGCTGTTCGCCGATCTGCACGCGCGCCAGGACGACACGCTGCGCGTCGGCTGCGCGCTGCACAGCCTGCGCGCCGTGCCGGCGGATGCGATGCATGCGGTGCTGGCCGCGCTGCCGGCCGATGCACGCATGCACATCCACATCGCCGAACAGGTGCCCGAGGTCGACGAATGCATCGCGCTGCGCGGTGCGCGCCCGGTCGCGTGGCTGCTGGACAACGCGCCGGTCGACGCGCGCTGGACACTGGTGCACGCGACCCATCTCGACGATGCGGAAGTCTCCGGCATCGCCCTCAGCGGCGCGACCGTTGCGCTGTGTCCGACGACCGAAGCCAATCTCGGCGACGGTCTGTTTGCGCTGCGCGATTACCTCGACGCCGGCGGTGCCTGGGGCATCGGTTCGGATTCGCACATCTCGGTGTCGCCGGTCGAGGAGCTGCGCTGGCTCGAGTACGGACAGCGCCTGGTGACGCAGCGCCGCAACATCGCGGTTGCAGCAGCCACGCCCAGCGTCGGCGCGACACTGTTCGCGGGCGTGCAGGCGAGCGCCGCGGCGTCGACCGGTTTCGACGCACACGACGATGCAGTCGTACTCGACGCGGATGCGCCGCTGCTGGCCGGCGCGACGGAGCGTGACGTGCTCGACCGCTGGCTGTTCGCAGGCAACCGCCCGCTGGTGCGCGACGTGCACGTGGCCGGGCGGCAGGTCGTTGCGGATGGACGGCATGCATTGCACGCGGACGCGGCGCGCGGATACGCGAACGTGATGCGAGCCCTGCTGTCCTGACGGTTTCGTAGGTTCCACGCGTTGAGATGCCGGCTCATCGGCATGATCGGACGAGGTATCGCCCGCACGTTCACCAGTGCTGGACACGATGTGGATGCCGCATGCTCCGCGTACCTACAGCAGGCGGTCAGTGCGCGGCCAGGCGCCTTCGAGCGTCAGCAGGAATTTCTTGGTCGGCAGGCCGCCGCCGAAGCCGGTGAGTGCGCCGCTGGCACCGATGACGCGATGGCAGGGCACGACGATCGACAGCGGATTGCGGCCGTTCGCGGCGCCGACCGCGCGGCTCGCTTTCGGCTTGTCCACCATGCGGGCGAGCTCGACGTAGCTGGCGGTGGCGCCGTAGGGAATGCGCGTCAGCGCGGTCCAGACCTGTTGCTGGAACGGCGTACCGCGCGCGGCGAATGGCAGATCGAAAGCCCGGCGCGTGCCGGCGAAATACTCGACGAGCTGCTGCGCGGTCGCATCGAGCACCGGATGCGCGCCATCGCGCCAATCATCACCGCGGGGCACCGGATGCCGGTGCTCGGCGAACTCCACCGCGTGCAGGCCAGCGTCGGATGCGGCGAGAAACAGCGGGCCGACCGGGCTGTCGATGGTGCGGGTCAACACTTGGGCTGTGGTCGGGCTCATGTCGATGGACTCCGGGTGGAACGGGCGCGCGGTTGCGTCGGTGTCGCGGCGCGCGCGGGGGTAGACGCGGATGCTTCGCGCCACAGATGGAAGACCGCATAGCCGCGCCACGGGCGCCAGGCCTCTGCGTGTGTACGCAGCGCTTTGGCAGTCATCCGCACCCCGTCTGTCGGCAAGGTCTTCTGCAGGACCAGGTCCTCCGCGGGAAACGCATCGGGATGGCCGAGCGCCCGCAGCGCGATGTACTGCGCGGTCCACGGGCCGATGCCGGGCAGGGCGACCCAGCGTTCGACGACGTCGTCGAGCGTGCGGGCGCGATCGAAATCCACGCGTCCGTCGAGCAGCGCGGCGGAGATGCCGCGGATCGTCGCGATACGACTGCCGATCAGGCCGAGGCCGTCGAAGTCGGCATCGACGAGTGCGTCCGGCGTCGGAAACAGATGCGCGAAGCCCTGCGCGGCGAACGCTTCCGGCAACGGCGCGCCGAAGCGCTGCGACAGCCGGGCAGTCAGGGTGCGCGCGGCGGCCACGCTGACCTGCTGGCCGATGACCGCGCGCACCGCGATCTCGAACCCGTCCCATCCGCTTGGCAGGCGCAGGCCGGGCCGCGCACGCAGCAACGGCGCCAATCGCACGTCGTGGCCGAGATGCGCGGCGATCGTGTCCGGGTCCGCGTCGAGATCGAACATGCGGCGCACGCGCTGCACGGTGTCCTGCAGGCGCGTTGTCGGGCAACCGTGCAACTGCAGTCGCAACGCTGCCGGTGCCGGGTCGGTGCGCGTGGCCGGCCAGGCGTCGACGCGCAGCCAGCCGGGCGTTTCCGCATCACCGATGACGCGCGTGTAGGCGACATCGTCGACGACCTCGATGCCGGGCAGCGCACGTCCGCGCAGGAAGTCGAGCATCGCCGGCAGGTCATAGGGCGGGCGGTAGCCCAGGCGCAGGGTCAAGGCATCGCCGGTCGATGCCCGCGGCGCCTTGCGCAGGTCACGCGGCGGCATGCGGTACGCATCCTGGAACACCGCATTGAAACGCCGCACGCTGTTGAAGCCCGCGGCGAGTGCGACTTCGGTGATCGGTAGCGCGGTGTCGGTCAGCAACTGTTTGGCGAACAGCAGGCGCCGTGTGCCGTGGACACCGACCGGCGCGGCACCGAGTCGTTCGACGAACAAGCGCCGCAACTGACGCTCGCCGATGTGCAGCCGCTCGGCGAGCGAGGTTAGCTGCGCGTCGTTCAGCGCGCCCTGGTCGATCAAGACCAATGCACGCGCCACGAGATCGTCGCCGCGATGCCAGTGACCATCCGAAGGCGACAGTTCCGGTCGGCATCGCAGACAGGGGCGAAACCCTGCGGCTTCCGCTGCTGCGGCGTTGGGGTAGTAGGCGACGTTCGTGGCCTTCGGCGCCGGCGCCGGGCACACGGGACGGCAGTAGATGCCGGTGGTGCGCACGGCGGTGAAGAACAGCCCGTCGAAGCGCACATCCCGGCTCAGACGCGCCTGTTCGCAGATGTCGGTGGCGGGCAGGGGCGGGGACATGCGATGCAGGCTAGCACCGGGGGCGGGTGGCGACTGGCCGGATTCGGACATGGATGCTGTGGGGTGTGCCGCGAGCGTCTGCCCTCACCCCAACCCCTCTCCCAAGGGGAGAGGGGCTCTAGGGGATCGTGATCGGACGGTTTGCTGCGGAACGCCCGAGACACATGACGCAGCGAACAAGCAAAGCCCCTCTCCCCCTGGGAGAGGGGTTGGGGTGAGGGCAACCGGTCGCATAGAACCCGAACCAGGAACTCCCAATCCCAACTCTCCGAAACGCAGCGGCACTCTTTGCGAATCCAACGCCGCGCAATCAACCCAGCGTCACCGCACCCCATCCCGCAACGCCGGCACCAGCGTCTCCGCACTCCCGTCATTCTTCGCCGGCGTTACGCCGATCAGCCGCGCGAGCATCGGATACAGGTCCACGTTGTCGAACCCGTCCAGCGTCAAGCCGCTGCGGAAGGCCGGTCCATGCGCGATGAATACCGCGCGCATTTCCGGCAGCGCAGGGTCGTAGCCGTGCGAGCCGCGGGCGTGCGCGGGGCGCCGGGCCAGCGCTTCGCGCGGCACGGCGTCCCAGCCCTTGTGCATCTGGCAGACGATCGGCGGCACGCGCGGGTGGGTGCCGAACTTCCAGCGCGGCGGCATCTCGCCCTTGCGCCAGCAGTCGTACTGCGCATGCGCACCGAGCAGCTTGCGCGCCACCTGCGTCTCGAAACCGGGATTGGGCAGGATGCCGATGACCTGGCCGGTCGAGGTCACGCGCGCTTCTTCCATCGTGACCATGTCCTCCACCGCGATCGCCTGGCCCGGCGGCACTTCGGCCATGCCGTGGTCGGAGACGATCACTAGGTTCACACGCTCCTGCAGGCCGCGCGTGCGCAGGCCGTCGACCAGTCGGCCCAGCGCTGCGTCGACCGCCTGCAGCGCCGCGTGCAGCTGCGGCGAGTCCGGCCCGTAATGGTGGCCGGCAGAGTCGGTCTGTTCGAAATACAGCGTCGCGAAGGCGGGGCGCGTGGCGGCGGGCTCGGACAGCCAGTCCAGCACCATGTCCACGCGCGTATCGAGTGGACGCGTGTCATCGAACGGATACCAGCGCGTCGGTCGCACACCGTGCACCGGTGCCTCGCTGCCCGGCCACGACAGCGTCGCGGTGCGCAAGCCGGCGTTCTCGGCCGTCACCCACAGCGGTTCGCCGTCGCCGTACCAGGCGCCATTGCCGACGGCCTCGCGGTCCGAGAGGCGGAAGTCGCCGAGCGTCGAATCCACCATCGAGTTGTGGATCAGGCCGTGGTGGTCGGGCCGCAGGCCGGTGACCAGCGTGTAGTGGTTCGGAAACGTCAGCGAGGGATACGAGGGGCGCATCCAGGCCTGCACGCCGCCGCGCGCAAGCGCATCGAGATGCGGGGTTTCGCCGCGCCCGAGATAGTCGGGGCGCAGGCCGTCGAGCGACACCAGCAGCACGCTCGGGCGCGCATCCGCAGCGGTCTGCGGGGCAGGCGAGGTGACGGATTCGGAGGGCGGCGCGACCGTTGTACAGGCGGTCAGCAGCAACAGCGGGAGCAGCGCAGACGCGCGCAGACAGGTCGATCGAGGCATCCGCATAGGATACCGGCGCCACATGACGGCCCGCAGTCAGCCGCATGAAGCGGCGCACAACGCGCGCGACACGATGGCTGAACATGGATTGCCGCCCGACCACGCGGTGGTGCATCGCGCGTATCGTATGGTCACTGATGAACTGCACCGGGAGGTGCGACATGAAGCATGCATGGTGGACGGCGGCGATCTTCGCCGGCCTTGCGTTCGGTGCGGTCTCCCAGGTCGCTCACGCGCAGCAACAGGAAGAGGAAGAAGAATCCGCACGCGATCGTGGTCAACGCGCCAGCCCGGCGGATCGCTTCTGCATCCGCGAGACGGGTTCGCGCATCACCGCGGCCCGCAACGCGCGTTCCAAGCGTGCCGACCAGGAATGCACCACGGGCGGCGGTCGCGTCTACACGCGTGAGGACATCGATCGCACGGGTTCGGCCGACGTCAAGGACGCGCTGCGCAGGCTAGATCCTTCGATCAACTGAGTGGCGCGCACGTCAGACGCAGAACGCCCGGCTTCGGCCGGGCGTTTTCGTATCTGCGGTGCCTGCCTGACTCAGCAGGCGTCGCTGCGCCCGGTTGTCCACAGCAGGCCGCGCAGCAGTTGCGCGCGGAACACCGGATCGGCATACAGCGCCGCATCGTGGCCCAGGCCGGTGTACCAGGCGCGACCGCCGGCATTGCGGTGGCACCAGGCGATCGGATGGTCGTCGCCCATGCCGCCATCGGGGTGCGACGCCGGATCGATCGACGCGGTCACGCGTACGTGCGGCCGCGGGTTGCGCCGGTAGTCGTAGATCTCGTCGGTGACGCGCCACTCTTCCAGCCCATCCGGCCCGGCGCCGTCTTCGAACACCACGCGCACCGACTGCAGCCCTTCGGGATGCCGTGCGAACCACGCGCCGACCAGTTCGCCGTACCACGGCCAGGTGTAGCCGCTGTCGGCCGCGGCATGCACGCCCATGAAGCCGCCGCCGGCGGCCATGTAGCGTTCGAACGCGGCCTGCTGCGGACGCGCCAGGACCTCGCGCGTGGTGTGCGCGAACACGACGGCGGCATAACGCGACAGCGTGGCGTCGTCGAACATCGCAGGGTCTTCGGTGGCGTCCACCTCGAGGCCGGTGCCGCGGCCCAGTGCCTGCAGCGCGTCCACGGTCGCCGGAATCGAATCGTGGCGGAAGCCGGCGGTCCGCGTGAACACCAGCACGCGCACGGGCGTCGCGCTGCTGGTGGACGTGGGCTTTGTATCCGGGGCAGCGGAGGCGCAGGCGGCGAGGCCGGCCAGCATCGCGGCGGCCAAAGGAGCGCGTGGGGATGTCATGGCGCGAGCATAGGCGCTGCGTGTGCCGGCACTCACGCCGCAGCGCGGCAGGGCGCGCGCGGGCGCGGTGCGATAATCGCCACATCGTCATTGCAGGAATGCGCCGCCATGTCCGACACCGCTTCGCGCCACGACCCCTCGCGCGTCATCCGCGCGCCGCGCGGCACCGCACTCAGCTGCCGCTCCTGGCTCACCGAAGCGCCGCTGCGCATGCTGATGAACAACCTCGACCCCGAGGTGGCCGAGCGCCCGGAAGATCTCGTCGTCTACGGCGGCATCGGCCGCGCCGCGCGCGACTGGGCCTGCTACGACGCCATCGTCGAATCGCTGAAGACCCTTGGCGACGATGAAACGTTGCTGGTGCAGTCCGGCAAGCCGGTCGGCGTGTTCCGCACGCATGCCGATGCGCCGCGCGTGCTGATCGCCAACTCCAACCTCGTGCCGCACTGGGCCACGTGGGAGCACTTCCACGAACTCGATCGCAAGGGCCTGATGATGTACGGCCAGATGACCGCCGGTTCGTGGATCTACATCGGTAGCCAGGGCATCGTGCAGGGCACGTACGAGACCTTCGTCGAGATGGGCCGCCAGCACTACGGCGGCGATCTCACCGGCAAGTGGATTCTTACCGCAGGTCTCGGCGGCATGGGCGGCGCGCAGCCCCTCGCCGCGAGCCTCGCCGGCGCGTGCAGCCTGACCATCGAATGCCAGCAGAGCCGCATCGATTTCCGCATCAAGACGCGCTACGTCGACGAGCAGGCCACCGATCTCGACGACGCGCTCGCGCGCATCGAGACGTACACGCAGGCCGGCGAAGCGAAATCCATCGCGCTGCTGGGCAACGCGGCGGAGGTGCTGCCGGAACTGGTGAGGCGCGGCGTGCGCCCGGATTGCGTGACCGACCAGACCAGCGCGCACGATCCCGTGCACGGCTATCTGCCGATCGGCTGGCGCGTCGAGCAGTGGATCGCCGAGCAGTCCGCCAATCCGGAAAAGGTGCGCGACGCCGCCAAGCAGTCGATGCGCGTGCATGTCGAAGCGATGCTCGCCTTCCATGCCGCCGGCATTCCCACCGTCGACTACGGCAACAACATCCGGCAGATGGCGAAGGACGAAGGCTGCGCCAACGCCTTTGATTTCCCCGGGTTCGTGCCGGCCTACGTGCGCCCGTTGTTCTGCCGCGGCATCGGCCCGTTCCGCTGGGTCGCACTGAGCGGCGATCCCGAGGACATCGCCAGGACCGACGCCAAGGTCAAGGAACTGATTCCCGACGACCCGCACCTGCATCGCTGGCTCGACATGGCCGCCGAGCGCATCGCATATCAGGGCCTGCCGGCGCGCATCTGC
This sequence comes from Luteimonas sp. AC640a, assembly GCF_979256585.1. Classification (NCBI taxonomy): domain Bacteria; kingdom Pseudomonadati; phylum Pseudomonadota; class Gammaproteobacteria; order Lysobacterales; family Lysobacteraceae; genus Luteimonas; species Luteimonas sp. AC640a. The sequence goes on along the minus strand of NZ_CEEDOV010000021.1, from coordinate 224,850 downwards.
TGGGTGGGCCTCGGCCTGCGCGACAAGCTGGGCCTCGCCTTCAACGAGATGGTGCGCAACGGCGAACTGAAAGCACCGATCGTCATCGGCCGCGACCATCTCGATTCCGGCTCCGTCGCCTCGCCGAATCGCGAGACCGAAGCGATGCAGGACGGGAGTGACGCTGTCAGCGACTGGCCGCTGCTCAACGCGATGCTCAACGTCGCCGGCGGCGCCACCTGGGTGAGCCTGCATCACGGCGGCGGCGTCGGCATGGGCTACTCGCAGCATTCGGGCGTGGTCATCGTCTGCGACGGCACCGCGGAAGCCGACAAGCGTATCGCCCGCGTGTTGTGGAACGACCCCGGCACCGGCGTCATGCGCCACGCGGATGCGGGCTACGACATCGCAAAAGACTGCGCAAAAGAGCAGGGCCTGAAGCTGCCGATGGTGCAGGCATGAACGCTGGCACCGACCGCGTGCCGCTGCGCATCGATTTCGTTTCCGACATCGTCTGCCCCTGGTGCGCCATCGGCCTGGCCGCACTCGAGCAGGCGCTGGCGCAACTGCCGACCAACGTCGACGTCGAGTTTCACGTCCAGCCCTTCGAACTCAACCCGCAGATGGCGCCGGAAGGCGAGGACATCGCCGAGCACCTGACCCGCAAGTACGGCATGTCGCCCGAGCAACTGACCGCCGCCCGCGCCAACATCCAGGGCCGCGGCGCCGAGGTCGGATTCGCCTTCGGCGACCGCCTGCGCACCTGGAACACCTTCGATGCGCATCGCCTGCTGCACTGGGCCGGCATCGCAGGCCGGCAACGCGATCTCAAGCGCGCGCTGCTGCAGGCGTATCACGGCGACGGAGAGAACGTCAGCGACCACGCGACGCTGGCGCGCATCGCGGGCAGCGTGGGGCTGGATGCCGAGCGCGCCGCCGCGATCCTCGCGTCGGACGAATACGCCGACGCCGTGCGCGCCGAAGAACAGTTCTTCATCCGCAGCGGCATCAACAGCGTGCCGGCAGTCATCATCGACCAGCAGCACCTGATTTCGGGTGGGCAGCCGGTGGAGGTGTTTGCGCGGGCGTTGGGCGAGATTGTGGCGGGCAAGGCTGAAGAGTCGGGCGACAAGGCCGGCTAGGGCGACGGCGGCACAGCCCGCCGTGGCTCGTCATCCCCGCGAAAGCGGGGACCCAGCGCCTGTGCTTTAAACGGCTTGAAGTTTCCGGGGTTCCCGTCTTCAAGGGAGTGACGACCTGATCCGCGCTGCGTCAGCGCCTTGCGTGCATCCGCGACGGGTTGCGATAGTCGGCGGCCCGGTGACAACGCGCGACGGGGCGTATGGCAAGCCGGCAAGAACGCGCTGCCGTTACACAATCCAGGATCAGGGGCAACATGTCAGACACGGATGGTTCCATCGGCGGCACTGCAGCAGCGGATCACGTCGCCGATGCGTTCATTGCCAGATGGCAGGGCGTCAAGGCGTCCGAGCTGTCCACCTCGCAATCGTTCCTGATCGACCTGTGCGGCCTGCTGGGCGTTGATGCGCCGCACCCCACGGCCGAACAGGACTACATGTTCGAGCGGCCCATCACCTTCAGCCACGGCGACGGCAGCAGCAGCGCCGGCCGTATCGATCTGTACCGTCGCGGTGCCTTCGTGCTGGAGTCGAAGAAGCTCAAGGCCGGCAGCCATACCAAGGGCTTCGACGATGCGCTGATGCGCGCCCGCAGCCAGGCGGAGGCCTATGCCCGCGCGCTGCCGGCGGACGAGGGACGCCCGCCGTTCGTCATCGTGGTGGATGTGGGCAACCGCATCGAGCTGTACGCCGAGTTCAGCCGCTCTGGCGCCACCTATACGCCGTTTCCGGATCCGCGTAGCCACCGGCTGTCCCTGACCGACCTGCGCCTGCCGTATATCCGCGAACGGCTGCGCAAGGTCTGGCTCGATCCGATGTCGCTCGACCCCAGTCGCGAATCCGCGCGGGTCACGCGCGAGATTGCGGACCGTCTCGCCAGACTGGCGCGCAGTCTAGAACAGGCCGGTCATGCGCCGGATCTGGTCGCGCAGTTCCTGATGCGCTGCCTGTTCACCATGTTTGCCGAGGACGTGCGATTGCTGCCCGACCAGAGCTTCCGGAAGCTGCTGATCCAGCATGCCGAACGGCCTGACACCGCCATGCGCATGCTCGCCCAGCTGTGGCGCGACATGGACAGCGGCGGCTTTTCGGCCGTGCTGGCCAACGAGGTGCTGCAGTTCAACGGCAAGCTGTTCAAGCAGCCCGACACCCTGCCGCTGGACAGCGCCCAGATCGGCCTGCTGATCGAAGCCGCGCGGGCCGACTGGCGCCATGTGGAACCCGCGATCTTCGGTACCCTGCTCGAACGTGCGCTCAGTCCCGGCGAGCGTCACAAGCTCGGCGCACACTACACCCCGCGCGCCTATGTCGAGCGACTGGTGCTGCCCACCGTCATCGAGCCGCTGCGCCGGGAGTGGAGCGAAGCCCAGGCCGCCGCCGGCACCCTGGCGGCAGAGGACAAGTCCGACGCCGCGGTGACCGAACTGCGCCGCTTCCACCACCGCCTGTGCAACGTGCGCGTGCTCGATCCCGCCTGTGGCTCCGGCAACTTCCTCTACGTCACGCTCGAACACCTCAAGCGCCTCGAAGGCGAGGTGCTCAATGCGCTGGATGAACTCGGCGACCGCCAGACCGGCCTCGCGCTCGCCGGCGAGCGCGCCGATGCCGTCGCCGGGGAAACCGTCGACCCGCACAACCTGCTCGGCATCGAGATCAACCCGCGCGCTGCCGCCATTGCCGAAGTGGTGCTGTGGATCGGCTACCTGCAATGGCACTTCCGCACCCGTGGCAACGTGCACCCGCCGCAACCGGTGATCCGCGACTTCCGCAACATCGAGAACCGCGACGCCGTACTGGCATATGACCGCGTGGAGCGCGTGCTCGACGAGCGCGGCGTGCCGGTGACGCGCTGGGATGGCGAGACCATGAAGGTCTCTCCGGTGACCGGAGAGAAGGTGCCGGACGAGACCGCGCGGAAGGTGGTGGAGCGGTATGCGAATCCACGCAAGGCAGCATGGCCGGAGGCGGATTTCGTGGTGGGGAATCCGCCGTTTATCGGCAACAAGCGGATGCGCACCGCACTGGGGGATGGTTATGTCGAGGCGTTGCGCGGTGCCTGGGATGAAATGCCCGAGTCCGCGGACTTCGTCATGTATTGGTGGCACCACGCCGCGCAGTTAACCCGGCACGGCGCGCTGGAGCGATTCGGATTTATTACTACGAACTCGATTCGGCAGTCGTTTAATCGACGGGTGATGGAGCCTCATCTTGGCGACAAGAAGAAGCCACTGTCGCTGGTGTTTGCCATTCCTGACCATCCCTGGGTGGATACCGTAGACGGTGCTGCGGTGCGGATTGCGATGACGGTCGGGCGGGCTGGTCATTCCCTTGGCCGGCTTCTGCAATTTTTCGACGAAGCAGAGGGATTCGCTACCAAATCCATGATCGGAAGGGCCGAAAAAATAGGGAAAATTCACGTAGACCTGACGGCTGGCGCGGACGTCGCTGGTGCATCACGCCTGCGAGCTAATCGTGGGATCTCGGGGCAAGGCATAAAGCTTGTCGGCGACGGCTTCTACATCCATGGATGCGAGGAATTTGAGGCCGTAAACCCGGTAACTGGCTTGCCGGTTGTGCGAGGAATCGTCGGTCCGCAAGATCTCCTCAATGGGACCGATGGAAAAAGAGTGATCGACTTTTTCGGTCTGAACGAGTTGCAGGCGAAGGAAGTATTTGTTGATGGCTATCAGAAGCTGCTAGTTGAGGTGAAGCCTGTTCGAGACCAGAACTCGAGAGCTTCAATCCGTGAGCAGTGGTGGAAGTTCGCATGGGATCGCCCTGTTATCAGAAATGGACTGAAAGGACTCAAGCGATATATCGCAACGCTTGAGACCACGAAGCACCGGGCTTTCTCCTTCATCCCGTTTGACCGGCTTTGGGACGGATCGCTGTTTGGAATTGCGCTAGATGACGGCTTTCATTTGGGAGTCCTTTCCAGCAACTTGCATTTGGTTTGGGCGACTTCCGCGGGTTCTGAACTTGGGCCTACATCTCGCTACAACAACACGCTTTGCTTCGAACCTTTTCCCTTTCCAAATTGTGGGGTGCTCAGCGGCTCCGGCCAGCGTTTAGATTTTGCTGACCGCGGCAGGAGCGATGCCCCGGGTGGCGCTGCAAATGGCAGAAAAGATTGCAGCCATTTCGATCGAATCGGGAGTTTGGGCGAACAGCTCGACGCCCACCGCAAGCGCCAGCAGGCCGCGCATCCGGGGCTGACGCTGACCGGCATGTACAACGTGCTGGAGCAGCTGCGCAGCGGCGAGACGCTGACTGCGAAAGAACGCACCATCCACGAGCAGGGACTGGTGTCGGTACTGCGCCAGGTGCACGACGAACTCGACGCGGCCGTGCTCGCGGCCTACGGCTGGGCAGACCTGCTGCCGCTGCTGCGCATCGCCCACGGTAACGATGCCGTGCCGGAAGGTGGCAGCCGCGAGGACGCCAAGCGCGGGTTCGATGAAGCCATCCTCGAACGCCTCGTCGCCCTCAACGCCGAACGCGCTGCCGAAGAAGCCCGTGGCCACATCCGCTGGCTGCGCCCGGAATTCCAGAACCCCGCCGCCCACGCGCAACAGCCCACCCCCGAACAGGGCCGCATCGCCCCCATCGAAGACGCTGACGACGACGCCGGGCCCGATGCCACTGCCACCATTGCCGCCACCAAACCGCAGCCCTGGCCGAAGGACACCGTTGAGCAGGTGCGCGCCGTCGCGGATGTCATCGCCTCCAGCCCTCTCCCGCTTACCGCCGACGACATCGCCGCCCGCTTCACCGCCCGCGGCCCGTGGAAAAAGCGCTTGCCCAAGCTGCTTGAAATGCTGGTGGCACTGGGGCGCGCGCAGGAGCAAGACGGGGCCTTCAGCGCATGAGCCTGCAGCGTGATGTGTCGCTCGAGGACGGGTGGACCGACGCCGTTTACTTCTTTCCCTCTGTCGGACCGCGCTATCCGGAAGGACTCGTCGATGGAGAACGGGTGTTGTTGCTCGGGGAGGCGCATTACCCACGCAAGCCCAAAGACATCGAGACCGGCCGTCAGTTCACTCGGGATCAGTTTGACTGGCTCCGCGACTGTGAGCTGCAGCCGGGCAACGACTTCTGGGGAAAGCTGCAGCGACTCGTCGCATGTAACCCGAACCCGACGCGACAGCAGGCAAACGCTGCGTGGCAGCGGGTCGCTTACTCCAATCTGGTGCAGAGATTCGTAGGCGATGGTCCGCGACAGCGACCGACCCGCGAGCAATGGGCAACCGGAGGACCAGCGCTCCGTGAGCTTCTGCAAAGACTCTGCCCGGATGTTGTATTGGTACTCGGCGCCGGTACCTGGAATCACATCGAAGACGGGAGCTGGTCCGTGGAGGATGCGATCGTTCCAGCGTCCGGCCCGGAGCGTCCGATCTGGTTGATGCAGCATGCCGAAGGGGAAGCCAAGTGCACTTGGGTCTACCACCCTTCGAGTGGGCGCGAGAAAGGGTCGACACGCATCGAGGTGTTCGAGGCACTTCTGGAACGCGCCAAAGGCGCTTGAGGGTAGGGAAAGACGTCCATGGGCTCCCGCCTGCGCGGGAGTGACGGCGGATATAGCGGAACTAAAGGGACGACTAAAGGGGACGAAGGTAATTAATCCGTACCTACGCCTCAGTTCCAAGCTCGGATGCTGTCGCGAACGGGCTTTGTAGCGGTGTCAGGGTCGCTTTGCGCTGGAAGACGCGCGTTGCGAGTAGGACGGCCGCTGTCGTCCGCAATCGCAGCGCCACGCGCGCGCCGTCAGTGATGCTCGTGGGCGCCGGAATCCGCGGCCGGTGCGTCGGCGGCCACGCCGCGGTCCTGCAGCCAGCGCTGCATCTGCGCGATCTCGGTTTCCTGGGCGGCGATGACCTGCTGCGCGAGGGCGCGCACCTCCGGGTCGGTGCCGTGTTCGAGCACGACGTGGGCCATGTCGATGGCGCCCTGATGGTGCGGAATCATGCCGCGCATGAAATCGACATCGGCGTCGCCGGTGAAGCCGGCGCCCATGCCGGCGTGCATGGTGTCGTTGACGCGCTGGTAGGCGAGCGTGGACGGGCTCGCGGTGTCGGCATCTGCGGCCGTGTCTGCGTGCGCGGCATCGTGCGTGACGGTGGCAGGCGGCGTTGTGTCGACCCCGGCCGTGGAGGCGGGGTCGGACGCCTCGGGCGCGCAGGCGGCGAGCAGGGCGGTCATCACGATCAGCGGCATCAGGCGCATGCAGGCAGTCCTCTGGGGTGCGTGGAGCGCGACACCATGCCCGGTGGACTTCGCGCTTGTCCAATGACGGCGGCGACATCCGGGGCGGCGTGCATGGCGCGACCGCGCACGCGGGCATGGTCTGCATGCGGCAGGGCCGGTGCAGACAGGCACGTCACGCGCATGGGCGTCGCGGTGCGCGAAACACCGGACACTCGGCTTGCGGTTGTCGCATGTGCCATCGGTCTGGCCGCGGTGTGCGACGTGCGAGGCGCGCAGTACAGTGGCCGTCGCGGCAGAGACCGCGTCGCGATGGTCGATGTGGGCGCACGTGTGCGGGGCTGAGGTACACGGACCTCCGGTTTCATTTCGGGAAGACAGATGGCACACGGCAGAGGACACGCGGGAACCGTTGCACTGGCGGCGCTGGCGATCGTCGCGTGGTCGGGTGTGCTGCTGCAGTTGGGCCTGTCGATCAATCTGGCGCAATCAAACGGCAGGACGGCCGCCGATGGCGTGGTGGCGTTCTTCGGCTACTTCACGGTGCTGAGCAATCTGTTCGTCGCGCTGGTGGCGACGGCGCCGCTGGTCACAGGCGACAGTCGGCGCGGGCGCGGGTTCGGATACGCGCTGGTGTCCGGATGCGCGACCACGGCGATCCTGGCGGTGGGTATCGGCTATCACCTGCTGTTGCGGCATGTCTGGTCGCCGCAGGGCCTGCAATGGGTGGCGGATGTGGTGCTGCATTACGTGGTGCCGGTGGCGACGATCGTCTGCTGGATCGCATGGCCGCCAATGACGCGGTTCGATGTGCGACTCCCGTTCCTCTGGTGTCTATATCCTATCGGCTACGGCCTCTACACCATGGCCCGCGGCACGGTGCTGGGCACCTATCCGTATCCCTTCATCGATGTGGCAGCGCTCGGCTATCGGCAGGTGCTGCTCAATATGCTGGGTCTGCTGGCGTGCTTTGTGGTCGCCGGGTTCGCGGTCCTGGCAATCGCCGTTCTGCGCACTCGTGTCGCGGCGAGGTTTGCGAGAAGCACCGAAAGGTGATGCTGTGTCGTGTCGACGCGCGGACCACATCGTGGATCGATAGCGCCGATGGCGGCGATGGAGCCCTGATGTGGGCCCGTTCGCGTCGTACCATGGCGCATCACGGAAGTGAAACTGCACGTCGACAATGCCGTGCAAACCATTCGGACAGGGGCGTGCGATGACACCGCGTGTAAGTCTGGCCGCAGCTGCGGTGTTGCTGATGTCGAGCCTGCCGTCGTCGGCGGCGGTGGCTGCGCCATTCGCGCGCGGCACGGAGATGGTGGTCTGCAACGGGAAGAGTGCCTTCACCAATCTGCGCGACGGGCCGGGTGCCAGTCGGCATGACGTGGTCGCGCAGATGCCGAACGGAGTGCGTCTACGGGCCGAGAACGTCGAGTCCACGCCGGAGGGCCATGTCTACTACCGCGTGCTGCTGCACGATGCGCAGGGCGAGATTTCGCGCAGCGGCTTCGTCCATGAAGAGGCGGTAAGTGCACGCTGCGACCTGCCGGCTGCGGGTGACACGCCGATCACACGATTGGCGGCCGCGCTGGCTGCGGACAATTCGGGGCTCGCCGCGTCGGACATCCGCAACATCAATGCGGCGTTCGATGGGACGTCCATCGATCTCAAGTCGATCAGGCATCTGCACGACCTGTCCGCACTGGCCGAGTGGCAGATGCTGCGATTCATCGATGTCAGCAGAACGGATGTCACCGACGTCGCGCCGCTGGCCGGATTGCGTTCGTTGACGACGCTGAGCCTGTACGAGACGGCGGTGCACGACATCACGCCGCTCGCGGGCCTGCAGGCGCTGGAGACGTTGAACCTGGTCGGGACGCGGATCGACGATGTCGACGCGCTCTCGGGATTGCAGAACCTGCAGACGCTGTACCTTGCCTCGAGCCGCGTGCGTGATATCGGCGGTCTCGCGTCATTGCCGGATCTGCGCATCCTGTCGCTGTCGGCGACCGAGATTGCGGACACCTCGCCGCTCGCCTCGGTGTCCTCGCTGCGCTATCTCAGCTACACGCGCGGTGGCGTGCGCGACACGTCGTTTCTGCGCAACAAGCCGATGCTCAAGACGCTGGATCTGGACGGCAACGCGATCGAGGATCTGTCTGTGGTCGCACAGCTGCCCGCGCTGGAGAAGGCGGCGCTCAGTACCAACCCGTTCACCGATCTCGGCCCATTGGCCGCGATGACGACGCTCCGTAGCCTGTCGCTGGCGAACAGCAAGGTCACCGACCTCACCGCGTTGTCCAGGATGACGGCGCTGACAGAGCTGACATTGACCGGTAGCGATGTCGTGGATCTTGCGCCGCTGGCCGCCCTGTCGCGGCTCGAATCGTTGTCGATGTACGCGACCGGGGTGTCCCGGATCGACGTCGTGGCCGGGATGCCGGCACTGCGCTCGCTGGATATCAACGGCACACAGGTCGCGGATCTCGCGCCGCTGACGCGCCTGCGCAATCTGGAACGGCTGTCGATCGGCGAGACACCTGCGGTGGATCTGTCACCGATCACCGGTCATCTCGCACTGCGTGTCCTCAGCCTGCGCAGGTCACCCGCGACCGACTTTTCGATGCTGGCCGGGTTGACCGCACTCGAAAATCTGGATCTCGCGGGCACGTCGTTCACGTCGATGACGCTGCTGGCGCCGCTGCAGTCGCTGCAGGATCTGGATCTGTCGGAGACGCCGGTCGACGATGTCGCCGTGCTTGCACGTTTGCCCAGGCTGCGCTCGCTGAAGATGGAGAAGACGCGCGTGCGCGACATCGCGCCACTGCGGTCCATGACCAGTCTGCGCACGCTGCGGTTGGCCGGCTCGCCGGAGGCGAACGCGGAGGCGTTGTCCGGTCTTGTGGACGCCGGACTGGAGCTGCGGACCAGGTAACGCGTCGGCATGCTCGACGGACCGGGCGGTCCTGCGCTGCCGATCGACGCACGTGATGACCCGGCCCGGGCGGGGAGTCGCCGAACCGGCCGGCAGCTGGGAGAATGCCGGCATACCGCCACGTCCCGCCCGAGTCCACCTTGAATCTTTCCGATCGCAACGAGTCCCACGGCGCGCTGGACAGCGAGCGCGTCGAGTTGGCGCTTGCCGCCGGGGCGATCGTCGGGACGTGGTTCTGGGACATCGCGCGCGACAACGTCACGATCGACGATGCGCTCGCCGAAGCGTTCGGTCTCGATCCGAACGTCGCGCGCGGCGATTTGCGTCTGGCGCAGATCGTCGACTACGTGCATCCCGACGATCGACCGGGTCTGTGGGCCGCGATCGAAGAGGCCGTGCGTCGAGGGGGCCGATACGCGCATGCGTACCGGACATTGGGGCGCGACCAGCAGTACCGGTGGATCGAGGCGATCGGCCGCGTCGATCTCGACGCGAACGGGCAGGCGGTCGGCTTTCCCGGTGTACTGATCGATATCGAAGAGCGCCGGCGGATCGAGGCGGAGCGTGACCAGGCCCAGACGTTGCTGCGCTCGTTCATCGAGGCGGCGCCGGGCGTGGTCTACGCGAAGGATCGTCAGGGACGCTTCCTGATCGGCAACCGGGGCACGACCGAGCTGGTCGGTCGGCCGCTCGAGGCGTATGTCGGCCACACCGATGCCGAACTGCTCGGCGACGCCGCACAGGCGGCCGCGGTGATGGCGACCGACGAACGCATCATGTCCAGCGGGCGGGTCGAACAGATCGAGGAGATCGTGAGCTTTCCCGATGGCCGCAGTGCATGGTGGCTCTCGACCAAGGCCCCGCTGCGCGACGCCGACGGCACGGTCGTCGGCCTGGTGGGCACCTCGCTCGACATCACCGAGCGCAAGGCTGTCGAAGCGCGGCACGACGAGATCGCAGAGCGCTACCGGCTCGCAGCGCGGGCGACCAACGACGCGATCTGGGACTGGCGGATGGCCGATGGCCACGTCATCTGGAACGAGGCGCTGGCCGCGCTGTTCGGTCACCCCGAAACCGAGACCGATGCGCAGTGGTGGATCAATCACATCCACCCCGACGATCGCGCGCGGATCGATAGGCAGATCCACGCGGTCATCGAAGGCGAGGGCTCGGTGTGGACGGGCGAGTACCGGTTCCAGCGCGTCGACGGCAGTTACGCCGCCGTGCTCGATCGCGGCACCGTACTGCGCAATGCCGATGGTGAACCGGTACGCATGATCGGCGCGATGCTGGACCTGTCGGCGAGCAAGGCGGCCGAGGCCGCACTGGCGCAGAGCGAGGAACGGTTGCGTCTGGCCACCGAGGCCGGCGACATGGGCTTCTGGGATGTCGATCTGGTGCACGACATGCTGATCTGGCCGCCGCGCACCAAGGCCATGTTCGGCATTTCGGCCGGCGCCGACGTGTCGCTGCGCGATTTCTACGACGGCCTGCATCCGGAGGATCGCGAGGCCACGGGCGCCGCCTTCGATGCGGCCGCCGATCCCGACCAGCGTGCGCTCTACGACGTCGAATACCGCACCGTCGGCAAGGAAGACGGCATCGTGCGCTGGGTGGCAGCCAAGGGGCGCGGCCTGTTCGAAGGCGACCGGTGCGTGCGTGTGCTCGGCGTGGCGATCGACGTGACCGCGCGCAAGCGTGCCGATGCGCGGCTGCAGGAATTGAACGAGCGTCTGGAGAGTCGCGTGCTGGAGGAAGTCGCCGAGCGCACGCGGGTCGAGGACGCGTTGCGGCAGAGCCAGAAGATGGAAGCGGTCGGCCAGTTGACGGGCGGCATCGCACACGATTTCAACAACATGCTGGCGGCTGTGGTCGGGCCGCTGGATCTGCTCGCGTCGCGGTTCAAGGACCATCCCGATCCGCGCGCCAAGCGCTACATCGACATGGCGATCGACGGCGCCGCCCGCGCCGCGCGACTCACGCAGCGACTGCTCGCGTTCTCGCGACAGCAGCCGTTGCAGCCGGTGGCGGTGGATGCGAACCGCCTGGTCGGCGGCATGTCGGATCTGCTCGCGCATTCGCTGGGCAGCAGCGTGCGCGTGCAGACTGCGCTCGCGCCGGATGTGTGGGGGACGTACGTCGATGCGAACCAGCTGGAAAACGTGATTCTCAATCTGGCGGTCAACGCGCGCGATGCGATGCCCGGTGGCGGCAGGCTGACGATCACGACCGCCAACTGCGAACTCGATGCCGATGCCGCCGCGGCGCATCCGGGCATCCCGGCCGGGCAGTTCGTGGCGATCACCGTGTCCGATGAAGGCAGCGGCATGCCGGCGGATGTGATGGCCAAGGCATTCGATCCGTTCTATACGACCAAGACGGTCGGCAAGGGCACGGGCCTCGGGCTGTCGCAGGTGTATGGCTTCGTCAGGCAGTCGGCCGGCCACGTCAGAATGACGTCTGAGGTCGGGCAGGGCACGGTGGTGACGCTGTATCTGCCGCGGCACCTGGCGGCGGTCGACGTCGCGTCGCCGGCTGTTGCGGTCGCGTCGGTGCCGGTGCATGGACGGCAACAGCGCGTGCTGGTGGTGGATGACGAGCCGGCGGTGCGTCAGTTCTCCAGCGACGCGCTGACCGAACTGGGCTTCCAGGTGCTCGCCGCCGATGGTGCGGCAAGCGCGCTGCAGCTGCTCGACACGCATCCGGACATCGTGCTGCTGTTCACCGATGTCGTCATGCCCGAGGTCAACGGACGGCAGCTGGCGGATGAGGCGCGTCGGCGCCGACCGGATCTGAAAGTGCTGTTCACCACCGGCAACAGCCGCAACACGCTGGTGCAGGACGGCGTGCTCGAAGCGGGTGTGCACCTGGTCGGCAAGCCGTTCACGCTCGACGAGCTGGCGGCGCGGATCGACGCGGTCTTTACCGAAGCCGGTTGATCGTCGGACAGCGCACAATGCAACGCCTCGAAAGATTCCGGAAGCGCCATGGAAGTTGAAGTACTCATTACCGCCGCGTTGCGCGAGGCGGGTTACGGACCGGATGCCATCGGCTCGGCCCTGCCGCGCATCCTGCGCATCCTGCAGGCCGAGGACGTGCGCATCGAGATGGGTCGGGCCCTCTCGCGCAAGGAACGCGAGTACGTGCGCCTGCAGCTGGAACTGGGACTCAACGTGTCGGAAGTGGTTGCCGGTCTGAAGCCCTGATCGACACGCCCCGCACGTCTGCGCCGGTAGGGGTTGGGACGTCGCGCGTGGCGCCGGTGCCGCGGGCATGCGGCGCCGGCTGACGTGGCCGGGTTGTGTGGTGGCCTGTGCGTCGCCATCTTGTGGGGACTGCGCCACAGCCCGGAAATCCCAATGAGCCGTTTCGATCTCACCCCACCTTCCGCCGAGCAGCGCGCCGCGCTGGAGGCCGACCTGTCCGCCGACGAGCGCCGCGTGCTTCTGCAGCACGGTACCGAAGCGCCGTTCTGCGGCGTGTTCCTCGACAACAAGCGCGAAGGCACCTACTGCTGCAGGCTGTGCGCGCTGCCGTTGTTCCGCTCCAGCGCGAAGTTCGAGTCGGGCACGGGCTGGCCGAGTTTCTTCGCGCCCTACGATCCGGCGCACATCACCCTGCTCCGCGACACGAGTCATGGCATGGTCCGGGTCGAGGAAGTCTGCGCGCGCTGCGGCAGCCATCTGGGTCACGTGTTTCCCGATGGCCCGCCGCCGACGCATGAGCGGCATTGCCTGAACTCCGTGGCGCTGACCTTCGTCGATGACGGCGAAACGCTGGCCGACCCGCTGCAGCGTGGCGGTGCCGAGGCCGGCGCCGCCTGAGGCGACGCTTCAATCCGGATAGACAAACGGCGCCCTCGGGGCGCCGTTTGCGTTGAATCACATCGAACCGCCGATCAGGGTGTCAGCACGACCTTGCGGCAGGCGTCTTCCTTGCCGTCGAAGATCTCGTAGCCCTTGGCCGCATCGGCCAGCGCCATGCGGTGCGAGATGATGACGTCGGGCTGCAGGCGACCTTCGCCGATGTGTTCCAGCAGCTCGGGCATGTACTTCTGCACGTTGGTCTGGCCCATCTCGAAGCGCAGGCCCTTGTCGAAGGCATCGCCAAACATGAAGGCGTGGATGAAGCCGGCGTACACACCCGGCACGCTGACGGTGCCCGCACGACGCGTTGCGGCGATGCACTGGCGCAATGCCGCGCCACTGCTGCCTTCGAGCTTGAGCTGGGTGGCGATGGTATCGGCCTTGCTGCCCTTGGCTTCGAAACCCACCGCATCGATCGTCGCGTCCACGCCGCGTCCGTTGGTCTGCGAGATGATCTCTTCCGCCGGATCGTCGGTCTCCTCGAAATTGATCGGAATCACGCCGTAGGTGGCGACTGCGAAGTCGAGGCGGTACTGGTAGCGGTCGATCATGAAAATGCGCTCGGCGCCGAGCATCTTCGCGCACGCAGCGGCCATCAGGCCGACCGGGCCGGCGCCAAAGATCGCGACCGTCGAGCCCTTGGTGACGCGCGCATTGAGCGCCGCCTGGTAGCCGGTGGGCAGGATGTCGGACAGGAACAGCACCTGCTCATCGGGCAACGCATCGGGTACGACGATCGGTCCGACATTGCCCTTGGGGACACGGACGTATTCGGCCTGACCACCGGGCACGCCGCCATAGAGATGGCTGAAGCCGAACAACGCGGCCGGCGGACGAATGCCCTTGGCATTGATTGCGGCGCCGGTGCCCGTGTTGGTGGTTTCGCACGCGGAAAACTCTGCCAGGCGACAGTGGAAGCAGTCGCCGCAGGCGATGACGAACGGAATCACCACGCGATCGCCCTTGCGCACGTTGGTGACATCGCGGCCGACGTCTTCGACGATGCCCATGAACTCGTGGCCGAGGATGTCGCCCGTGTGGAGCTCGGGAATCTTGCCGCGGAACAGATGCAGGTCCGATCCGCAGATCGCGGTTGCGGTGACGCGCAGCAGGATGTCGTCGGCGTCCTGCAGGACGGGATCGGGCACGGTGTCGACGCGCACATCTTTGGTGCCGTGGTAGGTGAGCGCTTTCATGACGTGATCCGGTGCGGTGGGGCGTACATGAGGCGCAGGCCCGATGGCAGGAACGCGTGACGCGCGGATCGTCGTGGCGTGATGTGGGTGCAGCGGCGGACCGGTGGAGGCGGATCGGATCGCGATGCACGGCGGATGGCGGTGGTGGCGATGTGGCGGGGCATCTGCGGAGCGGGCGTGAAAGCGAGTGCGATGAATACGCGCCTGGTTGTTTGGGAGCCAGGCGGGTGCGCGGCTTGCGACTCGCGATGCCGCTCGCTGAGAGTGCCGCGTCCGGTGTGTAGGCGGCTACTGACTGCAGCTCTCACCCGACACGCTCCGCGCGTCGACCCGGGATCGAGTCCGGGGCAGGCGCTCTCCCGGAGGGAGAGGTGTTCGCAGTCTCCGTCTGGTTCCAGACATCCCGCACTCAACCCGCCTCGAACGCTGCGATTTCGTCGAGCAGGCGCTGGCTGCGGCGGATGCCGTCTGCGCCGCCGGCGCAATTGATCGGGCCGTCTGTTCGGGCGAGCAGGCGTGCGCGATTGCGCCACGCGTAAATCCAGGTTGCCGCGAGGCCGACACCGCCGATGACCAGACTCCAGGCGATCCAGGCCGGTGTGGCGCCTGACGTCGGTGCATCGCCGAGGCCGGCGAATGCGACCACGACCGGCAGCCACATGACCCACCACGGTGCGCCGCAGACGCTCGCGTTGAAGGCATGGACGCGCAGCAGTGCTGCCAGCTGCCGCTGGATCGTGAGCACGGGCGCGGCGTAGTCGATGCGTATCGCGAGGACCAGCATCGCGGCTGCGCCCAGCACCGTGAGCACGCCGAAGGCATGGACCGCGATGCCGGCGATGAGCAGCCCCGCGACATCCGTGTTGCGCGTCCAGCAGGCGACGCCGAGCACGATCAGGCCCAGGCCCAGTTCGAGCTGCAGCCAGTGGCCGACCTTGAGTGGAAGCAGTTGGCGTTTGGCCCGCGACATCCGGGTTTCCCGCAGCAGGGCGAGGTGCACCGCGTCGCTGCGGGCCATGCGCGCCTCCAGAGACCGCCAGGCGCTTTTCAGGTCATCGGGTTCCATGGTGGGTCCTCTAGAGTTCGGTGCGGATGCGCTGGCGCAGCCGGCTGATCTTGGTGGCGACATTGGTCTCGGACAGACCGAGGATTTCGGCGATGTCGCGGTGGCTGCAGTCGTCGAGGTAGAGCAGCAGCAGGGCGCGATCGAGCGGTGCCTGGGCGTGGATGAAGCGGTGCAGGGCGCGGATCTGCTGTTCGGCCTGCGGGTCGCGCGGCGCGGGGTCGGCGAGGTCGTGCAGCGTTTCGTCGAAAGGCACTGCATGACGATGGCGCACCGTCGCGCTGCGCACCGCGCTGATCGCCACGTTCAGCGCGATCCGGTACATCCAGGTGCTGAAGGCCTTGGCCGGGTCGTACTTCGGCCACGCGCGCCACAGCTGCACGGCGATGTCCTGGGCCAGATCGGCACGGTCGTCTGGATCCCGGCAGTAACTGGCCGCCACGGTCGCGACGATGCCGTGGTGGTCCTGCAACAACCGGGTGAACGCGGCGCGGTCGTGCGCGAGGGGCATCGTGGTGTCCATGGAAGTCCGTGTCGAACCTGTCATGAGGTGGTTCGCACGGGGGCGGCGGCTATCACACGTCCAGGCCGCCGAGTCGGCAGATTCTCCGTCGGCGGAGGGCCGAAAGCGCCGGCACCGGCAGGGCGTCCATCTAATACCTCTTCGCTATTGACGCCGAACCCACCCGCTCCGGTGCCTATACTCGCCATCCCTTGCCCCCACGCAGGCCCCCCAACGATGACTGCTTCGAGTTCCGCCGCTTCACCTGCCGCGCTCAACGCGGCCCGGCCGGCCAGCCTGCGCCGGTCCGTGTCGAACACCCTGAAGGGTTCGGCCGGCAACCTGGTCGAGTGGTTCGACGTCTATGTCTACTCGGTGTTCGCGGTGTACTTCGAGTCGCAGTTCTTCTCGCCCGACGACAAGAACTCCACCCTGTATGTGTGGGCGATCTTCGCCGCGACCTTCCTGATGCGCCCGATCGGTGCTTGGTACTTCGGCCGCTTCGCCGACCGCTACGGCCGGCGCCTGGCGCTGACGGTCTCGGTGTCGGTGATGGCGGGCTGTTCGTTCCTGATCGCGATCAGCCCGACCGCCGAGCAGATCGGCATCTGGGCGGCGGTGCTGTTGCTGATCGCGCGCCTGATCCAGGGCTTCGCGACCGGCGGCGAGTACGGCGCCAGTGCGACCTACATGTCCGAGGCCGCGATTCCGGGCCGTCGCGGCTTCCTGTCCTCGTTCCATTACGTGACCCTGGTCGGCGGCCATGTGCTGGCGCAGGCGACGCTGCTGGCGATGCTGTTGCTGCTCGACACCTCTCAGATCTCCGAGTGGGGCTGGCGCGTGGCATTCGGCATCGGTGGCGTCGCGGCGATCGTGGTGTTCTGGCTGCGGCGCACGATGGACGAATCGCTGGAATCGGATTCGATCCAGGCTGCCAAGACCGGCGGCGCGGAGGCCTCTGGTTCGATCCGCGAGCTGTTCGTGAACCAGTGGCGTCCGCTGCTGCTGTGCTTCCTGATCACCGCGGGCGGCACGGTCGCGTTCTACACCTACTCGGTCAACGGTCCGAAGATGATCCAGACCGCGTTCGCCGGCGACGACGTCATGGTGGGCACGCTGATCAATCTCGGTCTGCTGACCTTCCTGATGGTGCTGCAGCCGATCGGCGGCTGGCTGTCGGACAGCGTGGGCCGCAAGAGCCTGCTGGTGTTCTTCGGCATCGGCGGCGTGCTCTACACCTGGTATCTGGTGACGGCGCTGCCGCAGCAGACCAGCGCGCTGTCGGCCTTCATCATCCTGGGCATCGGTTTCATCATCCTGACCGGCTACACGTCGATCAACGCGGTGGTGAAGGCGGAACTGTTCCCGACGCACATCCGTGCGCTGGGTGTGGGCCTCGGCTACGCGCTGGCCAACTCGGCCTTCGGCGGCACCGCGCCGCTGCTGTACCAGGCCGCGCTGAAGTCGGACCAGGTGATCACGTTCGCCGTCTACGCCACCGTCATCATCGCGGTCTCGCTGGTGGTCTATGTGTTCTTCCTGAAGAACAAGGACCAGAACTGGCTCGACGACGAAGCGCATATGCGCGACCGGATCGCCAAGCGTCGCTGATCCTTGCGTGACCTCCGAAGCCACCCGCCCCGAGCACCGGAGCGGGTGGCTTTTTTTTGGCCTGCGCCCGGGCGCCGCGTCAGCCCGGCTGCGGCGCGCCGTCGAACCGGTAGATGTCCATCGCCAGAAAGCCCATGTCGATGCCGGCATCGATGCGCTGCGCGCGCATCGGCGTGCCACCGGCGCCCATCGCGACGTACAGCGGCAGCAGGTGTTCGTCGGTCGGATGCGCGCGTTGCGCGAACGGCGCCTGTCGACGGTAGTCGAGCAAGGCGTCCACGTCCTCGTCGGCCAGCCGCTGCGCCACCCAGTCGATGAAGGGCTGCACGTACGGCGCCTGACGCGCTTCATCAAAGCTGCGCATGTCGTGGAGGTTGTGGGTGATGCTGCCCGAGCCGATCACCAGCACGCCTTCGTCGCGCAGCGGCGCCAGGGCGCGGCCGATCTGGAACTGGTGCGGCAGGCCGAGCTCCGGCTGGATCGACACCGGCACCACGGGGATATCCGCATCGGGATACAGCAGGCGCAGCGGCACCCAGACGCCGTGGTCGAGACCGCGTTGCGGATCGAGCTGTGCCGGCAGTCCGGCCGTCTGCAGCAGGTCGGCGACGCGCGCGCTGAGCGCAGTGTCGCCGGGCGCGGGGTACTGGATGTCGAACAGGGCCTGCGGAAAGCCGCCGAAATCGTGGAGGGTCTCCGGCACCGCCGCGCCGCCAACCCGCGGCGCACGCGCCAGCCAGTGCGCGGACGCGATGACGATCGCACGTGGCCTAGGCAGCGTGCGCGCCAGTTCGGCGAGGCGTTCGCCGACCTGACCGGGCGCGAGCGCGGTCATCGGCGAGCCATGCGAGATGTAGAGGGCGGGCAGGCGGGTCATCGGTGGGCTCCAGAAGCGGCCGGCGCCCATGGGCGCGGCCACGATGCGGACAGGCTATGCCTGTGGATGGCGGCGATAAACGGCCACGCCAGCGAAGAACTGTTGCAGAGCGGGGCACAATCACACTGCGGCGCCGCGATGTGCCCGTCATGGGAATCCAATCGCGCTTCTACGGCGTATGAGTTCATGTCTCCGCCTGCACGTCCCACACACGGCGCCATGCCCAAGCTGCCTGCCATCGCCGTCTCGAAGGTCACGCCCCTGCATGGGGCAGTCCGCATGTCCAAGCTGCTCGCCGATCCGGCTCCCGACGCGGTGTTCTGGTCCGACCAGATGACCCGCGTCGCTGCGAATGCCGACGTCGACTGCTTCATGCGCATCTACGACCACTTCGCGCCGCGTCTGAACCGTTATCTGTTGGGCCAGGGCATCGCTTCGGCGCAGGCCGAGGATCTGGTGCAGGAGGCGATGCTGCGGCTGTGGCGCCGCGCGCGTTCGTTCGATGCCAAACGCGCGAGTCTCGGTACCTGGCTGTTCCGCATCGCGCGCAACCTGCATATCGATTCGTTGCGTCGCGGCGCGTCGGCGACCGCGTGGCCCGACGATGTCGACCTGCTGCAGGACGACGACGGCGAGATCGGCGCGAGTGGGCCCGAGGCGTTCACAGATCACGTCGGACTGGGGCGCGCGATCGATGCGTTGCCGGCCGGGCAGGCGCGGCTGATCCGCATGTCGTATCTCGAATCCAAGAGCCATTCTGAAATCTCCAGCGAACTCGGCATGCCGCTGGGTTCGGTGAAATCGACCTTGCGCCGCGCCTTCGCCAAATTGCGTCGCGGCCTCGGGGGCGAGGCGTGAACGTGCCGGTCCGTCATCTGGATCACGCCACCCTGGTCGGCTATTCGGCCGGTGCGTTGCCAGTCGCGTTCGCGGCCGTCGTCGCCAGCCATCTGGAACTGTGTGCGACTTGTCGCGGGCAGCTGGATGCGGCCGATGCGATCGGCGCGCGGCTCATCGAACAGCAGGAGGGCGCGCCATTGTCGGTATCGGCCCGCGATGCGTTCCGTGCGCGGCTCGAACGCGATGCGGTTGCGCCGCCGGTCCTGGTCGCTGAGCCGGCAGCTGTCGATCCGGACCTGTTGCCGACGCCGCTGCGGCCCTGGTTCGGCGATCGCTATTCGACGCTGCGCTGGCGCGCGGTCGGGCCGGGCATCCATCTGCTGCGCGCGCAGGACGAGGCGCTCGGCGCGCAGCTGTTGATGCTGCGTACGGCGTCGGGCAAGCGCATGCCGATGCACAGCCACGGCAACAACGAACTGACCCTGATCCTGCGCGGCGCCTATGACGACGTGCTGGGCCATTTCGGTCCCGGCGATGTCGCCGATCTCGATCACGAGACCGAGCACCAGCCGGTCACCAGCCACGGCGTGCCGTGCATCTGCGTGGCTGCGTCCGATGCGCCGATGCAGTTCAGTGGCTGGATCGCGCGGGCAATGCAATCCGTGTTGCGGCTCTGACGGCTGCGCACGATTCGCGTGTGTCATGGCAGGCTAGGCGGCCCGATTCCAAGCGAGGCACGCCCATGCAGCCCTTCCGTCCGTTTTCCGGTTTGCTGTGCGCCGCGTTGCTCGGCGGTTGCGCGGGCGGCGCCGCGGTATCGAACAGCGAGCGTCCCGCGATCGGCGGACTGACCGCGTATGCGCCCAGCTTCGACGCGGTCGTCGCGTCCGACGCGAAGATCGAGCGTCTGGCGGAAGGCTTCACCTGGGCCGAGGGCCCGGCGTGGTTCGAAGACGGCGGCTACCTGCTCTTCACCGATGTGCCGGAGAACCGCATCCATCGCTGGTCGGACGCGGAGGGCCTGTCGGTGTTCCTCGAGCCGTCCGGCTACGACGGTCCGCCGACCGATGTGCTGCGCGAGGCCGGTGCGAACGGCCTGTATGCAGAGCCGTCGGGCACGGTGTTGCTGGCTGATTCCGGCAGCCGCACGCTCGCGCGTCTCGACCCGCGGACCAGACAGAAGACCGTGCTCGCGCGCGCATTCAACGGCCGCCGGTTCAACAGTCCAAACGATGTCGTGCGCCGCAGCGACGGCGCGATCTTCTTCACCGATCCGCCGTACGGGCTCACGGATCTCGATGCGTCTCCGGTCAAGGAATTGCCGTTCAACGGCGTCTACCGGCTCGATACCGACGGCACCGTGCACCTGCTCGACGACGGTCTGACGCGTCCCAACGGCATCGCGTTGTCGCCGGACGAGCGCACGCTGTATGTCGCCAATTCCGATCCCGAACGCGCGATCTGGATGGCGTACGCGCTCGATGCCGGAGGCGCAGTGACCTCGCGACGTGTGTTCGCAGATGCCGGCGATCTGGTCGGTGACGATGCGCCGGGCCTGCCTGACGGCATGGCCGTCGCCGGCGACGGCACCCTGTTCGCGACCGGGCCGGGCGGTGTGCTGGTGTTCGCTGCGGATGGCGCGCGCCTGGGGCGGATTGCGACTGGCGGCCCGGTCGCCAACGTCGCGTTCGGTGATGACGGGCGCACGCTGTACATGACGTCGAACGGCCTGCTCGCGCGCGTGCGTCTGCAGATCGCAGGGGCTGCGACCGCGCGCTGATAAAACGCGCGTCCCGTCCCGTCCTGCGCTGCCGCGGCCATGCTCACCACGCTCGCCATCGCCCACTACCGGTCGCTGCACACGCTGGTCGTGCCGATGGCGCGCCTCAACCTGGTGACCGGCGCCAACGGCAGTGGCAAGTCCAGTCTCTATCGCGCCCTGCGGCTGCTGGCCGAGACCGCGCAGGGCGGCGTGGTGCCGGCGCTGGCGCGCGAGGGCGGGCTGGGCTCGACGCTGTGGGCTGGTCCCGAAACCCTGAGCGCAGCGATGCGCCGCGGCGACGTCGCGGTCGAGGGCGGGCCGCGGCAGAAACCGGTCTCGCTGAAGCTGGGTTTCGCTGGCGAGGACTTCGGCTATGCGATCGATCTCGGCCTGCCGACGCCGTCGCAGTCATTGTTCGCGCTGGATCCCGAGATCAAGCGCGAGGTGATCTGGAGCGGCCCGTTCCTGCGCCAGGGCAACACCCTGGTGGATCGCCGCGGCGGGCTTGTGCGCGTGCGCGACGGTCGCGCCTGGCGCGTCGCGGGCGAGCATCTGAGTCCGTTCGAGAGCCTGTTCGCGCAGATCGCCGATCCGCGCAACGCGCCGGAAGTGCTGCAGCTGCGTGAGACGATCCGGGGCTGGCGCTTCTACGATCACTTCCGCGCCGATCTCGATGCACCGGCGCGGCTGCCGCAGCTCGGCACGCGCACGCCGGTGCTGAGTCACGACGGGCACGATCTCGCGGCCGCGTGGGCGACGATCCGCGAGATCGGCGATCCGCAGGCGCTGGACGCGGCGGTCGCGGATGCGTTCCCGGGGGCGCGGGTCGAGGTGTCCGTCGAAGGCGGGCGCTTCGGTCTGCTGTTCCGCCAGCACGGCCTGCTGCGGCCGCTGTCGGCTGCCGAACTGTCGGACGGCACGCTGCGCTACCTGCTGTGGATCGCCGCGCTGCATACACCGCGTCCGCCGCCGCTGATGGTGCTCAACGAACCCGAAACCAGCTTGCATCCCGATCTGCTGCCGGCGCTGGCGCGTTTGATTGCAGGCGCATCTCGGCGCACCCAGGTCTGGGTGGTCTCGCACGCGACGCGCCTGATCGCCGCGCTGGAACAGACGCCTGACTGCAACACGATCCCGCTGGAGAAACGCGACAGCCAGACGACGATCGTGGGCCAGGGCCTGCTGGATGCGCCGGCCTGGTACTGGCCGGAGCGCTGAGCTGCCAGCTACTCGGCCGATCAATGCCCGTGCGGGCGGCACGACCAACCGAGCGTCGCCTGCGCGCACAGCGAACGGCGTAACAGGCCTGCAGATTCCGCACGACGCCGTGTGACCCGCTAGCGCGGGCGAGTGTCCTGCGGCCACATGATCAGCACCGGCTGTGGTGTCAGGCCGGCGGTGGTGCGTGGTCTGTCGGATCGCCCGGCAGCGACCGGCTACGGGGCGAGGAACGCTCTGGGCTTAAAGCCGCTCGGTCACGCCGTTGCGGATCGCCGCATCCATCAGCGCGCGGGCTTCGCGTTCGGCGCGCGCGGTGGCGGTCTGCTGGCGCGTCGCGAGTGCAGTCTGTTCGCGCGCCAACGCCAGCTGTTGCGTGGCGAGGCGCTGCATCTCTTCCTGCATGCCGGCCTCCTGGCGCTGCAGCTCGGCGGTCACGCGCGCGTCCACCTGCGCCCGGACGTTGACGTTCGCGAGGGCGTGTTGCGCGGCCTGCAGGGCGATCTCCGCCTGGCGTGCACCCAACGTGCCCTGCTGTCCGCCGAGCGTACCTTGCCGTGCACCGAGTTCGCCCTGCGCGGCGCCAAGCGCAGTCACTTCGGCGTACGCGTTGCGGATCGCTTCGATCGTGGCGCGATCGCGGACCACGTAGCGCGCATCGCCGCGGCGCATCCACAGCACCGGTGCATCGTCACGACGTGTGGCCTGGGCCTCGCGCAGATCGGACGTCGCGCTGACGGCGATGCTGTGGTCGTCGTCCAGCAACACGAACGCGTTTTCGCCCGGCTCCATGCCGAGGGTGAACGTGCTGCGCAATCCGTCGGACAGGGGTTCGGGCGGTGCAGGCGGGGCGGGCGGGGAAATCGGTGCGGGTGGCGCTGCAGGTGCCGGCGGCGTCGGCATGTCGGCCGGGTCGACCGGAACGCCGTTGTGGGTGGCGGTCGTCGTCGACGTCGACGTGCGCGATGGCGCCGGCGCCGGACGTGCGGCGGCGGGTGCCTGCGCAGTGACGGCCGGTGTCGCAGCGGTCAGACGATAGGGCATGACACCGACGACGCCGATCGCGACGGTCATCAGCACCGCGACGACGCGCGGGAAGGACGAGGTGGTCTGCAGCATGGTGAGTCTCCGCTTGAGCAGGGTGAAGTCGGGCGAGGCACTGGCCAGCCCGGCACAGGGACGTGGCGCGACGCCGAGGCGCAGCAACAGCTGGCCGTACTCGCGTGCGCAGTGGCGGTTGCCTTCGAGCACGGCGGCATCGCAGGCGGCTTCACGGCTCAGGCCGTATTCGCGTACGGCCAGATGGGCGAGGGGATGGAAGAAGAACAGGTGTTGCGCGAGTGCCGGCACGAGGCCGAGCCACAGATCCCGGCGCTGCAGATGCACCAGTTCGTGGGTTAGCGCCATGTCGAGTTCATCGGGCTGCATCGAGTCCGCATGGTGCGCAGGCAGCAGCAGCACCGGACGCCATGGGCCGATGAGCTGCGGCGAATCGATCGCATCCGACAGGCGCAAGCGCGGCGGCGCGCGCAGGCCGTGTGCGTCGGCGGCGAGTGCCAATGCATGCAGCAGGCTGCGGTCGCGGCAGCGCACGGACGTGCGCAGCAGGCGACGCGTCGCGAGGCAGCCACGCAGGCTGCGCGTGACCATCACGCTGAGGCCCAGCAGCCACGCCACGGCGAGCGCCAGCGGCCACGACCATGATGCGGACGACGCCTCAGCTGCCTGCGTCGGTGCGAACACGATGGACGCCTCGTCCGAAGTGATCGCCGGCGTGACCTGCGCGACCTGCAGCGCGGGCTGCACCGCTTCGGCGGGCAGCAGCGGAAGCCCCATCGGACTCGACCACGCCAGGCCGACCAGCAACTGCAGCGCGACCAGCCACCAGAGCCAGCAGCGGGTCGCGGCGGACAGGCGCGGCACCAGGCGGCACAGCGCCCACACCACCGCGACCAGAATCGTGGATTGCACGCTGGCGGTCAGCAGGCGCGGCAGCAGAACGTCACTGATCAGTTCGAGGGCCATTTCAACGCGCCTCGCGCTTGGATTGCAGATTGGCGACCAGCGCCTCGAGTTCGGCGAGTTCGTCGGCGCTGACGTCCTTGCGCTCCGACATCCATGCGACGAACGGCGATACCGAACCCTGCAGCGTCTTCTCGACGAAACTGCCGACCGCGTTGCGCACCACGTCGTTCTGGCGTGCGGTGGCCGAGTAGCGATACACGCCGCCGTCGCCCTGCTTGCGCTTGAGATAGGACTTGGCGCGCAGACGCTCCATCATCGTCAGCACCGTGGAGCGGGCCAGCCCGCGCGGCTCGCCGAAACTGACGGCGACCTCGCCGACCGAGGCGGCATCGTGTTCGGCGATGTGCTGCAGAAGGGCCAGTTCCTGGTCCCCGACGGTCTTGTTGCGCATGGCACGTTCCTTGGTGACTACAACTGTAGGCAGATTGCGCTTGACTACAGATGTAGTCAATAGGCGGGAAGTCACGGGCCCGTCCGCCACCGCCGCCCGGCGGCCTGCTGCGCAGGCCGCATGCGCGGAACTCGTGCCGCTCAATCGAGCCCGAACGATCCCGTCTGCACTTCGCCCGCACGGGCGTAGCGCGATACGACGATGCCGGTCGGTGACACCACGGTGTTCTCCAGCGAGAACGTCACAGCCTGCGCGTCGTTGCCGAACAGCCGCTTGCCGGCGCCGAGCAGCACCGGGAACGTCATCAGCTGGAGGGTGTCGACGAGGTCCGTCGCCAGCAACTGCTGTACGAGCGCGCCGCTGCCCTGGGTCAGCAGGTCGGGCCCGTCCTGGGCTTTCAGTTGGCGCATCGCGCCGATGATGTCGGCGCCGAGGGCGCGACTGTTCTGCCAGTCCAGCGAGTCGGGCCGATGCGTGGCGACATGCTTGGTCACGCCGTTGAACAGTTTCGCAAGACCTTCATCGCCGCTGTCGGCCCGCACTCGCGGCCAGTGCGCGGCGAAGATGTCATAGGTGCGGCGGCCGAGCAGAAGTTCGAAGGGCTGCGCGAACAGGCCGTCGATGGTCTCGCCGAATACCGGGTCGGCGAAGGGCACCGTCCAGCCGCCGTGCGCGAATCCGCCGCTGGTGTCTTCCTGTGGACCGCCAGGGCCTTGCAGGACGCCGTCGAGGCTGACGAACGCGGCCACGATGAGCTTGCGCATGGTGTCTCTCCGATTGCGTTGGTGGCCGCCGGAGGGCGGTCTCATCATGACGACGCACACACGTGTGCGGAATCGACATCCGATGCGCGCGATCCCGCAACGCCTGACGCGTCCGCATGGGGTCGCAAGCGCGGGCACAGGCGTGCTGAGGGGTTCACATCCGCATGGCTAGACTCGCCGGCACTCCTTTCGCGGACCTCTCGCCATGATCAAGCGCCTCGCTTCCGTTGTTCTCGTCGGCCTGCTCGCCGCCTGCAGTGCCCCTGCCGAACGTGCCGACACCGTCATGCCGGTCGGCGGACCCGACAAGGCCACGGTGACCAACGAAGCCGAGTGCGCCGCCGTCGGCGGCCAGTGGACCCAGCTCGGTCGCGCGCCGGTCAAGCAGTGCCTGCGCCAGACCGCCGACGCCGGCAAGATGTGTACCGATTCCGAGCAGTGCGAAGGCCAGTGCCTCGCGCCCGAAGGCAGCGTCGACGGCACCCAGGTCGGCGGCAGCTGCAGCGTCGACACCAATCCCTTCGGTTGCCAGCAGCGTCTGCGCGACGGCGTGGCATCGACGATCTGCGTCGACTGAACGGCGCGCATTGCCCGGCTGCAGGCCGGGCGATGACCGGGGGAACTTCATGGGGTCTGCATAGCGCGGGGCATAGGGTCGAAATTCACCCGCGCCCCGGAGGCGTCATGACCCGTCCCATCTTCAAGCTTGGTGTGCCGATGCTGCTTGCGCTCGCATCGGCGCCCGTGTTCGCCCAACAGTTGCAGCAGCCCACGCCGCCTGCGCGTCCGGCCATGCAGCCTGCGGCCATGCCGCCGCCGCCGCCCGCGGTGCCGGCGACACCGTCACAACGTGGTGTGCCGCCCGGGACCATTCCATCGACCGGTCCCGCGCCGCAGATGCGACCGCAGCCGGCGATGCCCGCGAACCAGCCGATTGCGCCGCGTGCGATGCCGACGCAGGTGCGTGATGCCCAGGGCCGTATTGTGCCCGGCGCGCAGGAAGTGGTGCCCGGTCGCGCACGCGATCCGGTGACCGGTCACGAATTCCAGACCACGCCGACACCACGTCCCGACTGATCTTTCGAAATGTGCGCGCGCCGCCGTCGACCGGCGGCGCGCATGCCGAGCTCAGTCGAGCGTCGGATAATCCGTGTAGCCCGCATCGCCGCCGCCATAGAACGTCGCCTGGTCCGGCGTGTTGAGCGGCGCACCTTCGCGCAGACGGCGCACCAGATCCGGGTTGGCGATGAAGGGGCGGCCGAAGGCCACCGCATCGGCGTGGCCCGACGCGATCGCAGCCTGCGCGTCCGCCTTGTTGTAATCGTTGTTCACGATCCACGCACCTGTGCCACCGGCCTTCGCGTAGGCCGCCTTCAGCGCGGCGTAGTCGAACGGGGCGTCGCCCTGCGTGTAGTCGCGCTCGCCACCGGTCGCGCCTTCGATGATGTGCACGAACGCAAGATCGAGCGGCGCCAGCACCTCGACGACGTGGGCGAACAGCGGCTGCGGATCCGGGTCGTGCGCATCGTTGGCCGGCGTGACCGGGGAAATGCGGATGCCGGTACGATCGCCGCCGATCTCATCGACCACGGCGCGCATCACCTCGCCCAGGAAGCGCGCACGGTTCTCGATACTGCCGCCGTAGGCGTCGGTCCGTGCATTGCTGCCGCTGCGCAGGAACTGGTCGATCAGATAGCCGTTCGCCGCATGCACCTCGACACCGTCGAAGCCGGCATCGATCGCGGCGCGGGCGGCGCGGCGGTAATCCTCGACGATGCCAGGCAGTTCATCGCGATCGAGCGCACGCGGCGTGGACGTGTCGACGAACGTGCCGTTGCCGTCGGCGTCATGGATGAAGGTCTTGCTCTTGGCGGCAATCGCCGAAGGCGCCACGGGCGCCTGGCCACCGGGCTGCAGCGACGTGTGCGAAATACGGCCGACGTGCCACAGCTGCACGACGATCCGGCCACCTTCGGCATGCACTGCATCGGTCACGCGGCGCCAGCCCTCGAGCTGCTCGGGTGCGTATAGGCCGGGCACGTCGGCGTAGCCCTGACCCTGATGGGTGATCGCAGTGGCTTCGGTGACCAGCAGGCCGGCGGTCGCGCGCTGCGCGTAATAGAGCGCGGTGCGCGGCAGCGGAATCGCGTTGGGCGAACGGTTGCGGGTCAGCGGCGCCATGACGACGCGGTTGGCGAGCGACAGGGCGCCAGCGGTCAGGGGATCGAACAGGGTCGGCATCGGAGAGATTCCAGGCGGTGAGCGCCAAACCTGCTGGGCGCGACATCGCTTTTCAAGCGCCGCGATGGCCTGCATTGCGGGATGCTCCGTTGCGAATGTGCGCGAAGCCGTCATCAGACCGTCATCACCGCGGGCGAACCGGGCGGGCGCTAGCGTTCGTGCACTTCAAGCCGAGCCTGCCCACGATGCCGCGACCAAACACCTGTGCGCCTGTCCCGCCTCGCAAGGCGATGCCCCGATGAGTGTGTTCGACCAGATTGGCGCTGCAGTCGCACGTGAGCTTGCGTTGCCGGATGTGGACACCTCGACGACGATCGTCGTACGCGTGCTGGTCGCCGCGATCCTGGGCGGCATGGTCGGCTGGGAACGCGAGCACAAGGGCCGCGCGGCGGGATTGAAGACGCACATCCTGGTGTCGATCGGCTCGGCGTTATTCGTGCTGGCACCACTGCTGAGCGGCATCGACGGTGGTGATGTGACGCGCGTGATGCAGGGCATCGTGTCGGGCATCGGCTTTCTTGGCGCCGGCGCGATCCTCAAGCTCGACAGGGGTGAGCGCGTACAAGGCCTCACCACCGCCGCGGGCGTGTGGATGACTGCGGCGATCGGCATGGCCGCGGGCATGGGACAGGAGATGGTCGCGCTTGCGACGACGGTGATGGCGTTGCTCGTGGTGAGCGCCGTGCCGATGCTGCAACGCAAGACCGCCTCGGATTCCGGAAACACGCTGACGGACGCGTGATCCGTATGTGGATGTGGGACTGAACGGCAGCGGTGCGCATTGTGGATTTCGCGACGGCGGTTTCATCTGATGCAACGCACGGTGGACGTTCAAACCCAACGCAAGCGGAGTATCTCCAGATGAGCAGGAAAGACGAGATCCAGGATGGCGGGCGCGACCTCAACCGCGACCCCATCAGCAAGGCGCCCGGCGCACATCCGATCGGCGTTGGCGTCGGCGGGGCTGCGGGCGGCGCAGCCGCAGGCGCAGCGGCGGGCACTGTATTCGGACCGGTCGGCACGCTGATCGGTGCAGCCATCGGCGTCGTTGCCGGTGCAGCTGTCGGCAAAGGTGTTGCCGAGCGCATCGATCCGACCGGCGAGACCGAATACTGGCGCGATGCGCATCGGGAGCGCGATTACGTAAAGACCGATCACGATTACGATCGAGATTACGCACCTGCCTATGGCCTAGGTCTGCAGGCGCGCGAAGCCGAGCGCACCCGCGACTGGGGCGAGTCGGAAGCGTCGCTGCAGAAGGAGTGGGAATCGGCACGCGGCGAATCGCGTCTTGCGTGGGATGACGCAAGTCCCGCAGTCCGCGATGCCTGGGACCGCACCGACCGCACCTACGATCTGTACGAGCGTAGCGACGCCTACTACGCCGATGCGTTCGAAAAGGCGCCGTATCGCGATGCCGATGCCGACTACAGCCATTACCAGCCGGCATACCGCTACGGCGCCTATGCACGCACCCGCCATGCGGACCGTGCCTGGGACGACAGCCTGGCGGCCGAGCTGGAGCGCGACTGGGTCAACCGCCGGGGCGATTCGCCGCTGGACTGGGACCGTGCGAAAGCCGCGGTGCAGGACGCCTACGTGTCGCATGAGCGCTACGGCGGCGGCAGCTATCTCCGCGACAACAGTGGCCGTGACGATACGGACCGGTTCCGCGTCGGCTGAGTTGGCGGGCGGTTGAGTAATGGAAAGGGCGCGCCTGTTGGCGCGCCCTTTGTTATCTGGCGAGGTTCGCGCCTGTCCTGCTGTCCGCAGGTTGCGCGCTTCGGCTGCAGCTCTGCAGCGCCACGAACATGGATCACAGCGTGATCAGCCATCCGGCCGTTGGAAGCCGCTGGAAGGACGATCGCGATGTCCGTCAGGGCGCCTGTAGGCCGGACGCGCGCGACCGCGTTCAAGCGGGAAGCGCCGTGTGAGCGTCAGTTGCCTCGCCCGTCATCCCGGCGCAGGCCGGGATCCATCTTGACCCTGGTTTCGTCCGTGACGGCAAGCGATCGATCGACACGGCGCAATGCCCTGCAAACCCGCGTCGTCTTCAATCGTCATGATGCCGGCGCGGCGTCAAGCTCGGCCTGTCCCGCCAAGTTCGACCACCGGCTTGAACCCGCCATAGATCATCCGCTTGCCGTCGAACGGCATCGGGTTCTTCGCCGGGTCCATGCGCGGATCGCTGCCGTCCATCATCTTCGCGAATGCGGCATCGCGCGTGGCCTTGTCCGGCCATTCGACCCACGAGAACACGACCGTCTCGTCGTCCCTGGCCTGCACCGCCTTGCGAAAATCGGTGAGCGTGCCGTCGGGCACATCGTCTGCCCAGCATTCGAGGATGCGCGTGGCGCCCAGCTCCATGAAGAACGCATCGCCGCTGGTAGCGTGGTCGATGAACTTCTGCTTGTTGGCGGTGGGCACGGCGATGACGAAACCATCGATATAGGACATGGCGTAACTCCTGTCAGGCGCGGAATGCGCGGTTGCGATACAGCGTCGGCTGCGGGCTTCATACGGACGACGCATCAGGGCGACGCCATTCGACATGCCGTGCATCACGTATTCAGTCGTAGTCGTGGGCAGCAGTCGTCAGTCGTTCTTCGATGGAGTATCGAACGCACCGAGGATCGGGCATGGGCCACGATCGTCGCGGCTACAGCGCTCCGCCAGCGCAGCCAACGCGTCGCGGGCCTGCTGCAGTTCGGCGATGCGGGAATCGAGCGCGGCGATGCGTTCGTTGGACAGGCTGCGCACGCGGCTGCGATCGCGCGTCGCATCGAGAGCCAGCAGTTCGGCGATGCCGTCGAGCGTGAAGCCGGCCGCCTGCGCGCTGCGGATGAATCGCAGGCGGCGTAGATCCTGCTCGCCATAGCGGCGGATGCCCGAGTCGCGCGCGGGTGTGTCGAGCAGACCCCGACGCTGGTAGAAGCGGATCGTTTCGACACCGACGCCGCCTGCATCCGCCAATGTCGAGATTGTCATCGCGTCCACGCTTGACTCCGTACCCCGGTACGGAGGGTATACAGGGTGGCATCCGGCGCCTGCAAGGCGCCGCTCCGAGGAAATTTCGATGACGACGTCCGTCTCCCGCCCGCGCGCGGTGCTCCATCGCATGGTCATGCCCGGCCATGTCTGTCCGTTCGGCCTGAAGGCACGGCATCTGCTGCGCAGCCACGGCTACGAGGTCGAAGACCACTGGCTGGAAACCCGCGAGGCCACCGATGCGTTCAAGGCCGCGCACGACGTCAAGACCACGCCACAGGTCTTCATCGATGGCGTGCGCATCGGTGGTCACGACGATCTACGGCGCTTCCTGGGGTTGAAGGTGCGCGATCCGAAGGCGACGACGTATCGACCGGTTGCCGCGCTGTTCGCGACGACCGCGCTGATGGCGCTCGCGCTGTCGTATGCGGTCTACGGCAACGTGCTGACGGTACGCGCGGCCGAGTGGTTCGTGGGCTTGAGCATGTGCGTGCTCGCGCTGCTGAAACTGCAGGACGTGCAAACGTTCTCCAGCATGTTCCTCAACTACGACCTGCTGGCGAAGCGCTGGGTGCCGTACGCGACGCTGTATCCCTTCGCCGAGGGACTCGCCGGCGTGCTGATGGTGGCCGGCGCGCTGACCTGGTTTTCCGCGCCGCTGGCGTTGTTGATCGGCGGTATCGGCGCGGTCTCGGTGTTCAAGGCGGTCTACATCGAGAAGCGCACCCTCAAGTGCGCCTGCGTCGGTGGCGGCAGCAGCGTGCCGTTGGGCTTCGTGTCGTTGACCGAGAACCTGATGATGGTCGCGATGGCGGTCTGGATGCTGCTCGCGCCACTGCTGTGGCCGGGCCTGCACGCGGCGATGTGAGCCGCGTGCAGGTGCGTCGCATCACTTCACCTCAAACTCTCCGACGAACACCGTCTCGCGCGCGTCCGACAACCGCAGCGTGATGCGCTGGTCCACCTGCGTCGCGGTGCCGAAGCCGGTGCTCAGCCACAGCTGCAGCGTGGTCGCGCCGGTGACCAGTTGCTGGCGCTGGCCGAAGAAGTTCGCTTCCACGCGATAGATGCCGGGCTTGGCATCGCGCAGGGCGAATTCTTCCGGGCCGTAGCCGCGGGTGAAGTCCGGCGACATGCGTGCGCCCTGGCGGGTCAGCCGATTGCCGTAATAGGCTTTCTCGCCGTCCGGATCGGTGACCCACAGATCCATGTCGCTGTCGTCGCTGTCCCAGCTCAACACCGCGCGCAGATCCAGAGGCAGATTGCGCAGCAGACGCGCGTCGATCGCGGAGGTATCGAGCGGCGTGGGCGCGGTCGCGACCAGGGCATTGAGTTCGGCCAGCGCGGTCAGTTCGATCTCGGCAAACCGGCCGTTCCAGTCGCCGTCGACAACCTCGACCAGCAGATCGATCGCGCGCTGGCGATCGCCGGTCGCGGCACACGCGAGTGCGAGATCACGCAGGCTCTGTGGTTCCTCCGGCCGCATCGCCAGCACGCGCTCGAGCACCTGCACGGCGAGGTCGTCCCGCTGCAGTTCGCGCAGTCGATACGCGAACACACGCAGCACATGCGGATTATCCAGATCCATTTCCGCGAGGTTCGACAGCACGCGCAAGGCCAGCGTGGTTTCGCCGCGCCGCTGCAGCACGTCTGCCGCATCGAGATAGAACGCGGTGCCCTGGACCTCCGCGTCGCGTGCATCGAGATAGCGCGCGTAGACCTCGCCATCCGGGGCCTCGCGCAGACGCCGGGCGAGCGGCGCGTCGGATTGCCAGGAATTCAGGCGGATCGTGGCGGCCGGTGACGGTGCGTCGCCGGGTGCATCGGCCACGTTGCTTGCGGGCGTGCGCGAGGCGGCTATCTGTACGCGATCGAGTGCCGCCGGCGCTGCAGCCGCTTCGGCCATCATCAGCGGCGCGGCGGCGGGTGCAGGTGCGGGCGGTGGCGGCGGCATCGCACCCGTGGACGCCTGCGCATCCTGCGCTGCGGCGATCTGCTTCGGCGGGGCGTTCTTCGGAAACATACGTTCCCACCACGCGATCCGCTCGGCCCAGCCCCGCGCGACGGCGTCGCGTCGCGTCTGCCGGTCGCGCGCCTGCGTGGCGTGAGTGCGTGTGCGTTCGGCGTCCACCGCTGCGGCGATGGAGGCCGGCGCCGTGATATCGAAGCGCACGTAATCCTCGATGCGTTCGAGCACCAGCAAGGACGTGCCCGGCGTCACCAGGCTGAAGCGCTGTCCGAGTGCGGCGATGCGTTGGCGATTGCGCTCGGGTTCGGCCTGTAACG
Organism: Luteimonas sp. AC640a; assembly: GCF_979256585.1. Taxonomy (NCBI): domain Bacteria; kingdom Pseudomonadati; phylum Pseudomonadota; class Gammaproteobacteria; order Lysobacterales; family Lysobacteraceae; genus Luteimonas; species Luteimonas sp. AC640a. The sequence goes on along the minus strand of NZ_CEEDOV010000021.1, from coordinate 191,965 downwards.
TGGCCAGCTGTAAACGCGCCCACTGCAGTGCGGCCAGTTCGCCCTGCGGCGTGCGTGCGGCATCGATCGACAGCGGGATCCGCTGCGTGCGGCCGCCGGTGTGCACCACCAATGTCAGATCCGCGTGCTGCGCATCGAGACGGCCCGCGATGCGCAGCACGCCGTTGGTGGCGACGTTCGATTCGGCGACGAGCTCGCGTGCGCCGATGCCTTCAATCGCATCGAGGCTCGGTGCATCGCGCAGCAGTGCGCGGGTCGCGCCCGGCAATGCATCGGCATCGCGCAAGTCGATCGCGCGTCCGTGGCGGGCCTGCGCCAATTCGTCCAGTCGCGCCGCGTCGCCGTTCACGGTCTGCACGGTGTACAGGCGCTGGCCCTCGGCGAACGCCGGGAACGCATCGGCGCCGTGATTGAACTGGCCGTCGCCGAACAACAGAAACTCGGATGTGTCCGCTGCGGGTGTCCACCCGCCGGCGGCAGTCGCGCCGTCGTACACCGTCGATTCGAGTTCGCGGCGCAGCGCGCGCCAGTCGCCGCCGTGGATATGGAATCGAAGCGGCGCATCCGTGACATCGCGCAAGCGCAGCAGCTCGACTTCGATGGTGCCGGCCGCGTGGAAGTACGCGTCCAGAAGCGCGAATTCGAGCGCATGCGCACGTTCGCGGCCGGACATCGAGCTGTCCCACAGCAGGCCGACGCGACGCGGCAACACGCGCGGCGTATCGGACGCATCGACCGGCACGTCGGCGACGAACCAGGTCGCCCCGTCGCGACGTTGCAGTTGCACCGCCGGTCGCCGTTCGAATGGCACCTTCAGCGTCGCGATGCCGGCGTCCGCGATGTCGCCAGCGCGCAGCGTGATGCGGTGATCTGCGCCGGATCGCGTGAGCGTGGGTGCGCCGACGAGACCGGACAGCACCGGGCGGCCGGGCGTCGCCAGCGTCAGCTCGATGTGATCGAGTCCGCGGGCGAATGCGAGTGGCAGTGCCACGGTGTCCGCGCGCCCGACGCGCTGCAGTGGTGCCATCAGCACCAGCCGCACCTGACGGGTGCCGCCGGGCGCGAACGGATAGACGCGCAGCCGGAACGCATCGCCCGCGGTCTGTTCGAGCAGGCCCGGATCGACACCCTCGCGGACGATGGTCTCGAATACTTCGCGGCCGCGGTCTTTCGGCACCGGCACTGCATCGCGCATCGCGCCGTCGATATCCAGCGCGAAGCCGACGATCTGCTGGCCCGGCGCAAGCGGGAACTGCAGATTGCCTTCGAGCATCCGGCCCGTGGGATTGCGGAGCGTGAGATCGATCGTCGTCCGCGCGACACCGGCGCCGGCCTCCACGCGCATCGACGCGGATTCGAGTCGCACTGGCGATTCGCCGGCATCGGCGACCACCAGCGGCGGTGCGACGAGATCGGGCATGCGCTGGGCCGTCGTCATCGTCGGCAGCAACACGGTCAGGCAGAGCAGGGCGCAGAAGCCGAAGCGGAGACGGGACATGGCGACATCCTTGGGTAGTGCTGTCTTCAACGGACGTCGGCCGCGACTGGGGTTGCGACGGGCAACACGTCCCCCTTCACGTGCCCATTCAGATTGATGCGGGAGGATCGCCGCCTTCAAGCATTTTCGGGAGCATCCCCATGAGCGCACAGGGTTCGGCTGGCAACGTCATTGCCGCGATCTGCAGTTTCTTCATTCCCGGCCTCGGCCAGTTGGTGCAGGGCCGCATCCTGTCGGCCATTCTCTGGTTCGCCGCCGCGTGCATCGCGTTCGTGATCACCTGGCTGCTCACGGTGTCGCTGCTGCCGTTCGGCTGGTTCGTGGTCAGCATCTTCGCCTGCATCAACGCCGCGGTGTATCGCCGCTGAGACAGGACGGGCCGGCGCTGCCGGCCCGTGTCTGCATGTCACCCGGCGGGCCTTATTTCGGCTCGCCGTTCTCGACGCCGGTATCGCTGCGGAAATCGTCGGCGAACGAACGCCCCGTCGCATCGCGATCGCCCAACTGGTCGTCGAGTTCCGGATCCAGCAGATCGGCCTGGTCGTCCAGACCAATGTTGTCGATTGCAGATTGCGAGCGCGGATCGCGCAGCGTCGGTCCGTTGCTGTCCGGCAGATCGTCGTGATCGCGCAGGATTTTTTCGTCTTCGAGTGCGGCCGTGCGCGTGGGGTTTGATGTGCGCATGTGCAGTCTCCTCGAGTGGAGCTGCAGCCTGCGCGCGTGGATGTCACGCCGTCGGCAAGCGGATGTAAACGCCTGGCGATGACCGGCGCCGCCGACGCGCGGCTATAGTTCGGCGAAAGGCCGCCGGACGCGGCCAGTGCCGATGGAGGCGAGGTGGACGACGCGCAGGCGACAGGACAGCGGATTCTCCGCACGGCGACGATCGCGGGGTTCGCGCTCGCCGGTGCATTGCTGGCGGCCTTCGTGTCATGGCAGGCGGTCCTGCACATCGCCGAGCAGCGTCTCGGCGGTCACGCCACGCTGCTGCTCGAACGCGCATCGGAGCTCGACGACGAAGCCCGGCAGATTCTCGACACGTTCAATCAGCAGCCGCAGGCACGCTGTTCCGCGGCGGAATTCGAGCAGATGCGGGAGATGGTCTACCGCACGTATTTCCTCAAGGACATTGGTCGTACGGAGAACGGGCGCCTTCGGTGTACCGCCAGTCTCTACAAGCTGGCCGTGCCGTCGGGCGTCGCCGCGGCACAACTGGTGACCGCCGACGGCCTGCACGTGACAACGATGGAGCTGCAGCTCTTGGCAAGTGGCAGTCGTGCGCCCGTGCTGGCCGAGGGAGACACGCGCGTCGTCCTCGATCCGCAGGCGTTTCGGATGCGGCCCGCGCCTGACGTCGGCTTTTCGATGGGCTACGTGGATGGCGGTACACGCTATCTGCCGCTGTATGGCGCGGTGACCCGATTCGACGCGGCGACGCTGCGCGCCGGCAGGCCGCTTGATCGCGACGGCGTACTGATCTATCCGATGTGTGCGCCCGAACGCGCGGTCTGCGTGGTCAGCACGCTGCCGAAGGCCGCGTTGGCGGACAGTCAGTGGCCACTGCTGTTGGTGTGTACGGTCCTGGGCGCCGGCGCGGGTGCGGCAGTGGGACTGGCTTTCCTGATGGCACATCTGCGCCGGCGTTCGGTCGAAGGTCGTCTGCTGCGCGCGATCGAGCAGGACGCGCTGGAAGTCGAGTACCAGCCGGTCGTGCGGATCTCCGACGGGGGGCTGGTCGGTGCCGAGGCGCTGGTGCGTTGGCGTGATCGTGACGGCCGCATGGTGTCCCCGGCGCGCTTCATTCCGATTGCCGAGGAAAACGGCAGCATCGGCCGCATCACCCAGCTGGTGCTGCGCCGTGTAGCCGCCGATTTCGGCGATCTGTTGGCGGCACCGGGAGAGTTCCGCATCAACGTCAACATCTCGGCCGCGGATCTCGACAACAGCCACTTCCACACCGGCATGGCGCAGACCCTGGACGCGGCAGGCATTGCATGCGAGCGCATCGGCATCGAACTGACCGAGCACTCCACGACGGCGCGCGATATCGCCATCTCGGGCACGAAGTGCCTGCGCGAACTCGGCCACCACGTGTACATCGACGACTTCGGCACAGGCTATTCCAGCCTCGCGTATCTGGCCGAGCTCGATGTCCATGCATTGAAGATCGATCGCTCGTTCACGTGCACCATCGGCACCGATGCGGTGAAGGTCAGTCTGGTGCCGCAGATCATCGACCTCGCCCGCACACTCGGCTTGGCGGTAGTCATCGAAGGCGTGGAAACCGAAGCGCAACGCGACTGGCTGCGCACGGTCGATTACCCGCTGTATGCGCAGGGCTGGCTGTTCGGCCGGCCGATGCCGGCCGCGGCGTTGCGCGCGCTGCTGGAACCGCAGACACGCTGACCGCAAGGATCAGGCGGCGCGACTGCGCTCGAATGCGCGACGAACGCGCGGCTGCACGAGGTCGTCACTCGAACGCCACGCCGCCTGGACCTCGGCGCGCACGTCGTGCCAGGCGCGCAGTCGTCCGTCGAATTCCCACATGCGGCGCAGCACGGGCTCGATATCTTCCCAGGGACGTTCCGGATAGGACGCGCGGCCGTTGCGGCCGAGCGAGATCACGAGGGTGTGGTCCGAGTCGTGCTTCATGCGGAGGTACTGCCGGTTGGGAGCGCGCAGGCTACGGTCCGATTCGTCTCGTTCTCGTGAATCGCATGGTCGATTTCGATGACACGCCGCGAGTCCGGTGAGCGCGTTCAGCGACGGGCGCGGCGCGGGGCGGGATGACGAAGCAATAACTTCAGCGTGCACGCGCGAGCGCGCGCAGTCATGCAGGCGCGATGCTGCAGTGCACTCAGAACAGCGGCTTGATCACCTGGAGCGTGCCCCACAGCGACACCACCCAAATTGCACTGCGCAGATACGGAACACCGATCGCGTAGACCGGCAGATAGGCGACACGTGCCCAGAAGTAAACCTGCACGCCAAGCGCGGTGCCGGCATCCGCGCGACCTGCGAAGACAACCGCGAGCACGGCGGCGGCGAACAGCGGAAACGTCTCGAGGAAGTTGCGGCTGGCGGCGCCGGTGCGTAACGCGGCGCCGGTCAAGGGCGGGATGTCCGCGCCATCACGATTGCTGGCGTTCCAGCGCACGCCGCGTTGCGCGGTGGCGAACGCGGCGGCAACGCCGATGTGGACGAGGCCGAGGACGATCGCCCAACCCAGAATCTGTAGTTCGATCGTCATCGCCTTGCGTCCTCGTGTGGGATCAGCCGGCAACCGCCTTCGCGATCGCGTCGTTGAAGGCCGGAATGTCGTCCGGCTTGCGGCTGGTGATCAGGTTGCCGTCGACGACGACCTCCGAATCTTCCCAGTGTGCACCTGCATTGACCAGATCGGTCCTCACCGACGGCCACGAGGTGACCTTGCGACCCTTGGCCAAGCCGCTCTCGACCAACAGCCACGGGCCATGACAGATCGCCGCGATCGGCTTGCCGGCATCGCCGAACGCGCGCACGAAGGCCACCGCCTCCTTGTCGACACGCAGGATGTCCGGGTTCATCTGGCCGCCGGGCAACACCAGCGCGTCGTAGCTGCCGGAGTCGGCCTTGGACAGTGCGACGTCGACATCGACGCTGCGGCCCCAGTCCTTCTTGTCCCAGCCCTTGATCGAACTGGCGTCGCCGGGGGAGATGACGTCGACATGCGCGCCGGCGTCCTTGAGCGCCTTGAGCGGCTGCTCGAGCTCGGACTGTTCGAAGCCGTCGGTGGCGAGGATGGCGATCTTCTTGCCGTCGAGATTCTGCATCGGGGTGTCTCCGGGGGATTGAAGCAGAGGATGCTGGGCGCTGCCGGGTGCCATGGCCGTGAAGCGGCCGTTTGCTGCGTGTGAGCCTTCAGTCTCGCCCGGTGAGACGCGCCGCGGCCACGCTTGCGCCCCGTTATCGAACGCGCCGGAGCAGGCAGTGAACGCGATCCTCAAACCGGTCCAGGCGCTGGCCACCACGGGTGACGCCGTGTCCGGCAGCGCACTGGCGACGAAGCTCGCGGCGAAATACCCCGGCCGTGTGACCGGCACCCTGCTGCTGCCCGGACAGGCCGGCGACTACGCGCCCTTGCCCGACGATGTGCCCGAAGCCCTGGCGCGTGCGCTGCGCAGCCGCGGCATCGATCGGCTGTATCGGCATCAGGCGGAGGCCTGGACGGCGACCCAGGCCGGCCGCCATCTGGTGGTCGCGACGCCGACCGCTTCGGGCAAATCGCTGTGCTACACGCTGCCGGTGCTGTCGGCGGCGATTACATCGCGCAGCAAGGCGCTGTACCTGTTCCCGACCAAGGCGCTGGCGCAGGACCAGGTGGCGGAACTGCTGGAACTCAACGCGGCCGGGGAACTCGGCCTGCGCGCGGCGACCTTCGATGGCGATACGCCCGGCGACGCGCGCCAGGCGATCCGCATCAACGGCGACATCGTGGTCAGCAATCCCGACATGCTGCACCAGGCGATCCTGCCGCATCACACCAAGTGGGCGCAGTTCTTCGAGAACCTGCGCTATGTGGTGATCGACGAGATCCATACCTATCGCGGTGTGTTCGGCTCGCACGTCGCCAACGTCATCCGCCGGCTCAAGCGCGTCTGCGCGTTCTATGGCGTCACACCGCAGTTCATCCTGTGCTCGGCGACGATCGGCAATGCGCGCGAGCACGGCCGTGCGCTGGTGGAGGTGGACGACGACGCGCTGGAATCGATCCTCGAATCCGGTGCGCCGCGCGGCGACAAGCACGTGCTGCTGTGGAATCCGCCGGTGATCAATCCCGATCTCGGCCTGCGTGCGTCGGCGCGTTCGCAGTCCAACCGCATCGCGCGTATGGCGATCCGTGCCGGCCTAAAAACGCTGGTGTTCTGCCAGACGCGGTTGATGGTCGAGGTGCTGACCAAGTACCTCAAGGAAGTCTTCGACCACGACCCGCGCAAGCCCAAGCGCATCCGCGCCTACCGCGGCGGCTATCTGCCGACCGAGCGTCGCGCGGCCGAGCGCGAGATGCGCGCGGGCAACATCGACGGCATCGTCAGCACGTCGGCACTGGAACTCGGCGTCGACATCGGCAGTCTCGATGTCGTGGTGCTCAACGGGTATCCGGGGAGCATTTCGGCGACGTGGCAACGCTTCGGTCGCGCCGGTCGCCGGCAGCAGCCGTCGGTCGGCGTGCTGGTCGCGAGTTCCGAACCGATGGACCAGTACGTGGTGCGGCATCCGGAGTTCTTCGCCGACGCCAATCCCGAACACGCACGCATCGAACCCGACCAGCCGTTGATCCTGCTCGACCACATCCGCTGTGCTGCGTTCGAGCTGCACTTCGTTGATGGCGACATGTTCGGACCGGTCGCACCGCTGCCGTGGCTCGAAGTGCTGGCCGAGTCCGGCGTGCTGCACCACGAAGGCGACCGCTGGGAATGGATCGCCGACAGCTATCCGGCGCAGGCGGTGAACCTGCGCTCGGTGGCCGACGGCAACTTCGTCGTCGTCGACCGCACCGATGGCCGGCAGACGATCATCGCCGAGGTCGATTATTCGGCCGCCGCGCTCACGCTCTACGAAGGTGCGATCCACATGGTCCAGTCGGAGCCGTTCCAGGTCGAACGTCTCGACTGGGAAGGCCGCAAGGCCTATGTGCAGCGCACGCACGTGGACTACTACACCGACGCGATCGACTACACCAAGTTGAAAGTGCTCGATGACGAAGAACAGGCCGATGCCGGGCAGGGCAGTGCACACCTGGGCGAAGTGCACGTGGTGCGGCGCGTGTCGGGCTACAAGAAGATCCGCTTCCATACCCACGAGAACATCGGCTACGGGCCGGTGAACCTGCCCGATCAGGAGCTGCATACGAGCGCGGTGTGGTGGCAGCTGCCGCAGCAGGCGCTGGACCGTGCGTTCGAGGCGCGCCACGAGGCGCTCGATGGATTCCTCGGCGCGTCGTATGCGCTGCATCTGGTCGCGCAGGTCGCGGTGATGGCCGAGAGCCGCGATCTGCAGAAGGCGGTGGGCAGCGGCGATGGCACCTGGTTCGCCACCGCAGACCAGCGCGGCCGCGGCCAACTGCGCGATGGTGATGGCGCGGCGCTGGATTTCGAGGGCATCGGCCGGTTCACACCGACGCTGTATCTCTACGACAACTATCCGGGTGGCGTGGGCCTGTCGTCGCCGCTGTACGAGCGGCGCGACGAACTGCTGGCGCAGGCTGCGGCGCTGGTTGCGTCCTGCAGTTGCCGCGCCGGTTGTCCGGCCTGTGTCGGGCCGATCCTTGCCTCGGAAGAAGATGCCGAGCGCACACCGCGCCAGCTGGCTGCGCGCGTGATCGAACTGCTGGTCGAAGCGCCACAACTGCCGGCATGAGCGCACTCGCCAAACGCCTCGGTCTGCTGCGCAGCCAGGCGGGGACTGCCTTGCCGTCGGTGACGCCGACACCGCCAATGCCGATCACCGCGCCGCGCGCGCAGTGGCCGCGCGCAGACGGCGCGCGTTCGCCGGAACAGGTCGTCGCGCAGCTGCGCAAGCTGATGAAGCTGCGCGTGCCGATGCCGGCAGCGCGCCCGACCGGACCGATTGATCGCGCGCTGCCTGGCGATGAGATCGCGCCCGGCCTGCGCTATCTCGAACAGACCGCCCCGTGGCCACATGGCGATGCCGAACTCGCGCTCTACGACATCCGCCACGAGCCGGCGCAGCGTTCTGATCTGCTGGCCTTCGACACCGAGACCACTGGCCTCGCCGGCGGCACCGGCACGCGCGCCTTCATGATCGGCGCCGCCGATTTCATCGATGGACGCATGCGCATTCGCCAGCTGTGCATCACCACGCTGGGCGCCGAGCGCGAGATGCTGAAGACGTTCTCGAAATGGCTGCGGCCCGCGATCGTGCTGGTCAGCTACAACGGCCGCAGCTACGACAGGCCGCTGCTGACGACGCGCTATCGCCTCGCACGCCTGCGCGATCCGCTGATCGAACTGCGCCACGTCGATCTGCTGCATCCGGTGCGGCGTCGCTATCGCGGCGTGTGGGCGAACTGCAAGCTGGCGACGGTCGAGCGCGAACTGCTCGGCGTGCTGCGCGAAGACGATCTGCCCGGCAGCGAAGCGCCCGCGGCGTGGCTGGATTACCTGCGCGGCGGCAGCGCGGACAAACTTCGGCGCGTGGGCCTGCACAACGCGCAGGATCTGCGCAGCCTGTTCGGCGTGCTGGAGGCGATGCGCGACGAGGGGAGCATGGACACGGTGGTGGTGCCGGACGAGGCCGACGCCTCGGGGCCGGATTGCATTTTCGATTGAAGAGTCGACGGGCGTGCCGATGCGTCGATCGCTTCGTCGCGGGGCCGTAGGAGCGCGCTTGCGCGCGATCGTGTACGCCCGGTCAGGCTGCGTCGCGCGCAAGCGCGCGTCCACAGAGTGAGAAGCGTCGCTTCGTGTTCACACCCCCGGCATCGTCACGATGCTTGAATCGGTCGGCCCAGTAGTTCCGAATCGCCACCGACCGGCGGCGATGTTCCGCGCCACTCTGGAGCCTCATGCAAACACGCGAACGCCGGCCAGTGACGGCCGACCCTGTTCCACCGCGCGCCACACTTCGTGCGCGCGATGCGTTCGCGATCACCATCGGCATCGTCGTCGGCGCCGGCATCTTCCGCACCCCATCCTTGATTGCCGGCGCATCCGGTAGCGAATTCGTGATGCTCGCGGCGTGGGTCGTCGGCGGCATCCTGTCGATCGTGGGTGCGCTGTGTTACGCCGAACTCGCAACGACCTATCCGCAGGCCGGCGGCGACTACACCTATCTGCGCAGCGCCTACGGACCACGCCCCGCGTTCCTGTTCGCCTGGGCGCGCGTTTCGGTGATCCAGACCGGATCGATCGCGCTGCTGTGCTTCATCGTCGGCGACTACATGGGCCAGCTGTTCGATCTCGGGCCATGGTCGTCCGCGCTCTATGCCGGTGCTGCGGTGATCCTGCTCACCGCAGTCAACTGGATCGGCACGCGACAAGGCGCTTCGGTGCAGATATGGCTGACCATCGCCGAGATCACCGGCGTGCTGGTGATTGTCGTCGCCGGTCTGTGGTTTGCACCGACCGACATTGCACCCATTCCCGGCAGCGGCGGCGACAGTGCGATCGGCCTGATCCTCGTCTTCGTGCTGCTGACCTACGGCGGCTGGAACGAGGCCGTCTACGTGACCTCCGAAGTGCGCGACGCGAAGGTCTGGATGCCGCGCGTGCTGATCCTGAGCCTGGTTGCGATTGCCGCGCTGTACGTGCTGGTGAATCTCGCCTACCTGAAGGTGCTGGGCCTCGGCGGCATGGCCGCACACAACGCCGTCGCGGCCGAAGTCATTGGCCGCGTGTTCGGGCCGACTGGCGCTGTCCTCATGAGTGTGATCGTCGTCGCCGCGGCACTGACCTCGGCGAACGCGACGCTGATCACCGGCGCACGCAGCGTCTATGCGGTCGGTCGCGATTTTCCGGCGCTCGGCTTCATAGGTCGCTGGGATGCGCGCAGCGGTACGCCGCGCGCGGCAATCGTGACCCAGGGCGTGCTGGCGCTGGCACTGGTCGGTCTCGGTGCCTTCGCGCGCGACGGTTTCGAGGTCGCGGTGGAATACACCGCGCCAGTGTTCTGGCTGTTCTTCCTGCTGGTCGGCATCTCGCTGTTCGTGCTGCGGCGGCGCGATCCCGACCTGCCGCGTCCGTTCCGCGTACCGCTGTACCCCGTGCTGCCGCTGCTGTTCTGCGCGACGAGTGCGTATCTGCTGTATTCCAGTCTCGCCTACACCGGTACGGGGGCGCTCGTCGGCGTCGCCGTACTCGCGGTCGGCGGCCTGCTGCTGTTGCTGTTCAAACCGACCCCGCATTTCGAGGAGACGCCGCCATGAAGTCGAAGAAGACCCTGATCGCACTCGCCATTTGCACGCCGTTCCTGCTGGCCTGCGCCGAACAGGCGGTCGACGCCTACCCGCCTGTCGACGGCACGGCGTCCGAGGCGTCGGCAGACGACCCGGCCATGAACACCACGCACACGGTCACCGCCGCCATCAGTTCCGATTCTCCGTACGCCGATGGCGCGGCCGCGCCATCGCGCGAACCCGATGTCATCTACGTGCCCACGCCCGAGCCCGTGGTCGACGCGATGCTCAATCTTGCAGGCGTCAAGGCCGGCGACGTGCTCTACGACCTCGGCTCGGGCGATGGCCGCATCCCGATCGCGGCAGCGCAGCGCTTCGGTGTGCGCGGGGTCGGCATCGATATCAATCCGGTGCGCGTGCGTGAGGCCAACGCGAACGCGGAAACCGCCGGGGTCAGCAATCTGGTGACGTTCAAGGAGGCCGATCTGTTCGAGGAGGACATCAGCGAGGCCAGCGTGGTCACGCTGTACCTGCTGCAGAGCCTCAACGTGAAGCTGCGGCCCAAGCTGCTGGCCGAGCTCAAACCCGGCACGCGCATCGTCAGCCATGCGTTCGACATGGCCGACCAATGGGCGCCCGAGCAGACCCAGGAAATCGACGGCACGCGCATCTACCTGTGGACTGTGCCGGAGCGCTGAAACCTGCCCGACATTCCGCTGCGCTTGCCTGTGGACGCGTGTGGCGATGCTTGGAATGCTCACGTATCGCCACACGCGGCGCTCCGCCAGATGCGCCAAGCCGCGCTCACGACGGCTTCGATCGCATCATCAACGCTCCTTGCACGAGACCTCCTGTCATGTCCCGCATCGCTCCGCTCGTCCTGTCGCTCGCCGCGCTATCGGCGCCCTCCGTGTTCGCGTCGCCGTACGGCGGTGAACTGCAGGGATTCGACTATCCGCATCCGCGCCAGGCGCACGCGATGACGTCGCAGGGGCAGTCGCTGTCGATGGCCTACATGGACGTACGCCCCGAAGGCGCCGGCAATGGACGCACGGCGGTGCTGCTGCACGGCAAGAACTTCTGCGGACCGACCTGGGACGACACGATCACGGTGCTGGTCGAGGCCGGCTGGCGGGTGATCGCGCCGGACCAGGTCGGCTTTTGCGGATCGACCAAGCCACGCGGCTACCAGTTCTCGTTCGCGCAGCTGGCGGCGAACACGCACGGCCTGCTCGAAACACTGGGCGTGGAGCGTGCGGTGCTGATCGGGCATTCGATGGGCGGCATGCTCGCGACGCGCTACGCGCTGCAGTATCCCGACACGGTCGAGCAACTGGTGCTGGTCAATCCGATCGGGCTCGAGGACTGGCAGGCGGAAGGCGTGCCGTACGCGAGCATCGACACGATGGTCGAGGGCGAGCGCAAGACCACGTTCGAGAGCATCAAGGCCTACCAGCTGAAGTTCTATTACGACGGCCAGTGGGCGCCGCGCTACGACCGCTGGGTCGACATGCTGGCCGGCATGTACGCCGGGCCCGATCGCGAGATCGTTGCCTGGAACCAGGCCCAGACCTCGGAGATGGTGTTCACCCAGCCGGTCGTCCACGAGTTTTCGAAGCTGCGTGTGCCGACCCTGTTGATGATCGGCGGCAAGGACCGCACCGCGCCCGGCGCGAACCGCGCGCCGGCAGCGGTCGCGGCTCGGTTGGGCGACTACCCGGTGCTCGGCCGCAAGGCCGCCGGTGCGATTCCGGATGCGCAACTCGTCGAATTCCCGGCGCTCGGCCACTCGCCGCAGGTCGAGGCGCCGGACGAGTTCCATGCGGCGCTGCTGCGTGGGCTCACGCCGCGCTGATGTCTTCGCGCAGGTCGAAGGCGCTGGCTGCGACACCCGCTGTCGTGCGGCCGACATTCATTCCGCATTCGTCCGGCGCCGGACGCAACCCCTAGACTGGGGCGCATTCCCGCGCGCCACGCGTACCCGCTCACAGGACCTGTCCACCAATGCCCATCCGGCGCCTGCCCCTGCTGCTGTTGTTGACCGCCTGCATCGCGCTGGCGGCCTGTCAGCGGGCCGCGGAGGACACCACGCCGCCGATCGAAACGGTCGAGGTGGCGAGTCCGGAAGAAGGCGGCGCGGTCAGCAGTGCGCCGGTCGATGTCGATGCCGCGCCTGCGGTGCCGGTCGCGGAGCCCGACGCGAGTGGCGTGGACTGGTCTGCCGTGATGACACTCACCGCGGCGACGGCGTCGATCAGTTGCGAACTCGACTACGCCAACGCCGGCGACGGCACGCCGCTGTCGGCCTTCGATCAAGACGCGCTGCGCGAGTCGATGACGGATTGCGCTGAGCGCGGTGTGTTCCGGTTGCGCTTCAAGGGGCGGGTCACCGAAGACTTCACCCGTCTGGTCAAGCGCCTGGCGCTGGTCGCCGACGAACTGTCGATCAACAAGCGCGTACTCGACATCGATTCCAGCGGTGGCATGGTCGAAGAAGCCATCCGCGCAGGCGATGTGATCGCCGCAACGCGTTGGACCATCTGGGTGCGCGAAGGCGCGGTGTGCCACAGCTCCTGCGTGTTCCTGCTGGCGGGCGGCGACACGCGCCTGATCGGCGGACGCGTCGGCATCCACCGCATCATCCGTATGAGCTCCAGCGCGTCGACCCGGGCCGAGCTCAATCGCGAGCTGCGCGCGGTTTACGGTCGCGTCCGCGATTACCTCGAGCGCAACGGCGCCGCGGTCGCGGTGGCCGACCTGATGATGGCCGTACCCAACCGCAGCCTGCGCATCCTCACACCCGACGAACTCAAGTTCTACGGCCTCGACGGCGTGAATCCCGCCCAGGACGATCTCGACCGCCTGCGTCTGATGCGCAAGTGTGGTCAGGATTTCGTGGCCCGTCGCGATGCATACGCACGCGCGTTCGACACGACCTGCAACGCGCCCGATCGGGACGTTGAACAGATGGCCGGCTGCGGCCTCGAACTGCGCGGCAAGTTCGGCTTTCCCGATGCGCAGTGCCCGACCGAAAGCCCACTGTCGGAATTCGATCTGGTGGGTGCGCTGACCGCAGCAGCTGGTAATGCAAGCCGGCTGCGTATTCTTGGCGTGCCTGTGGGTGAGCCGCGTCCGGCTGCACGTCCTGCAGCGCCCACGCGTGCGGCGCCGACACCTGCGCCTGCGGCCGTCTCTGCCGAATCGCGGGCTGCGAACGAGCCTGCGGACGAAGGCGATGCGGCATCGGATGAAGAGGCGGACGCGCCGGTTCCGTAATTTGCGCGTACGGGTTTCGTGCTCGGCAGGCGTTGCTGTGGCTCGAAGCTTCAGGAGCGGCATCTGCCGCAAAGAATTGCTTGAAGCCTGCAAGCTCAGGATCTGACCGGCCGCTACAGATCCAGCACCTCTCCTTCAGGGAGAGAGCCCGCCCCGGACTTGATCCGGGGTCGACGCCCGAAGCGCGTCGGGTGAGGGCAGGGCTGTTGTGGCTAGCTGCGGAAACCTGAGGCAGTTCTCTATCCAGCCGAGAACTTCGCAACGTGTCTGCCTCACCCCAACCCCCGTTCCGCGCCCCGGCCCTCGCGTTGCCGCGAGTGCCGTCTCACCCCAAAGGGAGAGGGGCTTCAGTCTGCGTATCTGCGGAATCCTCTGATTCCAACGAGGCTGACGCCTCACCCCTCCGCCAGAAACCCGCCCGACTGCCGCTTCCACAGCTGCGCGTACACGCCATCGCCGGCGACCAGCACGTCATGCGTGCCCTGTTCGACGATACGACCGCGGTCCATGACGATCAGGCGGTCCATCGCTGCGATCGTCGACAGGCGATGGGCGATCGCAATGACCGTCTTGCCCTGCATCAGGCGGTAGAGGTTTTCCTGGATCGCGGCTTCCGCTTCCGAGTCCAGCGCCGACGTGGCCTCGTCGAGCACCAAGATCGGGGCGTTCTTCAGCAGCACGCGGGCGATCGCGATGCGCTGGCGCTGGCCGCCGGAGAGTTTGACCCCGCGCTCGCCCACATGCGCGTCGTAGCCGGTGCGGCCCTTGGCATCGCTCAGCGTCTGGATGAAATCGTGCGACTCGGCGCGCTTCGCCGCCTCGATCATCTCGGCCTCACTTGCATCCGGGCGGCCGTAGAGGATGTTCTCGCGGACCGAGCGGTGCAGAAGCGAGGTGTCCTGGGTGACCATGCCTATCTGCGCGCGCAGCGAATCCTGTTCGATCGTCGCAATGTCGGTGCCATCAATGCGGATCGTGCCGGCCTCGCGGTCGTAGAAGCGCAGCAGCAGATTCACCAGGGTCGACTTGCCGGCGCCCGAGCGTCCGACCAGGCCGATCTTCTCGCCGGGACGCACGTGCAGGTCCAGACCTTCGATGACGCTGCGGTCGTTCTGGCCGTAGTGGAAGTCGACGTGCTCGAAGCGGATGTCGCCGGCGATCTTCGCCAGCGGCTTCGCGTCGTCCGCGTCTTCGACGGTGGGCGCCAGCGAGATCGAGTTGATGCCGTCGCGCACCGTGCCGATGTTCTCGAACAACGCCGACAGTTCCCACATGATCCACTGCGACATGCCCAGCATGCGCAGCGCCAGCGCGATGGCCACGGCGATCGCGCCGGTACTGATCGCGCCCTGCTGCCACAGCCACAGGCCCAGCCCGGTGACCGAGGCCACCAGCAGCATGTTGAGCATGTAGTTCGCGACATTGACGACCGTCACCAGGCGCATCTGCCCGTGCACGGTCTGCAGGAAGCCGTCCATCGCTTCGCGCGCATAAGATTGCTCGCGCTGCGAGTGCGAGAACAGCTTGACGGTCGCGATGTTGGTGTAGCTGTCGACGATACGGCCGGTCATGACCGAACGCGCGTCGGCCTGCCGCTCTGAAATCCGGCTCAGCCGCGGTACGAAACGCCACATCAGCGCGCCGTAGAGCAGGATCCAGCCGAGGAAGGGCAGCATCATCCGCCAGTCGGCTGCAGCGGCGACGATGATCGCGCCGGTGAAATAGACGATGACGTAGTTGCCGACGTCGAGCAGCTTGATCACCGTCTCGCGCACGGCCAGCGAGGTCTGCATCAGCTTGGTGGCGATGCGCCCGGCGAACTCTTCCTGGAAGTAGCTCATCGACTGCCGCAGCAGATAGCGGTGCACGTTCCAGCGAATCCGCATCGGGAAATTCCCGAGCAGGGTCTGGTGGATGACCATCGCGTTGAACCACGTCAGCAGCGGCAGCGCGATCAGCACCAGCACCGCCATCAGGACCAGTCGCCCCCCCTCGGCGGCCATGAAGGTCGCAGGCGTGTGCGAGGTCAGCCGGTCGACCAGCGAACCGACATAGGCGTAGAGCACGACCTCGGCCACCGCGATCAACGCGGTGAACGCCGCCATCAGCAGCAGCCAGCGGCCGCTGCCGCGCACGTAGTGCATGCAGAACGCGAACAGCGTGGTCGGCGGCTGCGTCGGAATCGACGGCGGGAACGGATCGATGCGGTTTTCGAACCAGCGGAGCATGGAGAATCCAGATGCGGCGCGGCAGGCGCGTGGGACAGGCGGTCTATTGTCGACGATGGCGGTCGCCGATGGCGCGACGCGAGGCGAACGCTGCGTCTGGTCAGGGCACGTCGAGCACGATGCGGCCCAGATGATGACGCCCGATCGCGCGCGCGGCCGCCGCTGCATCGGCGAGCGGAAAGCGCGCGTCGATATGCAGATGGAAGGGGCCGCGCGCTGCGGCGCGGCAGGCCGCGTGCACCTGGAGCGCGCCGGCGCCGGCACCGAACGTCGAGGCGGCAATGTCGTCGCGCACGGGGGGCGCCGTGACGCCGCGTGGCCAGGCGATACGTCCGCCTGGGCGAAGCGCATCGACGATCACGCCCGCATCCGGTGTCTGCGCGGTCAGCAGCGCGGCATCGAGCCCGTCCGGGGCGAAGATCCGCAGGGCCGGCGCCAGTGCATGGCGTCGGCCGTCGATGGCCATGTCCGCACCGAGCCGTTCCGCCAGCGCCACGCCGTCCGCTCCAGAGGCGACCGCGAGCACGCGCGCCCCGCGCTGGCGCGCGAACTGCAGGGCCATGTGGCCGATGCCGCCACTGGCGCCGAACACCAGCGTGGTGTCGCCGGGGCCGAGTGCCAGCGCGACCGCGATCGCGTGCATGGCCAGACCGCCGTCGACCGGCAGCGCCGCCGCCTGCGGCAGAGTCAGACGCGGCGGCACCGGCCAAAGATGGTCCACATCGACGACGACGAACTGCGCGTGGAAACCCTGCTTGGGACTGCGCAGCGGCAGCAGACCGCAGACCCGGTCGCCCTCGCGCAGCCGCTGCACGCCGGCGCCCACTTCCACGACCGTGCCCGCACCTTCGGCGCCCGGCACATACGGGAACACCGGCGCGCCGGCAGCGAACGGTGCCAGCATGCCTTCGCGCTCCAGCACGTCCCAGCGACCGAAGCCCGCCGAGAGCACGCGCACCAGCGCCTGGCCGGGGCCGGGCAGGGGAATCGGACGTTCAACCAGCGACAGCACCTCGGGCCCGCCGAAGCGCTCGAAGGCGAGGGCGAACATGGTGTCGTCCGCGGTCTCGCACGCGATGCCGACCTCATCGGAACCGGAAGCGGGGTGCGGCGTGCAGTCGTCGAAGGTCATCGGGCGGCCATGGACAGCAAAGGAATTGGCGCGCAGGCTATGACCTCAACCAATGTTGAGGTCAAGCGATGGCGACGCGTGCACGGCGTGCGGATGAGGTGCTCTCGGTCGGCGAACTGGCCGCGCGCAGCGGTGTGGCGGTCTCGGCGCTGCATTTCTACGAGCGCCAGGGCCTGATCCACGGTGGCCGAAACGCAGGCAACCAGCGGCGCTATGGCCGCGAGGTGCTGCGCCGCGTGGCGATCATCAAGGTCGCGCAACGTGCCGGCATTCCGCTGGCCTCGATCCGTGAAGCATTGGACACATTGCCCGACGGGCGTACGCCGACCACCGCCGACTGGACGCGGCTGTCGCGCCGCTGGCGCGCAGAACTCGACGCGCGCATCGACCAGCTCACGCGCCTGCGCGACCAGCTCGACGGCTGCATCGGTTGCGGCTGTCTGTCGTTGAAGGCCTGCCCGCTGCGCAATCCCGAGGATGTCGCCGGTGCGCGCGGGCCGGGCGCGCGTTACCTGGAAGGCTGAGGCGGCTCAGCCGGAGGCGGCGTCGATGCCGGCGCGCGCTTTTTCTTCTTGTTCGGACTTGCGACTGACGCGATCCGCGCGGCGAGGCTGTCGCCCATCGAGCGGCTGAAACGCGCCAGATCGGTGACCACGAGGCCGCGATACCAGGCGATGCCGGCGACTGCGTCGATCGCCTTCTCATCGCCGACCGTCACGGCGAAGGCGTGCGTCCACGCATCCTCGACGTCGAGCGCCACCGCGTACGGCAACAGCCGCACATAGCGCGCCGCATCGAGCGTGGGCACCGCGGGCGCATCGCCGTGACGGCGTCCCGCCTTCGCGGCGCCGGCCAGATGACGCCGCAGACCTTCCGCGTGCGCGAGCAACTGCCGCCCTTCGGTCGTGGGCGCACGCACCAGTAGCGCGAACGCGAGCAGCATCGGCGCCATCAACACGACCACCAGCACCGTCGCCGGCAGCGAAGGCGAGTGCCGGGCGAGCCACAGGGCCGACACCCCTGCCGCGAGCGCGATCACCAGCGCGCCGAGGATGCTGCCGCCATGCGCGCGAAACAGCGCCGGCACGAAACGTTTGCGCAGGGCGAGTTCGTGGGCCTTGCAGGCTTGCGCGACCCGCGCCTGCTCGCGGCTGCGCAGGTCCACGGTGTCATCGGGTTCCGGCAGCAGCGCGGTCAGCTGTGCGCGCTGTTCCATCGTCGGCAGTGTGTGTGCGCCTGCGTGCGTGCGTTCGATCCGCCAGCCGGTACGCGCGCCCTGCGGTGTGCGATGGAGGCACAGGTGATCGTCGACCGCGCTGGCCAGCAGGTCCGCTGCGAAGCTGCGTGCGTCGTAGCGCATGCGGCGCAGGTAGCGCAGGCCTGCAGGCGAAAAGCCGGCCGGTGGTTCGGGGCGCTCGGGGACGGCGCCCGGCGTCTGCGGATGGCGGACGCGACGCCAGCGCAGGACGCAGTACGCCGCCAGCACCAGCAGTCCGGCCAGCGCGACCAGCAGTCCGGCATTGTCCTGCAGCCACCAAAGGGCGCGCTGACGCGGCGGCGGCGCTGCGATTACATCCTTGGGAAATGCCAGCCGCACGTGCAGCCCGGTGTGCGGCTGCAGCGCCTGCGTCAGCGTCCAGCGCGCGGTGCCTGCGGCCGACAGGGCCACGTGGAAATCGCGTCCGGCCGCGCCGGTGATGCCTTCGGCGCGCAAGGTCTCGACCGCGACGGCCTGCGGCAGGGTCACCGTGACCGAGCCCTGTTCGACCGGGACGGACTGGTCGCTGCCGATCGCGTCGAGCGACAGCCCATCGCGCGTGTCGCCGAACAGCGGTTGCCGCGTGGTGCGGTAGTGCAGCGTATACACGGGCTGCGACGGCACTTTCAGATGCCCGGCATCGCCGGTGCGCAGCCGCAGCACGCGACCAACCCGTTCGATCCGCCACGGTTCGACGCGGCCGTCGCGCAACACGTCCTGCATCTCCAGATCGGTGACCACGACATCGCCGTGTGGATCGCGATCGCGGACCTGGAAGTCGCGGACGAGACCATGGCGGAACGTGCGGCCTTCAGCGCGCAGTTCGATGCGCTCGGTGACATCGAGGCGGCCGTCGGCGAGCACGCGCACGTCGACGTCGTGACGCAGAATCCGCTCCTGCGCCCACACCGGCAGCGCGAGGCAGGCGAGCAGCAGGAGCGCGCACCGCATCAGCGCGCCAACTCCACCGGCATCGGCTGCCGGCTGCCGTCGTCGGCCTGGAAGAAGTCGGCCTGGTCGATCCCCGTCAGCCGCGCGACCAGCGTGTCCGGCACGCGTTGCACCGCGTCGTTGAGATCGCGCACGGCACCGTTGTAGAAGCGTCGCGCGTACTGCAGCTGCGTTTCCACATCGACGAGATCGGTCTGCAGCTGCGCGAAATTGTCGCTGGCCGCGAGCGCCGGATAGGCTTCCTGCAACGCGATCAGGCGGTTGATGCCGTCGCCGAGCGATTGCTCGAGATCCGACAGCGTCGCGGCATCCGAGGTGTCCATCGCCCGCGTGCGCAGGGCGGTCACCGCGTCCAGCGTGGCGCGTTCGTGACCCGCGTAGGCCTGCACCGCGTTGACGAGCTGCGGCACCAGATCGTGACGGCGCATCAGCTGCACATCGATATCGGCCCACGCAGTCCGCATCTGGTTGCGCAGACGCACCAGCCGGTTGAACACGACGACCGCCCACGCCAGCAGGGTCGCGAGCAGCAGCGCGCCGACGACGACGGTGGTCATCGACGACCGCCTGCGATGTTCCGGGCTCGAGGCATGGGCCATGCGGCAGTTGAGAAGCGACTGAGCATACCCGCTGCAGGTAAGGCGATGACCCCGGGTAGACCCTGCTTCCCGAGTGCTTGCCGGCCATGGTGCAATGCGTACACTCGGTCCCCTTGACTGCAGTCCCGCGAGGAAGATCACGAATATGAACACCCTACGCTTGTCGCTGTCGGCCGCCCTTCTGGTCGCCGTCGCTTCTGCTGCACATGCACAACAGCCTGCGCCGCAACCCGCAGCGCAACCGGCCGCCGCCGCTCAGCAGCCGCTGACGCCCGAACAGCAAGCGCAGGTCGCGCGACAGGACGCCGAGATGGGCGCTGCAGCGTTGCAGGTCATGCAGATGATCGACGGCAACCGGGCCGGTGAAGTCTGGGACGGTGCCTCGGCGACGATGAAGAGCGCGGTGACGCGCGACGAATTCGTGCGTCAGCTCAACATCGACCGCAACCGCCTCGGCGCGCCGACCAAGCGCGACCAGCCGGTCGTCAGCCGTTCGCAGTTCCGCGCAGGCGAAGCGGTGCCGGAAGGGATCTACATCAACGTCGCCTCGCCTACCACGTTCGCCAGCCAGCCGCAGGCCGTGCGCGAGCTGGTGTCGTTCCGTCTCGACGAGGACCGCACCTGGCGCCTGTCGGGCTACAGCGTCCGCTGAGCCCGATCGTCGGATCGATTTGCCGGACGGCGCCTGCGGGCGCCGTTCGCGTTTGTGCGACTCAGTGCGCCGCGACGACGCGGATGACCTGTCCATCGAGCTCGACGGTCTGGTCCGCGCGGATCTTGCAGGTCTTGCGCAGTTCGACCACGCCATCGACGAACACCGCGCCGCTGGCGACGATGGCCTTGCCGGCGCCGCCGCTGTCGCACAGCCCCGCGAGCTTGAGCAACTGGTTGAGTTCGACGTGGTCGCGTTCCAGCGGGAAATCGATTGGCGCGGGCATCGGTCGGTCTCGTTGTGCGGACCGGCATTATCGGCCATCGCGCCGTTGAGTCGCGTCGTCGACCGATCCGCTGACCGGACTCGCGAATCGTCGCGCGGTCCCGCGTGCGCTGGACCAGCCGATCATTCAGGCGCACGCAGTGCGAATCGTTGTCCGCGGCGATCGTCGACATCGACCATTTCCAGATCGATCAACGATCTGCATCGCCACGCTGACGGCGATCGCGTGCTGCAGACGCTGGGCGCGATGTTGTCGTCGACAGACGCCACGCTTGGACGCGTGGCGCGGTTCGGCGGCGATGTATTCGTTCGGCTGCCACCCGACCGCGCGCTCGCCGATGCCGCGCGCGAATCGGAATACCTGCGCTGAGCAATCGCGGCGATGCCGACGGGGCTGCCGGTGACGATCAGCGTCGGCGTCGCTGCGCTGCACCCCGGCGAAGAAGCGTCCTCCATGCGCGCCCGCGCGGAACAGGCGCTGTACAAAGCTCAGCACGAGGGCCGGGACCGGGTCTGTGCGCTGGCCTGAGGCGTGCAGCGCGACTTGAGCCTCAGTCCGCGATCTGCTTGGCTTCGCCGGCGGCCAGGTTTTCCGGATGCACGATGCGTCGCGGACGCGACAGCAATGGATAGACCAGCACCGCGGCCAGGATGATCGCGACGCCCGCATAGAAGCGCGGCGTCAGCTCGTGCTGTTCGCCGAGCAGCACAATGGCGAGTGCGATCGCGTAAACCGGTTCCAGATTGACCGCGAGCTGCGCGGCGAACGCGCTCATGTGCCGCAGCGCGACCAGTGATAGTGCGAACGGCAGCAGCGTGCAGGCGAAGGCGAGCAGCAGCAGATAGGCGCCGTCATGCAGGCTCGGCAAAGTCAGCAGGCTGCCGGCGAAGGCCGGGAACAGCAACGGCATCAGTGGCGCGAGCAGGGTCAGGGTCAGCGTACCGGCGCCGAGTTCGAGCGCGGTCACCGTCAGCGGATCGGCGCGTTCGACCAGCCGCTTGTTCAAGGACCCGAAGCAGGCCACAAACAACGCAGACAGCGCGCCGACCGCCACACCGACGCGCATGCCGTCGGGAATGCCGCCGACCACCAGCGCCACGCCCGGCAGCACGGCGACGCCGAGCGCAAGCTCGCGCCAGGAGAACTGGCTGCGCGCCACCAGCGGTTCGATCAGCGCGATGAACACCGTCGCCAGCGCCATGCAGGTCGCCGCGACCGACGCATTGGCGAGCTTCACCGCGCCGTAGAAGGTCAGCCAGTGCAGCGCGACCAGTGCGCCGACACCCGCGTAGGCCAACAGCAGACGCGGCGGCAATGCGCGCACGCCACGCCAGACCCGCGGCAGCAGCATCAGCGTGCCGGCGACCAGCAACATGCGCCACCACACCAGCGGCAACGCGGGCAGGGTGATCAGCTTGCCGAGGATGGCGGTGAAGCCCCACAGCAGGACGCAGAAGTGGATCTGCCAGTGGGCTTTCGTCGTGGGCTGCATCGGGAGGGCGCCGGCAAGGGCGCGCATTATCCATCGCCGATGCCCGCCGCGGGCGAACGCCTGTCAGCGCGGCGGGGCGTTGCTGTTCGACGGCGACGGTTCCGCGTCGGCCTGCCGTTGCTGCGCCCGTCCCAGCCAGATTCCCAGCGCCGCCCAGACCAGCGCCAGCGGTACGACCACGCTGACCAACCCGCCGAGCGCCAGGCCCAGACGTCCGAGCACGCCTTCGGTCTGCGCACCGACCACATCGCCGACGCGGTAGACGAACGTGTCGATGAAGGCCTTGGCCTTGTACTTGTCCTCACGGCCGACGACGGTGAACAGCGTTTCGCGCGCGGGGCGGGTCAGGCCGCGCTGGATCGCGCGGTTGGTTGCCTCGAGCAGGATCAGCACCAGGAACGAGCCGTAGATCGCCAGACCGATGAAGCCGACTGCCATCGCGATCGGCAGCAGCGCCAGCGCGAAGGCCAGCCCGAGCCGGCGGATGATGTGGCCGGTCAGCGTGACCTGCAGCACCAGCACCGCGACCTGGGTCCACATGTCGATATTGCCGAGCAGCCCGGTGCGCGCATCGAGATCGGTTTCCGCGGCGGCCACCATCTGCAGGCGGGTGAAGTAGATGAAGGTCGCGACGATGGTCATGATCACCACGTAGCCGGCGATGCCCATCAGATAGCGCGATGCGAACACCGCGCGGATGCCGGCCAGCGCGCTGCCGCCGATGCGGACGGCTTCCGGGTCCTGCACACGCGCATCGCGCGGCCCGTCGCTGCGCAGCCGCACCAGCCACCAGGCCTGCGCGATCGACGCGGCCAGAAATCCCGCGGCGACCAGCAGCAGCGCGGGCGTGCCCAACGGTTCGGCCAGTCGCGCGGCGAGCCAGGGGCCGAAGATCGCGCCGAGCGTGCCGCCGACCGCGATCAGCGCGAACAGACGCTTGGCCTGGTCACTGTCGAAGCGATCGGCCAGCAGGGCCCAGAACACCATCGTGACGAACAGGTTGAAGACGCTGAACCAGACGTAGAACACCTGGCCGCTGCGCGCACCGACCGCGCCCGGTGCGAACACCAGCAGCGCCCAGAAGCCGACCAGACTCAGCGCGAAGAACGCGTACGTCGCCGAGATGAAATGCAGCCGCCGCAGCCGCGACACCAGCCAGCCGAACACCGGATTGACCAGCAGGGTGACCACCGCGGTGCCGATGAACAGCCAGCGCACGCTGTCGAGCCCGCGCTCCATGCCCAGTGCATCACGCGCCGGCCGCAGCATCATCAGCGCAGTAAGGATGCAGAAGAAAAATAGGCCCGCGACGAGCACCGGCGCTGCCTCGCCGCGTCGCAGGTTGAACAGGTCGGCGATCTTCCCGTCGGACATCGCGGGGCGGCCGTCAGGCGAACTGCGCGACGAGTTCTGCCTGCTGCGCTTCGCTCAGCAACGCACCGCTGCCCGCACGCAACTGGTCGGCCTGGCGGTCGGGACGTCCGGTGGCCGGGATCACCGCGGTCACCGCAGGATGGCTGATCGCGAACTTCAGGAACATCTGCGACCACGAGGTCACGCCGACATCGGCGGCCCAGCCCGGCAGCACGGTGTCGCCGACGCGCGCGAACAGCTTGCCGTCGTCGAATGCGCGGTTGATCAGGACGGCGACCCCGAGCTCCTGGGCGACCGGCAGCACGGTCTGCGCGGCCTGGGGTGCATTGACCGAATAGTTGACCTGCACGAAATCCGGACGATGTGCGCGCATCGCGGCGACCAGGGCGGCGTGTCCGCTTTCAAGATAGTGGGTCAGGCCGATGTACTTCGTCGCGTGCGCTTCCTTCAGCTGCTGCGCGTACGGCCAGGCGATGTCGAGCGCACGCAGGTTGTGGACCTGCAACAGTTCGACGTGATCGGTCTGCAGACGGCGCTGGCTCTGTGCCCACTGAGCCTCCATCGCGGCGCGGTCGTCGGCGGCGATCTTGGTCGCCAGGAAGCAGCGGTCGCGCCAGCCGCCGGCGGCGAGCAATGCGCCCAGCACCTCGTCCGCGTTGGTGTAGTTGGGAGACGTGTCGAACAGCGTGGCGCCGCCGTCGAAGAAGACCTGGATGGTCTCCTGCAGGCGGGCGAAGTCCGGCGAGTCGAGCGCGATCTCGTAGCTGCCGGACGTGCCGGCGCCGATCGCCGGCACGATTTCGCCGGTGGACGGAATCGCGCGCGTGATCAACGTGCCCGGACTGGCGGCGGGCGGCGGCGCGGCGCCCGCTGATGCCGGCAGCGACGGTGCAGCGGTATCGCGGCTGCAGGCCGCGAGTGGGGCTAGGGCGAGGCCGGCGGCGGCGAACGAGGCGGCGCTGAGGAAATGGCGACGGGACGACATGGCGGACGCTCCTGCATCGGGTCGGGTCGCGATCATAGGCGGTTCGCCCGGATCGGGTCCCGGCGTCCGTTGGACAAGCCGAGCGCGCGCGGTGCCGAACTTCCAGCGCGTTTGACATTTCCGGTCCGCATCATGAAAACCATCGGCCACGACGCGGCTTCGACAGGGACAGACTGTACGCTGTGCGCCCGGCCGGATTTGACCCGTCATGCCGGTTCGCTGCAGCTCGTGTTGCCGCCCAGGCGCGACCGTGACGGCGAAGCCAAGGGGGTGGCCGGGTCCATGGCCTGGAGGGCCGACGCAACAATGACGCTGGACGAACGCAAGCTCGCGGTGAATGAGCTGAAGCTGGGCATGTATGTCTGTCGTCTCGACCGGCCGTGGGAAGGCACGCCGTTCCTGCTGCAGGGGGTGATGATCGAATCCGACGACGATATCCGGACGTTGGACGGGCTGTGTGCGCATGTCTTCATCGATGTCGAGCGTGGTACTGCGCCGGTCGGCCCAGCGTTGCAGTTGATGGATGCGGTGCCGTCGAAACCGATCACGCCTGCGAAACAGAGGTGGCGCGCCTACGGTAACGACGAGATTGCCGCGTTGCGAGGGGCGGCGACGTATCCCGAGCAGGTCGAGTTTGAGCAGGAGTTGCCGCAGGCGCGTCGAGCGCATGCGCAGGCGGCGGCGTTCGCCGAGCGCGTGCTCGACGACGTGCGCGAGGGTCGTGCGGTCGCGGTCGAGGAAGTCCGCAGCGCAGTCGAGCCGATGGTGCGTAGTCTGGTGCGTAATGCCGATGCGTTTCTCTGGCTGGACGCGCTGCGCGCGCGCGGTGCCTACGAATACCGGCACGCCCTGACGTGCAGTGCGCTTGCTGCGGCCTTCGGCCGACACGTCGGCTTGCCGCAGGACCTGCTGATCGATATGGCCAGCGGCGCGCTGTTGCTCGATGTCGGCAAGTTGCGGCTCGATCCGGATCTGATCGGCAGCAGCGCCGCGTACGACGACGATGCGCGCCGGCGGATGCAAGCGCATGTCGAACAGGGTCTCGCGATCGTCGATGCCGGCGGCGCAGTGCCCGAACATGTCCGCGACATGATCCGCACGCACCACGAATGGGTCGATGGCGGCGGCTATCCACGTCGTATCGAGGGCGATTCGATTCCCTTGCTGGGTCGGGTCGCGGCGGTGGTCGACGCCTACGACGCGATGACCAGCGAGCGCCCGCATCAGCCGGCGGTCGCCCAGCACATTGCGTTGCAGTCCCTGTACCGCGCGCGCGGCAGCCAGTTCGCGGCCGAGATCGTCGAGCAGTTCATGCAGTGCTTGAGCGTCTATCCGATCGGCGCGCTGGTGGCACTGAGCAGCGGCGAGGTGGCGATCGTCTCGGCGCAGAATGCCGCGCGCCGATTGCAGCCGCGGGTGATGGTGCTGACCGATCCGGACAAGCAGGTGCTGTCGCAGTTCCACTCGCTCGACCTGATGGTGCGGGCCAACAGCGACGACCCGGTGCGGATCGCCAGCGCGCTTGCGCCGGGCGCCTACGGCCTGGATCCGGTCGACCTGTTCCTGTGACGCGCCCACGGACATTGGAATGCTGAATTACGCGTCCGCACTCGCCGAGGTCGCGACGTGTCTTGGCGCAGCGCGGACCGATGCGCCGCTGGGTGTGGTCGTGCTGCGTGCGCAGCGCATCCGGGAAATCGTTCTGTCGTTGGGTTATGCCGCCGGCGAGGCGCTGGGACTCGCGATGCAGGCCGCGTTGGAAGCCGCGGTGCGACCGGGTGATCGCGTGGTGCGGATCGGCGGACACGATTTCCTGGTCGTGCTGCCCGCACTGCGTGGCCGCGCGCATGCCGCGCTCGGCGCCGCCAAGTTCGTGCGGGCCCTGCAGCAGCCGCTCGACATCGGGGGGCGGCGGGCGCAGCCCACGGTCGTGGCCGGCATCGCGATCGCGCCGGAGGACGGCGTGGACGCGGAACTGTTGTGTCGACGCGCCGATCGCGCCTGTGACGACGCCGCAAGCGGCGTGGAACGACATGCGTTCTGGCAGGCGCCACCGATTCCGCTCGATACCCTGCATGACGATCTGCGCACGGCGATCTCCGACAACCAGCTCGTCGCGCACCTGCAGCCTATTGCAGGCTTGCCGGACCGCCGGATTCGCAGCTTCGAGGCGTTATCACGATGGACGCACCCGCAGCTCGGCGTGATTCCGCCCGACGTGTTCATTGCGGTGGCCGAGCGCGGCGGCATGATCGGCGAATTGACGCGCTGGAACGTCAACGTCGCGTTGCGTCATCTCGCGACGCTGCGCAATGCGGGGCAGGTCGTCCGGATATCGGTCAATCTGTCCGTCGAAGCCTTGCAGCTGCCGGGTTTCGTCGAACAGGCGCTCGACCTGCTGGGGCTGTGGAACGTGCCGGGCGAGGCGCTGATGTTCGAGATCACGGAAAGTGCGCTGATGCGCGACATCGTGCGCTGCAGCCATCTGTTGAGTCAGCTGCGGGAGGGCGGCGTCCGCATCGCGATCGACGACTTCGGCACCGGCTACTCCTCCCTGGCGTATCTGCGTCGACTGCCGGTCGATGGTCTCAAGATCGATCGCAGCTTCGTGCGCGACATGATCGATGATCCGCGGGCGCGCCGGATCGTCGCGACCATGATCGAATTGGCGCATGACCTGGATCTGTCGGTCGTGGCCGAGGGCATCGAGGACGAGGCGACCCTTGCCCTGTTGCAGCAGGCGCGCTGCGACTTCGCCCAGGGTTATCTGATCGGGCGGCCAGCGCCCGCCGACGAGGTGGTGCGCGAGGCCCTGTCGTAGGTAGTTCCCAGAGCCTCCAAGCGGCGCGCGTTGCAGTCAGAGGTCACGCGAGGCCCGCCCTTCGCGCGTGGATACCCCGCAGCCGTCAGCGCAGACGCGCTGCCACCGCGTCCCAGTTCACCAGTTGCCAGAACGCGTCGAGATACTTCTGCCGGTTGTCGCGGTAGTCCAGATACCAGGCGTGTTCCCAGAGCGAGAGCGCGAGCAGCGGCGTGTCCTGCCCGGTGATCGGCGTGGCCGCATTTGCGGTGGCCGCCAGCGCCAGCCTGCCGTCAGGGCGCTGCAGCAGCCAGACCCAGCCCGCACCGAATGTCGACAGGGCCAAGGTGTCGAACCGTGAGCGGAATCCGCCGAAGTCGCCGAACTGTCGCGTGATCGCCTCGGCCAGGCGGCCCTTCGGCTCGCCACCGCCACCCGCGGCGGCGGGCTTGAGCGAATGCCAGTAGAAGCTGTTGTTCCAGGCCTGCGCAGCGTGGTCGAATGCCGCACCCTGCGCCTTGCGGATGATGGTCTCCAACGGCGCGTCGGCGAGATCGCTCCCTGCCAGCAAGGCATTGAGCCGCTCGATGTGGCCCCGTTGCAGATGACCGTGATGCTGGTCGAGCGTGTCGCCCGACAGATGCGGCTCCAGCGCGGTGCGGTCGTAGGGCAGGGCGGCGAGTTCGAGGGGCATGGACGGCGGTCCGTTGGTCGATAGCGGCGACGCGATAGAATGCACCAAATCCGAAACCCGATCCCCGCCGGCCCAGCGCCTGCGGCGTGGTCCACAGGGAGCGTCAGCGTGTCGATCCTCGAACACATCCAGGCCGAAATCGACGGCCATGCCATCGTGTTGTTCATGAAAGGCACACCGCAGTTCCCGATGTGCGGGTTTTCCAGTCGCACGGTGGCCGCGCTGCGCGACGCAGGCGCCAAGGACTACCGCACGATCAACGTGCTCGAGGCACCTGAGATCCGCGCCAACCTGCCCAGGTTCTCGAACTGGCCGACGTTCCCGCAGCTGTTCATCCACGGAGAATTGATCGGGGGCTGTGACATCACGCTCGAACTGCATGAATCCGGCGAGCTGTCGCGCATGGTGGCCGAGGTGCTGGAAGCGTGAGCGCGCCGGTTGCCGGGATTGGGCCAAGTCACTTGGCCGGGCGCGTCGTGCTGGTCGTGGGCGCGGCTGGCGGACTCGGCGAGGCCGCATCGCTGGCGTGCGCGCAGGCAGGCGCCTCGCTGGTGCTGCTCGGACGGCGCGTGCCCAAACTCAATCGTCTGCATGACCGCCTGCAGAAAGCCGGCGCCGCGCCCGCGCTGTATCCGCTCGACCTCGAAGGTGCGAGCCCGGACGATCATGCCGAACTTGCCGCGCGGATCGAGGCGGAATTCGGCCGGCTCGACGGCATCCTGCATGTCGCTGCGTCCTTCGATGGCCTGACGCCACTGGAGCTCACCGATCCGGCCGCATTCGCGCGCGCGCTGCACATCAATCTCACCGCGCGGTGGTGGCTGACCCAGGCTTGCCTGCCGTTGCTGCGTCGCTCGGGCGATGCGTCTGTTGTGTTCGCGATCGACGATCCGGCGCGCACGTCCGGCGCCTATTGGGGCGGCTACGGCCTGGCCCAGGCGGGGCTGTCGGCCCTGGTCGGCATGCTGCAGGCGGAGCTCGGCGATGCGCCTGTCCGCGTAAGCGGTCTGCTGCCGCCGCCGATGCGCACGCCGCTACGCGCCAAGGCGCATGTCGAGGCCGATGACCGCATCGCCCGCTCGCCCGTTGAAGTCGCCGCCCATTGCGTCGCGTTGCTGTCGCCTGCCGGTGCAGCGCATCGCGGACAGCTGTGGGCACCTGACAGGGCGCGCTCCGCATGACCATCGCCTCTGCCGCATTGCTGCTGTTCCTGATCCTGGATCCGCTGGGCAACATCCCGGTGTTCCTGAGCATGCTGCGGCGGCTCACCCCGCAGCGCCAGCGCATCGTGCTGGCCCGCGAACTGCTGATCGCGCTGGTCGTGCTGATGCTGTTCCTGTGGGCCGGCAAGTACGCGCTCGAGGTCATGCACCTGCGCCAGGAGTCGGTCGCGATCGCTGGCGGCATCGTGCTGTTCCTGATCGGCATCCGGATGATCTTCCCGCCGCCGGAAGGCCTGATGGGCGAGATCCCGGACGGCGAACCCTTCATCGTGCCGATGGCGATTCCGCTGGTCGCCGGCCCGTCCGGCATGGCCGCGGTGATGCTCATGGGCAGCAATGAACCCGACCGCCTGGGCGAGTGGAGTCTGGCGCTGCTGATCGCCTGGGGCGCGACCGCCGCGATCCTGTTCTCGGCCACCTATCTCTACAAGCTGCTCGGCGCGCGTGCATTGACCGCAATCGAGCGTTTGATGGGCATGCTGCTGGTCGCGATTTCGGTCCAGATGCTGCTCGACGGCCTGGTCAGCTACCTCAGGGCCGGTCTCGCCCCCATGTGAGTGCGGCGTGACCACAGCGCGACAAGGGCTTACGCGTCTTTGTTCCAGCTGGTCATAAAAATCAACGTGGTCAGT
This sequence comes from Luteimonas sp. AC640a, assembly GCF_979256585.1. Lineage (NCBI taxonomy): Bacteria > Pseudomonadati > Pseudomonadota > Gammaproteobacteria > Lysobacterales > Lysobacteraceae > Luteimonas > Luteimonas sp. AC640a. Next base: position 161,989 of record NZ_CEEDOV010000021.1, on the reverse strand, counting down.
GGTTTGCGCCTGTCCGCGGCTGTCATGGCACTGTCACTTCGATTGTTTACCGTGTTAACCTGTTGTTAACCACGGCGCTCTGCCCGCGCACAGTGGTGGGGCCCCCATTCTTGTTTCAAGACCTGACCGTCGCTCGCCATCCGGCCTGCGCCGACATCCACGCATCGAGGCTATACAACCCATGAACCACTCGCATCGCGCCCGACTCTCCAAGCTGTCGCTCGGCCTGATCGTCGCACTTGCTGCCGCTCCTGCGTTCGCGCAGAGCACCTCCGCCGGTGTCGGCGGCCAGGTGACAGGCGCTGGTGGCGCCCCGGTCACCGGCGCAGAAGTGACCATCGTGCACACCGAGTCTGGCACCGTCAGCCGTGTCGTGACCGACGAGAATGGCCGCTATAACGCTCGCGGCCTGCGGGTGGGTGGTCCGTACTCGATTACGGTCACCAAGGCCGGTGAGGGTACGCGTACGGAAGACGAAGTCTATCTGAACCTCAATTCGGTCAACACGGTCAACTCAGCGCTGACCGGTGACATGACCACCTTGGAGACCGTGACGGCGACTGCGATCGCAGGCTCCGACGTGTTCAGCTCGACCAAGATGGGTACGGGTACAAATGTGGATCGCGACGCGATCGAGCGCCTCCCCTCGGCAACCCGCAACATTCAGGACTACATCCGACTCGATCCGCGCGTGACCGTGACCGACAAGGTCGACGGTTCGATCTCGGTCGGCGGCCAGAATCCGCGTTACAACGTGATCCGCATCGACGGCATCAGCTCGAACGATCCGTTCGGCCTTGAAGCGAACAACCTGCCGACCAACCGCCAGCCGGTGTCGATGGACGCGATCGAGGAAATCAGCATCGACGTGGCCAACTACGACGTCACCGTCGCGGGCGGTACGGGCGCGGTCGTCAATGCGGTGACCAAGTCCGGTACCAACACCTTCAGCGGTTCGGCGTATTACAACCTGCGTGATGCCGACTGGGTGGCCGATGATCTCGACGAGAACGGCGGTGGCCCCTTCACCGGCTTCAACAAAGAAGAGACCTACGGTGCGACCTTCGGCGGTCCGATCATCCAGGATCGCCTGTTCTTCTTCGCCAACTACGAGCGCACCAAGCGTACCGCGCCGAGCACCAGCTACGCCGGCACGCCGTACGGCAATGGCGACATCACTGATGCGCAGATCGCACGCGTCCAGGCTGCCGCACAGCGCTACGGCTTCGACGCGGGTGCGCTGGAGGCACCGGCCAACGAGACCGATGTCGAGGAATACGCGATCAAGCTCGACTGGAACATCAACGACGACCACCGCGCCACGTTCCGGTACAGCGAGATGGAAGAAGTGGTGCCGAAGTTCCCGGGCATCGGCAGCGGCAATGTGTCGCTGAGCACCCACTGGTACGACCAGAACAAGACCTTCAAGAGCGTCGTCGGCGAGCTCTTCAGCGACTGGACCGAGAATTTCTCCACCGAGTTCAAGGTTTCGCAGCGCGAGTACGACGCGATCGCCGCGCCCTACGCCAACCTGCCGTACATCCGCATCAACGGCTTCGGCAACAACAGCAACCTGCGCTTCGGCACCGAGCAGAACCGCCACGTCAACGTCATCGAAACCGAGCAGCTGAGCCTGTTCGGCGCGGCGACCTGGCATATCGGTGACCACGCGATCAAGTTCGGCGTCGAGCATGAAAGCAACGACGTCCTGAATTTCTACGGTCGCAACCTCAACGGCGTCTATACCTTCGCGACGCTGGAAGACTTCGAAAACGGCGTGCCGTCGCAGTACGAACTGCGCGCGCCGCGTCCGGGTGGCTCACTGGCCGACATCCCCGCGGCCTACGAGATCAAGAACACCGCGTTCTTCATCCAGGACACCTGGTTCCCGACCTACAACCTGAGCCTGATGTTCGGCCTGCGCTACGACAAGCCGTCGTTCGGCGACAGCCCGATCTACAACCCGCGCATCGAAGAGCTCTATGGCCTGGACAACACCAATACGGTGGATGACGGCCTGTTCCAGCCGCGCTTCGGTTTCAACTACACCTTCGACAGCGACCGCCCGACCCAGCTGCGTGGTGGCATCGGTCTGTTCCAGGGTGCAAGCCCGAACGTCTGGCTGGCGGGTGCCTTCCAGAACACCGGCCTGAACTTTGTCGAGTACAACCTGCGTGGCGCCGATGCACCGGCGTTCGATCCGACCCTGCCGCCGACCATTCCGGGCGGTTCGGGCAGCACGCCGCTGATCGTGGCCGACATCATGGAGCCGGGCCTGAAGCTGCCGTCGGCATGGAAGGCCAACCTGGCGTTCGACCACGAGCTGCCTTGGTACGGCATCACCGCGTCGGCGGAAATCCTGGTCACCAAGAACCAGGACGCGTTGTGGTTCGACCGTCTCGATGTCGGTGCGCCGACCGCGATCGGTCAGGATGGTCGCGAGATCTTCTGGAACGCCGCAGGGCGGGACCCGCTCAACGCCGGTCGTTTCGGTATCGAGCAGGGGGGCGGTGTGAATCGTGACGTGAGCAACCGCGCCAACAGGCCGTCCGACGTCAACCAGGCGATCGTCATACGCAACACCGACATCGGCCAGAGCGAGCAGTTCACGCTGAGCCTGTTCAAGCCGCTGATCGAGAACTGGTCGTGGTCGGCGGGTTACACCTACACGCACGCCACCGAGTTCAGCCCCGCCACCAGTTCGCAGAACTCGTCGAATTGGAGCAACTCGCTGGGCTTCCAGGCCAATGATCCGCAGGAATACAACTCGCGCTATGCGATCAAGGACCGCTTCACCAGCACCCTGACGTGGCAGAAGGAACTGTTCGGCAACAACAAGACCACCGTCGCGATGTTCTACGAAGGTCGCAGCGGCCGGCCGTTCAGCTACATCTTCTACAACGACGTCAATGGCGACAGCGCCACCACCAACGACCTGTTCTACGTACCGAACGGTCCGGGTGATGTGCTCTTCACCGGTGGCGTAGCGATGGAGCAGGCGTTCTTCGATTGGCTCGCCGACAATCCCGAGCTGCAGTCCTACGCCGGTGGCGTGGCGCCTGCCAATGCGTTCCGCGCCAGCTGGGTGAACTCGTTCGACGTGCGCGTCAGTCAGGAGTTCCCGGGCTTCATGTCGGGCCACAAGGCCGAGGTGTCGCTGGACATCATGAATATCGGCAACCTGCTCAACAAGGATTGGGGGCAGATCAATGACTACGGCTTCTTCGCCACCCGTCGCGTCGCCAACTACGCTGGTATCGATCCTGCCACCGGCAAGTACGTCTATAACTTCACGGGTGCTGACAGCGAGACGCTGCAGGAAGTGAACAACGACGGCGTCAACACCGCGGTCTCGCGCTGGTCGATCATGCTGGGCATCAAGTACAAGTTCTGATGCCTTTCCACCACGCGTGACAATGAAACGGCCGGGGAAACCCGGCCGTTTTCTTATGCGCCGGGTCCTGCGCTACAGTGCCGAACCCATACGAAAAGCGAAAAAAAATGAGCAACGAAAATGGGGCGGCGACGGCGCTGCCCACGGTCAATGCCTACGTGTATCCCCGCGGTGGACTGGACGTGTTGTCCCGCGACGAAGTCGCCCGTCTGAAGGATGCGTCTCTCGGCGGCATGCATGACCTGCTGCGTCGCTGCGCACTCGCGGTGCTGACCAGCGGCAGTGCGTCCGACGACCCGCGTGCAGCGCAGGAGCTGTACCCCGATTTCGACATCCAGGTGCAGCAGCAGGATCGCGGCATCCGGATCGAGCTGATGAATGCACCGGCGATGGCTTTCGTCGATGGTCAGATCATCCGTGGCGTCGCCGAGCTGCTGTTCGCAGTCGTTCGCGATCTCGCCTACACCGCGATCGAGCTGGGTCCGGAATACGCGACCGATCTTGAGTCCTCGGCCGGCATCACCAATGCGGTGTTCGGACTGCTGCGTAACGCACGCGTGCTGCAGCCGGGCGATCCGAACATGGTGGTCTGCTGGGGTGGCCATTCGATCAACCGCGTCGAGTACGACTACACCAAGCTGGTCGGCTATGAGCTCGGCCTGCGTGGCATGGATATCTGTACCGGTTGCGGCCCGGGCGCGATGAAGGGGCCGATGAAGGGCGCGAACGTCGCACATGCCAAGCAGCGCCAGTACCCGGCGCGCTATATAGGTATCACCGAGCCGGGCATCATCGCAGCCGAATCGCCGAACCCGATCGTCAACCAGCTGGTGATCATGCCGGACATCGAGAAGCGTCTCGAATCGTTCGTGCGCCTGGGTCACGGCATCATCGTGTTCCCCGGCGGTGTGGGCACGGCAGAAGAAATTCTCTATCTGCTGGGCCTGCTGTTGCAGGAAGAGAATCGTGACATCCCGTTCCCTTTCATCTTGACCGGCCCGACCGCGTCGGCGCCGTACTTCGAGCAGATCGACCAGTTCATCCGGCTGACCCTCGGTGACGAAGCCGCGTCGCGCTACGAGATTATCGTCGCCAATCCGGAACAGGTTGCGCGCCGCATGTCTGCCGGCATCCGCAAGGTCAAAGAGTACCGGGTCGCGCACAAGGACTCGTTCTACTTCAACTGGTCGCTGTCGATTCCGCTGGACCTCCAGCAGCCTTTTGTGCCCACCCATGAAGCCATGGCCGCGCTCGATCTGCACCACGGCCGGCCACCGCACGAACTCGCGGCCGACCTGCGTCGCGCGTTCTCCGGCATCGTCGCCGGCAACGTCAAGGAAGACGGCCTGCGCCGCGTCGAAGCGTTCGGCCCATTCCGCATCAATGGCGACCGCGACATCATGCAGTCACTCGACGCCCTGTTGCGCGCATTCGTCGAGCAGCGCCGGATGAAGATCGCGGGGGACTACAGGCCCTGTTACGAAGTGGTTTCCTGAGAGGTCAGTTCGTCCTCCTGGTCTGCCGGACATCGCCGTTCCTCCTGCGGGGTGCTTGCTTCGGACCCGCATTTGCGAGATGCGCTCATGCTGCTTGAATGACCGTTCGTCCGGGCTGGCTTGCGTCTTCCCCTAAGCTTTATAGACTGTTCATTGGGCGGAAATGCGCCCGGGGAAAGGGGATAGCATGCCGCTCAGGCGTGTCACGGGGTTCAGTCTGGTCGAGCTGATGGTGACGATTGCGATCGTTGCCATCCTCTTGGCAATCGGTTTGCCGAGTTTCCAAAGCGCGTTGCGTAGCAACCGCATCGCGACGACGACCAATGAGGTTATCGGGAGTGTCGCGCTGGCGCGCAGTGAGGGTATTCGCACCACCTTAGGAGGGGGTATCTGCGCAACCTCTGATGGAGCAAATTGCGGAGATGACTGGAACGCAGGCTGGCTTGTGTGGGCAAATGCAGGTGCCGCAAACTCCACGCTTGATGCCGGCGACACGATCGTGCGCGTTATCGATGCGCATCCACAGCTTATGTTGTCCGCCGAGGCGATCACGGGTGCAGCTGCGCGCGGCTCAATCGCTTTTGATGCGCGCGGTCGGCCTGATACTTCGACCGAGATCAGATTGGAGCCTGCGGATTGCCCGTCAGGGCAGGAGCTGATCCGAACGATGACAGTGAATCTGGTTGGTCAGCTCACCACGCGGAGGTTGGCATGTCCTTGAGGCACACTGATATGTCGTGTGTTCGGTCTCGGGTCCGTTCAATCGGTAACCGCAGGCAAAGCGGATTCTCGCTGATCGAAGTGCTGATTGCGCTCGTGGTGCTTGCAGTCGGGCTGCTGGGCCTCGCGCTGCTGCAAACCACAAACCTGCGCTACACCCAAAGCGCGCAGCAACGCACGATCGCCGTCAATCTAGCCAGCGAACTACTTGACACCATTCGCACCAACCGCTCGCAGATCGCTTCATACGAGATGAATGAAGCCAGTTTCGCTGGCGTCGCGCCGATTGCTGCAACAGGCTGCGCAACTTTCCCGATCACGTCGAACGCCAACAATATCGCGCGCTGGCAATGCGAGGTCCGCGAGTCTCTCGGGCCTGAGGCCTATGCGATCGTTGATGTGGCCGGGGCGCCTAATGTCCGGGTGAGGGTGATCTGGAACGAGGAGAGCATGGCGGCACTCGACGGTGCAGGGGAAATCGAATTGGAAACGACCCTATGAACCGCAATCAGCGTCTGCAATCGGCGGGTCTGTCGCTGATCGAAATTTTGATTGCCCTTGCAATCGGCTCGTTGCTCATTCTGGCGCTAGTGCAGGTCTTCGCGGCTTCGCGTACGGCCTACCAGCTATCCACCGGCCTAGCGCGGACCCAGGAGAACGGACGCTTCGCGATCGACATTCTGCAGCGCGACATCCGCATGGCTGGACACATGGGCTGCGTTAACGACCAGTCACGCTTCCTGCCTGCTAACGTCACCGCATCTCGACCTGCCCTCATCTCGACGTTCCTGACGCCAGATCAGCAGTTCGGCACTGGCCCATCACCAACGTCCGACTACGCTGCTTCGCCCAACGCTCTGCGATTCGATCTAGGTATTGAAGGTTTCAACGCAGTCGATACTTCCAGTGGCGATACAGTGACGCTCTCTGCCAACCCCGACCTGGCGCCTGATGCCAGTGCGTGGGCGCCAGCATTGCCGGCGGCCCTTTATGCAGACTTGGTAGGCGGGGGCACCGGGGCGCCCGTCCAGGGAAGCGATATCATCGCTTTGCGCTTCTTTTCGCCAACAGGCGCTCAGGTCACTTCATTTACCCCGGGCTCGAGCACCGTCATCGATGTGGATACGATGACGCATCTCACCGAGGGCACCACTGCGCCAGGCCTTTTCGGCATTGCCGACTGTATGCAGGCTGGTGTCTTCAATGGCTCCACTGTCGCTGGAAACCGCATCACGGTTACGGCAGGCGGCCTCAACGCCTCGACTTTTGACACGACCCCACAGTTCACCGTCGGTCAAGCGATGGTTTATAGGGCAGAGAGTGTCGTGTATTACGTGGGGCTTAACGATGAGCAAAGCCCTGCGCTTTATCGGCTGCGCTACTTCGCTGCGCCAGGTGGCGCGCTCGCGCATTCAAAGGAAGAGTTGGTGGAAGGCGTTGAGTCGCTGCAGTTGCAGTTCGGTCAGGACAGCAATACCGGCACCGCCGGGCGTCCCACCGGCAACATTGGCGCGAGCGTCGTCGCCAATGCGCTCCTTCCCTCGGGTGCGGCCAACTACGAACACGCCTGGCGACGTGTAGGCATGGTGCAGGTGGGTATCGTTGCGCGCAGTCCGGATGCTTCTGCCGCCGCGCAGCGAGCGGCAGCGACCGTGCGTTTGTCGGCCCTCGGCGTGATCATGACGCCGCCCGAAGACACGCGCTATCGCGCGGTCTACGAAGACAGCATCGCCCTGCGCAACCGACTTTTCGGGAACTGATTCGATGATGCATCCACTACATTCCCCACGAGACCAGTCAGGCGCCGTGCTTTATGTCGCGTTGATCCTGCTGATTCTTTTGGCACTGATTGGCATCGTCGCGCTGCAAGTCGCGGGACTGCAAGAGCGTATGGCCGCCAACTACATGGCCACAAACATGGCCTTCCAGAACGCGGAGTCAGGCGCGCGTTTGACAGAAATAGCGTTGAAGAATGAGGTGCTCGCGGGCGGAAACCCGACCACCAACGTGCCGCCCACCAACTGCGCTGCGACGCCAGATTTCCAGGGTTGGCAGTCCGATCAACAGCATGTACGCCGCCTCGATCTCTGCTTCGCATGGGGCGCGCTCGACGTGCCCTCCAACGAAGCAGAGCGGACTGACCAGATCTATCAGATCACCGCCTTCTCACGGGATCGCGCGTTGCTTCCCAGTTCTGAAGCAACCGTCGATACCGTGTTCATCCCGTGAGACGCGAGGAGACTCGAATGAAATCCGGAAAACTCATCCGCTTCGGCGCCGTCGGTGTCGTTCTTGTCGCTGCTGGCTTGACCAGTCTGGCCTTGCGCTCCGATCCGCTATTCGTCGCGGGAAACGCGCCGCCCATTGCACAGTCGCCGCTGTATCTCCGTGACGCGGTGCCGCCCCTCAACATGCTGGTGATGGGCAAGGATCACAAGATCTACTACGAGGCGTACAACGACGCCTCAGATTTGGATGGTGACGGCGGTCTGGATGTGGGGTATCGCGGCTGGGAGCTTAAGGCAAACCCTGTTGAAGGGGAATCCCGTTACAAGATCGACTACTACGGCTACTTCAATTCGTTTGCCTGTTATCGATGGTCCACGACGAGCGGCGGTCACTTTATCCCGGCAACCGAGGCACCCAACAAAACGTGCGGAAAGAGAGCCGGCGAATGGAGCGGTGACTTCCTGAATTATCTCACGACCTCGCGCATGGACGCATTGCGTCGCGTGCTCTATGGCGGCTGGCGCCAGACTGATACTACGTCGCAGACCATCCTACAAGGTGCGTTTTTCCCGCAAGACGCGCACAGCTGGGGCAAGGAGTACCAGAGCGTCGCGCGCGACGGTTACGACATCGGCAACTATGCGCCGCTCACGATTCCCAACAACGGGCGCTATCACCTGTTCGCCGTAACGACGACGACGGGTATCGGCAATTCTTTCCTGTTCCCGAATTATCAGGCTCCGCTTTTTCGCGTACTCAAACAGTCGCCCTATCGCGTCTGGAACTGGCTGTCGATCGAAGGTCCCGTTGCCGGCAACAACTGCTTCAACGCTTCCGACCAGCGAGTCAGTTGTACTTCCGGTGGTACAACGCCCGCGCATCCCGGGCATCCGGCGAACCGGGCCGAGTTCGACAACAGGGAGGCGAGTTTCGCGATCTCCGCGAACGCGCTCGCTGTCAATGTATCTCGCAGCACGATCAATTGTCTGGGCAACGACTGCAATCCGGTCGGCGCCAATACCAATTACATGAGCATCATTACCGGCCGGTTCCAGGTCGGTAACAGTGCGGGCACATTGGATGAATTCCAGTTCGCGGTAGATGGTGACGACGCAGTCGACTTCGAGATTCGCCGCAACGGTGTGCTGGTGCCCGGGGGGCAAGCTGGATATTACGGAGGTCATGATGTCTGCAATTGCCTCACCAATTCGACCGGCGTGCTCCAGCTTCAAGCTGGTCAGACGTATGACATCAAGTTCCGGCACGAGCAGGCTGCAGGCGGCGACAAGTATGTGCTGCGCTACAGGCGTCGGTTGATTGGACTCGCATGGCTGCCGTGGGAAGTTGTGCCCGGCGGCAATGGAGCCGGGCAGACCGGACTTCGCAATCTTTCGCTCTCCACCTACAACCTCACCCCGACGGCGGGGGGCGTGACCCGCGACGACTATCTAGTCCGTGTCGAGGCATGCCCCACCACCGAAGCCCTGCGTGATACCACATGCAAGGTGTATCCGAATGGCCGCGCCAAGCCGACAGGGATCCTGCACGATTACGGCGAGTCGCAGAAGATGTATTTCGGCCTGATCACGGGCTCGCAACGTAACAATCTCGAGGGTGGTGTACTGCGTCGCAATGTCGCGAACTTCGCATCCGAGATCGACGCGAATTCTGGTGTTTTCCGTACCGATGTCGAAGGCATCGCGCGTAGCATCGATCGGTTGCGAATGATCGGTGGCGGCTACAACTCCGGCACGGACAACATCTCCAGCGATCAGAACTGGAACTGGAATGCCGGTAATGGTGGGTGTCCGGCGATTGGCGACCGCGCGATCGTTAACGGCGAATGCCGCATGTGGGGCAACCCGATCGCCGAGATGCTCTACGAGAGCATGCGCTACTTCGCAGGCGCAGCCAGCGCGACACCCCGGTTTGCAACCGGTGGCAGCACGGCGGGTGACGAAGACCGGATCCTGGGTCTGCCGACGCCCGAGTGGAGGGACCCCTACGCCAGCAGCGGCACCGGCCTGAACTATCCCGCTTGTTCGCGTCCGGTGCAGACGATCATCAGCGACATTAATCCCAGCTACGACGGTGACTTGCCGGGCAGCGCGTTCAGCGGCGCGGTGACGACGACCGGCACCACGCCGGGCACTATCTCGGGGTTCAGCGCATCCACTGAGGGGCAGGCGATCTGGAACGCCGAATTTGGCGCGGGTCCCCGCAATGTGTTCATTGGCGAAGTTGGAACGTTGCGCGATGCCAATCCGACCGTTAAATCGGCGTCCAGCTTCGGCAATATCCGGGGTCTGTCGCCGGAAGAGCCTGGCAAGATGGGCACCTACTACACCGCAAGCGTGGCGCGCTATGCGCGCAATGTCGCGAATATCAATGCCGCGGCCGAAAACTTGAACGTCCATACCTACTCGATCGCTCTGGCGTCGCCGCTGCCACGCATCGAATTTCCGATCGGTGGCAACACGGTAACCCTGGTGCCCTTCGCCAAGACCGTCAGCGGTACCTATGGCGGCGCGACCCGCAAGCCGACGAACACGATCGTCGACTTCTACGTCGAGGAATATAAAAACTTCCCGCAGCAGGCTATCGACGTGACGGTCAATGGCGGGCGGCCGCGTGCCGTATTCCGGATCAATTACGAGGACGTGGAGCAGGGTAATGATCACGACATGGACGCCATTGTCCGTTACGAGATCGTGGCCAACAGCGACAACAGAACACTGAACGTGAATTTGACGTCGGAGTATGCGGCCGGCAGCGCCAACCAGAACATGGGGTACATCATTTCCGGTACGACGCGCGATGGCGCTTACTTGGAGGTACGCGATCGGGACAACGGCGATCAGGCATCGTCGCGTTATGAGCTCAACACGCCGTCTACCTCGAATCCTCAGCGTTGGGCCGGCGAATGCGTGGGGCAGATGGGGAGCGCGCCCTGCAATCAGGGTCTGGGTTTCACCTCGACACGTCAGTTCTCACCGAGCACGTCGATTGCAGCGACCCAGCTGCGTGATCCGCTCTGGTACGCAGCGAAGTATGGCGCCCCGGATCCTGCCAATTGGGACAGTGCGGCTCCCGGTGCGCCGGGGCACGGTGATCCTGACAACTACTTCTTGGTGACCAATCCGCTGAACCTGCGCAAGCAGCTCTCTGAAGCGTTCGACGACATCGCAAACCAAGACGTGGAGGCCGGCAGCCGGACCTTGAATGGCGCCCGCGTCGGTGCTGAATCCTTCACTCTGCAGCCCACCTTCAAGCGTGAGCGCAACGGAAGCGACTGGACGGGCAACCTCAGCGCGCTCGCGATCAATGCGAATGGATCGGTCGGTGCGCAGCTGTGGAGTGCGGAGGGCAGTCTGCCCGCGGCCGCGGCGCGCAAGATCTATACGTTGCGCGGCGCCGGCGATGGCACCAATACGCTCCCGGCGGACGCGCGCGTTCCATTCCTGGCCGACCGTCTGGGTGCCAATGAGACCGATCGTCGTGGCGCGATCGGTGTTTACCAGGCCGATATCGACAATGGGGATTACGGAACGAGCCGGAATTATTCGGCGGCGGAAATCGTTTCGTATCTGCGGGGCGATCGCTCACGAGAGTCCACGAACGGCGCGGTGACGAACCTGCGGCAACGCGGCTCGGTCATCGGAAGCATCATCAATTCCGAGCCGGTGGTTGCGTCGCCACGTGCCGATCTGGGCTACGGCATGCAGTCGGACCCGATGTTTTCCGGGTATGTCGCAAGGAACGGCAACGAGGGTTATCTGGACATCAAGGCGGGCCGTGATGCCATGGCGTATGTCGGCGCCAATGACGGCATGTTGCACGGCTTCTTCGCCGGCACCGTGCCTTGCGTTGTCAATGCGCGACTTCCCTGCGCGGCAGAGGGCGCGGGCGTCGAACGCTTCGCCTATATTCCCAATGCCGTGCTGAAGAATATGGCGCTGCTGGCGAAGACCGACGACGTCTATGAGCATCGTTACTACGTTGATGGACAGATCAGCGTTGGCGACGTCAAGGTCGGCACTGGCGGCGCGCGCGATTGGCGCACGATTCTCGTGGGATCGACCGGTGCGGGCGCGCGTTCGGTGTTTGCACTGGATGTCAGCGATCCTGGCAACCTTGATGAGAACAGCATCCGTTGGGAACGCAACAGCAGCGTTGACAACGACATCGGCCATGTCTTTGGCAAGCCGCTGATCGTGCCGCTGGAGAACGATCGCTGGGGGGTGCTCTTCGGCAATGGTTATGGCGGCAATCTCAATGATCCGTCGCTTTACGTGCTGGATGCCTACACAGGTCAGGTGATCCGCAAGTTGACCGCCAACGATGGCAATCGAGGCGCGATCGCCACGAATCCCGTCGCCGACTGGCTTTGTCAAGCCGCCAGCGGCTTTGAGCTCGTGAGAAACTTCTGCGCGAAGCGTATTGCGCCCTTCAACGGCTTGGGCCAAATCACTGCAATCGATAAATCCGGAAACGGAAAGGTCGACACGATCTATGGCGGTGATCTGCAAGGCAACCTGTGGAAGTTCGACTTGGGGGCGACCACTGACGCTGACTGGACCGTGGCGAACGGCGGCCTGCCGCTTTTCAATGCCGCGATCGACGCAGAGCCGCAGGCCATCACCGGTGGTATCCGCGTTGCCGCAGGCCCTGGTACCGGCGTCATGGTGTACTTCGGAACAGGCCGATATCTGTTCGATCGCGGCAGTCAGCCCGGCGACAATGACGTACCCCAGGATCCATCGGTGCAGTCGCTGTATGCGGTCTTCGACAATGGAACCGCGATCGGAGGTGGGCGATCGGCGCTCCAGGCGCAGTCCATTACCGGCACTGGTACGGGTGACAACGGGGAAGTGATCCGTAGCATCAGCCGCACCCGCGTGGCGTATTCCGGCACGAACGCGCGGCGCGGTTGGTATCTTGACCTGCAGGTCTACGATACCGAAGGCGATACGCCAGGTTTCCGCCCGAGCGGCGAGCGTTTCATCGCCACACCGCGTATCCAGAGTGGCCGAGTGTTTTTCACGACGTTCACGCCGTCGGAAGACAGCTGCAATCCGGGCGGCGACAACTTCGTGTACGGGCTGGATCTGCTGTCCGGTTCGGGCGCCTTGGCGAACGTGCAGGTGCTGCCTTCTACCGATTCCGCGTGTACAGGCGCGGACTGTGGTGCGATCCGCATCGACGGTGGTGGCGCTCCGGTCACGAGCAACTCGGTCGCTGCCATCAGCACGGATACCATCATCAATCAGCCGGACGGTAGTGCGTGCGATCCTGCGACCATGGATTGCCCGACCTTCGAGGAGTGCCAGGTTGTCGTGTATCCGGGAGCCTTCGTCCTGCCCAGGCCCTGTGGACGCCAGTCGTGGAGACAGATCAAGTGACGCCATCAAAAGTTCTGAAGCCGTTATCGTTCCGCCGCCAACTCGGCTTTACTTTGATCGAATTGATGGTCGTCGTTGCCATCGTGGCGATCCTTGTCGGGATCGCCCTGCCGATGTATCAGGATGCGGTGCGGAAGGGGCACCGGGGGCAGGCCAAGGCGGACCTCGTAGAGCTCGCTCAGCGCGCAGAACGCTATCGGACGATCAATAGAGGGTCATATGCGAAGTTCTGGGAGCAGGTACCTGCTGGAGACCGCAATTCTCCTCGTACAGGCGAAGTACGTTATGTGCTGAGCCGGCAGGGCCAAGATGAGGCCGCGACGACATTCGTCTTACAGGCGGTGCCGCAAGGCGGGCAGGCCAATGATGTCAGGTGCTTGACGCTAACAATCGATCAGGCGGGTCAAAAAACCGCGAGTGGCCCTGGAACAGAATGCTGGTAAGCCAGCCACAAAAAAAGCCGCGGATTGCTCCGCGGCTTTTTTCTTGATCTTGGCGCCCGAAGTTGGACTCGAACCAACGACCCCCTGATTAACAGTCAAGTGCTCTAACCAGCTGAGCTATTCGGGCGGGGACGCACATTCTAGTCGGTTGGCGGAAAGGGTCAAGCGCTGTTTCGCATGTTGTTTGAAATTTGCATGATCGTCGCCCGTCGAGGTCAGGCTTCCGCCCGCAAACCTGCCAATCGAAGCGCCTCGTTGGTCGTCGGAGCGCTTAGAACGGACACGCGGTCTCCCGCTTCGGTCGGGCACTTCGCACGCGTCCCAGATTGTTCACGACCACCTGTCCACCTAGTGCATCGCCGCGGCAGACATTGATCGTCAGGTTGGTGCCTGCGCTGCGGCCATCGCGCTGGTATCGAACGAAGTTGCGGGTCGACGCGAGCCGGATGCTCTGCGGCGCGCCGGATGGGGCGTTGGCGACCCGGATGAGGTCGTCTTGCGTGTCAGGCTGGCGATTGCCGTCGGGGTCGGTGAAGACGATCCAGCCACGACTCCAGTCGGCGTCGAAGCGGCAACCGAGCAGGGCGTCGCCGGGGCAGGCGACCACCTGGTTCCGGCGCATGATCGCCGTGCTGCGGGCCATTGCGAGGTCCGCGCTGATCAGGTGCAAGGCGGTCTGGACACGATGCCGGGCCAGCGTCTCGGCGAATGCGGAGAGTCCGAACGTGCCGAGGAGCGCGAGGATGGCGAGCGTGGTCATCAGCTCGATGAGGGTGAGTCCGTGTTGCTGGCGCATGAGGACATCCTTGTCCTGTCGCTGGGCGGAGCCTTCGGTGTGCGGTGGCGAGCGGTTCCGTCATGTCCGTTCGCCGCGCCCGTCTCAGGTCCTGCACCGGGTACCTGCGATCCTGCAGGTCGTTCAGAGTCCGCCTGTTCCCGTGGCGTTGCAGCCGGCCGGCGTCCCGCGTGGAGGTCGGAAACCGCCCACTGCTACCGTGGGCGGTGGCGCCGCGATCATGTCCTGGCCCTGACCGCATCTGGCTGATGGCACCGGGCTTCTGTTGTCGCCGGCCGCTTCCATCCCCATGTCCCATGCTTCCCCGGATCGTCCCTCGCCATGAACGAAGTCATCCATCCCGCCGCGTTTCAGCTCGTCTCGCCGTATCAGCCGGCCGGCGATCAGCCGCAGGCGATTGAAAAGCTGGTCGACGGCTTCGAGGCCGGGCTGGCGCATCAGACGTTGCTCGGCGTGACGGGCTCGGGCAAGACCTACACGATCGCGAACGTGATCCAGCAGGTGCAGAAGCCGACGCTGGTAATGGCCCCGAACAAGACGCTGGCGGCGCAGCTCTACGGCGAATTCAAGTCGTTCTTCCCGCACAACGCGGTCGAGTATTTCGTCAGCTATTACGACTACTACCAGCCCGAAGCCTATGTGCCGTCCTCGGACACGTACATCGAGAAGGACAGTTCGGTGAACGAGCACATCGAACAGATGCGGCTGTCGGCGACGAAGGCGCTGCTCGAGCGCCGCGACGCGATCGTGGTGTGCTCGGTATCAGCAATCTACGGCCTCGGGGATCCGAACGAGTATTTCCGGATGGTGCTGCACATGGTGCGCGGCGAGCGCATCGACCAGCGCGAGTTGATCCAGCGTCTGACCGCGATGCAGTACAGCCGCAACGACACCGAGCTGCGCCGCGGTACGTACCGCGTGCGCGGCGAGGTCATCGACATCCATCCTGCGGAATCGGAAATGGACGCGCTGCGCATCGAGCTGTTCGATGGCGAGATCGAACGCATCACCCAGTTCGATCCGCTGACCGGCGAGACCAAGCGTACGCTGCCGCGCTACACGATCTACCCGAAGTCGCATTACGTCACCACGCGCCGCACGACGCTCGAGGCCGTGGAGGCGATCAAGGCCGAACTGCCGCCGCGGCTGGAGCAGTTCTATGCCGAGAACAAGCTGGTCGAGGCGCAGCGGCTGCAGCAGCGCACCCAGTTCGATCTGGAAATGATGGCCGAGGTCGGCTACTGCAACGGCGTGGAGAACTATTCGCGGCACCTGACCGGGCGCATGCCTGGCGAGGCGCCGCCGTGCCTGTTCGACTACTTGCCACCGGACGCGCTGCTGGTCGTCGACGAGTCGCACGTGACCGTTCCGCAGATCGGCGCGATGTACAAGGGCGACCGCTCGCGCAAGGAAACGCTGGTGAACTTCGGCTTCCGCCTGCCATCGGCGATGGACAACCGGCCGCTGAAGTTCGAGGAGTGGGAAGGCCGTGCGCCGCGCGCGATCTTCGTGTCGGCAACACCAGGCAAGTACGAGCTGGAGAAGTCGGAAGGGCAGATCACCGAACTGGTCGTGCGCCCCACCGGCCTGATCGATCCGCAGGTCGAGATCCGCCCGGTCGCCAGCCAGGTCGACGACGTGCTCGGCGAGATCCGCGAGCGGGTCGAGATGGGCGACCGCGTGCTGATCACGGTGTTGACCAAGCGCATGGCCGAGAACCTCACCGAGTACCTCGGCGAACACGACATCAAGGTGCGCTATCTGCACTCGGACATCGACACGGTCGAGCGCGTGGAGATCATCCGCGACCTGCGGCTCGGCAAGTTCGACGTGCTGGTCGGCATCAACCTGCTGCGCGAGGGCCTCGATATGCCTGAGGTGTCGCTGGTGGCGATCCTCGATGCGGACAAGGAAGGCTTCCTGCGTTCGGGCGGTTCTCTGATCCAGACGATCGGCCGCGCGGCGCGCAACCTGCGCGGCAAGGCGATCCTCTACGCCGACCGGGTGACCAACTCGATGCAGATGGCGCTCGACGAGACCGATCGCCGCCGGGCCAAGCAGGTCGAGTACAACACCGAGCACGGCATCACCCCGACATCGGTGGCACGCGCGATCGTCGACATCATGGAAGGCGCCCGCGCCGAGCCCGAGATGGAGAAGAAGGGACGCGGCAAGAGCCGCAAAGTCGCCGAGCCGGCCGAGGATTACGCGGCGCTCTCGCCCGACAAGCTGGCGTCGCGCCTCAAGGCGCTGGAGCAGCAGATGTATCAGCACGCGCGCGATCTGGAGTTCGAGGCCGCCGGTCGCATCCGCGATCAGATCCGTCAGATCAAGGACGCGAGCCTGGTTCGATAAAAATTTTGCGCGGGGGGTATTCGACAACGCGCGAATCCGGTGTATGATTCGCACCCTTCGGGCGGTTAGCTCAGCGGTAGAGCACTACCTTGACATGGTAGGGGTCACAGGTTCGAACCCTGTACCGCCCACCACCTCCATCCCTTGATGCAGTGGGATGAGGTGGAACGAAGATCCGGCGCGGATGGAGATCGTCTCCGCGCCAATGTGCCGCAGGGTTGGCCGAGCGCCCCGTCATGCCGAATCCGTTCTGAATTCTGAAGACCGATGCCCGGTCGCATGCGTGTGTTCGACAATCGGGCCGGCATGCGGCACGCATGTCACGTCGGTGTGGGCCGCGGCGCGTGATTATTGGCTTGCGTGCAAGCGTCTTCATCACGCCGGCGCGGACGGTCGAGGCGCAACCTAGCGGCAAGCAGGCCGTCGGCTTGACAGGATCCTCCATGCACGCTGCTTCGAGGATGTCCCGCCGCTGGCTGCGCTTGCGCAGCCGGTTCGGTCGGTTGTCGCACCCCACCGTTTCCAACGACCTCGAGGCCGAGGCGCCGCTTCGTGCGCAGCTCTTCAGCGCCGAACAGATGGAGCTGCACGGCAAGGCGCTCGCGCTGACCCATCGCATCCACACCGGTCGCGTGCCGGACCGGCTGCTCGCACGGCTCAGCGACAACGCGGCGCTGCTCGAGGATGCGCGCACATTCCTGTCGCTGATGGTGCGCGACGATATCCGCATCACGCCGGCCGGTGAATGGCTGCTCGACAACTACCACCTGATCGAAGAGCAGATGCGGCTGGCGCGGCGGCATCTGCCCAAGGGATACAGCCGCGAACTGCCGGCGTTGTCACACGGCGCGTCGGCAGGTCTGCCGCGGGTTTACGACCTGGCGATGGAAGCGGTCGCGCACGGCGATGGGCAGGTGGATGCGGTCACGCTGAGCCGCTTCGTCGCGGCCTACCAGTCGGTCACGCCGCTGACACTCGGCGAGCTGTGGGCGATTCCGATCATGCTGCGCCTCGCGGTGCTGGAAAACCTTCGCCGCATGGCTGCGGGCGTCATCCGCGACGGCCGCGACCATCGACGCGCGCGGGGATGGGCCGAGCGTCTGAACGCCACGGCGGCTGAGGCGCCGAAGGATGTGGTGCTGGTGGTCGCCGACATGGCGCGCAGCCAGCCGCCGGCGACGGGCGCGTTCGTTGCGGAACTGACACGTGGTCTCCACGGCCGCGGCGCGCTGCTGTCGATGCCGTTGACGTGGATCGAGCAGTGGCTGACCGACACCGGTCTGCGAATCGATGCGCTGGTGCACGCAGAAAGCCAGCAGCAGGCCGCCGACCAGGTGTCGATCGGCAACAGCATCGGCAGTCTGCGCTTCCTCGCGAACATGGACTGGCGCGAGTACGTCGAGACCATGAGCCTGGTCGACGCAGCGCTGCGCGAAGACCCGGCGGGGACTTATGTCCTGATGGATTTCGCCACCCGCGATCATTACCGCCATGCGGTCGAGACGATCGCCAGGCGCTCCGGTGCCAGCGAAGTGCAGGTCGCGCAGACCACGGTGCAGTTGGCGCAGGCACATCCGGCCGACCGCATCGAGGCGCATGTCGGCTATTACCTGGTCGATGACGGGATCGACCGCACCGTGGCCACGCTCGCGTCCGCGCACGGACACCGCAAGGCGCGCATGGCGCCGCGTACCGTGCCGTTGCCGGTCTATCTGGCACTGATCGCCATCGTCGTGGCGCTGGCGACGACCGGCCTGCTTGGTCAATCGGGGGCGCACCTCGTGCCCTGGGTGCCGGCGTGGGTGCTCATCGTGCTCGGCCTGCTGGTGTTCAGCGAACTCGGCATCGCGCTGACCAACTGGCTGGCGACGGTCATCGTGGCGCCGAAGCCGCTGCCGCGTCTGGATTTCTCGCTGGGCCTGCCGGCGAGCGAGCGGACGCTGGTCGTCGTGCCCTGTATGTTCGGCGACATCGCCAGCGTCGATACGCTGGTCGAAGGGCTGGAGGTGCGGTTCCTCGCCAACCGCGATCCGCACTTACATTTCGCGCTGCTCAGTGACGATCTCGATGCCGACCAGCAGACGTTGCCCGGCGATGCTGCAGTGCTGGCGCACGCGTCCACGCTGATCGCGGGCCTCAACCAGCGCTATATCGCCGACAGCCCCGCGCCCGGTGGCGACCGGTTCTTCCTGTTCCATCGCCCGCGCACCTGGAACGCAGGCGAGGGACGCTGGATCGGCGAGGAGCGCAAGCGCGGCAAGCTCGCTGCGTTGAATGGCTTCCTGCGCGGCGCCGGCACGGGCGCGTTCCAGCAGATTGTCGGCCGCACCGAGGTGCTGGCCAACGTGCGCTACGTGATCACACTCGACACCGACACACGGCTGCCGCGCGACGCCGCGCGCGCGTTCGTCGGCACGCTGGCGCACCCGCTCAACCGCGCGGTGTTCGACCCGAAGCGCAATCGCGTGACCCGCGGCTACGGCATTCTGCAGCCGAGCGTCGGCAGCAGCTTCAGTGGCCGTCGCATCAGCCGCTACGCGCGCATGTACGGCAGCGAGCCGGGCATCGATCCGTACACGCGCACCGTTTCCGACGTGTACCAGGATCTGTTTGGCGAGGGCTCGTTCGTCGGCAAGGGCATCTACGACGTCGACGCGTTCGAGCAGGCGCTGCACGGCCGTTTTCCCGACAACCGCATCCTCAGCCACGACCTGCTCGAGGGCTGCCACGCGCGTGCCGGCCTGGTCAGCGATGTGCGTCTGTACGAGGACTACCCCGCGCGCTACGCCGCCGACGTCAAGCGTCGCCATCGCTGGATCCGCGGCGATTGGCAACTACTGCCGTGGGTGATGCCGTGGGTACCGACCGCACACGACGGCCGGGTGCGCAATCCGCTGTCGTGGCTGTCGCGCGGCAAGCTCATCGACAATCTGCGCCGCAGTCTGGTGCCCGCTGCGGCACTCGTGTTGCTGGTGTTCGGTTGGGCCACGCTTGCGTCGCCGCTGGCCTGGACGTTCTGGCTGCTGACCGTGTTCTTCGCGCCGGTGCTGATCCCGGCGCTGCGTGATCTGCTGTCGAAGCCGGCGGACATGCGCATCGACACGCACTTGCTGCAGGTGGGCGATGCAACCGGCCGTGGCCTGGTGCGGGCCACGGTCAACTTCGCCTGCCTGCCTTACGAAGCGATGTTCAGCCTGTCGGCCATCGCGCTGACCTTGTGGCGCACGCTGGTCAGTCGCCGGCATCTGCTGCAGTGGAACCCGTCGAGCGAGGTCGAGCGCTCGCTCGGCAGCGGCATGGCAGCGGAACTGCGCGCGATGTGGGGCGCGCCCGTGCTGTCGCTGCTGATCGGGCTGCTGGTGATGCGGACCAATCCTGCGGCGCTGTGGGTGGCCGGTCCGATACTGGTGCTGTGGGCAGCCTCGCCGCTGCTGATGGCATGGCTGGGACGCGCGCCGCCGCAGCGCAGTGCACAGCTGTCGACGATCGAGCTGGCGTTTCTCGGGCGTCTCGCGCGTCGTACCTGGGCGTTCTTCGAGGTCAACATCCGCGAAGAAGACCACTGGCTGCCACCGGACAACATCCAGGAGCATCCGTCGCTGGTCATCGCGCGGCGCACGTCGCCGACCAACATCGGCCTGTCGCTGCTGGCGAATCTTGGCGCCTGGGACTTCGGTTATCTGCAGACCGCTGCAGTCGTCCAACGCACGCAGCGCGTGTTCGCCACGCTCGATCGCATGGAGCGCCACCGCGGGCACTTCTACAACTGGTACGACACCGAAACGCTGGCGCCGTTGCCACCGCGCTACATTTCCACCGTCGACAGCGGCAATCTCGCGGGGCATTTGCTGACGTTGCGACAGGGCCTGCTCGGCCTGATCGATGCGCCGGTGCTGGCACCGCAGACTTTCGCGGGTCTGGCGCATACGCTCGGCGTGTTGCGCGAACTGCATGCGCAGCAGGTCGGGGCGGATCCGGCCTGGAACGTGGCGATCGAAGCATTCGATGCGCGTCTTTCGATCGCGCTGGCCACGTCGCCGGACACCCTGCGTGACGCGCTGGAAACGATTGAGGCGCTGGCCGCGCTCGCGTTGCCGCTCGCGGCGTTGTCGCCACCGGTCGATACCTACGATCCACAGGAAGATGCGCCGGCGCACTGGTCGGCGCGGCTGATCGACGCGTGCGAGCACGCGCGCCAGGCGCTGGCTGCGTGCCTGCCCGCATCGGCGGCCACAGCCGGCAGTCTGACCGCTGAAGACGGCGTGCCTTCCTTGCGTGCGCTGTGCGCGCCGGGCGTCGCCCCAGGAGTGCGCGCCTGGGCCTGTGCACAGGTCCATGAACTGGAGCGACTGGCCCATATCTCCGGCCAGTTCTCGTTGATGGAATACGGCTTTCTCTACGATCGCGCGCGGCATCTGCTGTCGATCGGCTACGACGTCGACAACCGCCGTCTCGACCAGGGCCACTACGATCTGCTGGCATCCGAGGCGCGTCTGTGCAGCTTCGTCGCGGTCGCGCAGGGACAGTTGCCGCAAGACACGTGGTTCGCACTGGGTCGTCTGCTGACCGAGGTCGATGGCGACGCGACGTTGCTGTCGTGGAGCGGCTCGATGTTCGAGTACCTGATGCCGCAGCTGGTGATGCCGAGCTATCCGGATACCTTGCTCGACCAGACCGCACGCCACGCGGTGCAGGCGCAGATCGCCTACGGCCGCCAGCACGATGTGCCTTGGGGCATTTCGGAATCCGGCTACAACACCGTCGATACGCGGATGAACTACCAGTACCGGGCGTTCGGTGTGCCGGGGCTCGGACTCAAGCGCGGACTCGGCGAGGATCTGGTGATTGCGCCCTACGCGACGATGATGGCGCTGATGGTCGCACCGGAAGCGGCGACGCAGAACCTGCAGCGGCTCGATGCGGCCGGTTTCTCCGGGCGCTTCGGCCTGTTCGAGGCGATCGATTTCACGCCCTCGCGCCTGCCGCGCGGTCAGACGCATGCGGTGGTGCGCTCGTTCATGGCGCATCACCAGGGCATGGGATTCCTCGCACTCGATCATCTGCTGCGCGAGCAGCCGATGCAGAAGCGCTTCGTCGCCGATGCCGAGTTCCAGGCCACGCTGTTGCTGTTGCAGGAGCGTGTGCCGCGCACCGGCGTGTTCCGGCCGCACGAGGTCGAGTCCGTCGGTATGCGCACCAGCAGCGGCGGTGACGAAACCCAGCTACGCGTGTTCCGCACGCCCGACACCACGCGGCCCGCTGTGCAGATGCTGTCGAACGGTCGTATGCATGCGCTGCTCACCAGCGCGGGCGGTGGCTATCTGCGTCAGCACGACATGGCGGTGGTGCGTTGGCGCGAAGACGGCACACGCGATCACTGGGGCAGCTTTTGCTATCTGCAGGATGTCGAGAACGGCGACGTGTGGTCGGCCGCCTATCAGCCGACCTGCGTGCCGGTGGAGCACTATGAAGCGATCTTCTCCGACGCCAAGGCCGAGTTCCGCGGTCGCAGGCGCGGCGTCGAAACGCATCTGGAGATCGCGATCTCGGCCGAGGACGACATCGAGTTGCGCCGTCTGCGCCTGAGCAACCGCTCGCGCCGCCCCCGCACGATCGAGATCACGACCTATGCCGAAGTCGTGCTGGCGCCGGCGATTGCCGACGAACTGCACCCGGCCTTCAGCAACCTGTTCGTGCAGACGGAAATCGTGCGCGACAAGCAGGCGTTGCTGTGCACGCGGCGCCCGCGCGCGCACGACGAAATCCCGCCGTGGATGTTCCATCTCGTCGCCGCGCACGACGCCGACATCGTCGACATTTCCTACGAGACCGATCGCGCGCGCTTCATCGGCCGCGGGCTGACGCCGCGTGATCCACTGGCGATGCGCAGCACGGGACCGCTGTCGGATACCGCCGGCTCGGTGCTCGATCCGGTCGTCGCGATCCGCGTCCGCGTGACGCTGGCACCGGAACAGACCGCGATCCTCGATCTGGTCACCGGTGTCGGTGGCGATCGTGACGCGTGCGCCGCGCTGCTCGACAAATACCGCGACCGGCGTCTGGCGGACCGCGTGTTCGATCTGGCGTGGACCCACAGCCAGGTCGTGCGCCGGCAGATCAACGCGACGCAGGGCGACGCGCAGCTGTACGAACGCATCGCGGGTCTTCTGACGTTCGCGCACCCGTTCCTGCGCGCAGACAGCGCCGTACTGCTGCAAAACCGCCGTGGACAGTCTGGCCTCTGGGGCCATTCGATCTCCGGCGACTTGCCGATCGTGCTGGTGCAGATCGCGGTCGCCGAGAACATCGAACTCGTCCGCCAGATGGTGCAGGCGCACGCGTACTGGCGCCTCAAGGGTCTGCAGGTCGATCTGGTGATCTGGAACGAAGACCAGGTGGGTTACCGGCAGGAACTGCAGGAGCAGATCCTCGGTCTCGTCTCGGCGGGGCCGGAAGGCAACGTGCTCGATCGTCCGGGCGGCATCTTTGTCCGGCCGGCGCAGCAGATCTCGCAGGAAGACCGCATCCTGATCCAGTCGGTGGCGCGGGTGATCGTGGGCGATCAGTACGGCACGCTGTCTGCGCAGGTGGCGCGGCATGTCACGCCGGCGCGCACGGCGCCGCTGCTGGTTGCAAGCGAAGGTCTGGCGCGCCTGGCCGCCGATGATGGCGACGACGCGCTCGAACGTCCCGTCACCGGTCTGCACGGGCTGCCGCCCGCGCGCGGTGATGACGCGCACGACGAGGATCCGTGGCCATTCGAAGCGGTAGCCGACGACATGCTGTTCGACAACGGCCTCGGCGCGTTCGCCGCCGATGGGCGCGAGTACGTGATCGTCCTCGAGGATGATGCGACGACGCCGGCGCCATGGTCGAACGTCATGGCCAATCCGAAGCTCGGCAGCGTGGTCAGCGAGAGCGGGCCGGGCTACACCTGGTTCGAGAACGCGCACGAGTTCCGGCTGACGCCGTGGCACAACGATCCGGTGTCCGACACCGGCGGCGAAGCGTTCTATCTGCGCGACGAGGAGAGCGGGCACGTGTGGTCACCGATGCCGTTGCCGATGCGCGGCCGCGGTGCATACCGCACGCGTCACGGCTTCGGCTACAGCGTCTACGAACATGTCGAGGACGGCATCGCCAGCGAGCTGTGGGTCTACGTCGGCCTGCGTGACGCGGTGAAATTCTCGGTACTGAAGCTGCGCAACCTGTCGGGTCGCGCGCGCCGGCTGTCGGCGACCGGCTACGTTGAATGGGTACTCGGCGATATCCGGGTGAAGTCGCAGATGCATGTGGTCACCGAGCAGGATGCGGCGAGCGGCGTGCTGACCGCCCGCAATCCCTACAACACCGAATTCGGCGGACGCGTGGCGTTCTTCGATGTCGATGGCGACCGACGCACATTCACCGCCGATCGCACCGAGTTCCTCGGCCGCAACGGCGGGTTGGACGATCCCGATGCGTTGCGCCGCGAGCGGCTGTCGGGCCGGCTCGGTGCGGGCCTCGATCCTTGCACGGCGATCCAGGTGCAGGTGGACCTCGCACCCGAACAGGCCACCGAGACCGTGTTCCGGCTGGGCATCGGCGACGACATGCATGCCGCGTTGCAGCTGGCCAGCGCCCTGCGCGGCTCGATGCCCGCGCACGATGCGCTCGATGGCGTGCGCCTGCACTGGCTGCAGACCCTCGGCGCGGTGCGCGTGGAGACGCCGGAGCCAGCGACCGATCTGCTGGTCAATGGCTGGCTGCTCTATCAGACGCTGGCGTGTCGCTACGTTGCGCGCAGTGGTTACTACCAGTCCGGCGGCGCGTTCGGGTTCCGCGACCAGCTGCAGGACACGATGGCGACCGTGCACGCGGTGCCGGCGCTGACCCGCGCGCATCTGCTGCTCAGCGCAGAGCACCAGTTTCCGCAGGGCGACGTGCTGCACTGGTGGCATCCGCCGGCCGATCGCGGCGTGCGCACACGCTGCTCCGATGACTACTTGTGGCTGCCGCTCGCGGCCTGCCGGTATCTGGAAGTCACCGGTGACAACAGCGTGCTCGACGAGCGTGTCGGCTTCATCGAAGGCCGTCTGGTCAACGCGGACGAAGAGTCCTACTACGACCTGCCGATGACCTCGGGACGCGTGCAGTCGTTCTACGACCACTGCGTGCTGGCGCTGGAACGCGGCATGGCGCTGGTCGGCGAACGTGGGCTGCCGTTGATCGGCACCGGCGACTGGAACGACGGCATGAACCGGGTGGGCGAGGGTGGCCGCGGCGAGAGTGTCTGGCTGGGCTTCTTCCTCTACGACGTGCTGCAGCGTTTCATTCCGGTGGCCACGGTGCGCGGTGATGCCGCGTTCGCCGCCACCTGCGTGGAGGCTGCGGATCGTTTGCAGGCCAATCTCGAACGAGAAGCCTGGGATGGCGGCTGGTACCGGCGCGCGTGGTTCGACGACGGCACGCCGATCGGTTCGCAGTCCAGCGACGAATGCCGGATCGACTCGATTTCGCAGAGCTGGTCGGTGCTGTCGGGTGCAGCGGAGCCGGCGCGTGCGAGACAGGCGATGGCGGCGCTCGACACGCATCTGGTCAAGCGCGAGGCCGGGCTGATCCAGCTGCTCGAGCCCCCGTTCGACAAGACCGCCCACGATCCGGGTTACATCCGCGGCTATGTGCCCGGCGTGCGCGAAAATGGCGGCCAGTACACCCATGCGGCGGTCTGGACGGCGATGGCGTTCGCCGCGCTCGACGATCGCGAGCGCGCATGGGAGCTCGCGCGCATGATCAATCCGGTGCACCACGCCGAGGACGCTGCGGGCACGTCGGTCTACAAGGTCGAGCCTTATGTAATGGCGGCCGATGTCTACGGCGTCGCGCCGCATGTCGGACGTGGCGGCTGGACCTGGTACACCGGTTCAGCAGGCTGGATGTATCGCCTGCTCAGCGAATCACTGCTGGGCCTGCAGCGTCGCGGCGACACCTTGCGGATCGAGCCCTGCATTCCCGACGACTGGCCCGGCTACCGGATGCAGTTGCGCCACGGCGCGGCGGTGTATCGCATCGAAGTCACACGCACGGATGCGGATGCGGATGCGGACGCGCCGCGGCTCACGCTCGACGGTGAGGTGCAGCCCGATCTGCAGATCGCGCTGCACACCGCCGATGCAGTGCACGAGGTTGTCCTGCACTGGCCGCGACGTCCGGATGGCGGGATCGGCTGATGGGGATTCGCATCGAACTCGAGAGTGCGCTCGATGCCCTGGCCGGCATGATTCCGGTCTGGCGCGAGAAGCTGCGCGATGCGGATGCGTTCTGGCCCCAGTTCGATGCGCTGTCGGCAAAGATCCTCGCGCGGGCACGCGATGGGGACGAATGGGCCGCGGTGCAGGCGCGTCTGAAGACGATGCTCACCGACGCAGGCTGCGTGCGGCCCGGCCGTCGTTGAGCAAAAAAAAAGGGGCGGCTTCCGGGCCGCCCCTTCTTCAATCCTGAATTCGCGAACTCAGAATTTGTAGTTCACACCCAACAGATACGTGCGGCCCCATTCGAGGTTCTCGAGCGGCCGATCGCGCGTGCCGGCGTAGGTGCGATACGCCTCGTTGGTCAGGTTGTTGGCCTGCAGCAGCAGGGTCAGGCCGTCGAATGACGAGCCTTCGCCGAAGCTGTAGCTGATCTGCGCGTCGGTGATGTTCTCGCCGACGACGTAGCGCAGCGTACGCGCACCGTCGAAGTTGCCGATCTCGCCGATGAAGTCCGACCGCCGACGCTGGCTGACGCGTGCTTCGAAACCGTCGCGCTCGTAGTACGCCGTCAGGTTGTAGACCCGCTTCGACAGGCCCGGCAGATCGATCGGACCGCTGCCGACGCTGTTGGCGCTTTCGGGATCGAAGATCTGGATGCTGCTGTCGTTGAAGCTGGCACTGGCCACGATGCCGAAACCGCGCAGCGACTCGGTCCACAGGTCGAACGGCAGCGACGCTGTCAATTCGAGACCGCGCAGCGTGCCGCCTTCGCCGTTCTGCGGCGCGGTGAAGTTGCCGATGGTCTGCACGGGCGGTGAATTCGGCGGCGGCACATAGCTGGCGACGAAATCGGAGAAGTCGTAGTCGTCGCGCGTCTGCGTGTAGATGTAGGTGCGCAGGTCCTTGTAGAAGAACGCCGCGGCGACGTAGGCGCGGTTGCCGAAGTATTTCTCCCACGACACGTCGAACGCGTAGGCGCGCCACGGATCGAGCAGCGGATTGCCGCCGCTGCCGCCGGGCCGGCCGGTCGCGGTGTCGACACCGAACTCCAGAGAGGAACGCAGCTGGTCGACGCGCGGACGCGCGACCTGCTCCGCCAGGCCCACGCGCAGCGTGTGCTCGCCCGGCAGCTGGAACGCGAGGTTCATGCTCGGCAACACATCGGTGTAGGTCTTGCCCGATTCGAACGGACGCACGTTGCTGCCGGCCGGCTGCGTCGAATCGAAGTAGCGCGACGCGGACGACTGGTCAACGCGCTGGATCTGCACGCCGACGTTGCCGGTGACCGTGGCTGCGCCCCACTCGGTGCTGAGATTCGCGCGGGCGAAGGCGCTGGTGATCTTCTCGCTGACCGTCCAGGCCTTGGGAATCAGGTAATCCAGATCCTCGGTCGGCTCGAACACCATGTAGCGCGCGACCGCGGCTGGCACATTCCAGGCCGGGATGTAGCCGACGCCGGCGAAGCCGAGATCGACCAGCCCGTACTGCAGATCGCGGGCGATGGCGGTGTCGCCCTGCGGGCCGAGCGTGATGTTGCCTTCGGGCTGGCGCTTCGACTTCTCGCGGTCGGTGTGGTTGAGGCCGAAGTCGAAATCGGACAGCCAGGTGATCGACTCGGGCGCAGGCACGGTCAGGCCGATGCGCGCGGCCTTGAGCTCGTCTTCCACTTCCGGCGTCTTGCCGTAACCCGAGCCGTAGATCGTATTGGTCAGGAACAGCTGCTCGGGATTCGAGTAGTCGAGACCCGGCGCGAGCTGGGTGAAATCATCGCGGCGGATGTCGAGTTCGATTGTGTCGAACGACGGATTCGGCAGACGCTGGGCATTGTTCTCCAGGCTGATCTCCGAGCGCTTGGCCTTCGACCAGCTGATGTCGGTGAACAGACGTGCGCGTTCGAAGTTGAACTCGTTGCTCCAGCCCACGGCCGAGATGCGGTCCTCGCGATGGTTGTAGATGCCGCGCACCAGCGGATACACGCCGCTCAGCGTGCCGCCGGCGAAGCTGCCGTTCTCGCTGGTGCGCACGTTGCTGTAGACGCATTCCGGATTGCAGGGGAACGAGCCGTTGAACTGCGTGTTGACCTCGAACTGGTTCGCGGTGTCTTCCTGCTCGGCACGCGAATGGAACATGTCCAGCGTGCTGGTCCACGCGTTCGAAGGCCGGAACTGCAGCGTCGCCATCACGCCGTCGCGCTTGGTATAACCGGTGCGGCGCAACGCCTTCATCCCGTCGGTCGCCCAGGTGCCGGGCGCAAGGCCCGGGCGGGCATCGGTCTTCCACGGCTCGTAGAGGCCGACCTGGTTTTCCTGGATCGGCGCATCGCTGTGCGAGTAGCCGATCGAGAAGCCGAAGCGGCGATCGGCGGACTGGCCGATCCAGCTGCCGCTGATGCGATTGCCGAAGGGATCGGTCTTCGCCGCTTCGCCCAGCGAATTGCGCTGGTAGCGACCGTTGAGGGTGATGACCGACTCGTTGAAGTTCAGTGGCCGCACCGTCTGCATGTCCAGCGTGCCGGACAGGCCCTGGCCGAACAGGCCGGCATCGGGCGTCTTGTAGACGGTCACGCCACTGACGAGTTCGGACGGGTACTGGTCGAATTCGACGCTGCGGTTGTCGCCGGTGCTGACCATCTCGCGGCCGTTGAGCAGCGTGGTCGCGAAGTCGGGCGACAGGCCGCGCACGCTGATCACCTGCGCGCGTCCGGCGACGCGCTGCGCCGACAGGCCGGGCAGGCGCGCGATCGATTCGGCGATGCTCACGTCCGGCAATTTGCCGATGTCTTCGGCCGAGACCGCTTCGACGATCGACGTCGCATCGCGCTTGATCGAGATCGCACTCTCGATGCCGCGACGGATGCCGGTGACCTTGACCGCATCGAGTTCGGTGGCCTCGTCCGCGGCGGCGGTATTCGAGGAATTGGTGGTGGTCTGTGCGTGCGCGCCAGCGGCGAGCATCAGCAGTGCCGACGACAGCGCGGCACTGAGTAGGTTGCGATCGAGCTTCGACATCTCCCCTCCCAAGGGTGTCCAGCGGACAGCAGTATTTCTTCGTTGGTGCCGTCGACGACCGCCGTGGGGCAGGGCGTGGATCGGTTCGCGGCCATGGTAGTCGCGCGTTTGCCGGCCGGACGCGCGCTGCATACGTATTCATTGCGTCGCACTCGCAGTGA
Organism: Luteimonas sp. AC640a; assembly: GCF_979256585.1. NCBI lineage: Bacteria > Pseudomonadati > Pseudomonadota > Gammaproteobacteria > Lysobacterales > Lysobacteraceae > Luteimonas > Luteimonas sp. AC640a. Next base: position 132,755 of record NZ_CEEDOV010000021.1, on the reverse strand, counting down.
TGTCATCGCGGGTGGTGAGCGCACACGTCGCGTGGCGTGTCGGTGTCCGCGGAAACCGTTTTCGTCGTGCGCCGCTCGCGCGCGGTTGCTTGCCTTGCACATCGCCGACGACCGGCCCGTCGCAGTGCGTCCGTTAGCATCGCGGCATGTCTTCACCCCTGACCGCGCCACTCGCCGCCGCATTGCGCCGCTGGGTGCTGGGCGTGTTTCCGCGCGGACAGAGCGGCATCGATTACGACGCGCCGGCGGGCGACGCCGGTCTGTTTGGGCCGGACAGCGCGACCTGGCGCGTGCATGCGGATTTCCCGGGCATGCTCGCCGGCGGCCTGTGTGCACTGATGCTGCAGGCCCTGCATCCGCAGGTGCTCGCGGGCGTCTGGGATCATTCTGACTTCCGCGATGATCTCGTCGGCCGCCTGCGGCGCACGACCGGGTTCGTCGCCGGCACCTCGTTCTCCGGGACCGCGGAAGCGGAGCGGCTGATCACGCGGGTACGCACGATCCACACGCACGTGCGTGGGACCACTGCAGATGGGATGCCGTACGCGGCGAGCGATCCCGCGCTGCTGTCGTGGGTGCATGCGAGCGAGGCCTACGCGTTTCTGCAGGGCTTCCGCGCGTATTCCGGTGTCGAGATACCGGGTTCCGCGCAGGACCGCTACTACGCCGAGGGCCATCGCGTCGCCGCCGCGTTGGGGGCGGTCGAGATTCCGGCGAGCCGCGCGGCGATGGCGGCGTACTTCGACGCGGTGCGGCCGCAGTTGCGTTATGACGATCGTGCGCGCGAGGTGTTGCAGGTGCTGTCTCGCATCCGGCTGCCGGTACCGGGCGCTGCGATTTCGCGTGGATTGTTTCTCGGCGCGGGCGCGGCGTTGTTGCCGTCATGGGCGGAGCGGATGCTCGGCATCACCACCTTGCAGCGTGCGCGGCATCGCGCCTGCGCGCGCGCCTTGCGCGGCCTGGCGCCGCTGTTCCACATCGCATTGCCCGATAGCGCCGGTGCGCGCGCCTGCAGGCGCGTGGGTGTATCGCCGTCGATCCTGCGCACCTGGCCACAGGGACCGGCGCACGCCGGCTGATGCCGCTCAGTCGACGGCGTGCAGGGTCGCGAAGTACACGCCGTGCGCAGGCAGGTGCAGGGTGCCATCGCGCAGTTCGCCCATCGGTAAACCATGGCCTTCCATCGGGGGCGCGGTCTGCGGCATCTGCCATTCGACAGGCGATGCAGACAGATTGAACACGACGAGCACCCGCACGCCGTCTTGTTCCCGCACGAAGGCCAGCACCGGCTCCGGCGCGTCGAGGAACGAAATGCTGCCGGTACGCACTGCGGGCTGCGTCCGCCGCCACTGCAGGAAGCGACGCGCGTGTGCCAGCACCGAGTCGGCATCGGCGTCCTGCGCGGCCACGTTCTGCGCGCGGTGCGCGTCGGCAATCGGCAGCCAGGGCGTACCGCTGGAGAAGCCGGCATCCGCATCGCCAGTCCACGGCATCGGCGTGCGGCAGCCGTCGCGGCCCTTGAAGTTCGGCCAGAAGGTGATGCCGTAGGGGTCGCGCAGCGCCTCGAACGGCACGTCCGCTTCGGTCAGGCCCAGCTCCTCGCCCTGGTACAGACACACCGAACCACGCAGCGTGCAGACCAGCGCGATCATCTGGATCGCGAACGCCGCACCGGCGTCGCCGCCGCCCCAGCGCGTGACGGCACGGACGACGTCGTGATTGGAAATCGCCCAGCACGGCCAGCCGTCCATCGCGCTTTCGAGCCGCTGCACGGTGTCGCGGATGTAGCCGGCGCTGAAGTCCTCGACCAGCAGCTCGAAGCTGTAGCCCATGTGCAGGCGGCCGGGACCGGTGTACTCGGCGGTCGTCGCCAGCGAGTCCTCCGAGGAGATTTCGCCGAGCGCGGCGACGTCGGTGTAGCCGTCCATCAGCACGCGCAGGCGTTCGATGAAGCCGATGTTCTCCGGCTGCGTGTTGTTGTACCAGTGGTACTGGAACGCGTAGGGATTGTCGGGCGAGAAACCGCGGCCGATGCGCAGCGCTTCGGGCTTGGGCGGGTTGTCGCGCAACTGCGCGTCGTGGAAACAGAAGTTGATCGAATCGAGACGAAAGCCGTCGACGCCGCGGTCGAGCCAGAAGCGCACGTAGTCGAGCGTCGCCTGCTGCACGTCGGGATTGTGGAAGTTGAGATCCGGCTGGCTCGACAGGAAATTGTGCAGGTAGTACTGCCGGCGCCGCGGCTCCCACTTCCACGCCGGGCCGCCGAAGATCGACAGCCAGTTGTTCGGCGGCGTGCCGTCGGGGTTCGCATCGGCCCAGACGTACCAGTCGGCCTTGGGGTTATCGCGCGATTCGCGACTTTCGCGGAACCAGTCGTGCGCGTTCGAGGTGTGGCTGAAGACCTGGTCGATCATGACTTTCAGGCCGAGCGCATGCGCCTTGGCGAGCAGCGCGTCGAAGTCGGCCAAGGTGCCGAACATCGGATCGACGTCGCACTGGTCGGCGATGTCGTAACCGAAGTCGTCCATTGGCGAGCGGAAGAACGGCGACACCCAGATCGCATCGACGCCGAGCGAGGCGACGTGATCCAGGCGCGCGATGATGCCGGGCAGATCGCCCACGCCATCGCCGTCGCTGTCCATGAAGCTGCGCGGATAGATCTGGTAGATCACCGCGCCGCGCCACCAGGGACTCTCGCTCATCGCCGCTCTCGTCTCGCGCCGGCCGGGCGCGCAGCGAAAGTAGTGCATCGCACGGCGCCGGCGAAAGCGCGCGATGCGCCTGCGTGCGATGAATACGTATGCAGGTCGCGGCGCGTCGCGACACGCTCGTTACCATGCAGCCATGCACGCACCGGCGTTGGTGCGACGCAGCGGTCCTTGGGAGGGGAGTCGCAGCACATGCGCAACGCGAAACCGCAGCTGTCGTTTTGGCAGATCTGGAACATGTGTTTCGGCTTTCTGGGCATCCAGTTCGGATTCGCCCTGCAGAACGCCAACGTCAGCCGCATCTTCCAGACGCTCGGCGCGGACATGGAACAGGTGCCTGGTCTGTGGATCGCAGCGCCGCTGACCGGCCTGCTGGTGCAACCGGTGATCGGCTACTTCTCCGACCGCACCTGGACGCGCCTCGGCCGTCGCCGCCCGTATTTCCTGTGGGGCGCGGTGTTCTCGACCGCGGCGCTGCTGGTGATGCCGAACTCGCCAGAACTGTGGATCGCGGCCGGCACGCTATGGGTGCTCGATGCGTCGCTCAACGTGTCGATGGAACCGTTCCGCGCTTTCGTCGGTGACCAGCTGGCGCCGAAGCAGCGGCCGACCGGCTATGCGATGCAGAGCTTCTTCATCGGCGTGGGTTCGGTCGTCGCCAGCGCCTTGCCGTTCGTGCTGGCGAAGTTCGGTGTCGCCAATACCGCGGGGCCCGGCGAAGTGCCCGACACCGTGCGTTACGCGTTCTACTTCGGTGGCGCCGTGCTGATCGGCGCGGTGCTGTGGACGGTGCTGCGCACGCGCGAGTACCCGCCCGAGGCGCTGGCCGCGTTCGACGATGCGCATCCGCCCGGTACCGTCGCGGGGGGCGATGTGCCGGTGCCGGCCGCGATCGGTGGGTTGCCGTGGTTGCTGGCCGGTATCGCCGGCGTGGCGCTGGTCTGGGCGATGGGCTGGGACCGCATGCTCTACGTGCTCGCTGCACTGCCGCTGGCCTATGGCCTGTTGCGGCTTCTGGCTGTGGCGATGGGCGGCGGCATGGTCGCGGCGATCGCCGGCGACCTGCATGCGATGCCGACGACGATGCGCCAGCTCGCGGTGGTGCAGTTCTTTTCCTGGTTCGGCCTGTTCGCGATGTGGATCTACACGACCGCCGCGGTCGCGCAGACCCACTACGGCACCACCGATCCGCAGTCGGCCGCCTACAACGAAGGCGCGAACTGGGTCGGTGTGCTGTTCGCCGCCTACAACGGCTTCGCCGCGATCGCGGCCGTCGCGATTCCTTGGATGGCGCGGCGTCTAGGCCTGCGCATGACCCATCTGGTGAATCTGTGGCTGGGTGGCGCGGGTCTCGTGTCGATCGCCTTCATCCGCGATCCGCAATGGCTGCTGCTGTCGATGGCCGGCGTCGGCTTCGCCTGGGCCTCGATCCTGTCGCTGCCGTACGCGCTGCTGTCCGACAGCCTGCCCGCGCACAAGATGGGCGTGTACATGGGCATCTTCAATTTCTTCATCGTCATTCCGCAGCTGGTCGCGGTGAGCACGCTGGGTTTCCTGCTCGGCCACGTATTCGGTGGCGCGCCGATGCGCGTGCTGATGCTGGGCGGCGCGAGTCTGGCGATCGCCGGGCTGTGCGCGTTGCGCGTCTCACGGCCACTGTCGGAGCAGGCGGTGCGATGACATCGAAACCGAGGAGTGATTGCATGACCCGAGCGTTGACCGTCGCTATCGCCGCGCTGTTGAGCGCCTGCAGCCATGCCGGAGACGTCCGCGCCAGCGACACCCCGGCCGGCGACGCACTCTACGGCACGCGCGAGCCCTTCGCCGCACACGCGGTCTATTTCGTCGTCACCGACCGCTTCGTCAATGGCGACACGTCGAACGACCAGCGCGAGCAGGGCGGTGCGCATCGCACGTTCGACATCCCGGTGCGCTGCCCGGACGGCATCGACGGCAACATCGGCTATCTCGGCGGCGACTTCCGCGGCGTGCTCGACAACGCCGGCTACATCCGCGACATGGGCTTCGGCGCGGTGTGGATCACGCCGATCGTCGACAACCCGGACGAGGCCTTCACCGGTGGCGATCCGGTCGCCTGCGGCAGCTCGCTGACCGATCGCGGCAAGACCGGCTATCACGGGTACTGGGGCACGAATTTCTACGCGCTCGACGAGCATCTGCCGAGCACCGGTCTCGATTTCCGCGGCTTCACCGACGGCATGCGCGCGGCGGGGCTCAAGACCGTGCTCGACATCGTCAGCAATCATGGATCGCCTTCGTGGACGATGCCGACGCAGCAGCCCGGCTTCGGCCAGATCTTCAATGCGCAGGGCCGCCTGATCGCCGATCACCAGAACCTGCCGCCGCAACAGCTCGATCCCAAGGGCAATCCGTTGCATGCGTTCTACAACGCGACCGGCGTGGTCGATGCCAAGGACGGTTCGATCTTCGACGGCAACCTCGCCCAGCTGTCGGACTTCGATGCCGCCAATCCGGCGGTGTTCGAGTATCTCGCCGGCGCCTACGAACAGTGGATCGGGCAGGGCGCCGACGCGTTCCGCATCGACACCATCGCCTGGATGCCGCACGCGTTCTGGAAGCGCTTCGCCGATCGCATTCGTGGCCAGCACCCGGGCTTCTTCATGTTCGGCGAAGCCTTCGACTACAACGCAGAGAAGATCGCCGAACACACTTGGGCTTCGAATGGCGGCGTGAGCGTGCTCGACTTCCCGATGAAGCGGGCGATGGACGAGGTCTTCGCCGGCGATGCCGGCTTCGAGCGCCTCGCGCCGGCCCTGCACCTTGAACGTGGGCCGTATGCCAATCCCTACGATCTGGCGACCTTCTACGACAACCACGACATGCCGCGCATGGCGGCCACCGATAACGGCTTCATCGACGCGCACAACTGGCTGTTCACCGCGCGAGGTATTCCGGTCGTCTACTACGGCTCGGAAACCGGCTTCATGCGCGGCCGCGCCGAGCACGCCGGCAACCGCGCGTACTACGGACAGGATCGCGTCGACGCCGGCGCGCAGAGTCCGATCCATGCCGCGCTGACCCGTATCGCGAATCTGCGCCGAGACACGCCCGCGCTGCAGCGCGGCCTGCAGCTGGTGCTCGATCTCGAGGGCGACCACGCCGCGTTCTATCGCGTGCTCGGCGATGGCGATGCCCACCAGACTGCGCTCGTGCTGCTCAACAAGGGGGATGTGCCATGGCAGGCGCGTCTGGAGGCGACGCAGGTCACCGATGGCGACTGGCGCGATGCGATGGACGACGGGAGGGTGACGGTCGAGGGCGGCCTGTCGCTGGACATGCCTGCGCATGGCGTCCGTGTATTGCTGCGCGACGAGATCGCAGTGCCGGCTGCGCTGCGTGCGCGACTGCAAACGTCGATGGACCGACGCCTGGGCGGGCCCGAAGCCGCCACCGACTGACCGGGCACGCGATACGGCGGGCGATCACCGCCGCGCCGTCGACTCCCGCACGACCAGCGACGTCGGCATCCGCAGACTCTCCGCCGGCTCGCCGATGACCAGCTTCATCAGGGTGTCGACCAGCAGCTCGCCCGCGGTCAGAGTGTCCTGCACCACCGTCGTCAGCGCCGGTGTCGTCATGCGCGCGGCGGGGATATCGTCGAAGGCGGCGATCGCGAGGTCGTCGGGCATCCGCAACCCATGCTCGGCGAATGCGCGCATCGCGCCGATCGCGATTAGATCACTCGCCGCGAACACCGCATCGAACGGCAGGCCACGCCGCAGCAGTTCGGTCGCCGCTGCATAGCCCGAATCCTCCGCGCTTTCCGCATCGACCTGCAGCGCACGCTCCATCGGCAGGCCGCGCGTCTGCAGCGCCGACTCGCACCCCAGCCAGCGATCCAGAAATTCCGGATAGCGGCTGGACGCATCACCGAGGAACGCGATGCGTCGATGTCCCAGGTCGGCGAGATGCGCGCCCACCAGCGCACCGCCGCCGGCGTTGTCGCAGCCGATCGAAATGCCGGGCTGTCCCGGCAGCACTGCGCCCCAACGCACGAACTGCGTGCCCTGTTCGACCAGCGTGCGCAGCTTGCCCTGGTAGGCCAGGTAGTCGCCGTAACCGAGCAGGATCAGCCCGTCGGCCTTGTGGCTGTCGCCGTAATCGGCGTGCCAGTCGTCGGAGAGCTGCTGGAACGAGATCAGCAGGTCCTGCCCATGCCGCGCGCAGGCGCGGGTAATCGAGCCGAGCATCGGCAGGAAGAACGGATTGATATGCGACTGGTCGCTGGTCGGATCCTCGAACAACAGCAGCGCCAGCGTGCCCGACTGCTGCCGGCGCAGGTTGGACGCGTTCTTGTCGACCTTGTAGTTCAACTCCCGCGCGATCCCGAGGATGCGCTCGCGGGTCTCGCGGTTGACCGACGGATGACCCCGCAATGCGCGCGAGACAGTCGGCTGCGACACGCCGGCGAGGTGCGCGATGTCCAGCGAAGTCGGTTTGCCTTTGATCGTCATCGCGTGGGTGCGGGAGGAGTCGGCTCGATCATGCCATGCGGGGCGAATCCGGCGTCCGACGCAGGATCCGAGAGTCAGAGCTGCGGCGGTATACGTGCGGGACGCAGACTCACGCGGCCGTGCACACCAGCGCCAGCGCGCCGGGCAGGGTCAGAACCGCCACGCGGCGATCACCGCGCAATCCCGCCCGAAGCGCGCCACGGCCGCTTTCTGCGTTACCATCGGTGTCCGTTCTCCCGCATACAGGTGGCCCGCGGCAACGCCGGCCGAGCGTGCGACATGCGCACTACCACCGCCCAGCGCTGACCGCCCCGAGGCCTCCTGCACAAGGCGCCCTCCGGCGCTTTTTTTGTGGCCGCCACGCGGCTCGCGGACCGATGCCGGCCCGCTCCCGACACTTCCAGATTCCGGTTCCCATGATCACGATCACGCTCCCCGACGGCAGCCGCCGCGAATTCGAACAGCCCGTTTCCGTCCTCGAGGTCGCCCAGTCGATCGGCCCGGGCCTGGCCAAGGCGACAGTCGCCGGCAAGGTCGATGGCCGACAAGTCGATGCGTCCGATCTCATCGACCACGACGCGACGCTGCAGATCCTGACCCCGAAGGACGCCGAGGGCGTCGAGATCATCCGCCACTCCTGCGCGCATCTTGTCGGCCATGCGGTCAAGCAGCTCTACCCGGACGCGAAGATGGTCATCGGCCCGGTGATCGACGACGGCTTCTACTACGACATCTACAGCGAGCGGCCGTTCACGCCCGAGGACATGGCTGCGATCGAAAAGCGGATGGTCGAGCTGATCGACACCGAGTACGACGTCATCAAGAAGATGACGCCGCGCGCCGAGGTCATCGAAACGTTCAAGGCCCGCGGCGAGGACTACAAGCTGCGCCTGATCGACGACATGTCCGCCGACATCACGCAGATGGGTCTCTACCACCATCAGGAATACGTCGACATGTGCCGCGGCCCGCACGTGCCGAACACGCGTTTCCTCAAGGCCTTCAAGCTCACGCGCATCTCCGGCGCGTACTGGCGCGGCGATTCCAAGAACGAACAGCTGCAGCGCATCTACGGCACCGCCTGGGCGGATTCCAAGCAGCTCAAGGCCTACATCCAGCGCATCGAGGAAGCCGAGAAGCGCGACCACCGCCGCATCGGCAAGCAGCAGGAACTCTTCCATCTGCAGGAAGAAGCGCCGGGCCTGGTGTTCTGGCATCCGAAGGGCTGGGCGCTGTGGCAGGTCGTCGAGCAGCACATGCGCGGCGTCTACCGCGACAGCGGCTACGGCGAAGTGCGTTGCCCGCAGATCCTCGACGTGTCGCTGTGGCAGAAGTCCGGCCACTGGGACAACTACAAGGACAACATGTTTTTCACCGAGTCGGAGAAGCGCACGTATGCGGTGAAGCCGATGAACTGCCCGGGCCACGTGCAGATCTTCAATCAGGGACTGCACAGCTACCGCGACCTGCCGATCCGCTACGGCGAGTTCGGCAGTTGCCATCGCAACGAGCCCTCCGGCGCGCTGCACGGCATCCTGCGCGTGCGCGGTTTCACCCAGGACGACGGCCACGTGTTCTGCACCGAATCGCAGATCGAATCCGAAGTCACCGCGTTCCACCAGCAAGCGCTGGCGGTCTACACGCACTTCGGCTTCGACGACATCCAGATCAAGATCGCGCTGCGTCCCGAATCCCGCCTCGGCGACGACGCCACCTGGGACAAGGCCGAAGCCGCGCTGCGCAATGCGCTGTCGGCCTGCGGCGTCGCGTGGGAAGAGCTGCCGGGCGAGGGCGCGTTCTATGGCCCGAAGATCGAGTACCACCTCAAGGACGCGATCGGCCGCACCTGGCAACTCGGCACGATGCAGGTCGATTTCATGATGCCCGGCCGCCTTGGCGCCGAGTACGTCGACGAGCACAGCCAGAAGCAGGTGCCGGTGATGCTGCACCGTGCGATCGTCGGTTCGATGGAGCGTTTCATCGGCATCCTGATTGAGCACCACGCCGGCGCGTTCCCGGCCTGGCTGTCGCCGGTGCAGGCTGTGGTGATGAATATCACCGATGCCCAAGCGGATTTCGTGGAGACGGTTCGGAAATCCCTTGCAAATCAAGGGGTCCGCATCGAGGCCGATTTGCGGAACGAAAAGATCGGCTATAAGATTCGCGAGCACACGCTGCAACGGGTACCGTATCTGCTCGTGATCGGGGATCGCGAGAAGGAAACCGGTACCATCGCCGTTCGGACGCATTCCGGTGAAGATCTGGGCTCGATGCCGATCGACGACTTCGTTGCCCGCCTTCGCGCGGCGCCCGTTCCAGCATGAGTCCTTCACCGGCGCCGGTCCAACATGGACGCGCCGGTCGCCCCGTTGGTTGACGAGCCGGCGGTATGTTCCATTTCGGAGATCGCAGTATTAGCACCCCTGACAACAAGCAGAATCGGCGCAACCAGGACATCCGCGTACCGCGGGTGCGTGTCATTGGTTCCGACGGCGAGATGATCGGCGTCCTTACGCGCGAAGAAGCGCTGAAGGCTGCCGAGGAGGAAGGTCTCGACCTCGTCGAGATCCAGCCGAACGCGGATCCGCCGGTCTGCAAGATCATGGACTTCGGCAAGTTCAAGTTCGACCTCCAGAAGAAGGCGAACGAAGCCAAGAAGAAGACCAAGCAGCAGGAAATCAAGGAACTCAAGTTCCGGCCGGTCACCGATGAAGGCGACTACCAGATCAAGCTGCGCAAGATGCGCGGGTTCCTCGAGGACGGCGACAAGATCAAGGTCAACATCCGCTTCCGTGGCCGCGAGATGAGCCACCAGGAACTGGGTCGCGAGATGGCGTCGCGCATCGAGACGGACCTCGGTGAGGACATCGTCATCGAATCGCGTCCGCGCCTCGAAGGCCGGCAGATGGTGATGATGATTGCGCCGAAGAAGAAGTAACTGCGCGTTCGACGCGTGGGTACACCGGCCCCTCGCTTTCTGGCGAGGGAGTCGGACGAAGGGGCGCCGTATGGCGCCTCTTTCGTTTCAAAGGAAGGTTGGAGGCGGATCCGGCGCGTTGTTGCTGGATCGCGCCCGGTCTCTCGCAGGTGCGCGATCGGCGCCGCGAACGCCCTCGGCCAACCCGATGATTTGCAAGCCCAAAGCCCGCACGGCATAATGCGCGGCTCCCCGGTCCGCCGGGGTGGCAGATTCATCCAGGACCCGCCTGGATTCCCTCGTGGGATCAAAGGCTTAAAACCGGCATGGGCAGGACGGAAAGCGTGGCATCAGCCACCGCCCAGTCAGTACTCGTATCCCACAAGGACTCTCGCAATGCCCAAGATCAAGACGCACCGGGGCGCCGCCAAGCGGTTCCGGAAGACGGCGTCCGGCAAGTTCAAGGCCGGCCACGCAAACCGTAGCCACATCCTCACGAAGAAGACGACCAAGCGGAAGCGCGGTCTTCGTCAGACGAACATCATTCCGGCGTGTGATAGCGGTCGTGTCGCCCGCATGCTGCCGTATCTCTGAGGAGGACTGAACCATGGCTCGAGTCAAGCGGGGCGTCCAGGCACGCCGTCGTCACAAGAAGGTTCTCGGCCGCGCGAAGGGCTATTACAACGCCCGTCGCAAGGTCTTCCGCGTCGCCAAGCAGGCCGTCATCAAGGCTGGCCAGTACGCGTACATCGGTCGCAAGCTCAAGAAGCGCGATTTCCGTTCGCTGTGGATCACGCGTATCAACGCGGCCGCACGTCTGAACGGCATCAGCTACAGCCGCTTCATGAACGGTCTGCTCAAGGCTGGCATCACCCTGGATCGCAAGATCCTGGCTGACCTCGCGGTCAACGATGCAACCGGCTTTGCCGCGCTCGCCGAGAAGGCGAAGGGCGCGCTGGCGGCCTGAGGCCGTTGTCTCCACCGTAAAGCGGTACTGCCGCCGGATCCGTCCGGCGGTCACGTGGGGAAGGGCGCAAGTCCTTCCCCATTGTTGTTTGTGGCGCCGGATATTCGCGGCGCCGCATTCCTCCATCAGCGACGGGCCAGCAGTGCGATGAGCGAAATCGACTCCCTTTCGAACCAGGCGCTTGCCGATATCGAGGCGGCCGCCACGCCGGAGGCGCTCGAAGCGCTGCGTGTCGGACTGCTCGGCAAGAGCGGCAGCATCACCGCGCAACTCAAGGCGCTCGGCGCGTTGCCCGGCGACCAGCGCAAAGCGGCAGGCGAGGCGATCAACCGCGCGCGCGATGTCATCGGCGCTGCGCTGTCGACGCGCAAGACCGCGCTCGACGACATCGCCCTGGATGCGAAGCTGTCCTCGCAGACCATCGACGTGACCCTGCCGGGCCGCGACGGTGCGCGCGGCGGCGTGCATCCGATCAGCCGCACGCTCGAGCGCATCGCCGACATCTTCGGGCGTCTTGGCTACGAGCTCGCCGACGGTCCCGAGATCGAGGACGACTGGCACAACTTCGAGGCCTTGAACTTCCCGCCGCACCATCCCGCGCGCGCGATGCACGACACGTTCTATTTCGGCGACGGCCGCCTGCTGCGCACGCACACCTCGGGCGTGCAGGTGCGCTACATGGGCGAACACGCGCCGCCGCTGCGCATGATCGCGGCCGGCAAGGTCTACCGCTCCGACAGCGACCAGACGCATTCTCCGATGTTTCACCAGGTCGAAGGCCTGCTGGTCGACGAACACGCGACGTTCGCCGATCTCAAGGGCACGCTGAGCGAATTCGTGCGCGCGTTCTTCGAGCGCGATTTCGAAATGCGTTTCCGCCCCAGTTACTTCCCGTTCGTCGAGCCCGGCGCCGAGGTCGACATCGCCTGGCAGCAGGCGGATGGCAGCACGCGCTGGCTCGAGGTGCTGGGCTGCGGCATGGTTCATCCGAACGTACTGAAAGCCGTCGGCATCGATCCCGAGCGCTACACCGGTTTCGCCTTCGGCCTCGGCGTCGAGCGCTTCGCGATGCTGCGCTATGGCGTCGACGATCTGCGCGCGTTCTTCGACAACGATGTGCGCTTCCTGCGTCAGTTCGCGTAAGTCCGGGCCCGTCGCGCCTGCATCTTCTCCGCGTCATCCGTAGCGAACAGGTCCCGCAGTGCCGGGACGACGATTCCAAGAGATCGCCATGAAATTTTCCGAGAACTGGCTGCGCCAGCACGTCAAGACCGACGCCACCCGTGACCAGCTGGCGGCGACGCTGACCGCGATCGGCCTCGAAGTCGAAGAGATCACGCCGCTGGGCGATGCGCTTGACGGCGTCGTCGTCGCGCGCATCGTCTCGGCCGAGAAGCATCCCGAAGCCGACCGTCTGCAGGTCTGTCAGGTCGATGCCGGTGGCCCGACGCTGCAGATCGTCTGCGGTGCGCCAAACGCGCGTCCGGGTCTGGTCGCGCCGCTGGCACTGATCGGCACGACCGTCGGCACGTTGACGATCAAAGCTGCGCAGCTACGCGGCGTCGATTCCAACGGCATGCTGTGTTCGGCCAAGGAACTGGGCATCGACGCCGATGCATCGGGTCTGCTCGAACTGCCCGACGACGCGCCTGTCGGCGCGCCGCTGGCCGACTACCTCGGACTGCCCGACGCGAGCATCGAGCTCAAGCTCACGCCGAATCGCGCCGACTGCTTCGGCATCCGCGGCATCGCGTTCGACGTGGCCGCCGCCTGCGGCAGCGAAGTCGCACCGCTCGATGCACCGGCCGTGCCGGCCAGCACGGATGCATCGCTGCAGGTCGTGCTGGACGCGGGCGCCGATGCGCCGCGCTATCTCGGCCGTGTGATCGAAGGCATCGACGCGACGCGTCCGACGCCGTCGTGGATGGCCGAGCGCCTGCGTCGCAGTGGCGTGCGTCCCGTCAGTTTCCTCGTCGACGTCACCCAGTACGTGATGCTCGAACTCGGCCAGCCGATGCATGCATTCGACCGCGACCTGCTCACCGGGCCGGTCGGCGTGCGGCGCGCGCGCAAGGACGAGACGCTCAAGCTGCTCGACGGTCGCGACGTGGTGCTGGACGAACAGTTTCTCGCGATCACCGATGCCGACCGCGTCGTCGCGCTGGCCGGTGTCATGGGCGGTTTCGACACGCGCGTGACCGACGGCACCCGCAACGTGTTCCTCGAATCCGCGCACTTCGCGCCAGACGCGATCATCGGCCGCAGCCGCCGTCTCGGCCTGCACACCGATGCCGCGCACCGCTTCGAGCGCGGCGTGGATCCGGAACTGCCGCGGACCGCGATCGAATGCGCGACACGCTTGATCCTCGATGTCGCCGGCGGCAGCGCCGGTCCGGTGACCGCTGCCGAACTCGATGCGCATCTCGCGCAGCCACGCACGATCGCGCTGCGTCGCGCACGCCTGACGCGTGTGCTCGGCCTGACGGTCGATGATGCGGAGATCGAACGCATCCTGCGCGCGCTGGGGCTCACCGTCGTCGCGAACAGCGAAGGCTGGCAGGTCACCGCGCCGACGCGTCGCTTCGATCTGGCGATCGAGGAAGACCTGATCGAAGAGGTCGTGCGTATCCACGGCTACGACCGCGTGCCGACCACGCTGCCCGGCGGCGCGACGCGCATCGCCGCGCCCAGCGAAACCCGCGTGGCGGAGGCCGAACTGCGCCGGCAGATGGTCGCGCGTGCTTGCCTGGAAACGGTCAACTTCGCCTTCGTCGATGCGTCGCTGCTCGCGACCTGGCAGGCGGATGCCGGTAGCGTGCCGCTGGCCAATCCGCTCAGCGCCGAACTCGGCGTCATGCGCACCGCATTGCTCCCGGGCCTGGTGTCCACGCTCGCGCGCAATCTGGCGCGCCAGCAGGAGCGCGTGCGCCTGTTCGAACTCGGCAAGGTCTTCGCGCAGGCCGATACAGCCGGCGCCGCGCCGCTGGAAACACTGCGCGTCGCCGCTGCAGTGGCCGGCGATGCCGGTGTCGAGCAGTGGGGCGATGCGACGCGTCCGGTCGATTATTTCGATCTCAAGGGCGATCTCGAAGCGCTGGCAGCTGTCGCCGGTGCGACGCTGACGTTCGCGCGTTCGACCACGGCGCACGGCCATCCCGGCCGCTCGGCCGATGTGTTGCGCGACGGCGCGCGCGTGGGCTGGATCGGCGAACTGCACCCGCGCCTGCTGCGCGCGCTCGACATCGACGTGCCGGTGGTGGCGTTCGAACTCGATGCGGCCGCACTGCAGGCGCGGCCGTTGCCGCGCGTGACCGGGCTGTCGAAGTTCCCGTCGGTGCGTCGTGATCTGGCGATCGTCGCGCCGGAGTCGGTCGACTGGGCTGCGTTGGAAGCGACTGTCCGCGCGTCCGCCGGTCCGCTGCTGGCCGACGTGCGCCTGTTCGACCGTTATGCTGGGCAGGGGGTCGAAACGGGGTTCAGGAGTCTCGCCATGGGCTTGATTCTGCAGGAAAGTTCACGCACTCTGACCGATCGCGATGTCGATGCTGTCGTTGCGGACGTGGTGGCCGCGCTCGCGCGCGAACACGACGCGAAGATCCGGGGCTGAGGCCTCACAGGGGGATTGCTGCGTGGCACTGACGAAGGCGGACATGGCCGAGAAACTCTACGAGGAAGTCGGCTTGAACAAGCGCGAGGCGAAGGAATTCGTCGACGCCTTCTTCGACGTGCTGCGCGATGCGCTGCAGCAGGGCCGTCAGGTCAAGCTGTCGGGCTTCGGCAATTTCGACCTGCGCCGCAAGAACGAGCGCCCGGGCCGCAATCCCAAGACCGGCGAAGAGATTCCGATCTCCGCGCGCACCGTGGTGACCTTCCGTCCGGGCCAGAAGCTCAAGGAACGCGTCGAGGCCTATACCGGCTCGGTGAGCGCTGCGCATGCTTGACCCGGGCAGCAACCGCGAACTACCGCCGATCCCGGCGAAGCGCTACTTCACGATCGGTGAGGTCAGCGAGCTGTGCGACGTCAAGCCGCACGTGCTGCGTTACTGGGAAACGGAATTTCCGAGCCTGAGCCCGGTCAAGCGTCGCGGCAACCGCCGGTACTACCAGCGGCACGATGTACTGATGGTGCGCCAGATCCGCGGCCTGCTGTACGAGCAGGGCTACACGATCGGCGGCGCGCGTCTGCGTCTGGAAGGCGAGGGCGCCAAACAGGAGTCCGCGCTGAGCAGCCAGATCGTGCGGCAGGTGCGCATGGAGCTCGAAGACGTGCTGCAGTTGCTGAAGCGCTGAGCACGTCGCGTCACATGGATGGGCGAAACGCCCGCCAGACGGTATAATTTCCAGATTCCGGGGTATAGCGCAGCCTGGTAGCGCACTTGTCTGGGGGACAAGTGGTCGTCGGTTCAAATCCGGCTACCCCGACCAATTTAAGGTTTGAAATCAGCGGCTTGCAGCTTCCACTGCAGGCCGCTTTTTCGTTGCAACCCCAAGGCAACCCTATCTCTCAGCGTTCCGCTGATGTCCCGCGGCTCAACAACGCTGCGCCATACTCGAAGCGGTCGCTCGAAACGCGGAGTCTGCATGGAAGCTCGACCCCTGGCGCGATCGCTGAGGAGTGGATTTCGAAATGGAGAGCGCTGGAAGCTGGTGGCGATGTGGGCGCAATTCCGAACGACGATCTCGATCACTGCCTCACGTCTGACGCGCCCGAGTTTTTGCCTCGCGGCGATTCTGGAGGTGCTGAGCCGTATCAACGGATCTTCGCCCGACTATCTCATGAGCGTCCTCGCAGCGGGTCCGCTGGAAGACCTACTACGCCATCACGGGCTTGTTCTGATGAGCGGGATTGAGGAGCTTGCTCGACGGGATGAGGGCTTTCGCCGTCTCCTGAATGGAGTGTGGGACGACAGCATCAACGCAACGGTGCTGGAGAGGCTTGCCGACTATCGCACCGATCGCTGGTAGCGTCCGTCGTCAGCCCTGATGGGCTCAACGTTAGGTCTGCTCCAGGTCGCTCCACCGCACCTCGCGGCCCTCCAGCTAGACGGTTGTCATCGCTCCCCCCGCCCCCCCCCCCCGGGTCAGCGCACGTTGCTGGCTTTGCAAGGGGCAAAGAAAACCCGCCAAAGCGGGCTGTCTTTGTTTTATCGAATGTGATCAGCCATGCCCGACGCAGCATGCACCCCCCGATTCACGGCCTCGCTTAGGTATTGCAGCCGTGATCCGCCAAGCAAAGCTGCAGCTCTCGCCAGCAGATGAACTCGCCCCTTCCTGCTGCGACACAGGCGTCGCGTTCGTCATAGCAGAAGCGCTGCTCGTAAGGCGTGCAGAGTGCGCTGGCAGAAGTAGTGGCAACCATCCCGAGCGTGATGATGACCAACTTAATTCGAGAACGAACATTCATTCAAATTCTCCTTATGTCCGAATTGGACGGTTAGAGAGTGCCCCGTGAGCTACTAGGCGATTGAGAGTTGTGTCTCCTTTCGCCGTAGGTGCATCCCTACAAACGCGCCAGATTTCGCAAAGTCTCATCTTGTGTCTCGGGTGAGCTGCAGATAAGGAAAGGCCTCGCCGGAGCGAGGCCTTTCTTAATGCGCAACTGACAAAGCAGATCAGCAGGATTCACGACCGCAGAAATGCACGTATGCACACTCACCTGCATCGCACTCCCAGAGGTGCCAGCCGGTACGGACGTCGACCCTTCGGGTCTTTCCAGTGCGACCACAGGCATGCGATCAGCATGGGCTCCCGGTTCGCGGCACAAACTCGGGAGCACACGAATGTGGCCGTCGACCTCGACGTTCTCGTAGAAGCGCTCCGCCACGATCACATCGTGCCGCACCGCGAACTGGCCGCGACACAACCCTTCTATGCTGGCCTTCTATGCTGGCGCGCATGAGCGAGCGAATGGACGGCAGCTGGTTCGTGTGGCACGTGTATTACCGGGACGAGTCACTCAAGGTCACGCAGGAATGCCGGGCAGGGGTTGAGATCTGGGCTCGCCGGCACATGGAGACGCTGCTGGCAGAAACTGCTGTGATCCGATCGAAATAGGTGGTCCTGCCTCAGCCGGACCCATGTCGGCCGGCGGAGGACTCGCCCACGTATCCCGACGAAGACCCGCCTCATCCCGGCAAGTCGAGGGGCAAGTGAAGCGCTCGGGAAGCCTGGCGGCTCACGACCCTATCCGCTCGCAAACTATTGATACGAAGTGAACGGATTTGGACGTTTCGCGTGCCGATTTTCAGGCTGAATCCCTGATATTTCAGGCGATGCGCACTTCTAGGCGCAAGTCTGGGGGGGGGGCAAATCCGGCTACCCCGACCAAAACATGCGACATCCGAACGGCCCGTGCGCAAGCGCGGGCCTTTCTGTTTGTGGACGTATCTACCGTGCACATCAGGCCAGATCCAGCAGCGCGCGACCTTCTTTCGTGAGGTCGATATCGCCGTCTTCGGCGAGCACGGCATAGCCCGCATTGACGGCCCAGTCGGTCTCCGACTCGCTGATGGGTGTCGTCGCGTCGATATCGCGCAGGATGCGGCGCTGGTCGTTGTCGATCGTCATGATGGTCTTCCGATAGGGAATACCGCACCGTAACGATGCCGGTGTAGGCGAGGCGTGCGTGCGTCCACCAAAAGCAGCCGATTGCGCACCCCACCATGCTGAATGAAACGCCAGAGATGTGTGTAATATCGCGCGCATTCCAATGGCAGCTTCGTATGCTTGGCCTTCATTTTCTTGAACGGATCAGGCTTATGGACAAGCGGTTCTGTGATGTGGCCCTCGCGGTCGCAATAGCCTCGATTTTGACGATCCCCGACGCGCACGCGCAGGCCGCTGCGTCGATCTTGCCGGCAACCGCCGCGCAGTCCGAGACATCAGATGTCCGCGACATGGAGACCGTCGTCGTCACCGGTGTGCAGCCAGGTCCCGGCCTGTGGCGGGTGCGGCGTGGCGAACACACGCTCTATATCCTCGGCACCCAGTCGCCCCTGCCCAAGGCCATGACCTGGCGATCGGACGAGGTCCGGGGGGTGCTCGAAGAGGCCGGCGTGGTGTTGGGCCCGCCGGGCGTACGGGTTGGCTCGGATATCGGCATCTTCCGGGGTCTGACGATGCTGCCGGCAGCGATGCGCGCAGCGAGAAATCCCGATGGCGCCACGCTGGACGAACTGCTGCCGGCGGATGTCTACCAGCGCTGGTCGGTGCTCAAGCAGCGCTACGTCGGCCGCGATCGCGGCATCGAGCGCAAGCGGCCGGCGATCGCGGTGTACGAGCTGTATCGCGCCGCGCTCGACGCGAACGGCTTGCGCGAGGGCGGCGTGATCACGCCTGTGCTCGACGACGTCCTCAAGGCGCGCAGGATGACGCTGACGCCGACGACGCTCGAGGTCAAGATCGACGATCCGCGCGCCGCGCTCGCCGAGTTCCGCAAGGAAGGCATGAAGCCCGAGGCCGTGGCCTGCGTCCGCGACACGCTAGACGTGATCGAGCGGGGGCTACCGCAGGTCGCCGCACGCGCCAATGCCTGGGCAGTGGGCGATCTCGACGTGCTGCGGGCGACGGCAGGACAGGGCAGCCAGTTGCGGGCCTGCATGTCGTCCTTTCTGCAGACCGAGACCGCGCGCAAGCGGGGCCTCGATGATCTGGAAGCGCAGGTGCGGGCCCATTGGCTCGCTGCGGCTGACGCGGCGCTCACCCAGCATCGCGTGTCCTTCGCGACGCTATCGGTCGACGACCTGCTGGGCACTGCAGGCTTTCTCGCGGCACTGAGACCGCGCGTGGACAGTGTGCTGGCGCCCGACGAGGCGGATGTGATCGAGGACGGAGACGGCGTGGAAACCGACGCCGCGACCCCCTGATCCATATGCCGCGGACGTCCTAGAGGCTGCGCGCAGTGCAGCCTCCGCGCTTCAGCCTGCTGCAGCCTGTGGACCGGCCGCGCGACACGCTGCCAGGTCGGGCCAGCGCGCGAGTACGGCTGCGCGGATGCCGGCAGGATCAAGCCCGGCTTCGGCCAGCAGGTCCTCACGGCTGGCGTGGTGCTGGAATGCGTCCGGCAGGCCGAGGTTCAGCACCGGCATCGTGACGCATTCGGCATTGAGCAACTCCGCGACACCCGAACCGGCGCCGCCGGCAACGACGTTGTCCTCGAGCGTCACGAAGCCGTCGTGGGTCTTCGCCAGTTCCAGCAGCAGTGCGCGGTCAAGTGGGCGCACGAAGCGCATGTTGACGACGGTCAGATCGAGCGCCTCGCCCACCTGCTCGGCGGCCGACACGATCGCGCCGAACGCCAGCAGGGCGATGCGCGCGCCGCGGCGACGCAGGTCGGCTTTGCCGATCGGCAGGGTGTCGAGTGTGGTGTCGATCGCGACGCCGGGGCCGCTGCCGCGCGGGTAACGCACCGCGGCCGGGCCTTCAAGGCGGAAGCCGGTCGTCAGCATCGCGCGGCATTCGTTTTCGTCGGCCGGCGCCATGATCACCATGTGCGGCACGCAGCGCAGGAAGCTCAGGTCGAGGTTGCCGGCGTGCGTGGCGCCGTCCGGACCGACGACGCCACCGCGGTCGATCGCGAACAGTACGTCGAGCTTTTGAACCGCGACGTCATGGACCAACTGGTCATAGGCGCGCTGCAGGAAGGTTGAATAGATCGCGACCACCGGCTTGGCGCCTTCGCAGGCCATGCCTGCGGCCAGCGTGACCGCATGCTGTTCGGCGATGGCGGTATCGAAGTAGCGCGCCGGATATTCCTTGCTGAAACGCACCAGGCCCGAACCTTCGCGCATCGCCGGCGTGATGCCGAGCAGCAGCGGATCGGCGGCGGCCATGTCGCAGATCCAGTCGCCAAACACATCGGTATACGTCGGCTTCTTCGCGCCGGTCTTGGCGACCAGGCCCTTGTCGGGATCGAACGGGGACACGGCGTGGTAGCCGATCTGGTCGCCTTCGGCGAGTTCGTAGCCCTTGCCCTTGGTCGTGATGACGTGCAGCAGCTGCGGGCCCTTCAGACCCTTGAGCGTCTTGAGCGTGTCGACAAGCGCCTTGACGTCGTGGCCGTCGATCGGGCCGGTGTAATGGAAGCCCATTTCCTCGAACAGCGTGGACGGCACGAACATGCCCTTCCAGTGTTCCTCCCAGCGACGCACGAACTTCGCTGTCGGATTGTTCTTGTCGCCGAGCAGCTTTTTGCCGCCCTCGCGCAACGCGTTGAGCGTGCGGTTGCCCGTCGCCCGGCCGAGCATCTTGGTCAGCCCGCCGACGGCTTCACTGATCGACATGCGGTTGTCGTTGAGCACGACCAGCACGTCGGGCTCGGGTTCCATGCCGCCGGCGTGATTGAGCGCCTCATAGACCATGCCGGCGGTCATCGCGCCGTCGCCGATCACCGCGACCACGCGGCGGTCGTTGCCGGCCTGCGCATTGGCGATCGCCATGCCCAGCGCGGCCGAAATCGACGTCGACGAATGGCCGACACCGAAGGTGTCGTACTCGGACTCTTCGCGCTTGGGAAACGGTGCCACGCCGTCCTTCTGTTTGACGGTGTGGATGCGGTCGCGACGTCCGGTCAGGATCTTGTGTGGATAGGTCTGGTGGCCCACATCCCAAACCACGCGGTCGTGCGGCGTGTCGTACAGGTAATGCAGGACCGTCGTCAGTTCAATCACGCCGAGGCCGGCGCCGAAATGGCCGCCACTCTTGCCGACGGATTCGATGAGATAGGCGCGCAGTTCGTCGGCGATCGCGGGCAGTTCGGCTTCGTCGAACTGGCGGAGGTCGGACGGCGCGTCGATGCGCGCGAGGCGCGGATAGCGCGTGGAGTCGATCATCCGGCAATTGTACGCCGCGGCCCCGCGGCTGGCGTCACCAGCCTGTCATGGAAACCGGGCGTTCAGGGCCATCAGCGACCACGCAGGCGGGAGAAGAAGCCGCCTGCGCGTGCCGGCGCGTCCGCCACTTCAGGCGCCTCGACGAGCGGCTCCGCGTAGCCTGTTGCGAGGTTGGCGTTGACGAATCGGATCACGTCGTCCGACGGCTGGCCGCTTGCGGCCACGATCTCGTCGAGCGTCGCCGGCCCCTTCATCATCGCGGTGGCGATGCGGAAATGGCGCGGAAACTCACGTTCGGTCTGCGGCCATTTGTTCAGCTGGTAGTGCGCATCCGGATCGTGCTCCGGGGCGAGCGCCCCGTTGCCGGCCAACAGACCGCCCAGCCAGACCAGACGCAGCAGCGGTTGCGGCGCGCCTGAGGCCTGCACCTCACGAGTCCAGGTGATATCGTCGACCGCCTCGATCGCATCGCGCTCGATCGGGCCATCGAAGTATTGGGTCAGCGGTTTGAGTGTGGTGGGGCCGTGATACAGCTGCGCATCGAAATCGAGCCACAGCGTCGGCCCGCTCTCGCGGCGATAGCGGCGACGGCCCCGCAGCACGCCAGTGTCTATCCAGGTCGCGAAGGGCAGGGCGCGCTCGGGCTCAGGCTCGGAGGCAAGCTCAGGCTCAGGCGGATTGACCGGCGCGTGGAGGTCTGCCGGCATCTCAAGCTCCGCAACGGCGCCGGCGTCGAACGCGTCCTGAGAGGCCGGAGTCGTGACATCGGGCTCGGCGATCGCCACCGCCTGCACCGGCGCGGCTTCGGGCTGCATCTCCGCGATTGCTTCTTCGCGCGTGTCGAATTCTGGCGCGGCAGCAACGGGACTCGGGGTGGCGGTAGCCACAGGCGTCGGCACCTGCGTCGCATCCAGCACGATGTCCTGCGTCGCCGCGACTTCGCGCAGCAACGCGGCCATTGCGTTGTCGTCGAACGGACGCCCGAGCCGGAAATGGGTCTGCACACGTGGCGCCGAGGTCAGGCCGACGATCTGTTTGCCCGCCGCATGCAGGCGCAGCCAGCTCATCGGGCCATACATGCTGTCCATGTCGACGATGACGTGTTCGGCTTCTGGCTCGGGGACCAGCACGAACGGTTCCCCGAGCTGGGCGTTGGCGCCGGCGAATGCAGCGCGCAAGGCGGTTTCGGTAGCGGTGTCCATTCCGCTCAGGGCGATGGTCAGGGTCATGCAGGGAGTACCGGGCGACGCGGCGCGAGGCGCGCTATCCGTGAAGTGTATCCAGTGCCACGCATGCTGTGCAGCGCACGCATGCGCAGCGTGCGGACTTCACCCGCGATCGCGGCGTGGCAGATGGGTGCTGAGGAAGGCCATCTGGTCGGCGAGGATGTTGCGGTTGCTGAGGATCAGGTGCTCGATCCAACTGGGCCGGAACGGCACCGCGAGCAGCGGCATCGAGGCCTCCTGCGGCGTGCGCGCGCCCTTGCGCGAATTGCAGTGGAAGCACGCGGTGACCACGTTCTCCCAGATGTCGAGACCCCCGCGCGACAGCGGTTCGACATGATCGCGGGTCAGCGTCTGCCGGCCGGCGCGGCGACCGCAGTACAGACACAGCTGATGATCGCGGGCGAACAGGGCGGGATTGCTGAGTGCGGGGGTCGGATCGGTCGCGCTCGGGCGCACGTGGCTGCGGCCTGCGATGATCGGATGCAGATCCATGCGGCTCTGCTGACCGGTTGCCCGGCACAAGCCTCCGTGCACGGTCATGCAGGGATCGCCCAGCGTCCACGCGACCGCGCCGCGTGCGTAGAGACATGCCGCGTCCTGCCAGCTGATCCAGTTGAGGGCGCGACCGTGGGCGTCGAGTGCGAGCAGGCGGACTGCATCGCGACGCGGGGCGTGGTCAGAAAGTGCGGAGGAGACTTCGGAATCCAGCGCGTTTGCAGCGCCGGTGGGGATCAGGCGTGTGATCGCGCTGTCTGCCTCCATTGCGACCGAGCATATACCCGATCGATGACACTTTGTGCAATGGATCACGCACGTCGCGCCGCCTGGTGGCGCGACGTGCGTGCACGACCTCAGCTGTCGAGCGCTTCGTCGGCGATCGACAGCAGCGAGGCCGGACCACTCGCGATCGCCGCCGCGTGGGTCAGCGTGCGCGGCAGGATGCGGCTGAAGTAGAAGCGGGCGGTCTCGCGCTTGCCGGCCTTGAAGGTCTCCGGGCGCGACGATGCATCCGCCACCGCCACGCTGCGCGCCCACCAGTAGGCCAGCGCCACGTAGCCGGAGAAGAACAGGTAGTCATAGGCGGCGGCGCCGATTTCCTCGGGGTCGGCCGCGGCGCGCTCGGCGATCGAACGCGTCAGCGCCTGCCACTCGCCTGCCTTCGCGCGCAGCGGCGCGATGAACTCGGCCAGCGCCGCATCGTGCGCGTGCTCGATGCAGAAGCGTTCGATCATGCCGAGGAACACGCGCAGGCCCGCACCCTGCAGCTGCAGGGTCTTGCGGCCCATCAGGTCAAGCGCCTGGATGCCGGTCGTGCCCTCGTAGAGCGTGGTGATGCGCGCGTCGCGCGCCAGCTGCTCGATGCCGTGCTCGGCGATGTAGCCGTGGCCGCCGAAGCACTGCAGAGCGTGGTAGGTGCACTCGTTGCCCCATTCGGTCAGGCAGCCCTTGACGATCGGCGTCAGGAACCCGAGCAGATCGTCGGCTTCCTTGCGCGCGGCATCGTCGGTGGCGAGTTCTGCGCTGTCGACCAGCGACCCAGCGTGGTACGCCAGCAGGCGGCCGCCTTCGGTCAGCGACTTGCAGGTCAGCAGCATGCGGCGCACGTCGGGCTGCACGAGGATCGGATCGGCCGGCTTCGACGGCAGCTTCGGGCCCGACAGCGCACGCGACTGCAGACGCTCGCGCGAATAGCGCAGCGCGTTCTCGTAGGCGCGCGTGGCGAGGCCCAGACCCTGCACACCGACGCCGAGGCGCGCGGTGTTCATCATCGTAAACATTGCCATCAGGCCCTTGTGCGGCTGGCCGATGAGATAGCCCTGCGCGCCGTCGAAATTCATCACGCAGGTTGCGGAGCCGTGGATGCCCATCTTGTGTTCGACCGCGCCGCAGCGCACGGCGTTGCGTTCGCCCACGGTGCCATCGCGTGACACTTGGATCTTCGGCACGATGAAGAGCGAGATGCCTTTGCTACCCGCCGGTGCATCGGGCAGGCGCGCGAGCACCAGATGGATGATGTTGTCGGTGAGGTCGTGTTCGCCGGCGGTAATGAAGATCTTGGTGCCGGTGATCGCGTAGTGGCCGCCGTCGACCGGCTCGGCGCGCGTCTTCAGCAGGCCGAGATCGGTGCCGCACTGCGGCTCGGTCAGGCACATGGTGCCGGTCCAGGTGCCGGCAATCAGCGGCTTGAGGAAGACTTCCTTCTGCCAGTCCTCGCCGTGGTGACGCAGCGCGTTGACCGCGCCGTGCGAGAGCAGCGGGAAGTTGCTCCAGGCGAGGTTCGCCGCGTCGATCATCTCTTCGAGGCAGATGCCGATCGCATGCGGCATGTTCATGCCGCCGAATTCGGTTGGCGCGCTCATGCCGGTCCAGCCGCCATCGGCGAACTGGTCGTAGGCGGCCTTGAAGCCGTCGGGCGTGGTGACTGCGCCGGTGGCCTTGTCGAAACGCACGCCCTGTTCGTCGCCGATGCGGTTGAGCGGCGCGAGCACGGTCTCGCACATGCGCGCGCACTCGTCGAGCACGGCATCGACGGTCTCGCGGTTGGCGTCTTCAAAGCCGAGTGTGGAGAACAGCGACTCGACCTGCAGCACGTCGTGCAGCGCGAAGCGGATGTCGGTCAACGGGGCGTGGTAGGTGCTCATGCGTCAGTCTGGCTCGTATGCGTGGTCGTGATGTGTGGACGGACGTGGCGGTATCAGCGCATCACGCCGGGCAGGCCCGGGACGGGATTGAGCGCACTGTCGCGGCGCACGGTGTAGTCCCTGCCACTGTTGCGGTCATCGGGCGCGGCGCGGATCGTGCCGTCGATCCGGTAGTTCAGCGAGCGGCCGGCGGCGAGCGCATCGCCGGTATGCAAACGACCTTCCGCCGACGGCGCCAGCGTCAGGCTTAGGATGTCGGCCGATTCTGGGCCGATCGTCAACGTTGTGGCGGTCTCCAGCGTGCCCGCGGACACGCCATCGACCGACACCGCGAACCGGATCGATTCAAAGCGCATCGGAATGCTGCTGTAGTTCTGCAGGCGCAGATCGACCGACCAGTTGCCGTCGGCGCCCACGCTCAGCTGCTGGATGCTCGCGGTGGGCTCGGACACGCGACGCTGACCGGTCGCGCAGGCGGCGAGGGCCCCGGCCATCAGCAGGATCGTCAGCAGTTTCCACGGTTTCATGCGCGGCACTCCGGTTGCAGGTGGAGGCCGATGTTAACGCGTCGCCGGGCGCGGGCCGGTTCGCGAAACGGTTCGGGAGGCGTCGTTTGCGACGAGTTTTCGAAAAACGGTTGCCGTCCGCGAGCCTGCCTCGTATCATGCGCCTCCCGCAGTGGCCGGGTAGCTCAGTTGGTAGAGCAGGGGATTGAAAATCCCCGTGTCGGGGGTTCGATTCCCTCCCCGGCCACCATTGCGAACGTCGAAGGCCCGCCATGTGCGGGCCTTTTGCGTTGTGGACTGCGGAAATCCGTTTACCCGCGCCGCACGGCGGCGCATCATCGCCGCGCGCCGCCAGGGCGCTGGAGCTCTCCCGTATGCCGACCGCCCAGTTGTCCGTGTTCTTTTTTTTGCAGGCTGCGGTGATCCTGCTGGTCTGTCGTCTGGTCGGCCGCCTGGCCCAGCGCCTCGGGCAGCCGCAGGTGGTGGGCGAGATGATCGCCGGCGTCATGCTCGGACCGTCGTTGCTCGGCTGGATGCTGCCCGACCTGCAGGCGGCGCTGTTTCCCGCGCAGACGCTCGACACGCTGTACGTGTTCGCGCAGTTCGGCGTGGGCCTCTACATGTTCCTGGTCGGCACCGAGTTCCGCAGCGACCATTTCCGGTCGCGCTTTCGCGGCGCATTCGCGGTTTCAATCGCCGGCATCGTGGTCCCGTTCGCGCTGGCGTTCCTGATCGCCCCCTGGCTGCTCGGCGTCCCAAACCTCTTCTCCGACAACGTGCGCGCGGCGGATGCGTCGCTGTTTCTGGGCGCGGCCATCGCGATCACCGCATTCCCGATGCTGGCGCGGATCATCCACGAACGCGGGCTGGCCGGCAGTTCGCTGGGCACGCTGGCGCTGACCGCTGGCGCAGTCGACGACGCCGCAGCCTGGTGCATCCTCGCGATCGTGCTCGCCAGCTTCGGCGGCAGTTGGGACAGCGCGTGGTGGGCGATCGGTGGCGGCGTCGCGTATGCGGTCTTCATGCTGCTGATCGGACGTCGTCTGCTGCGTCGGCTCGCCGATATCGTGCAGCCGGATGCGCCGCTCAGCGCGACGATGCTTGCGGTCGTGCTGATCCTCTTCTGCCTCAGCGCCTGGGTGATGGATGCGATCGGCATCCATGCGGTCTTCGGCGGCTTCCTGCTGGGCGCGTGCATGCCCAAGGGCGCGCTGGTGGAAAAGATCCGCGAAACACTGCAGCCCTTCGTGGTGGTGTTCTTCCTGCCGATGTTCTTCACCTTCTCGGGTGTGAAGACCGATCTGGGCATGGTGTTGGAACCGCAATTGCTGCTGGCTGCAGGTGCGATCCTGATCGTCTCGTTCGCCGGCAAAGGACTGGCCTGCTGGGCGGCGGCGCGCATGGCCGGCGAGAGCCCCCGTGATGCGCAGGCGATCGGCGCGCTGATGAATGCTCGGGGCCTGATGGAACTGATCCTGATCAACATCGGCCTGCAGGCCGGCGTGATCAAACAGGGTCTGTTTTCGATCCTGGTGCTCATGGCCATCGTCACCACGCTGATGGCGACGCCGCTGTTTAACTGGATCATGCGTCGCCGCGGTGGCGAGCTGGCGGCCACTCCGGCGCAGGACGCACGCTGAGGCTCAGCGCGTCGGTGCGGTTCGGATGTGGTCGTAAAGGCCGCCATCGGCGAAGTGTGTGGCCTGCGCCTTCGGCCAACCGCCGAATGCGTTGTCGACGGTGACCAAGGTCAGCGGACGGAAGCGCGCCAACTGCGACGCCGGTACGCCTTCGCGCAGGATAGGGCGGAAATGGTGCTGTGTGGCCAGCCGCTGCGCGGCCGGCGTGTACAACGCTGAGACGTAGGCGTCGGCCATCGCGCGCACGCCATGTGCATCGGCATTGCGGTCGACGACTGCGACCACCGGTTCGGCGCGGATGCTGATGCTGGGATAGACGATCTCGAATGCCTGGCTGGTCTGCGCATCGGCCAGCACGCGCAATGCCTCGTCCTCCCAGGTCAGCAGCACGTCGCCGACATCGCGCTCGACGAATGTATCGCGGGCGCCACGCGCGCCGCGGTCGAGCACCGGCACGTTGGCGTAGAGCCCGCGCATGTAATCCACGACCCGTCGGCCATCCCGATACGTTTGCGCCGCCCAGGTCCACGCCGCGAGATAGCTCCAGCGTGCGACACCGGACGTCTTCGGATCTGCAGTGACCACCGCGACGTCGGCGACCAGATCGTCCCAGTCGGCGATGTGCTTCGGATTGCCCTTGCGTACAAGGAACACCACGGTCGACGTGTACGGCACGCTGTCGTGCGGCAACCGGTCTCGCCAGTCGACGTCAAGCAATCCTGCAGATGCGATTCGGTCCACGTCGGCCGCGAGCGCCAAGGTCACCACATCCGCAGACTCACCAGCGATCACCGCGTCGGCCTGCGCGCCGGAACCGGCATGGGTCTGCAGCACCTCGACATGCCCGCCGCCCCGCTGGCGCCAATCGGCGGCGAACATGCGGTTGTAGTCGACGTAGAACTCGCGCGTCGGGTCGTAGGACGCGTTGCGGAGGACGAGGTCCTCCGCAAGTGCCGGTAAAAGGACGACCAGGAGCAGCAGACATGACAGTGCTCGGAACATGGCCGATTCCAGCGGAGGGGTGAGTATCGACCTTACCGCCATGCTTACGCCGACGCATCCACAGACAGCTCTCTTGGGGTGCCGCACATGCAACACGGCGTTGCCGCATCGGGAGCGCGACGCCACAATCATGCGTTCGGGCTCACGGGAGTGGCATATGCGGATGGTGGACGATGATCTCGCAGGCCTCGAGGCCGAGAGCATCCACATCCTGCGCGAGGTCGCCGCCGAGTGCAGGCGCCCGGTGCTGCTGTACTCGATCGGCAAGGATAGTTCGGTGTTGCTGCATCTGCTGCTAAAGGCCTTCTCGCCGGCACGCGCGCCGATCCCGCTTTTGCACGTGGACACGCGTTGGAAGTTCCGCGAGATGATCGCGTTCCGTGACCGTCGCATCGCCGAGACGGGGCTCGAATTGCGCGTGCATGTCAACTCCGAGGGCATCCGTGATGGGGTGGGGCCGCTGAGCCACGGCGCGGTAGTGCATACCGATGTCATGAAAACCCAGGCTTTGAAGCAGGCGCTCTCTGCTGGCGGCTACGATGCTGCCATCGGGGGCGCCCGACGCGATGAGGAGAAGTCGCGGGCCAAGGAGCGGGTGTTCTCGGTCCGGGATGATGCCCAGCGCTGGGATCCGAGACGTCAACGCCCGGAGCTCTGGGATCTCTACAACCCGAAGGTGGGCACCGGCGAGAGCGTCCGCGTCTTTCCATTGTCGAACTGGACCGAGCGCGATGTCTGGCGTTACATCCGACAGGAACGGATTGCGGTCGTGCCGCTGTACTTCGCCGCTGAACGCCCAGTGGTCGAACGCGACGGCATGCTGATCGTCGTCGACGATGATCGGTACGCGCTGCGCCCTGGCGAACAGCCACACCTGCGCAGGGTTCGCTTCCGCACGCTCGGCTGCTATCCCCTGACCGGGGCTGTGCAGTCCTCGGCGACCGACATCGATGAGATTCTCGCCGAGATGGAAGA
The DNA here is from genome assembly GCF_979256585.1 of Luteimonas sp. AC640a. Taxonomy (NCBI): domain Bacteria; kingdom Pseudomonadati; phylum Pseudomonadota; class Gammaproteobacteria; order Lysobacterales; family Lysobacteraceae; genus Luteimonas; species Luteimonas sp. AC640a. Next base: position 103,846 of record NZ_CEEDOV010000021.1, on the reverse strand, counting down.
CGGGCGACATTCCGAGCGCGCCGGCCGTGCAATCGACCGCACCGAGGGTGCTTCGATGGAAGCGAAGAAACGCGAGGGTTACTTCTGATGGACAAGCGCATGCTGCGCGTCGTCGCCTGCGGCAGCGTCGACGACGGCAAGAGCACGCTGATCGGTCGCTTGCTGCTGGCTGCCGGCAACGTACCAGACGACGAACTGGCCGCGCTCGCAGATGCGAGCACCCTGCACGGCACACGCGGCGGGTCGCCGGATTACGCGCTGCTCCTCGACGGACTGGCTGCAGAGCGCGAGCAGGGCATCACCATCGATGTCGCCTGGCGGCATCTGCGAACGCCACGCGGACGCTTTCTGATCGCGGATTGCCCGGGCCACGTCGAGTACACACGCAACATGGCGACCGGTGCTTCGACCGCCGATGCAATGGTGCTGCTCGTGGACGCGGAGAAAGAACTGTTGCCGCAGACGCTCCGGCACACAGCAATCGCCGCACTGCTCGGCGTGCGCCATGTCGTTCTGGCGGTCAACAAGATGGATCGGGTCGCATTCGCACGTGCGCCGTTCGATGCGATCGAAGCGAAGTACCGCGCGCATGCTTCGCTTCTGGGCATCGATTCGGTGCAGGCTGTGCCCGTTGCGGCAGCCGACGGCGACAACGTCTCCGCGCGTTCACCGCGCCTCGTCTGGCATGAAGGTTCGACAGTGCTGGAGGCACTCGAGGCGCTGCAGTCGATGCCGCCCCGCACGACACTCGATGGTCTGCCGGTGCAGATGCTGCTGCGAGAAACAGACGGAACACGCTGGTACGTCGGCACATGGCGTGGCGGAGCATTGCAGATCGGCACGCGGCTGCGGGTTGCGCCTGAAGGCGCGATCGCGGCTGTGTCCGCGCTGCGTGTGGCAGGCGAGTTGGCCGATTGCGCAGTCGATGGTGATGCGGTGGCTGTCCGGTTCGCTGACGAGATCGATGCCGCGCGCGGTGCTGTACTGGTGCCCGAGAATTCTCCTGTGTCGCACGGCGACCAGTTTGTCGCCGACGTGTTCTGGTTCGGCACCGCGCCGCTTGTGCCTGGGCGGCGCTATCAGTGCCGGAGCGCAGGAAGGGTCACGGGCACGCGCATTGGCGAACTCAAATACCGGCTCGATCCGGCATCGCTGCAGCCACTCGCGGACAAACAGCTCGCAGCTAACGACATCGGCCGCGTGACGCTCGCGCTGGATGCACCGATCGTCTTTGCGCCGTATGCCGATACGCGCGTACTCGGCGCCTTCATGCTGGTGGATCCGGTCAGCCACACCACACTTGGCGCAGGCATGATCCGGCATGGGCTGCGGCGCGCGGATAACCTGCATTGGCAGGCGCTCGATATCGGTCGTGCGGCACGTGCGGCCATGAAGGGCCAGCGCCCACGCTGCATCTGGTTCACCGGCCTTTCCGGTGCAGGTAAATCGACCATCGCCAACCAGGTCGAGCGTGCGCTGCACGCACGCGGCGTGCATACGTATCTGCTGGATGGCGACAACGTGCGGCAGGGACTCAACCGCGATCTCGGATTCACCGAGGCCGATCGCGTCGAGAATCTCCGGCGGGTGTCCGAAGTCGCCAGGCTGATGACCGACGCCGGGTTGATGGTGCTCGTGAGCTTTATTTCGCCCTACCGCGCGGAGCGTGCAGCGGCACGCGCGCTGTTCGACGCAGGCGATTTCGTCGAAGTCTTCGTCTATACGCCGCTCGCTGAAGCGGAGCGGCGCGACCCCAAAGGCCTCTATGCGAAAGCGCGTCGTGGAGAGTTACCGAACTTCACCGGAATCGACGCGCCTTACGAGGCACCGGACGCTGCGGAGCTGGTGCTGGACACCGTGCGGAATGACACCGCAACACTGGCGACACAGGTGATCGACTATCTGGCTAGAACCGGATGAAGCACTTGCTTCGACAATAGGGCCGGCTGACATGCCGGCCCTCGCTCACCTCAGCAGCAGCCGTGGTCGCCGTGTCGTGTGCCGCTATCGGCGACGACCGCCGCGCCAGTGGTCTCGCCGCGCTGGCCGGCGTGGTGATGCTCGGTGATCACGCGCGCGACGCAACTGGTGACGCGCTTGCCCATCTCGATATGCAGGAACTCGTTGGGGCCGTGCGCGTTGGAGTGCGGGCCCAGCACGCCGGTGATCATGAACTGCGCGCCGGGGAACTTCTCGCCGAGCATGCCCATGAACGGGATCGAGCCGCCTTCGCCCATGTACATCGCCGGCTTGTCGAAGAACGCCTGGCTGGCGTCGTCGATCGCCTGCGTGAGCCACGGCGACATCGCCGGCGCATTCCAGCCGGTCGCGGCCTTCTCCAGCACCAATGTCACGGTCGCACCGTTCGGCGGATCGGCCAGCAGCACTTCCTGCAGGAGTTCACCGGCGCGCTTGCCGTCGACGGTCGGCGGCAGACGCAACGACAGCTTCACCGCCGTATGCGGACGCAGCACGTTGCCGGCCGACTGCAGCGACGGAATACCGTCGACGCCGGTGACCGAAAGTGCAGGACGCCAGGTGCGGTTGAGCACCAGTTCCGAGAGATCCTCCGACACCTGGCCGTCTGCACGCTTCGGGAACATCGGCTGCAGCGCGGCGGTCAGCGGAAATTTGTCGTAGATCGCGGTGTCGAGCACCTCAGCCGCGCGGCGTGCCTGCTCGAGGCGTTCGGCTGGAATGTCGGCATGCAGGCCGTCAACCAGGATGCGGCCGGTCACTTCGTCCTCGATCCGCGACAGCAGCTGGCGCAGTAGACGGAAGCTCGACGGCACGACGCCGGACGCATCGCCCGAATGCACGCCTTCGTCGAGCACCTTGACCGTCAGGTTGCCGCCGGCGAGGCCGCGCAGCGAGGTCGTGCACCACAGCTGGTCGTAGTTGCCGCAGCCCGAGTCCAGACACACAACCAGCGACGGCTTGCCGATGCGATCGGCGAGATGGTCGACGTAGGCGGGGAGGTCGTAGCTGCCTGATTCCTCGCAGGCTTCGATCAGCACCACGCAGCGCGCGTGCGGCAGGCCCTGCTCGTGCAGTGCCAGGATCGCGGTCAGCGAACCGTAGATCGCATAGCCGTCATCGGCGCCACCGCGGCCATAGAGCTTGCCGTCGCGCAGCACCGGCTTCCACGGACCGAGGTCGTCGTCCCATCCGGTCATCTCCGGCTGCTTGTCGAGATGGCCGTAGAGCAGCACGCAGTCGTCATCGCTGCCGCCATTGGCGGCCGGGATTTCAATGAAGATCAGCGGGGTACGACCTTCGAGGCGGACCACGTCCAGCACCATGCCGGGGATCGACTGGGCCTGGGCCCAGCCCGACATCAGTTCGACCGCGCGTTCCATATGGCCGTTGGCGACCCAGTCGGCGTCGAACATCGGTGATTTGTTCGGGATCCGGATGTACTCGACGAGCTGGGGGACGATCTCGTAGTCCCACTTGGCGCCGACGAAACGGTCGGTCTGGCTGCTGTCCATTCGGGTTTCCAGTGTGCGTAAAACCCCATTCTATCGCGGACCCACGTGTAGGAATTTTCCTACAACGGCTCGGGCGTTCGGCTGGCTACGGCCCAGCGGTGCCGCGGATACTCTGTCTGCGTGGTGTTGGGAAGACTGGCAGTACCGGCAAGGACGAATGAATCGCCAGTCGGGAATGGAATCCACCCAATACCAAGGAGTTAGGACATGAAGTCGATCCGAGCCGTGCTTGCGTCGCTGTGCCTGTCACTGCTGTTGGCAGGTGCCGCATTCGCAAACGAAAGCGTGGAGAAGGTCAACATCAACGCCGCGGATGCAGCCACGCTGGCACGCGTGCTGCATAACGTGGGACAGGCCAAGGCGGAAGCCATCGTGGTCTACAGGGATGAAAACGGTCCGTTTCGAAGCGCCGAGCAATTGGCGCAGGTGAAAGGCATCGGCTTGCGGACTGTGGAGCAGAATGCGGATCGCATCGAGCTGGGCGCCGCCGGATCGCAGACAGGCGTGACGCGGGCAGCAACTCCGCCTGCCGCAGCCGGGAACAAGGGGGCAGCGCAACTGCGCTGACTTTTCCCCATCGCTGACGTTGGCACAGGGAGTGCCGGCGTCAGGCGAGGAGCAGGACGCTCCACGGGACCGGCAGGATGCCGCTACAGGGACGTAACCGTCGCCCGCCTCGCATTGGATGCGAAGCGGGCGACCCTGTTTTGGGCGAGCAGGTTCTGGAACGCTCCGGGATCGGCATCGCTGAGAAAGCTTGAGGAACGCGCGAAGTGAAACACCGATGCGCGACAGCGCCGCCGCGTGCGTGCGGGCTCGGTCGACAGAAGGCTGCGCGCGCCTGCATTCTGAGATGACGCGTTTAGCGCAAACAAGTCGGCCATCTGGCATCGACGGAGCGGCAGCACTCGATCATCACGCCGTTGACGGGTAGCTAGTCCTCGATTGTGTTCGCGTGTCTGTCGCACGCCGTCGCGAGTTAATCGCTCCGTCAGGGCACATCGAACGCAGGCCACGAAATCAAGTCGGGACTGGCCTCTGGCTGTGCCGTGCATGGACGCGTGCCGCTGGTCACTGGATGGTTTGTGCCGTCAGTGGGCGGGGTCGCCGCGTGAGCCGCGAGTCAGCGCGAGCGGCCTGGCGCGCGCAGTGCGCCGACCTGACGATGAAGCGCTGACCGCGATGGCAGTGATGCGCGCCTGCGCGTGACGCTTCAGGCCGAGGGCAAGGCGGTGCTGTGGAGAACGCAGCGGTGTCTTCTTTACACAAAGCTGTTTTGTCCGGAGTCTGACCAGCGGCAGGTCGGGCGTGAACGCTGGCGCCAAGTTGCTGAGGAGTTGGCAGGCCTGAAGTTTTAGACTGGCGGCATGAGCGACATGTCTGACGGCCAACTGTCTTCTGTACAGCGGATCGATGCGCACGATGCGCGGCGCATCCGCTGGCGCAATGATCTGGGGTGGACGAAGGAGATTCACGTCGAGCCGGGCGCCGAGGGGGCGGCGTGGCTGTGGCGGTTGTCGATCGCGGAGATCGAACAGGTCGCGACGTTCTCCCGGTTCGAGGGTGTCGCGCGTGAGCTGATGTTGCTGACCGGCGATGGGCTGACGTTGCGCTTCGACGATGGTGAGGTGTCGGATCTGCAGCCACCGCATGCGCGGCTCCGGTTCTCCGGCGACCGCGCGTTACAGGGTGAACCAGCTGGGTCGGGCGTGAGTGCGTTCAATCTGATGTGGCATCCGGACCACGTGGACGCATCGACTTGGCGCCGACCTCTGGTCGGCACGATGGTCGTGTTCGTCGATCCCGGCGACTGCTGGCTGGTGCACGTGCTGGCGGGTCATGCGCGACTCGTTGCGCGCGATGCAAGGTTGCTCGAACGTGGCGACACGCTCGTGCTGCGCGCACCAGACAAGCGGTGTCGCTACGTGCTGGACGGTGGTGGGGAAGTGGTGTTGACCCGGTTTCAGACTGTCGCGCTTTCGCCGATTCGATCTCCGGATTTGCAGGTGTAGGGGCGCTGCCCAGCTGCGCACTACCACGGGTGGCGGTTGCTGATCTCGATGCTTTCCGATCTGCGTTACCGGTTAATTCGCGAGCTGCTGCAGGTCTGCGATCTTCGGCCCTCACCCCAACCCCTCTCCTGGAGGGAGAGGGGCATTGAATTCTTGTGTCGACTGCTGCCGCGACGAAAGCTTCGGACGTTCTGGCGAAGGTCCGGAAGCTGGGAAAGGTAGGCGACTGCGCCTTGAGTCCATTGAGCTGTACTCGGATATCCGTGGGCGTTCCGGTCACAGCGTAACCGTCGCGAAGAAGACGCTTATCGGAGACGCAAGCGCTCGCGGTACCGAAGCGAAGAAAGCCCTATTGGCGACGCGCGCGCTCGGAGCGCCCGAAGCGAAGAAGAGGCTTCTCGGCGATGTACGCGCTCGCAGTGGGCTCGACGACGCGATTGCCTTTCGCCTTGCCGGTGCGTTTTGATCAGAAAAGCTGAGCGGCGTCGTGCAGGGGAACGCCCGTTCCGGATCAAGCGGGCGGGCGTCTGCTTTCGTTCTTTCGAGCCGAACTCCCCGTTGTCGCCACGACTCCCCGTATTAGCCCCACGGCGCGCGAGACGAAAAAAGCCCGCTCCGGATCGACGGAGCGGGCGCTTAGTGTCCAATCCTGCAAGCCCGGCGCCCGTGCAGGGCGCCGTGGCCTGGAATCACTCAGAAGCGGACGTTGACGCTCAGCCAGAGGCCGCGTGCCTTGTCCTTGTTGTTGTAGTGGTCGTAGTAGAGGATTTCGTTGGTGCCGTCGAAGCCCGGGGTGCCGTCGAGGTCGCGGAACTCGGTGTCGTAGGTCGTGAAATCCCGATCGAGCAGGTTGTTGATGCGCCCGTTGAGGGTCACCGATTCGTTGAGCTTGAACGACGCGCCGAGGTGCAGCACTTCGTAGTCCTTGTACGTCAGCACTTCGCTGGTGATGGCGTGCAGGCCCCGATAACGCTCCGAGCGGGCTTCCGCGGTCAGGAACAGGTTGAAGCGCTCGCTCGCCCGCCAGTCCAGCGTGGCATTGGCCATGTGGCGCGCACTGTTGCCGAGTGGAAGGCCTGCTTCGCTGCCGCTCTTCTGCTCGCTGTCGGTGAAGGTGTAGTTCGCGCGGAAGCCGAACGCCTCGCTGATCTGCCAGCGACCGGCGACTTCGGCGCCCTGGATCACCACCTTGTCGATGTTCACCGTCTTGCTGCTCGACGCGTAGCCGATGTCGGCGTACTCGCCTGCGCTGGTGCAGGTGAGCGTCGTGCCGGGTCCGCAGGACTGGGATGCGATCTTGTCCTCGAACTCGTTGTGGAACAGGGTCAGGTTGAAGTTGTGGCCGTCCGGGCTCTGCCAGTAGACCGCCAGTTCGCTGCTGGTGCTGGTCTCGGGCTGCAGGTCCGGGTTGCCGAACATCGGCGAGGTGCCCTGCGCGCCGAAGCCGGTCACGCCGTCATAGAGCTGGGTGGTCTTGGGCGTCTTGAAGCCGGTGCTGACGCCGCCCTTGACCGTCCACTGCGGGCTCACGGTGTACACGCCATACAGGCGCGGGCTCAGGTGATTGCCGAATACCTCATGATCGTCCCAACGCAGCCCGGCGGTGAGTGCGAAGGGTTCGGTGATGGTCCAGGTGTCCTCGGCGAACAGCGAGTACATGTTGTGTTCCTGCTTCAGGCCCGGCGTGCCGCTCTCGATGCCGAAAATGCCGTCGGTCAGTTCGCCCTGGATCACCTGCGCGCCGAGTACGGCGATGTGTTCGCCGGCGAGCTGAAACGGGATGTCGAGCTTGGCATCGAGCGTGTACTGCGCGCTTTCGAGCGTGCGCTTGGGACGCGGCAGGAAGGTCGATTCCGCGAGGTCGCGACGTTCGGCCAGCGACAGGCCGGCGTAGGGACCGGTGCCGTCGATCATCCGCAGCAGCTCGGCGCGCTCGGCGACCGTAAAGGGCATGGTCCGGCCGTCGTTGTTGGTGGCCACGTGTGACAGCGAGACGAAGCTGTTGCCGAACTCCCAGCGGCCTTCGTGGGTCAGCGACCACGCATCGCGGGTGAATTCCTGCACCGCGCCATAGCCCACGCGTGGGTTCGCGCGGCGCGCCCAGGTACCGCCATTGGCGCCGCACGCGTTCGCGTTCGCGCCAGCGGCGCCGAGGCAGAAGTTGCCGGCGGAAAAGATGCTGTTGATGTTGTCGACTGTGCCGACCGGATATTCCTCGACGCCCTGGTCGTTGATCTTGATCGCGTTGTCGTATTCCTGGCGCGAGGTGTCGTAGTCCAGCGTCAGACTCTGGTTCTCGGTCGGCATCCAGGCCAGCGTGATGCCGCCGGCCTTGTTGGTGTTGTCGACGGTCTTGCCGCCGCCGCCGAAGCCCAGCGGTCGCGTGCGTTCGACGCCCGCAGGATCGGTGATCGGCGCATAGACCGGGTTGGACGCGTCGCGGTCATACCAGCTGGCGCGCGCGCTGAGGTTCAGTACGCCAGGAATCAGCGGACCGGTCACGAAGGCATCGACCGTGGTGTCGTCGCCGAACTCGTTGTCCTCGAACGAACGGCTCACCGTTGCCGAGCCGTGCCACGCGTCGAGCACCTTCTTGGTGATGATGTTGATGACGCCGCCCATCGCGTCGGCGCCGTACAGCGTGGACGCGGGGCCGCGGATGACTTCGATGCGCTCGATCGCATCCAGCGGCGGGATGTGGTTGAACTGGTTGCCGCCGAAGTTGTTCGGGTAGATGTCGCCGTGATTGTTCTGCCGCTTGCCGTCCACGAGGATCAGCGTGTAGTCCGAGCCCATGCCGCGCATCGAGATCGAACCCTGTCCGGTCTTGTCGCGCGTCTCGCCGACGTCGATGCCTTCGATGTCGCGCACCGCGTCCAGCAACGTCATGTACGGACGCTTGGTCAGGTCTTCTTGGGTGATGACGCTGATGCTCGCCGGCGCATCGGTGAGCTTCTGCTCGAATCCGGCGGCGGTGACGACGATGGTGTCGAAGTCGGTGGCCGGATTGGCAGTCGCGTTATCGGCGAAGGCGGGCGCGGACAGCAGGCCGAGCAGGGCGATGGCGAGCGGACGACGGATCGGGAAACGGGTCATGGAGGTCTCGTTGGACGGTATCGAAACGCGGCGTGGCGTCGGCTGGCCGGAGTGGGGTGCGCATGCGGACATGCGACAGGCCGCAGCGCGTCACGCCCGGTGACGGGCATGCGCGATGCGGGTCGCCGGCACAGGCCGGCGGTATCCGGAATCAGCGGGGCGGCGCGCGGCCGCGGTGCTGGCGGCGCGGCGGTCCGTGACGGGGCGTGGCAACTACCTGTCGAAGACGACGCGCGAGCCGTCGGCGTCGCGATGCAGGCTGGCCCGGCATCGCGGTGACGGCGAATGCGGAGTCGGCAGCAGGCAGCTGTAGACGGGATATCGTCCGGATCGACGATAAGGACGGCGTAGTGTCCGGCGTGGGCGGCGTCTCGCCGCCATGTTCGATATGGACGCTCTTCGCGGACACGCCGCTGGGCTGCGTCACTGTCATCGCGGCCGGCCCCAGGGTGGCCGCCCACAGCAACAGAAACAGCAGACCGAGCGCCACTGCACGCATGCCATCGGCACCCGGGCGGACACGTGCGCCGACCTGTTCTGTCAGTGATCGGATGCCCTGCGGCACGCCTGCTTCCCCTGCGGGCACCCTCGCCCAATCACGGGATCTTAACCGAGAATGATTCTCGACATCAAATGTTAACGGTTCCGGTTAGCGCAGGCTGACGCGTACGAGTCGTTCGCTTTGCTGCCCAGCGCGCCTCAATCGCGGTCGTCGCGGGTCCAGACGCCGCCATGCTCGATCTTGGTCGGAAACTTCGCCACCGGTTCGTACGCAGGCGCGCACAGGGCGCGACCGTCGCGCACGTCGAACTTCGCGCCGTGCAGGACGCACTCGATCGAGCCCGTCGCCGCGTCGAACGCACCGCCGCTCGACAGGCCGAAATCCTCGTGGCTGCACTGGTCCTCGAGGGCGTACAGATCGCCGTCGAGATTGAAGACGATGATCGGCACGCTGGTGATCTCGTCGAAGGTGGTGCGCATCTCGCCCGGCAACAGCTCGCCGGTGGCGCACACGAATGTCCAGGTCTCGCTCATGGTGCGACTCCGAAGGTTTTCTCCAGCACTTCGAAGCGCAGATCATCGCGGCGCGGACTGCCGAAGCGGGTGTCGCCGTAGGGAAACGGCTTGTGCACGCCGGTGCGGCGATAGCCGCGGCGCACGTAGAACGCGATCAGCGCATCGCGCACGTCGATGACGGTCATGCGCATGGCGGGCAGGCGCCATTCGACGCGGGCGATGCGTTCGCACTCGCGCAGCAGCGCGTCGCCGGTGCCGCGGCCCTGCAGCGTGGGATCGACCGCGAACATCCCGAAGTAGCCGACGCCATCCTCGATCGCGACATGCGCGCAGGCGAGCGGGCGTCCGTCGTCGCCATCGATCACGACGACGCGGCTGTCGGCGCGGGCGATGTCGTGCGCCAGCACGTCGGGATCGATACGCGCGCCATCGAGCAGGTCGGCCTCGGTGGTCCAGCCGCTGCGGCTGGATTCGCCGCGATACGCGGACGTCACCAGCGTGACGAGTGCGGGGACATCGACGGGCGTGGCGGTACGGAACACGGGAGCGGACATGGCGGCGGCTGAAGTCGTGACGCTGCCATTATCCCGCGATGGCCGCGCGCTTGCGCGCGTGGTTGCACGGTGATGCAGGCGCAAACTCAAACGAGAAGAGTGCGCACCTTGCGCAGGGCGGCGACGAAGGCGTCGACTTCCTCGTGCGTGTTGTAGAACGCGGGGGATGCGCGGCACGTGGCGGCGACGCCGTAGAACTGCAGCAGCGGATGCGCGCAGTGCTGGCCGGAGCGGATCGCCACGCCTTCGAGATCCAGCAACGTGGCGAGATCGTGCGCGTGCGCGCCTTCGATCAGGAACGCCACGACCGCGGCCTTGTCCGGCGCGGTGCCGAAAATGCGCAGGCCGTCGATCTCCTGCAGCGATTCGGTCAGATGCGCGAGCAGTTCGGCCTCGCGGCGTTCGACGTGGTCCATGCCGAGCCGGTCGAGATAGTCGACCGCGGCGCCGAGACCAACGAAGCCCGCGATGTTCGGTGTGCCGGCTTCGAAGCGGTGCGGTGGGTCGTTGTAGACCGTTTTCTCGAAGCTGACTTCCTTGATCATCTCGCCACCGCCGAGGAACGGCGGCATGGCCTGCAGATGTTCGCGGCGCGCCCACAGCGCGCCGGTGCCGGTCGGGCCGCACATCTTGTGGCCGGTGAACGCATAGAAGTCGCAGCCGAGTGCAGCGACATCGACGCGGCGATGCGGCACGGCCTGCGAGCCGTCGATGACGGTGACGATGCCGCGCTTGCGCGCCTCGCGGCAGATCTCGCGGACCGGGTTCACCGTGCCGAGCACGTTGGAGACCTGGGTCAGCGCCAGCAGCTTGACGTCGGGCGTCATCGCGCGGCGCAGCGCGTCGAGGTCGAGCGTGCCGTCCTCGAGGATTTCTGCCACACGCACCGTCGCGCCCGTGCGCTCGGCGACGAGCTGCCACGGCACGATGTTGGCGTGGTGCTCCATGCGCGAGACGAGGATCGTGTCGCCGGCTGTCAGCCGCGGCAGCGCCCACGACCAGGCCACCAGATTGATCGCGAACGTCGTGCCGCTGCACAGCACGAGTTCGTCACTGCGCACGTTGAGGAAACGCGCGAGTTTCGTGCGCGTGCCCTCGTAGGCCTCGGTCGCCTCGGTGCCGAGCTGGTGCACCGCGCGGCTGACGTTGGCATTCTGCCGCCGGTAGAAGCCGTCGACCGCGTCGATCACCGACGCCGGCTTCTGGCCGGTATTCGCGTTGTCGAAGTAGATCAGCGGCTTGCCGTGGACTTCGCGCAGCAGCAGCGGAAAATCCGCGCGCACTGCGGCCCAGTCGACGCTGCCGTCATGCGCGACCGGCGCACTGGGCGCGTCGAACGGCGGCGTCAGCGGCGGCAGCGTGGTGCTCATACGAGAGCAAGTCCGGACAGCACGCGATCCAGACCGGCTTCGGCGTGCGCACGCAGCGCAGGATCGGTGATCGTCGACAGCGGCTCGCGCACGAACGCGGCGGTCAGCAGGCGCTGGGCATCCGATGCCGGCAGACCGCGCGAACGCAGATAGAACAACGCGCCCGGGTCGAGCTGGCCGACCGTCGCGCCATGCGCGGCCTGCACTTCATCGGCGTGGATCACCAGCACCGGTTGGGTATCGATCTCGGCGGTGGGCGACAGCAGCAGGTTTTTGTTCGACAGGCGCGCGTCGGTGCCATCGGCGCCGGCATCGATGGTGATGCCGCCATGGAACACGACGCGACCGCGCTGGTCGCCGATGCCGCGCCACTTGAGTTCGCAGGCGGTGTTCTTCGCGATGTGGCGGATGCCCAGGCGCGTGTCGACATGCGCGCGGCCACCGGCCAGCAGCACGCCGTTCGCGGTCAGGCGCGCGTCGTCGCCGAGCAGGCGCACATCGAGCTCGTGGCGCGACAGCGCGCCGCCGGCCTCGACATCGACGCGGGTGTAGACCGATGCGGCCTGCAGCTCGGCGTCGGTGCGCAGGAAACTGTTCGCGCCGATGCCGCGATGCTGCAGACGCACGTGGTGCAGCTCGGCACGGTCGGCGACGCGCAGCGAGATGATGGTGTTGTCGAGATGGCGGTGCGCGCCGGTGTCGAGATGATGCTCGACCAGCGTCAGCGCCGCGCCTTCACCGAGCACGACGTGGTGGCGCAGATGCCAGGCGAGATCACCTTCCGCAGGCGCGCCGACGAACACCAGATGCACGGGCGTCTCGACGCGGGCGCCGGCATCGACCGAGACCGAAGCGCCGTCATGGGCGAGTGCGTCGTTAAGACGGGCGAACACGGCGTCGTCGCGATTGTCGATCTCGGGCAGCGTGCCGGCATCGGCGAGCATGCCGATCGACAGGCCGGCGACGGCGGCGCCCGCATCGGACAGCGCTGCGGACAGGCGGCCGTTGACGAAGACCAGGCGCGGCGCAGGAATCGCGGCCAGCAGATCCGCATCGACAGCGGCATCGTCCTGCGGCGCGACGAAGCTGCGACGTTCCAGCGCGCGCAGCGAGGTGTACTTCCAGGCTTCGCTGCGCGGGCCGGGCAGGCCGCTCGCGAGCGTCGCGTCGAGGGCCGCGCGACGGGCGGCGTCGCCATCGAAGCCGGCGGCGAGAGAGTCGAGCAGGGCACTCATCAGGCAGCGGTCTCCGGCGCGACGCGATCCTTGATCCAGGCGTAGCCCTTCTCTTCGAGCTGCAGCGCGAGTTCCGGACCGCCGGTCTGCACGATGCGGCCATCGGCCAGCACGTGCACGACGTCGGGTTTGATGTAGTCGAGCAGGCGCTGGTAGTGGGTGATCACGATAAAGGCGCGGTCGGGCGAACGCAGCGCGTTGACGCCGTCGGCGACGTTCTTCAGCGCGTCGATGTCGAGACCCGAGTCGGTCTCGTCGAGGATCGCCAGCTTCGGCTCGAGCACGGCCAGCTGGAAGATCTCGTTGCGCTTCTTCTCGCCGCCCGAGAAGCCTTCGTTGACACCGCGGTGCAGCAGGCGGTCGTCGAGGTGCAGCACGGCCAGCTTCTCGCGCACCAGCTTGAGGAACTGCATCGAATCGAGTTCCTCCTCACCACGCGCCTTGCGCTGCGCATTGAGTGCGCTGCGCAGGAAGTAGGTGTTGTTCACGCCTGGAATCTCGACCGGGTACTGGAACGCGAGGAACACGCCGGCCGCGGCGCGCTCTTCGGGTTCGAGCGCCAGCAGATCCTGGCCCTGGAACGCGACGCTGCCGTCGGTGACCTCGTAACCGTCGCGACCGGCGAGCAGGTTGCCCAGCGTCGACTTGCCGGCGCCGTTGGGCCCCATGATCGCGTGGACTTCGCCCGGCTTCACGTGCAGCGAAAGGCCCTTGAGGATTTCGCGCTCGTTGATGGAGGCGTGCAGGTTGTCGATATTGAGCATGGGTGTCGGTATTCGAAAAAGAGAAAGAGAACCGGCGCGATGACGCTGCGTCGAAGAACGGGTGCGTCGCCGGCCCGTGGGCCGGCCGCGGTGTCAGCCGACCGAACCTTCCAGCGACACGTCGAGCAGCTTCTTGGCCTCGACGGCGAACTCCATCGGCAGTTCGCGGAACACCTGCTTGCAGAAGCCGTCGACGATCAGGCTGACCGCGTCTTCTTCGCTGATGCCGCGCGTGCGGCAGTAGAACAGCTGGTCGTCGCTGATCTTGGAGGTGGTGGCTTCGTGCTCGACGGTCGCACCGGGGTGCTTGACCTCGATGTACGGGAAGGTGTGCGCGCCGCACTGCTTGCCGATCAGCAGCGAATCGCACTGGGTGTAGTTGCGCGCACCCTCGGCGCCCGCACCGATCTTGACCAGGCCGCGATAGGTATTCTGCCCGCGACCGGCGCTGATGCCCTTGCTGACGATCTTCGACTTGGTGCGCTTGCCGACGTGGATCATCTTGGTGCCGGTGTCGGCCTGCTGGCGGTGGTGCGTCAGCGCGACCGAATGGAACTCGCCGGACGAGTCGTCGCCGAGCAGCACGCAGGACGGGTACTTCCAGGTGATTGCCGACCCGGTCTCGACCTGCGCCCAGACCACGCGGCTGCGATCGCCGCGGCATTCCGCACGCTTGGTCACGAAGTTGTAGATGCCGCCCTTGCCGTTCTCGTCGCCCGGGTACCAGTTCTGCACCGTCGAATACTTGATCTCGGCGTCTTCCAGCGCGACCAGCTCGACAACCGCTGCATGCAGCTGGTTCTCGTCGCGCATCGGCGCGGTGCAACCTTCGAGGTAGGACACGTAGGCCTTGTCCTCGCAGATGATCAACGTGCGCTCGAACTGGCCGGTGTGGCCGGCGTTGATGCGGAAATAGGTGCTCAGTTCCATCGGGCAACGCACGCCCTTGGGAATGAACACGAAACTGCCATCGGAGAACACGGCCGAGTTCAATGCGGCGAAGTAGTTGTCGCCGACCGGCACCACGCTGCCGAGGTACTGCTTCACCAGTTCCGGATGCTCGGCGATCGCCTCCGACATCGAACAGAAGATCACGCCCTTCTCGGCGAGTTCCTTCTTGAACGTCGTGCCGACCGAGACCGAATCGAACACCGCGTCCACGGCGACGCCGGCCAGACGCGCGCGCTCATGCAGCGGCACGCCGAGCTTGTCGTAGGTGTCGAGCAGTTCCTTGGGCACGTCGTCGAGCGAGGCGTACTTGGCCTTGGGCGCGGAGTAGTAGCTGACCGACTGGAAATCGATCGGTGCGATCGACAGCTTCGCCCAGTGCGGCACCGGCATGGTCAGCCAGTGACGATAGGCGGCGAGGCGCCAGTCGGTCATCCACTGCGGCTCTTCCTTCTTCGCCGACAACGCGCGGACGACGTCCTCGTCGAGGCCGGGCGGAAAGCTGTCGGACTCGATATCGGTGACGAAGCCGGCGTCGTAGCGACGGCCGAGCTGCTCGTGGATTTCTGCGTTCGCAATCGGTTCTGCGATGTCGGTGGCCATGGGGGCTGCCTACTGTCTATGCGGAAGCGAGGCGGGCGTCGATGCGCTTCGCGTCGGCTTCGGTGGAAAGGGGGGCGGCGCGTGCATCGCCGAGCATCTGCGCCAGCGTCACGCTGCGCAGCGCGTTGGCGACGACGTCGTTGATGCGCAACCAGTTGGTGCGGACACCGCATTTGGCGGAAATGCCGCACTGCCCGTCGTGCAGGCTGCACTCGGTCATCGCCAGCGGACCTTCCATGGCTTCGATGATCTCCACCAGGCTGATCGCCGCGGCCGGACGTGCCAGCCGGTACCCGCCGTTGGCCCCGCGGAAACCCTCGACCAGGCCTGCCTGCGCCAGCGGCTTGAGCAGCTTGCTGACGGTCGGCGACTCGAGTCCCGCCTGGTCCGCAAGATCGACCGCACTCATGACCGTCTCCGGCCGTGCAGCAAGCACGGTCAGCACAACGGTGGCGTAATCGGTGAGCTTGGTGACACGGAGCATCGGGGTGGGGCGACCGGGTGGCGCCGTATGAAAGCGGACCAAAATTGTACGCTTTTGCCCCCGCCAGCTCAATGTGACAGGCGCCTGACGTTCATCGGAACGTCGCCTCCGGGCGCAGGTGTGCTGGCGGCTCGACAGGTTGTTGGACACAATGCGGGCTCACTCTGCCGTGGAATCCGCAATGCCCAAGACGCCGAAGAAGCCCAAGACGCCGAAGAAGATCGAGGCGCGTCTGTCGAGCATCCACGGCAATGGCGTGTTCGCGACCGAGGCCATCGCCAAGGGCGAGCGGATCGTCCGCTACAAGGGTCTGCTGCGCACGCACGACGATGTCGATTCCCAGTACGGCGACATCGACGAGGACGGCCACACCTTCCTCTTCACGCTCAACGACGATTACGTCATCGACGCGAACGAGGACGGCAACATCGCGCGCTGGATCAACCACAGCTGCGCACCGAACTGCGAAGCGGTGGTGCAGGAAGATCCGAAGGAGCGCCGGCACAAGGACAAGGTCTTTATCGAAGCGACGCGTGACATCGCCGCCGGTGAAGAGCTGGCCTACAACTACGGCATCACCCTCGCGGAGCGGCACACGCCGACGCTCAAGAAGCTGTGGGGCTGCCGGTGTGGCTCGAAAAAATGCACCGGCACGATGCTGCAGCCCAAGAAATGATGGGTCTTCCGCGTAGCGGAAGACCCATGTGCCCCTCCCCCTCAGGGGAGGGGAGGACCATCGGCGGATGCCGATGGTGGGGTGAGGGCCGGGGCTTTACCGAAGCGTTGTTTTTTTGACGTTGATCCCGGGATCAAGAGCGCCCTCACCCCAACCCCTCTCCCAGCTGGAGAGGGGCTCAAGAGTCACGGCGCCAAAGACACTTCCCGCAGATCCGCCGACGCGATTCGCCATGCGCGTTGCGCGTCGCTGGCGCCGTCGACCATCGCGCGGCGCAGGACGTAGCGGCCTTCGAAACGGCGGCTGCTGCCGTCGGTCTGCTGGGCGCGGAGCGATACCGGCACTTCGATGAAACGCGAACCGGCGGCGGCTTCGACCGCGCCCGGTGCGCCGATGTCGACCATCACGACTGAGGTGTCGCCGAAGCCGGCCGCGAACTGTTCGGGCGACTGTCCGCTGGCGCGGCCGCCGTCGGACCACAGTGCGTAGGCGCGCGCGTAGTCGACCGCATTGATCGCGGCGTAGTAGGTGCGGATTACCGCCGAAGCTTCTTCGGGCGTCGGCTCAGGACCGGCGACGGCGGTTTCGCCCGGTACGCCGGTGAGGCCGGTTTCCGGATTGTCTTCCAGTGGCAGCAGCGCGCTTTCCTCGATGCCGGCTTCGGGCAGCGGCTGTTCGCCGCCGAGCGGAATGTTGCCGGGCCCCGGCTGTCCGCTCAGGCCGGTGACGCCGCCCGCGTTCTGTTGCGGCTGTGGCAGTGGACCGTCTGTCGCCTGACCGGATGCCGCGCCATCGGCGCGTGCCGCATCGCGGTCGCAGGCGCCGAGTGCGCACACCAGCGCGAATGCAACGGCCAGGGCAGCGAGGTGACGCACCGTGCCGCGGTCAGCGCGCAAGGTGCACCACCACACGGCCATCGGTGATGTCGACGTCGCCGATGCGCTTGCCCGAGGGCAGCTTCGACAGCAGATCGTCGTCGAGGCGGTAGACCGGCTCGCTGCGCGCGTACTCCGACAGCAGGCTGTTGACGATGCCGCGCGCGCCGCCCTTGAGCAGGGCATTGGAGCCGGGCAGATCGAACTGCAGCAGTTCGGGGTCTTCGAGATGCAGGCCGCGAGTCGCGGGGTCGTAGCGCAGCC
This sequence comes from Luteimonas sp. AC640a, assembly GCF_979256585.1. Lineage (NCBI taxonomy): Bacteria > Pseudomonadati > Pseudomonadota > Gammaproteobacteria > Lysobacterales > Lysobacteraceae > Luteimonas > Luteimonas sp. AC640a. Next base: position 86,457 of record NZ_CEEDOV010000021.1, on the reverse strand, counting down.
CGCTCACCAGGGCGAGACGGCCCGGGCGATCGTCCGCGGCCACACCGCCAACGCCGAGATCGAAGTCCAGCCGCACTCGGCGGTCGCCCTGCGGAATCGTCAGGCGCGGATTGTCGAGCGTGACCGACACCAGCCCTCCAAGCTTGTCGAACGTGCGCGGGAAACGCGTGTCGAGCTGGCGCTGCAGCTGCGGCGTGGTGAACGCGACCTGGTCGTTGAGCCAAGCCGAGACCACACCCAGCGACGTGCAGGCGGTGACGACGAGCAGCAGCAGGGCAGCCGCGGACAGATGCAAAGGACGGCGCATGGCACGCTCCAGAACGACGATGGACGCACCCTACGCAGGTGCCGTGAATACGGGATTAGCGGCGCATCAGTCCGGCGCGGGCGCCAGCGGCCGGCGGTGCGGTTGCAGCCACGCGAGCAGCAGTCCGAGCAGCAGCATCGCGATCACGTCGAAGACGATCTGCTTGAGCGACAGCGCCAGTGGAAACGGCTGCCCCGCATGTGCGAGCAGATGCCAGGGCACGAATGACACCAACGCGATCGCCAGGCCGAAACGCGCGCCGTGCCAGCGCTTGCTGCGATGGGGCGGCGGCAGCCAGCGGTAGAGCCAGGTCATCGCCAGTCCCAGCGAGACGTAGGCCAGCAGGATCCAGCCGACCTGTGTGTTCGCATCGGTCTGCGGGCGGAACAGATGGGCGAGGGCGAGATAGTCGTCGCGCAGCAACAGGCCGTGCACGAAGAAGCCCAGCGCCAGCGCAGTGGCGGAGATCGTGAAGCCGCAGATCCAGAACCGTTTGTCCATTGGAGGATGTCCGAAGAGGCGCGTCGCGTGGATCAGATTAGCGTTGCGCGGGTGACGGATCGATCGACGCCGCGGTGATCCGCCAGGTCTTGCCGTCGCGGCGCAGATCGTAATACCCGCTGTAGCGGCGCAGCGGTCCCTGTCCGCCGATGCGCAGGTGCACCGGAATGCGAAGCGCGGTGGGGACCGGCGTGGCATCGAGTGGCTGTGGTCTTTCGTTGTCGACGCGTAAGCCGGTGACGTTTTCGAGCATGCGCAGGTCCGCTTCTCCCTGTGATGCGGGACGGCCGTGGATCCACAACGCGTCGGCTTCGCTGCGGTCGTCCTTGAATAGTGCGGCGAGATAGGCGTGCACTGCCGAGACGGCGTCCTGCATCGCGGCATCGTGCGCCGCGCGCAGTTCCGCGTTCCCGGCACCAGTCGCCACGTCACGCGATGCGCCGGACGTCTCCAACGCGGCGGCAGACGGTGCATCTGGAACTGGCACGTCGTCCGCATTGCGACGCAAGCCTTCCTGCACCGCCACGGCGATGCCGAGCAACACGATGGTCGCGATGACCAGCCACCAGGCGCGATGCGACATCCGGTTCTTCCCGTGCGCCGCATGCGCGGCCTCACGCAGATGCTAGCGCGCCGCGTCGCCGTTGTCGGCAGCATGCCCACGCAGCAGCGGCAGCGGATCGAACGCGCCATCGCTGGCATAGACGCCGTAATGCAGATGCGGCGGCGTACCGCGCGCATTGCCGGTATCGCCGACGATGCCCAAAGCATCGCCGGGCCGGACCAGATCGCCGACCTCGAGCAGATCTGCGAAGCCGTCGAGATGCGCGTAGTAGTGGCGCTGGCGGCCAGGACCCATGACCCAGACCTGCTTGCCGCCGAGACCGCTTTCGCGCACACCGACGACGAGGCCCTCGGTCGTGCTGCGCACCGGCGTGCCGCGCGGCGCAAAGATGTCGACGCCTTCGTGCTGGCGGTCGCGTCCACGCGGCGCGCCGTAGGTGTCGGCGACGCGCGAGGCACGTACGCCATCGACCGGCATCGGCAGCGATTCCGGTGCAGGTGCGGCAGACAGCGTGGCGATCGCGCGCGGCTTGGCCATGAACGGCTGGTGCCAGGCCCAGTAGCCGACCGCCGCGAACAATGCGGCCCAGAACACGAGACCCAGCGTGGCGCGAAGCTGCGGCGTGTAATCGCGGCGCGGCTTGCGTGCGGGTTTCGGTGCGGCAGGTGGGGTGGAACCGGGTGTGGGATCGGGCTTGGACATGGTGTCAGCGTCGCAGACCGTGCGCGAAGCCGGAGTCAGTGGCGGGTGTCACAACGCAGAACGGCCTGCACGAGGCAGGCCGTTCCGGACACGCATCGCAGGATCAGCGCACCTCTGCGTTCGCCTTCACTTCCTGTTCGAGTCGTGTCTTGAGCTCGGGCGCGAGCTTGAGCTGGCGCGCGAGTTCGTCGAGATAGCTGCGTTCCATGAAGCTGGTCTCATCCGCCACAAGCACGCTGGCCAGATACATCTCCGATGCGATCTCAGGCGTGGTCGCGGCGCTGGCGACTTCGGCCGGATCCAGTGGCTTTTCCAGTTCCGCGTGCAGCCAGCGTTGCACGTCGGCGCCTTCATCGATGCGCTTGAACTCGCCTTCGATGACTTCACGCTCGCGGGCGTCGATGTGGCCGTCGGCTTTAGCGGCCGCCACCAGTGCCTTGAGGATCGCCTGGCTGTGGATGTCGACCTGTGGCGCGGGCAGACGATCGACTGTCTGCGGCGCAGCGGTGGCCGCGCCGGCCTGTTGCTTCTGGTAATCGCCGTAGGCCTTGTAGGCCATGACGCCGATCGCAGCCAGGCCGCCATACGTCGCGACTTTGCGGGTCTTCTTGTTCTTGCCCAGCAGCAGACCCAGCGCGCCGCCGGTGGCCGCGCCCTTGCCGAAATCCGCATTGAGCAGGCTGCCGCCGGGCTTTCCGCCGCTCTGGGAGGTCAGCAAATGATTGAGGAAACCCTGAAAGCTCATCGTTCGATATCCATCGGTCGGGAGAAAACGGCGTCGAGCATGGAGGGGGGCACGTTCACCGGATGTGCACGGTTCGCGTCCCTGTTCAAATCTTCAGAACGCGCTCGACGCCGCGGCTGAAGTGGATGCGCGGAGCTGTCGGGACGATCAGGGCTGTCGCTTGCACCTTGACGTGAAGTCGAACGACCAAGGCCGTCGGCACATCCCCCAAACGAAATCGGGACGGCCAAGGCCGTCCCGATCGAAAGACACGTGGCGCCTGGAATCAGGCGGCGGCGTCCTTGAGCTTCTTGAGCGGGCGCACCTTGACCTTGACCGAGGCGGGCTTGGCGGCGAACCACTGCTCTTCCTTGGTGAAGGGATTGATGCCCTTGCGCTTCGGCTTGGCCGGCACGCTGACCGACGTGATCTTCAGCAGGCCGGGGAGGGTGAACGCACCCGCGCCCTTCTTGCTGATCGAGCCGTGCACGGCGCCTTCGAGCGCTGCGAACACTGCGCGCACGTCCTTCGCCACGACGCCGGTGGATTCGGCGATGTGTGCGACCAGGCCCGACTTGCTCAGGGCTTCCTTGATCGGCTTCGGTGCTGCCGGCTTTGCGGCGGCGGCCTTCTTCGGCGCAGCAGCCTTCTTGGCCGGGGCTTTCTTGGTGGGGGCCTTCTTCGTTGCCATGAGCGTGTGGTTCCCTCGTCGAGTAATGATTGAGTTGTCCGGGCCGAGCGAGCCGGCAAGCGGAATGTAGGGCATCGTGGCACGTGCGCCAATAGGAAACCGCAAAAAAACAGGGCTTTTGCGTTTCCCGGTCCTATCGCGGCGTGCGCCGGCGTGGCGGCCACAGGATCCAGGCGCCGGCGACCACCAGTGCGAGCACGCTGTAGGCGGCGACGAAACTCCACCACGGCGCCTCAAAAAACAGCACGTTCGACAACCAGTAGGCGATGAAGGATTCGTCGTAGGTCTGCTGTCCGGCGCGCGTACGCAGCCATTGCTCCCAGATCGTCAGCGGGCATAGACGCCCGAGCCAGGCCTGGACAGCGATCATCACGACCAGCGCGACGTGCAGCCAGCGCAGCCAGTGGCGCCGCACCCAGCGCCAGCCGAGTGGGCCGCCGACCAGCAGCGCGAGCGTCATGCCGACGACGAATACCGCGATGCCGACGTGGACTGCGAGCACCGCGTCGGCGAGGACGGCGGCGAGGGAGGACGAGAGTGTCATGGCCGGATCATCGTGCATCCGCCGTCGACGTGCAGGTGCTGCGTCGCATCACAGGGACGCGCGCGTAACGGACGGAGGTCCAACATGCACGGTCCAACACTCGAGGAGCATGCATATGGGTATCGCCCGTCACGCCACCGCCCACTGGACCGGGGATCTGAAGTCCGGCAAGGGCACGCTGTCGACGCCGCAGAGCGGCCTGCTGTCGGATACGCGCTACGCGTTCGGCACCCGTTTCGGCGACGAGAAAGGCACCAATCCCGAAGAGCTGATCGCCGCCGCGCACGCGGGCTGTTTCACGATGGCGCTGTCGGCCAAGCTCACCGAAGCGGGCTTTCCGCCGGAATCGCTGGACACGCGCGCCGACGTCGACCTGTCGATGGACGGCGGTCCGCAGATCAGCTCGATCCGCCTGAAGACCCGCGCCAAGGTGCCGGGTATCGACGCGGCGAAGTTCCGCGAGATCGCCGACGACGCCAAGCAGAATTGCCCGGTGTCGAAGGCACTGTCGGCAGTGCCGCTGTCGCTGGACGCCGAACTCGAAAGCTGAGTTTGGAAAAGAACAACGCCGCGTCGGGTAACCGGCGCGGCGTTTTCATGTCTGCGGTGTACTGCCGGCGTACGTTGCACAGCAACGCGTGATGCTCAGCGCCAGTCTATCGTCCCGCGCACGACGGTCTGCACGCGACCGCCGGACCAGACATCGCCGTTGCCGTCGACGTGCAGTTCGATGATCGCGTCGTGGCCGACTTCGCGGCCCTGGCTGATGCGGTAGCGGCCATCGCTGCCGGGCAGGGCATCGCGATCGGCCAGCCACGCGGCCAGCGTCGCGTTCGCGGCGCCCGAAGCGGCATCCTCGAAATGGCCGGTCGAACCGACGAAGGCGCGCACCGCGAGGTGATGCACCGGGTCACTGGATCGCGCGAATGCGCACAGACCCATGCTGCCGGTGGCCTCGGCGAGCGCGCCGATCGCATTCCAGTCCGGCGTCGCCGCGCGCAGATCGGCCTCGCTCGCGAACTCGGCCAGCCACCAGCGGCGACCGCCATCCATCAGTACCGGCGGCAGCGCGCCGAGTGGCATCGCGGCGAGCACGTCGCGCAGACGCGGATCGTCCGCCGATGCGGTCTCAATGACGGACGCTCGCGGCGTGCGCACGGCGATCGTGCGCGTGGCGCCGTCGCCGACGACTTCCAGTGGCAGCTTGCCGACGATGCCGTCCTGCACCAGCAGACCATCGCGTGGCGTCGCGAGTCCGGCTTCGAGCACCACGTGCGCGGTGCCAACGCTCGGATGACCGGCGAACGGCACTTCGCGGCGCGGCGAGAACATGCGGATGCCGAAACTGGCATCGTCGGACGTGGCCGGGAACACGAACGTGGTCTCGGGCAGACGCGTCCAGCGGGCGATGGCCTGCATCGTGGCGTCGTCGAGGCCTTCGGCATCGAGCACGACGGCGAGCGGATTGCCGGCACCGGGCCGGTCGGCGAATACGTCCACCTGGACGAAACGGCGGGTAGTCATGGCGGGGGCGTCACGCGGCGCGACAGTGTAGCGGTCCGCCTCGAACCTGCTCGAAGTCCGTCGCGAGCGCCGACAGACGGCGCGTGGCGGCGCGCAGGAAGCGCAGCGTACGTGTAGTACGTGAGCATTCCGAGCACCGCACGCGCACCGGCTGGCAAGCGCAGCAGGACTTCGCGCAGGTTGTCACCAGTCGAATGTCCCGCGGATGACGGCCTGCACCGCGCCGCCGATCCAGACCTCGCCGGCCGGGTCGATTTCGACTTCGACACGACCATCGCGGCCCAGCTCGCGCCCCTGGCTGGCGACATAGCGAACCACGCGGCCGTCCTCGGCCTGATCCATGTGCAGCCACGCGGCGATCGCGGCATTCGCGCTGCCGGTCACCGGATCTTCCGGCACGCCGTCGGCAGGGCAGAACGCACGCACCACGAGCGCGTGGTCGGCGGCCTCGCTGCGCCCGCAGACCGCGACGCCCACGGCGTCGCTGGCCAGACATAGTGCGGCGATCTCGCTAAGTGGCGGCGCGAGTGCACGCACGGCGGCGGCCGTATTAAGATCGACGCACCACCAGCGCGGGCCGTTGTCGAGCAGCGCATGCGGCGCATTGATCGCGCCGAGCGCCTGGAGCACGGCATCGAGCAGGGACTCGATCCCGTCAGGGGACGCGCGGTGCACGGCGCGTGGGGCGCGCACACTGGGCAGCGTGTGGCCGTCGCGCGTGTCGATGCGTACCGGCAACAGACCGGCTGCGCATTGCTGCACCAGCGCACCGGCGCGCGGCGTCGCGAGACGCTGATCCAGCACCGCCCAGGCCGCGCCGACGCTGGGATGGCCGGCGAACGGAAGTTCCTGGCGTGGGGTGAAGATGCGCACGCGATAGTCCGCGTCGGCATCGGGCGGCAGGAGGAAGATGGTTTCCGACAGATTCGTCCAGTTCGCGATGGCCTGCATCGCCGCGGTGTCGAGCCCGTCGGCATCGACCACCACGCCGAGCGGATTACCGGCGCCGGGCCGGTTGGCGAACACATCCAACTGCAGGTAACGACGATCCATCGGGGCCTCTCGTGTGGCGGGGGTTGCTTTAGAATCGCCTGTCATCGCGCGCGTTGTCACCGCATGCCGGTCTTCGCGCTGTTTTTCGCCCCCATCCGAGACCCCACCTCGATGTCCTCACCCCCTGACGATCGCTGGATCGTGCTCAAGTTCGGCGGCACTTCGGTGTCGCGTCGCCACCGCTGGGACACCATCGGCCGACTGGCGAAACGCCGGGCGCTGGAGCAGGACACGCGCGTGCTGGTGGTGGTCTCCGCACTGTCGGGCGTCACCAACGAACTGACCGCGATCGCCGATGGCGCTGCGGATTCGGCTGCGCGCGTCGCCGCGCTGGTCGAGCGCCACCGCGCATTCGTCACCGAACTCGAATTGGATGTCGATGCGGTGCTCGGCACGCGCCTCGCCGCGTTGCAGGCGCTGGCCACCGATGCCCGCGCGGCGACGCGCACGCTCGACTGGCAGGCCGAAGTGCTGGGGCAGGGCGAGCTGCTGTCTTCGACGATCGGCGCGGCGTATCTCGCGGCGCAGGGTCTGGATTTCGGCTGGTGCGATGCGCGCGACTGGCTGGACGCAGTGGCGCTGCCGAACCAGAGCGACTGGGCGCTGCGCCTGTCGGTGAACTGCAAGCGCGAACCCGATGGCGACTGGCGCGCACGCTTCGCCGCGCAGGCGCCGCGGATGTTGCTGACCCAGGGCTTCATCGCCCGTCATGGCGATGGCGGTACGGCGATCCTCGGTCGTGGCGGTTCGGACACGTCGGCGGCGTACTTCGGTGCGCTGCTCGGCGCACGCCGCGTCGAAATCTGGACCGACGTGCCCGGCATGTTCAGCGCAAATCCGCGCGACGTACCCGACGCGCGCCTGCTCGCGCGGCTGGATTACGCCGAAGCGCAGGAGATCGCGACCACCGGCGCCAAGGTGCTGCATCCGCGTTCGATCAAGCCCTGCCGCGATGGCGGCGTGCCGATGGCGATTCTCGACACAGAACGTCCGGACCTGCCAGGCACCGCGATCGACGCGAGCGCCGAGCCGGTACCGGGGGTCAAGGCGATCAGCCGCCGCAACGGCATCGTGCTGGTGTCGATGGAAGGCATCGGCATGTGGCAGCAGGTCGGCTTCCTCGCCGACGTGTTCGAACGCTTCAAGCGCCACGGCCTGTCGGTCGATCTGATCGGCTCATCGGAGACCAATGTCACCGTGTCGCTTGATCCCAGCGAGAACCTCGTCAGCACCGACGTGCTGGCGCGATTGAGCGACGATCTGGCCGAAGTCTGCCGGGTCAAGGTCATCGCACCCTGCGCGGCAATCACCCTCGTCGGCCGCGGCATGCGGTCGCTGCTGCACAAGCTGTCGGATGTGTGGGCCACGTTCGGCAAGGAACGCGTGCACCTGATCTCGCAGTCGTCGAATGATCTCAACCTGACCTTCGTCATCGACGAGGCCGACGCCGACGGTCTGCTGCCGGTGCTGCATGCCGAGTTGATCGACAGCGGCGCGATGCCGGTGCATGACGAAACCGTATTCGGCCCGAGCTGGCGCGAGATCGCCCACGGCCGCCGCGAACGTGCGCCGCAGTGGTGGCAGGGCGCACGCGAATCGCTGCTGGCACTCGCCGAGCCGGGCCGGCCGCATTACGTCTATCACCTGCCGACCGTACGCGAACGCGCGGCCGCGCTGTCGAGCGCCAATGCGATCGATCGCCGCTTCTTCGCGATCAAGGCCAATTCGCACCCGGCGATCCTGCGCACGCTGGTCGATGCCGGCTTCGGTCTGGAATGCGTGTCGCAGGGCGAACTCGAGCACGTGTTCGAGGTGCTGCCGGATCTCGATCCCACGCGCGTGCTGTTCACGCCGAGCTTCGCACCGCGCGCCGAATACGCGGATGCCTACGCGCGCGGCGTCACGGTGACCGTCGACAACGTCGAAGCGCTGCGCCACTGGCCGGATGTCTTCCGCGGCCGCGACCTGTGGCTGCGTCTCGATCTGGGCCGCGGTGACGGCCACCACGCGAAAGTCGTGACCGGGGGCGCGGCGTCGAAGTTCGGCCTGCCGCTCGGTGCGTTCGACGCGTTCCTGATTGCCGCCGAAGAAGTCGACGCGCGCATCACCGGCATCCACGCGCATCTGGGCAGCGGCATCGAAACCGTCGCGCACTGGCGCGAGGTCTACGCGGAACTCGCCGGGTTCGCCGATGCGGTCGGCACCGTCGACACGATCGACATCGGCGGCGGCCTGCCGATTCCGTATCGCCCCGACGATGTGCCGTTCGACATCCCGGCCTGGGCCGCGGGCCTGGCGGCGATCAAGGCCGAGTACCCGCGCTATCGTCTGGCGATCGAACCGGGCCGCTACCTCGTCGCCGAGGCCGGCGTGCTGCTGACGACCGTGACCCAGGTCGTGGACAAGCTGGGCACGCGCCGCGTCGGTGTCGACGCCGGCATGCACAGCCTGATGCGGCCGGCGCTCTACGACGCCTGGCACGGCATCCACAACCTGACGCGGCTCGATGACGTGGTCGAGGCCACGGTCGAGATCGTCGGCCCGATCTGCGAATCGAGCGACGTCTTCGGCACGCGCCGCCGCCTGCCCGCCGCGACGCGCGAGGGCGACACCGTGCTGATCGCCGACGCCGGCGCCTACGGCTTCGTCATGGCCAATACCTACAACCTGCGGCAGCTGCCGCAGCAGGATGTCCTGGAATGAGTGTTGTCTTCGACCGCAATGCGGTCCGCAGTTTCCGCTTCATCGATTGCGACCTCGATGCCGCGACCGGCATCGCGCGCCTGCGCTATGCCTTCGACGATGGCGCGGAGCTGATCGAGACCGTCACGGTGCCGGGCGCGCCGTTCGTGCTCGACGCGGCGCGCGCTGAGGCCGCGATGCAGGCCCTGCGGCTGCTGCACCTGATCGCGGGCGTCAGTTACTACAAGGCCGCCGTGCCGACCGACATCCGCATCGAAGGCTACGCGATCGATGCAGAGACCGCGGCGCTGCTCGAAGACGTGTACGTGCACGGGCTCGGCGAGTTCGCGTATCGCAACGGGATGGACCTGCACGGCAAGATCCGCTTCCCGCATGACGCAGTCGCGACTGCCGGAGCGCCCGCGCTGGGTTTGCGCACGCATGCGCTGGTCGCGATCGGCGGCGGCAAGGATTCGCTGGTGTCGATCGAAGCGCTGCGCGCGTTGGGCATCGAACAGACCGTCAGCTGGATCGGCGGCTCGCAGCTGATCCGCGTCTGCGCCGAGCGCACCGGTCTGCCGACGCTCAACATTGGCCGCCAGATCGCACCGGAGCTGTTCGAGTACAACCGCCAGGGCGCGTGGAACGGGCACATCCCGGTCACCGCGATCAATTCGGCGATCCTCGTGCTGGCCGCGGTGCTGCACGGCGTTGACCAGGTGGTGTTCTCCAACGAGCGCTCGGCCAGCTACGGCAGCCTGATCAAGGACGCGTCGGGCGGCGAGACGCGCGAAGTGAATCACCAGTGGTCGAAGGGCTGGGCGTTCGAGCGCGCGTTTGGCGATCACGTGCAGGCGCGCGTGGCCGCGGATCTGCATTACTACTCGCTGCTGCGCCCGCTGTCGGAACTCGCAGTCGCGCGCCAGTTCGCGAAGACCGATCGCTACGACGCGCATTTCTCCAGCTGCAACCGCAACTTCCATCTGCTCGGCGAGCGGCCGGTGAACCGCTGGTGCGGTATCTGCCCGAAGTGCCATTTCGTGTTCCTGGCACTCGCGCCGTTCATGCCAAAGCCGCGCCTGGTGTCGATCTTCGGCCGCAATCTGCTCGACGACGCCACGCAGGTGCCGGGTTATGACGCCCTGCTCGAGTACCAGGACCACAAGCCTTTCGAATGCGTCGGCGAAGGCCGCGAATCGCGCGCGGCGATGGCGGCGCTGGCGAAGCGTCCGGAGTGGCGCGAGGACGCGATCGTCGCGCGCTTCGCCCATGAGATCGCACCGCAGCTCGACGCGGGCGAACTGGATGTCGCCGGGTTGCTGACGGTCGAAGACGACGCACACCGCATTCCCGACGCGCTGTGGGACCGCCTGCGTGCGCATCTCGCAGCTTGAGGCAATCGCCGCCAACGGCGGCCGCATCGCGCTGTGGGGCTGGGGCCGCGAAGGCCGCGCGGCCTGGCGCGCGATCCGCAGTCGCGCGCCCGCACTGCCGTTGACGCTGTTCTGTAACGCCGAAGAAGCCACCGATGCGGCGACGCTCGGCGATCCGCTGCTGACCTGCGACACCGGCATCGACGCCGCACGGCTGTCGGCCTGCGCGGTCGTCGTGAAGTCGCCTGGCATCAGCCCGTATGCACGCGATGCGATGGCAGCTTCCGCGCAGGGCACGCAGTTCATCGGTGGAACCGCGTTGTGGTTCGCCACGCGCGCCGCGCCCGGTGACGTCGCGGCCGGCACGGTCTGCGTCACCGGCACCAAGGGCAAGAGCACGACCACCGCGCTGCTCGCGCATCTGCTGCGCGCGCACGGCCTGCGCACCGCGCTGGCCGGCAACATCGGCCTGCCGCTGCTGGAACTGCTCGATGCGGACGCCGATGCCTGGGCGATCGAACTGTCGAGCTACCAGACCGGCGATGTCGCCACCGGCGGCGTGCGGCCCGACATCGCAGTCGTCACGAACATCTTTCCCGAGCATCTCGACTGGCACGGCAGCGAGGCGCAGTACGTCGACGACAAGCTGGCGCTGGTCACGCGGGCGCGGCCGCGCATCGCAGTGCTCAATGCCAACGATCCGCGGCTCGCCGCGCTGGTGTTGCCGGACAGCGAGATCCACTGGTTCGGCACGCCCGAGGGCTGGCATCTGCGTGGCGACGTCCTGTATCGCGGCGACACCGCGGTCATGGATACCTCGGGCCTACCGCTGCCGGGCCGGCACAACCGGGGCAATCTCTGCGGCGTGCTGACCGCGATCGAGGCGCTGGGCATCGATGCCGCGCCGCTGGCCGCCGCCGCTGCCGATTTCGTGCCGCTGCCGCATCGCCTGCAGCCGCTGGGTACACGCGATGGCGTGCTGTGGGTCAACGATTCGATCAGCACGACGCCGCATGCGAGTCTCGCCGCGCTCGATGTCTACCGGGATCGACGCGTCGTCTTGCTGGTCGGCGGCCACGACCGCGGCCTCGACTGGCAGGCGTTCGCTGACGCGATGCGCACGGGCGCGCCGCACGCGATCGTGACCATGGGTCAGAACGGACCGCGCATCTTCGATCTGCTGGATCCGGTCGCGCGCGACGCCGGGTTCGCGCTGTCGGCGGCCGACGATCTCGAATCGGCGATCGCGCAGGCACGCGCGGCGCTGGATGGCGAGGGCGTGCTGCTGCTGTCGCCCGGCGCGCCGAGTTTCGGTGCCTACCGTGACTACACCGCGCGCGGGCGCCATTTTGCCGCGCTGGGCGGTTTCGATCCGGATGCGATCACGGCGATTCCGGGCATCGGGATCGCCTGAGGCGACGTGGGCCGTCGGGTATCAGGCCCGGCCCGTCGTATCCTAGGCGGCATCTGTCGCAGCGCGGTATCTGCGCCGCGCTGTGCTGCGAGACTGGACGCCCATCGAACAGGACGTCGACATGGATCGCAGCGAACGCAATGCCCGCGCGTGGCAGAACCCCGGCAACTGGATCGGCCCACGCTGGCTCGGTCTCTACCGGTGCGCCGAGGATGACCGCTTGTGGGTGCCGAAGGTGCCTCGCAGCCTGGGCTGGACGGTCAATCTCGGCAGGCCTTCCGGCGTGGCGATGCTGTCGATCCTGATCGTGGCCGTTCTGGCGAGTATTGGCGGCTATGCGTTGCGCGGTTGACCGCGTACGACTGGCCTATGCGGCGTCGCAATGCGATGCCGCCACATCGATTGCTGCCGCAATCGCGGCGCGCGCCTGCGGACTGTTGCGCCAGCAGGTCGTGCCGAGCATCGCGGCGACCTGTGCGGTGATGTCGGTGACGCTGGCCTCCGACAATTGCGCAAGCGTGCTGTAACCGATCTGTTCGAGCCTCGAGATCACGGTCGGGCCAACACCATTCGCATGGGCGAGCAGTGCCCGCGCTTCGGGGCTGAACGCCATCAGTGCCCGCGTTCCACCGCGTAGCGCGCAAGCCCGCGCAGCGCAGCCATGGCATCGTTGTCGCCCAGTCCGGCAAGCGCGCGTTCGGCGGCTTCCGCGTATTCGAGTGCGCGGGCGCGGCTGTAGTCGAGGCTGCCGGCGGCTTCGATTGCGGCCAGCACTTCGGGCAGCGCATCGGTATCGCCGGTCTCGACGATGGTCCGCAGGCGCGCGCGCAACTCGGGCGTGGCCTGCGCCATCGCGTGGATCAGCGGCAGCGTGGCCTTGCCTTCGGCGAGATCGTCGCCGAGGTTCTTGCCCAGCGCGTCGGCGTCGCCCGAGTAGTCGAGCACGTCGTCGGCGATCTGGAACGCGTAGCCCAACTGCATGCCGTAGTCGTACAGCGCCTGCTGCGTGGTTTCGTCGGCGCCCGAGGCCAGCGCGCCGAGCTTCGTGCCGGCGGCGAACAGCACCGCGGTCTTGCGCTCGATGACGTTGAGGTAGGCGGCCTCGTCGGTGTCCGGATTGCGCACGTGCAGCAGCTGCAGCACTTCGCCTTCGGCGATGCGGTTGGTGGTGTCGGCGAGGATGCGCATCACCGGCATGCGGTCGAGTTCGACCATCAGCTGGAAGCTGCGCGAGTACAGGAAATCGCCCACAAGCACGCTGGCCGCGTTGCCCCAGATCGCGTTCGCGGTGCTGCGGCCGCGGCGCAGGTCGGATTCGTCGACCACGTCGTCGTGCAGCAGGGTCGAGGTGTGGATGAACTCGACGATCGCCGCCAGCTGGTGGTGCTCGGCGCCGACGGTGCCGGTCGCGCGGCCGGCCAGCATCACCAGCATCGGCCGCAGGCGTTTGCCGCCCGCCGAGACGATGTGTTCGGCGACCTGGTTGATCAGCACCACATCGGAGGCCAGCCGGTTGCGGATCAGCGCGTCGATGGCGGCCATGTCGCCTGCGGCGAGGGCCTGGATCGCCGGCAGATCGAGGCGGGCGGCCGGGTGGGCGACGTTGTTCATGCAGGATCCGGGACAGGCAGGCCCGGAATTATAGGCAAGGCCCGACGCCGGCGTGCGGATGCTCCCCAGCGCCGCGTGCGGACCGCGCGGACGGCGGGGGCAGGGCGCTTTATACTGTGATGTCGAAATCCATCACGCCGGCCCACAAGCCGGTGCAATCCAAGGAATTCCCATGGCCCGCGGCGTCAACAAAGTCATCCTGGTCGGCAATCTCGGCAACGACCCCGACACCAAGTACACCCAGGGCGGCATGGCCGTGACCCGCATCAGCCTGGCCACGACCAGCGTGCGCAACGACAAGGACGGCAACAAGCAGGAGCGCACCGAATGGCACCGCGTGGTGTTCTTCGGCAAGCTCGGCGAGATCGCCGGCGAGTACCTGCGCAAGGGCAGCCAGTGCTACGTCGAAGGCGAGATCCGTTACGACAAGTACACCGGGCAGGACGGCGTGGAGAAGTACACGACCGACATCGTCGCCAACGAGATGCAGATGCTCGGCGGCCGTGGTGACGGCGGCGGCGGTGGAGGCGGTGGCGGTGGCAATTACGAGCGCGGCAATCGTCCGCAGCGTTCGGCCGGCGGCGGTGGCGGCGATGCACCGCAGCAGCGTGGTCCCGCGCCTTCGCGCCAGTCGGCACCGCAGCAGCAGCGCCCGGCACCGATGGACGACTTCTCGGACGACGACATCCCGTTCTGATCGGACGCCGCGTCGCCCGATGTACTGCACGAACCCCCGAGCGATCGGGGGTTCTGCGTTTCAGGGTCCCCAGGTCGGGTAGAGCGCTGCCTGCGCGGCTCAGCGCACGCCATGCATCCAGCGACGCATCAGCGGCGAGAGCACGAAATAGGCGATGCCCGAACCGACACCGATCCACAGCATCAGCTGGAATAGATCGGCGTGCTTCGTGGCCGCGACCGCCATGTCGAAGGTCTCGCCTTCGGGCACGTCCATCGAGGTCAGCTTGCCGAACTGCGCGGCCAGCACTTCCGAGTACGCGGTCGCCAGCCAGAACGCGCCCATCATCAGGCCCACCACGCGTGCGACCGACAGCTGGGTCACCGCCGACAGGCCGATCGGCGACAGGCACATCTCGCCCAGCTCCAGCAGGAAATACGCCAGCACCAGCCACCACACGCTGGCGAGCACGCCGCTGCCGGCCGACTGCGCAGCCAGCATCAGCGGCACGAACGCGAGGCCCGCGAACACCAGGCCGATCGCCATCTTCGCCGGCTTGCTCGGATTGAGCCCGCGGCGATCCAGCCACGGCCACAGCCACGAGAACACCGGCGCCAGCACGACGATGAAGAACGCGCCGAGGAAGGTCAGCGAGCCCGCGGTCTGCGGTACCAGCACGACGTCGTGGACCAGCGCGATCGCGAGACCGACCACCATCACGATGACGGCCGTTTTGGCCAGCCCGCCATTGCCGCGGTCACTGGCGCGCAATGCGGTGACCATCAGGATCGGGCTGCTGGCGAGCGCGAAGATCGCCCACGGAATGCCGGGCTGGTAATTGCCGGGCGTCAGGCCGAACAGATCCTTGGTCAGCATGCGGTCGGTGAACGTGACCCAGGAGCCGTAGGTCTGCTCGTAAAGGGTAAAGAAGATCAGAACCCCGATGATCAGCAGCACCAGCGCCAGCATCTGCTGGCGTTCGACTTTCGTGCAGTGGCGCACGAGGAACCAGACGAACCAGATCACCAGTGCGGCCGCAATCAGATGCATCGCGCCGTGCACGGTCCAGGTGCGCTGGATCAGCTGCCAGACCAGCAGCGCACCGGCGACGCTGCCGGCATAGATCCACCACTCGCGTGACAGCGGGCCGACGCGTTCGCGCAGCTTTGCCGGATCGTTGGGTTCGGCGAGGCCGTAGAGATATTTCTGGCCCCAGATGAAGACGATAAGCCCGGCGATCATGCCGATGCCGGCCGCGCCGAAGCCGTATTTCCAGCCGTAGGTCTCGCCCAGGAACGCGCACACCAGACTCGCGAACAGCGCGCCGACGTTGATGCCGGCATAGAACAGCGTGAACCCGGAATCGCGCCGTGGATCCTCGGGTGCGTAGAGCTTGCCGACGATCGTCGAGATGTTCGGCTTCAGGAAACCGACGCCCATGATGATCAGGGCCAGCGACAGGTAGAACACTTGCAGCGCGGCCTCGTCGCGGATGACGACGCCATCGACGATGCGCGCCTGCTCGCCCTCGTAAGCCATGCCCAGATGGCCGAGCACCAGCAGCACGCCGCCGAGCACGACCGCCTTGCGCATGCCGAGGTACCGGTCCGCCAAAAGCCCGCCGATCACCGGCACGGCATAGACCAGGCCGCCGTAGGCGCCGAGCAGATCGAAGCCGGCGTCGTCGCCGAACAGGTGGTACTTGAGGATGTAGAGCAGCAGCAGCGCTTTCATCCCGTAGAACGAGAAGCGCTCCCACATCTCGGTGAAGAAGCAGACGAAAACGCCTTTCGGGTGGCCCAGGAAGTCCGCGTGCGACGCGGCGGAGGAAGCGGTGACAGCGCGCAATGCCGTGATCCGGGCGGGCGAAGGCGCGAGTATAGGCCCGGCGCCGTGCCCCGCGGCAGCCGCGCGTCAGGGGTTGCCGGCTGCCTCTTCGTCGTTACGATGTAGAGCGCCGTGCTCGGGGAGAGCGTCTTCGACGGTCGGAGTCACGGAGATGGAAATCAGGAGTTCGTATGGTCCGCGAAGGACTGCTGTCTGCATGTATTGCTCTGTCATGTTTGAGCGCGCCAAGCCTGCATGCGCAGGTGGATCTGGGGCCTTTCATCCAGGATGAGGGCATCCTCGATCTGAAAATTTCGCCCGACGGGCGTTTTCTCGCGGCGACCCTGCCGGCCGAGGACCGGTCGGTGATCGCCATCCTCAACCGGATCGACCGCAGCGTCGTCGGCAGTTTCCAGTTGCCGGCGAACACGCATATCGCCGATTTCTGGTGGGCGAAAGAGGACCGCCTGATGTTCGGTCTCGCCCAGCGCTTGGGAATGCGCGACTACCCGGCCTCCACCGGTGAGCTCTATGCGATGAATGCCGACGGCTCGCGCGCCCAGTTGCTGGTCGGCTATCGCGTGCAGAACTCCGGGCTCGGCACCAACATCCGCAGTGGTCCGAAGGAGGAGCGCGTGTTCGCTTGGCCCATCGACATGCTGCCGGACGATCCGCGCAACGTGCTGGTGGCCATTTCGCCGTTTGGCGGCGATCCGTATACCCGTGTCGACCGGATGGATGTCTACAGCGGTCGTCGCCACACGGTTGCCACCGTGCCGGTGAACCAGGCGCGATTCGTGACCGATCACCAGGGCGAGGTCCGCTTCGCGGTCGGCTCGCGCAGCGACAACCTGAGCCAGCTGTATTACCGCGCCGGTCGCGGCGCCGACTGGGAGCTGCTGAACCACCAGGGCACCTCCGGCCGCATCGAGTATCCGGTCGGGTTTTCGCAGGACGGCACCACCGCCTATCTGCAGGTCACCCAGCCCTCGGGTCCGGACGCGATTGTCGCGATGGATATTGCCTCCCGTGACCGACGGGAGCTGCTGCGCGACGAAGCCGTCGACCCCGAGATCCTCTACCGGCCCGGCACTGAGGTCGCGATCGGCGTGCGCTATCCGGGAGCGGCGCCACGGATGGCATTCTTCGAGCCCGAATCGGACGACGCGCGCCTGTTCCGCATGTTCGAACTGGCCTTCCCTGGCTATGAGATCGGTGTCGCCTCGTCGACACGCGATGCCAACACCAAGCTCCTGCTCGCCACCAGCGATCTTGACCCCGGGAGTTTCTACACCTACGACGCACGCGAGAAGAAGGCCGATTTCGTGCTGGCACGTCGCGCCGGGATCGATCCCGAGCAGATGAGCCCCATGGCGCCCGTGGCGATCCGCGCACGCGACGGCCTTACCGTCCACGGGTATCTGACACGTCCTGCTGGTGCGCCTGCCGGACAGCCGCTGCCGCTCGTCGTGGTGCCGCACGGCGGGCCGTTCGGCATTTCGGACGCCTGGGCGTTCGATCCGGAAACGCAGTTGCTCGCGAAAGCCGGCTACGCCGTCCTCCAAATGAATTACCGTGGGTCCGGGGGATATGGCCGAAGTTTCATGCAGGCCGGCGCCCGGGAGTGGGGCGGCAAGATGCAGGACGATCTGACCGATGCGACCCACTGGGCGATCGAACAGGGCCACACCACGCAGGATCGCATCTGCATCTACGGCGGCAGCTACGGCGCGTACGCGGCGATGATGGGCGCGGCGCGCGAGCCTGACCTGTATCGATGCGCAGCCGGCTATGTCGGCGTCTACGACCTGCCGATGATGCGCAACGACGACCGTCGCGGCGCCGCCTGGCTGCGGACCTGGTTCGACGAGTGGGTCGGCGCGGACGCGCAAGCGCTGGCGGCTGCGTCGCCGACCCAGCGCGCGGCGCAGATCCGTAGCCCCGTGCTGCTGGTGGCGGGCGGCAAGGACGAAGTCGCGCCGGTCGGGCACACTCGCAGCATGGAACGCGCGCTGCGTGCAGCCGATGTGCCGGTGGAGACGCTTTACGTCGCAAACGAGGGCCACGGCTTCTACAAGCCGGAGAACCGCCGCATGTACTACACAAAGCTGCTCGACTTCCTGTCCACGCACCTCGGCGGGCAACGCGCCGCCCAGTAACGCCCCGCCGGCGCCGCTTTGCCAGCATCGCGGCGCCGGCCTACCATTCGGGCTCTTTGTACGGAGCCCTGCCATGTCATTGCGCCTTGCGCTGTTGCCGTTGTGCCTGCTCGCCGCGTTGCCGGCTGTCGCCCAGGAACGCGAGGCCGCGCGCGGGCTCGACGTGCGCGATCTGGTCAAGCTGGACCGAGTGTCCGCGCCGCTGTTGACCGCCGATGGTCGCCAGCTGGTGTTCGCCCAGCGCACGCTGGATTTCGATTCGGGCAAGGCGGAAACCGCGCTGTACACGCGCAATCTGTTGACCCGCGACATGGCGCCGCCCAAGCGGCTGACGCCGACGGGCTGGAACGTGAACTCGCCGACGCTGTCAGCTGACGGGCAGACGGTCTATTTTCTCAGCAGCAAGAACGGCAGCTCGCAGCTGTTCTCGATGCCGCTCGCCGGTGGCACCCCGCGTCAGCTGACCGATGTCGCGGTCGACATCGGCACCTACCAGCTCTCGCCCGATGGCGCGCGCGTCGCGTTCAGCGCCGACACCTTCGCCGACTGCGCCGCGGATCTCGCGTGCACCAAGCGCAAGCTTGCCGAGTCCAAGGACGCCAAGGCCAGCGGTGTGGTCTACGACCAGCTGTTCGTGCGCCACTGGGATACCTGGAAGGACGGCACGATGAGCCGCCTGTTCGTCGCCGACCTGCCGGCCGCCCGCGCACGTGCAGTCACGACCGTGCGCGCACTGGGCCATGCGCTCGACGGCGACATCCCCGGCAAGCCCTTCGGTGGCGCAGAGGACTACACCTGGGCGCCTGACGGCCGCTCGGTCGTCGCCAGCGTCAAGGTGGCCGGACGCGAGGCGCCGTGGTCGACCAACTTCGATCTCTACCGCATCGATGCGATGGGCGAGACGGCGCCGGTGAACCTCACCAGCGCCAACCCCGCCTGGGATGCCGGCCCGGTCTTCAGCGAAGACGGCGCCACGCTGTTCTACCGCGCGATGCAGCGCCCCGGCTTCGAGGCCGACCGCTATGCGCTGATGGCACTGGATGTCGCCAGCGGCCAGGCGCGCGAGATCGCGCCGCAGTGGGACCGTTCGCCGAGCAGTGTGACCCCGTCCGCCGACGGCAGCGCGCTCTATGTCGCCGCCCAGGACACGGGCGAATACCCGCTGTTCCGCGTCGATGTGGCCAGCGGTGAAGTCACCAAGCTCATTGCCGACGGCTCCATCTCGTCGTTCGCGATTGCAGGCGACACGGTCGCGCTGACCCGCAACTCGATCCAGAGCGGCGACACGCTCTACACCGGTTCTCTGCAGTCGCTGGGCGCCGACACGCAGCTGCGCCAGATCACCCCGACCGCGGCCGAGCGTCTGCCCGGTGTCGCATTCGGCGACTACGAGCAGTTCTCGTTCAAGGGCGCCGGCAACGAGACCGTGTACGGCTACGTGGTCAAGCCGTGGAACTACCAGGAAGGCCAGACCTATCCGGTCGCGTTCCTGATCCACGGCGGCCCGCAGGGCAGCTTCGGCGACGGCTGGAGCTACCGCTGGAATCCGCAGACGTATGCGGGGCAGGGCTACGCGGTGGTGATGATCGATTTCCACGGCTCGACCGGTTACGGACAGGCGTTCACCGATGCGATCAGCGGCGACTGGGGCGGCAAGCCGCTCGAGGATCTGCAGAAGGGCTGGGCTGCCGCGCAAGACAAGTACGCGTTCCTCGACGGCGACCGCGCGTGCGCGCTCGGCGCGAGCTACGGCGGCTACATGATCAACTGGATCGCCGGCAACTGGTTCGACCGTGGCGGCAACGCGCCGTTCAAGTGCCTGGTCAACCATGACGGCGTGTTCGACACGCGCTCGATGGGCTACGTCACCGAAGAGCTCTGGTTCACCGAATGGGAGAACAAGGGCACGCCGTTCGACCAGCCGAAGAACTACGAGCGCTGGAACCCGGTCAACCACGTCGCGAACTGGAAGGTCCCGATGCTGGTCGTGCAGGGCGAGAAGGACTACCGCGTCCCGGTGGACCAGGGCCTGTCGACGTTCACCGCGCTGCAGCGCAAGGGCATCGAATCGAAGCTGCTGTACTTCCCGGACGAGAACCACTGGGTCCTGCAGCCGCACAACAGCGTGCTGTGGCACGACACCGTCAACGCTTGGCTCAAGCAGCACATCGGCGAGTAAGCGGTCTTGATTGGACGGCCGGCGCATGCCGGCCGTTCGCATGTCTGCCCCTGAAAACCGGACCCTGGAGTACCGCCACGATGGCGATTGAATCCGTCACACCGCCCACCGCGCTGATCACCAGCGACATCGTCCTGTTCGGCCTGCTGGCTGCGACACTCGGCGCAATCTTCTGGCTGGCCAGCGGGCCGACGCCGTTCTGGAAAAAGTTCTTCACCTGGGTACCGGCGTTGTTGCTGTGCTATTTCGTGCCGGCGTTCTACAACACCGTCGGCCTGATCGACGGTGAAAACAACAGCCTCTACAACCCGATCGCCAGCCGCGTGCTGCTACCCGCGGCGCTGGTGCTGCTGACACTGTCGATCGACCTCAAGGGCATCCTCAAACTCGGACCGAAGCTGCTGTTCGTGTTCTTCGCCGGCACCGTCGGCATCGCGCTCGGCGCGATCGTGTCGTTCCAGCTGCTGGAATGGCTGTGGCCGGCTGCGGTGGCCGGTGATACCTGGAAGGGCATGGCGGCGCTCGCCGGCAGCTGGATCGGCGGTGGCGCAAACATGGTCGCGATGCGTGAGGTCTACGAGGTGGACGCCACGCTGTTCGGCCAGTTCGCCGTGGTCGACGTCGCGATGGCCAGCGCGCTGATGGCGACGCTGTTGTTCATCGCCAACCGTTCGGCGCAGATCGATGCCCGCTCGGGCGCGGACACGCGTGCGATCGACGAGATGAAAGCGCGGATCGAAGCCTACGACGCGCAGAACGCGCGGATCCCCACGCTCAACGATCTGATGGTCATCATCGCCGTCGCCTTCGGCCTCGTCGGACTGGCGCACGCGATCTCCAACCCGCTGGCGGCGTGGTTCGCGCGCTACGACTGGGCCTCACGCTTCAGCCTGGACTCGTCCTTCGTCTGGGTGGTGCTGATCTCCACACTCGCAGGCCTGCTGCTGAGCTTCACCCGCGCGCGCCGGCTCGAGAGCGCCGGTGCGTCGAAGGTCGGCACGGTGTTCCTGTATTTCCTGATCGCCTGCATCGGCATGCAGATGGATTTCCTCAAGCTGGCCGACCGCCCGGAGCTGCTCGCGATCGGCGTGATCTGGATGGCCGTGCATGTGCTGGTGATCTGGGGCGCGGCGCGGCTGGTACGCGCGCCGGTGTTCTATGTCGGCGTTGGTTCGATGGGCAATGTCGGCGCAGCGGCATCGGCGCCAGTCATTGCCGCCGCCTTCCATCCGTCGCTGGCACCGGTCGGCGTACTGCTGGGCACCGTCGGCTACGCCACGGGCACGCTGTTTGCGTATGGCATCGGCCAGATCCTGCGGGTCATGGCAGGGCAATAAGTACAGCTGCCTGGGGCGGCGGTGATCTCGGGGCAGGCGCTCACGCTCAGGAGATGGCCTGCTTATCGTTATGGATGTGACGCGCGTCGACATCCAGCGGCATCTTGTGACGTGCGCCGTGATTCGAGGGATGACACCGCGAGTCACGATCGCGGACAGGTCGGCGCCGCGATGGATGGCACGCGACTTGCTAAAACCTCGTCCGGAACCCGACATTGGATGAAGATGCAGCAGGCCACGTTGGACAAGGTCGTGACGATGGGCGCGCGCGGGCAGGCGGCTCCCTTGGTCGACGCAACGCTGATCCGCGGCGAGTTCGAGCGTGTGCAGTCGCGCGCGCGCGGCGTGACGATGCTGCTGTTGACCACCGCCGATGGACGCGCGGTGGCGGAGTGGTCGCATGCGCGTCTCGATCCGCGCAGGGTGGGCGCGATGACCAATTCATTCCTGACGTTGGGCGAGACCCTGTCCCGGGAAGTGGGCATGTCGTCAGCCGACCACGCCACCATTTCGACGGTGCACGGCAGCCTGGTGGTGATCCGTATCGACGGGTCACGGCCTTATACGTTGGCTGTGATGGGCGGCGCCGATGCCACGCTGGCAGTGCTGCTGTTCGCGGCCCGCGACTGCGCAGCGCGCATCCGCACGCTCCTCTAATTCAACGCCCGCACTGCCGCTCGTCATCGGGCACGCGGTAGGGCGAGCGCGTTCGAACCCGCACCACACCGACACAACCCAATCGAAAAAGGACGTCACATGTCAGGTAATTTCAGTCTCGATCAGCTCAACGGCATCGCCGGCTTCATCGGCGCAGCCCTCGTGGACAGCGATAGCGGCATGGCGCTCGGCACTCTGGGCGGAGGCGCGATCGATCTGGACGTCGCCGCGGCCGGCAACACCGAGGTGATCCGCTCCAAGCGCAACGTCGCCAAGATGCTGGGCCTGACCGACTCGATCGACGACATCCTGATCACGCTCAGCAACCAGTACCACTTGATCCGGCCGCTCGAAAGCAACGGTGCATTGTTCGTCTACCTGGTGCTGGACCGGGCGAAGTCGAACCTGGCGATGGCCCGACATGAACTGAAGGCATTCGAGCGCACGCTCGACTTCAAGTAATCGCGGTTCGCCCGGCACGCACCAAGCGACTTCGCTGCACCTGCCGGGCAGTCAGCCCTGGATTCCATGACCACGCCCAGCTACACGCACGCGCGCATCGCCTATGCGGGCCTCGACCTGCTGCACATGACCCGCTTGCGGGTCGCGTGTTCGCTGTTGATGTCGGACCGGCTGGAAGCCGAACTTCATCCATGGCCGGCAGCGGGCGTGCGCGTGCTTGTGGCCGGCATGGACGACGCTGCGGGCCTGGTGGCGATCGATGCGGGCACGCGCAGCGGCGTGGCGATCGTGCGCATCGCACGTACGCCTGGCCACGCGCCGGGCATCCTGCAACACGGCGCGACCGTGCGCGAGTTGTTCGATCAGCTGCGCGCAATCCTCATCGAAGAAGCGCTGCCTTCAGGCAACACACCGATCGCGCCGTCCGGCGGCGGGCGTTTGCTCGACATGGCATCTGGCGCGGATGGCGACGTGGCGGTGCTCGCCCTGCAGGGCATGCGCGTGGCGGTGGATCGAAGCTGCGGCACCCTGTATCCCGCGCACGGTGTGGGTGCCGCAGCACTGGCGGCATCGGCGACGCAAACAGGCTGGCGCGTCGATTGGCGGACACGGCAGGCGTTCGATGTCGACCGTGCAAATTTCGCTGCCGCCAAGCCGCTCGAATCGGTCGTCTGGCAGATCGCGGTGACGGCGAGATCGCCTGTCGGTGACTTTCCGCGCATGCGCAGGATCGGTCTGTCCGCCTGGCCGGATGTCGAGACCGGGGTCCTGCCTGACGTCTGGTTGCTCCCGATGAGCTGTCTGCTGCAACGGGCATGGTCCTGCGTCGCGCTGGCACAGGCGTGCGGCCTGCCGGTTGTCGAGATCGAACGCATTTTCGCGGCAATGCATCACAGCGGGTTGGCGTCCACGGCTACCGTCGGCGTGTCCGGTCGCGCCGAGGACGTGCCGGTGCCCGCCGCGGAGCGAGGGTTCCTGACACGCGTCGCGCGCCGGTTCGGACTGCATTTCGGAGGTAATCGTGGCTAGCGTCACCACCAAACTGGTCTTTGTCGGCGACATGGGTGCAGGCAAGACCACCGCGATCCGCTCGATCTCCGATCAGGAGCCGATCAGCACGGAAATGCCGATCAGCGACGACGTCACGTCGGACAAGACACACACCACCGTCGCACTCGACTACAGCTCGATCGAACTCGACAGCGGCGACCTGCTGCACGTCTACGGTGTGCCGGGTCAGCAGTACCTGGACTTCATGTGGCCCATGGTCGCCGAGGGCGCACTGGGCATCATCGTGCTGGTCAATGCCCAGCATGCGGATCGCGTGGCGAGTGCCGACCTGTTGCTCCGTCGGTTCCGGGCGCTCGCGCCGCAGGCATGTTTCGCGGTCGGCGTGACCCGGACCGATCTCAGTGCCAATTTCACCCTGCCGGTGTTCCGCGACGCGCTGCTGGCCTTGGGGCACCGCTTGCCGGTCATGCGTGTCGACGCGCGTGACTCGGTGCAGGTCGATTTCCTGATCAAGACTCTACTGTCCTACCAGTACGCGACGACCCTGTCGGACAGCTGATACTCGAGCGCGCCGGCCTCGGTGCGTCTGCGCGGGAGGCGGCCGTCGCCCCACGCCGCGCGCCGATCCGCGGGCGCCGCGTGTGCCGTGTCTGGGTCATCGACGCACGTGTCGTTGCGCAAAAAAACGCGCCATCAAGGCGCGTTCCGTGTGCTCAGCAGCAGCGGAATCCGCTGCGCCCGCCGAAGCGGGCTTCCTGACGTTCGCGGAAGAACGTCTTGTAGTCCATCGGTTCGCGGTCCGGGTGCTTCTCGAGGATGTGGCGGACGTAGTTGTCGTAGTCCGGGACACCGCAGCACAAGCGCGCGGTCTGCACGACCCGTCGCCACACACGCTTGTGCGCGGCGAAGTATTCGACCGGAACCAGCGCGCCGGCCATTACCGGCGCACCTGCGCAATGGCGCGCATCACAACCACGCCTGCTGTTGTTCGGGGGTCAGTTCGACGTACGGCGATTCCTTGACGGTCGGCACCGCGGTGCGCCGCGCGCGCAGGATCGAGCGGATCGCGAAGAACAGCACGCTGAACACCACGAACAGGAACAGGATCGTCAGGCCCGCGTTGACGTAGCCGTTGATGACCACCTGGCGCATCTGGCCGACGGTCTTCGCCGCGCCCAGCAGTTCGCCGTTGTTGATCGCGGTCTGGTAATGGCGCGACTGGGCGAGGAAGCCGAGCGCCGGCTTCGGGTCGAACAGCTTGATCAGGCCGGCATAGGTCGTGCAGATCAGCAACCAGATCGCCGGCACCACGGTGACCCACGCGTAGCGCTCCTTCTTCATCTTGAACAGCACGACCGTGCACAGCATCAATGCGATGCCGGCGAGCATCTGGTTGGCGATGCCGAACAGCGGCCACAGCGTGTTGATGCCGCCCAGCGGATCCATGACGCCCTGGTAGAGGAAGTAACCCCACAGTGCGACGCATCCGGCGGTGCCGATCAGGTTGGCGCTCCACGACTCGGTCTTGCGCAGCACCGGGATGAAGTTGCCCAGCAGGTCCTGCAGCATGAAGCGACCGGCGCGCGTGCCCGCATCCACCGCCGTCAGGATGAAGAGCGCTTCGAACAGGATCGCGAAGTGGTACCAGAACGCCATCATGTTGTCGCCGCCCGGCATCGCGTCATGCAGGATGATCGCGATGCCCACTGCGAGCGTCGGCGCGCCACCGGCGCGCGAGATGATCGAATTTTCGCCGATGTCGCGCGCAGTCTGTTCGAGCACCTCCGGCGAGATCACGAAGCCCATCTGGCTGACCGCGGCGGCGGCGCTCTGCACATCGGTGCCGAGCACGGCAGCGGGGCTGTTCATCGCGAAGTAGATGCCCGGATCGAGGATCGAGGCCGCGACCAGCGCCATGATGGCGACGAACGATTCCATCAGCATGCCGCCGTAGCCGATATAGCGGGCATGGGTTTCGTTGGCCAGCAGCTTGGGCGTGGTGCCGGACGAGATCAGCGCATGGAAACCGGACACGGCGCCGCATGCGATGGTGATGAACAGGAACGGGAACAGGCCGCCCTTGAACACCGGTCCGTCGCCGGTGCTGGCGAACTCGGTCAGCGCGGGCATCTTCAGCGAGGTGACTTCCGGGCTGGCGATGACGATGCCGATGGCCAGCGCGACGATCACGCCGATCTTGAGGAACGTCGACAGGTAGTCGCGCGGCGCGAGCAGCAGCCACACCGGCAGCACCGCGGCGACGAAGCCGTAACCGATCAGCATCCAGGTGATCTGGACGGCCGTGAAGGTGAACGCCGGACCCCAGGTGGGGTGCGCGCCGACCTGTCCGCCGAACCAGATCGCGAACAGCAGCAGCGCGATGCCGACCACCGAGATCTCGCCGATCTTGCCCGGACGGATGTAACGCATGTAGACGCCCATGAAGATCGCAATGGGCATCGTCGCGATGACGGTGAACATGCCCCACGGGCTTTCGGCCAGTGCCTTGACGACGATCATCGCCAGCACCGCGAGGATGATGATCATGATCATGAAGGCGCCGAACAGCGTGATCGTGCCGGCCACCTGGCCCATCTCCTCACGCACCAGATCGCCGAGCGAGCGGCCGTTCCTGCGGGTGGAAATGAAGAGGACCATGAAGTCCTGCACCGCGCCGGCCAGCACCACGCCGACGATCAGCCACAGCATGCCGGGCAGGTAGCCCATCTGCGCGGCCAGCACCGGGCCGACCAGCGGGCCGGCGCCCGCGATCGCGGCGAAGTGGTGGCCGAACAGCACATTCTTATTGGTCGGTACGTAGTCCAGGCCGTCGTTGTTGACGTGCGCTGGCGTCGCCCGGCGTGGGTCGAGGCCCAGCACCTTGTCGGCAATGAAAAGGCTGTAGTAGCGATAGGCGACGAGATAGATCGATACCGCCGCGACCACGATCCACAGCGCGCTGATCTGCTCGCCCTGGCGCAAGGCGACGACGCCCATGCAACCTGCGCCCAACAGGGCCACCGCGCCCCAGAGGGCATGCTTGATCGGACTGTTCATGGGCAACCCTCGGGAGATGGCGCGAAGCGTCGCGCTGCCGAAGGAAACCGTCAACGGGGAGTTCGCGTGCTGCCAGCAAGCGACGCTTGTTATATACCGCGCTGTCGCGGTGATTCTTCTGAAAACAAGCACATACGCTCGTCGCTCCCCATCGTGCGGCGACGTCAGACTTTAGTCGTAGCGCTGGGCGATATCGGCCTTTCGGGGTTCCCTCCGCGCGCCCCAGCGGCGATCCTTGTGGCACAGCGGTGCTTCTACCGCAGCAGTGCAGGGGAAATCTTCAACGATGAATGCGATCATTTTGCTGGTCGTCGGGCTCACGATCATGGCGCTCGGCTACTTCTTCTATTCGAAATTCATCGCCGAGAAAATCTATCGGCTCGACGCGGATTTCAAGACGCCCGCGCACACGCTGCGAGATGGCGTCGACTACGTTCCCACCAACAAGTTCGTGCTGTGGGGCCACCACTTCACCTCGGTCGCCGGTGCGGCGCCGATCGTCGGTCCCGCCATCGCGGTGATCTGGGGCTGGGGCCCCGCCTTCCTGTGGGTCGTGTTCGGTACGGTGTTCTTCGCCGGCATGCACGACTTCGGTGCGCTGTGGGCCAGCGTCCGCCACAAGGGCAAGTCGATGGGCATGCTCAGCGGCAGCTACATCGGCCGCCGTGGTCGCAACCTGTTCCTGGTGGTGATCTTCCTGCTGCTGTTGATGGTCAATGCCGCGTTCGCGGTGGTGATCTCCAACCTGCTGGTTTCCACGCCGACGTCGGTGATCCCGGTCTGGGGCGCGATTCTGGTCGCACTGGTGATCGGCCAGGCCATCTACCGGTTCAAGATGGGCCTGCTGTGGCCGTCGATCATCGGCGTCGCGGTGCTGTACGCGCTGATCTGGCTCGGCAGCATGTATCCGATCGTGCTGCCCGAGACCGTGCTGGGCATGAGTGCGAACTCGACCTGGATCGTTCTGCTGTTCCTCTACGCCGGCATCGCCTCGCTGCTCCCGGTCTGGGTGCTGCTGCAGCCGCGTGACTACATCAACGGCCTGCAGCTGTTCGTCGGCCTGGGCATCCTCTACGCCGCGGTCCTGATCGCCTCGCCGACGATCGTGGCGCCGGCCTTCAACACCGCGGTGCCCGCGGGCACCCCGAGCATCGTCCCGCTGCTGTTCGTTACCATCGCCTGCGGCGCGATCTCCGGCTTCCACGGCATGGTCGCGTCCGGCACCACGTCCAAGCAGCTCGACAAGGAAACCGACGCGCGTTTCGTCGGCTACTTCGGCGCGGTCGGTGAGGGCATGCTGTCACTGGCGGCGATCATCTGCTGCACCGCGGGCTTCGCGACGCTGGTCGACTGGCAGACGGTCTACAGCAGCTTCGGCAGCGGCAACGTCACCGCGTTCGTCAACGGTGGTGAAGCCCTGATCACCGCCGGCCTGGGCCTGCCAGCCAACCTCGGTTCCACGCTGCTGGCGACGATGGCGATCCTGTTCGCCGCGACCACGATGGATACCGGCCTGCGCCTGCAGCGCTTCGTCGTGCAGGAAGCGGCCGAGCTGGCCGGCTTCAAGGTCGGCACGATGCTGGGCACCGTGATTGCACTGGTCGTGTGTCTGGCGCTGGCGTTCGGCGCCGGCAGCGGTGGCAGCGGTGGCATGGTGATCTGGCCGTTGTTCGGCACCACCAACCAGCTACTTGCGGCGCTGACGCTGGCGATCATCACCGTGATCCTGATCCGCAAGGGCCGCAACGCCTGGCTGACCGGCATCCCGATGGTGTTCCTGATGATCATGTCGGTGTACGCGCTGGTCGTGCAGCTGGGCACGTTCTACAACGACGGCAAGTGGCTGCTCCTCGCCATGGACATCGTGATCCTGATCGCCGCGGTGTGGGTCGCGTTCGAGGCGGCGGTGGCGATGCGCCAGGGCCGCGAACAGCGCGACCTGACCGGTCGCGAAAACGCATGACCGATGCGGGCGAGCCCGGTGCGCCCACCGCGTTTGCTCGCCTGTCGGCGGGCCTGCGCGAGTTCTACATGGCGCCGTACCGGCGCACGTTCGCCCGGGCGCAGCGGGACGAGGAAGACCTGTTCATGCTGATGGTGTTCTCCGAGTCGCTCGGCGTGCCCAATCCGGCGACGTTCTACACCCTGGAACTGATGCCGGCGATGTACGAGAAGTTCCATGACTGGCATCGCCGCATGGGATTGGAGCGCTCGCCGCTGGACCATGTTTCATGCTGCTGAGCGTCGCAGCTGAGCGCCGGGTCGTATTTGTCGGCGGCAAGGGTGGGGTGGGCAAGACCTCGGTGGCCTCCGCGCTTGCCCTGTCGCAGGCGCGGGCAGGGCGTCGGGTGCTGCTGGTGTCCACCGATCCCGCGCACAACCTGGGACATCTGTGGCAATGCCGGGTCGGCGCGCAGCCGCAGGCGTTGCTGCAGGGTCTGGACGCGGTCGAGATCGATCCCGATGCGACCGTCGCCGCGCACCTCGAGCAGGTCGGCGGTGCCCTGCGGCGGCTGATGCCGCCGCACCTGGCGGGCGAGGTGGACAAGCATCTGTCGCTGTCGCAGGACGCGCCCGGCATGCACGAAGCCGCGTTGCTGGAACGCATCGCCGAACTGGTCCATGACGGTCTGTCGGACTACGACCTGCTGGTGTTCGACACCGCGCCATCGGGACACACCGCACGCCTGATGGCGCTGCCGGAAATGCTCGGTGCGTGGACCGAAGGCCTGCTGCAGCGCCAGTCCCGCAGCGAGCGTTTCGGCGCGGCCATCCGCAATCTTGGGCGTGACGAAGGCATCGGTGCGCGCGCACTCGGCGGACAGGCGCCGGTGGATGCGCCCGGGGAGCGGGACCAGGCAATCCGGAGCATGTTGCAGCGGCGCCGGCACCGGTTCGAACACCTGCGCAGCGTGCTTGCCGATCGCGCGCGGACCGCGTTCTTCATCGTGCTGGCGGCCGAGCGGTTGCCGGTACTGGAAACCATCGAGCTGCACGCGCAGCTCGCGCGCGCGGGCATCGATGTGGCCGGACTGGTCGTCAACAAGCGCTCGCCGGTCGAAGCGGGCGCGTTCCTGGCCGGTCGTCACGCGCAGGAAGCCGTGCATCTGCAGACGCTGCAGGACGCGCTGCCGGGATTGCCCAAAGAGGAGTTGCCGTTGTTGGGCAGTGACGTCGTGGGTATCGAAGCGCTGGATGCGTTCGGGAGTCGGCTTCAACCCGCACAAGCGGTGGCATGATCACCGGCCCGACCGCTGGTGATTTGATGTGACTCCACCCGACAACGCTTCACTGCGCGAGCAGATCCAGACTCTCATCGCGCGGTTGCCCGACGGTGACGTCCAGCTCGGCCCGCTGGTCGACGAGCTCGGTACCCAGGGCATGTTGCTGCTGGTGATCCTGCTGACCTTGGTGTTCCTGATTCCGGTGTCGATCCCGGGCGTCAGCACCGTGTTCGGCGCAGTGATCGTGTTGATCGGTTTCGCCCGCATGGCGGGGCGCGCACTTTGGCTGCCTGGCGCGGTGCGGCGTCGCAGGGTGCCTGCGGGTCGTCTGCGCAGCGCACTCGATACCGGTCTCAAATGGGTGCGTCGGCTGGAACGCATCACCCGACCGGGTCGCCTGTCGCGGCTGACCGATGGTCGTGCGATGGGGCTGATCAACGACAGCGCGCTGGTGCTCGGCGCAGTGCTGCTGATGGCGCCGTTCGGCTTCATTCCCTTCAGCAACACGATTCCCGGCGTCGCGCTGATGTGCCTGGCGATCGGCTTGTTGCAGCGCGACGGTCTGATGGTCCTACTGGGCCATGTCGCCAACCTGCTGGCGATGGTCTATTTCGCGATCCTGATCGGTGGCGGCGGTCTGGCGATCCGCGAACTGATCGTGCGGTTCTGGCCGGCCTGAGTGCACAGGCGCGCGGTTACAGCCAGCGCGCCTTCTTGAACATCCGGTAGAGCACGACCATCACCACGCCCACGCCGCCGACCAGCAGCGGATACGCGTAGCGCTCGTCGAGTTCGGGCATGTCGTGGAAGTTCATGCCGTACCAGCTGGTGATCAGCGTCGGCGCGGCGAGCAGGGCGGCCCAGGCACCGAGCTTTTTGACGATCTCGCCCTGGGTCAGCGTCACCAGCGCCTGGTTGACGCCCAGCGCGGTGCCGAGGATGTCGCGGATCGCGTCGATGGTCTCGTTGATGCGTACCGAGTGGTCGAGCACGTCGCGGATGTAGAGCTTGGCTTCGCTCGGAATCAGCGGGCTGCTGCTGCGCACCAGCTGCGAGAGCACGTCCTGCAGCGGCGTCACCGCGACGCGCATGTAGGTCAGCTCGCGCTTGAGCTGGTAGAGCCGGATCACGATGCCGCGATGGAACTGCTCGCTGATGATGTCCTGCTCGAGCGCATTGAGCGTCGACTTGAAGTCGTCGACGATCGGCAGGTAGTTGTCGACGATCGCATCCAGCACCGCGTACAGCGCCGCCGGCGCGCCCATCGCCATCAGTTCGGGTTCGCGTTCGATGCGCTGCCGCGCCGGTGCATACGACAGCGACGCGCCGTGGCGCACGGTCACCAGATAGCGCGCGCCGAGGAAGATGTGCGTCTCGCCATAGGCGATGCGCTCGTCGATGGCCTGCGCGGTGTTGGCCACGATGAACAGCGAATCGCCGTAGGCCTCGATCTTCGGCCGCTGGTGCGCCTTGCCGGCGTCCTCGATCGCGAGATCGTGCAGGCAGAACTCGGCC
Organism: Luteimonas sp. AC640a; assembly: GCF_979256585.1. Classification (NCBI taxonomy): domain Bacteria; kingdom Pseudomonadati; phylum Pseudomonadota; class Gammaproteobacteria; order Lysobacterales; family Lysobacteraceae; genus Luteimonas; species Luteimonas sp. AC640a. The sequence continues at coordinate 54,662 of NZ_CEEDOV010000021.1, read as the reverse complement.
TGCAGCTGCGCCAGCACATCGGCTTCCGGCTCGAACAGTCCGATCCAGACGAAGCAGCCGTCGTCGACGGCGAGCACGTCGCTGATGTCGTCGAGCAGGATGTCACGCTTGCCCTCGGGGCTGTAGACAGCGCAGTTGACGACGCAGGCTGGATTGACGGCACTAGGCGCTGAGGCGGGCGCCGGATCGGTTGGGGTCTGCATCGCGCCATCGTCCGTCAGTGGGCGCGCGCGGACAAGCACCTATGCGTGCAAGCGCGCTGACAGGTCAATGCGCGACGAAGCGCACTGCCTGGCCACCGCCCGATGCCATCGCGATGGACAGCGTGTCACCAGCGCCCACTTCGCGCGATTCGATCGCGATCGCATGCCGGTCGGTGCGCCAGCCCGCGCCGTCGCCATCGCGGTAGATCTGCGCGGTGTAGCGGCGAGCCGGGTCGAGGAAATCCAGCGGCAACGCGACCGTGCGCGCGGTGTCGTCGGTCACTGCGCCCAGATACCAGTCGTCGCCACCACGTTCGCGGCGCGCGATGACCGCGAACTCGCCGACCGCGCCATCGAGCGCGCGCGTTTCCTCCCAGTCCACCGGGACATCGCGGACGAACTGGAAGGCTTCGGGCCGCGATTCGTAGTGTTCGAGCAGATCCGCCGCCATCTGCAACGGGCTGTAGATCACCACGTACAGCGCCAGCTGCTTGGCCAGCGTCGTCGCCATCGGCGTGCCGGTTTTGGTGTCCATGCCGAAGATGCCCGGGGTGAAGTCCATCGGCCCGGCGAGCAGGCGCGTGTACACCAGCGTCGCCTCGTGTTCCGGTGGATTGCCCGGCTGGCCCCAGGCGTTGTATTCCATGCCACGCGCGCCTTCGCGCGTGACCAGATTCGGATACGTGCGGCGCAGGCCGGTGTCCTTGACCGGTTCGTGCGGATTGACGCTGATGTGCTGCGCCGCCGCGGCCTCGACCACCTTCTGGTGGTGGCGCACCATCGCTTGGCCTTCGTGCCAGGCGTAATGCAGCGCGCCGTCCTCACCGAGCACCTTCGCCTGGCCCGCGTCGGCGACGTACCCGGTCTTGACCGCCTGCACGCCGAGGCGTCCGTAGAGCGCCATTGCATCGTCGAGCTGTGATTCGTAATGCGCGGCGTGACCGGAGGTTTCGTGGTGGCCGATCAGGGTCACGCCCTTGTCTCGCGCATGGCGGGTTACCGCTTCGATGTCGAAATCGGGGTAGGGCCGGGTGAAGCTGAAGGTCTCACCATTGCCGAACCAGTCGCCGTCCCAGCCGACGTTCCAGCCCTCGACCAGCACGCCACCGAAGCCGTTCTCCGCCGCGAAATCGATGTGCCGGATCGCGTGCGCGGTGGTTGCGCCGTGCTTGGGCCCGGATGCCCAGGTCTTGCGGTCGAGATGCATCTCCCACCAGATGCCGACGTACTTCATCGGCCGCACCCACGACACGTCGCCGAGTGCATTGGGCGCGTTGAGGTTGAGGATCAGGCCCGATTCGACCAGACCGCCCGCGCGATCACTGATCTGGATCGTGCGCCACGGCGTGGCGAACGGGGTCGTGACCTCCACCTTCGCCGCGCCGATGCCCGGCGTCAGCGCCGCGCGGAAGCGGCGACCGTCGATGCGCGCCAGATTCATGCCCGAGTAGTCGACCAGCGCGGCTTCGTGGATCGACAGGTGCAGGCCGTCATCCATGCGCAGCGTGATCGGCGTCTGCGCCTGGCCGACCTGCTCGACCGGCGTGCGGTGGTAGATGTATTCCTCGCGATTCCATTCGAACGCGGGTATCCACCACGCGGTCGCGGCATTGGCGATGTCGAACTCGGTCAGCTCCTCGGCGATCGACAGGCGGTCGAGCCCGGGCTGCTTCGGAATGTCGTAGCGGAAGCCGATACCGTCGTCGAACACGCGGAACACGACGTCGAAACGACGCTTCGGCCCCGCGGTTTCAGCCAGCGTGACCCGCAGCGCGTTGTGGTGGTCGCGCATCTGCCGGCGCTCGCCCCAGGGCTGCTCCCAGCGTTCGTCGTGCGTTTGCGTGTGCTGATCGACGATCGCCAGATTGCGCTCGAACTTGCGCGTGTCGGTGAACATCAGGCCCAGACGCGACGGTGCGATGACCGGGCGGCCGTTGCGACTGACGGCGTAGCTGGCGCGGCCCTCGTTGTCGGTCGTGACCTCGACGGTGATGCGCGCATCCGGCGACGCGACACGCGCGCTTGTGCGCGATTCCGCAGCGCCTGCGGCGAGGGTGGCGAGCGGCAACAGCGCGGCCAGTAATCCGGCAAGACGGTTCGACATCGTGCGGCGCCCTCCCAGACGCGGTCAGTCATGCGTGCGTCCGGATTCTTGCACGCGGATTCCGCGTGGTTCGGGTGCATACGTATGCAAAGCGTTTGTGCCTACGACACCATTGCGAATGGCGCAGTGATCGAACTCACGTCACCGACGCGCAGCCCCGTCGTTCCGGCGAACGCCGGAATCCAGCGACTTCGTTCGAGCCGTCGCTATCGGGTCTGAAGTCACTGGATCACCAGCGCTACGCGCTGACGAGAGGCGTTTCGGGCCGACCGGACATCCGTCTGTTGAGAGACGCCGGGACGACGATCAAGAACGCAGGGTCTTCAGCTGCTTCGTCGGCCGCCGCAAGACCCAGAACAAGCCCACATGCACCGGCATCAACACCGACAGCCACGCCGCATTGCGCTGCGGCAGCACCGGCAGCCAGTGCAGGAAGAGCGCAACGATGCCGCACACCACCACAATGGATAGCATCCAGCCGAACAGTGCGCCAGGTGCGCGCCCGCGCGCGATGCGCCAGCCGCCGGCAAGCAACAGCAGGCACAGCGGGTTGAACAGCAGCAGGTTGTGGTTGCGCCAGGCGAAGACGTGCTCGCTCCCCAGCCACAGGAACAGCATCACGCCGCCGAGCAGGGCACTCAGCGTCCAGAACGGCAGGGCAATCGCCGCCACCGCACGCGGTGCGAATCGGCCGGCCACCAGGATCGCAGCGCCCAGCGCGAGACCGGCCGCCAGCCAAGGCCACAGCAGGCGTGCGCGCTCGGCGGGTTCCGGCGCCTGGGTATGCGGCACGATGATCTGTTCGCCCGACACCAGCGGGCGACCATCGACGTTGCGCGCGCTGCGCAGCGCATCGGCCAGTCGCATCGGCACGAAGGCGTCTTCCCACAAGGCATTCGGTCGATCGGCGGACGGCCCCAGGCCGATGTCGAAGCCGAGCCACATCCACAGCGCTGGCGACGCCAGTCGCACCGCGTCGCCGCGATAGGTATTGCCGCGCGAGCGGCCCTGCAGCTGACCACGCAAGGCACCATCGAGTGCAGTATCGATCGCATCCCGCACGCGCGTGGAGCAGTTGTCGGTGAAGTAGTCGTAGCGGTAGTGCGCGTTTTCGGGCTTCGCGTTTTCGGCCAGTGCGCCGGCAAGTTCCCGCGCCTGTGCCGGATCGAGATCCAGCCACTGGATCGACACGCCGCGACCGACATCGCGGTAGTAGGCGAGATCGTCGGCGAGCGGCAAGGCGGCCAGCATGTAACGCATGTCGCCGCGGATGAAGCGCGGCACAAAATCCGGCTCGTTCGGATCGAAGAACCCGAAGTTGTACGACAGCGGTTCCGGCAGGGCCGGATCGTCGACGACGAGGGCGTTGTGGCCGAAGCGTTCGAAGAACACGTCGCCCGGTTGCATCGTCGCCACACCGATGCGCGGCACCCCACCGTCCTGCGCGACTGCCAGCAGCGGCCAGAGGGCCAGGCACAGCAGCAGGACCCACGCGCGTGCAAACACGCGCGTCGGCCCGCGCAGCGGATCAGACGTCGGCATGCACGCTGACGTGCAGCGCGTGCAGGCGCCGCGAGTCGGCATCGGTCACCCGGAACACGAAGCGGCCGAGCGTCAGTTCCTCGCCAACCTCGGGCAGGTGCCCGATCGCGCCGGTGATCAGGCCGCCGATGGTGTCGTATTCGGCATCGTCGAAATCGGCACCGAACCGTTCGTTGAAGTCGGAGATCGGCGTCAGCGCGCTGACGGCGAACTGACCATCGGCCTGGGCCGAGATCAACGCATTGGGGTCTTCGGCATCATCGTGTTCGTCGTCGATCTCGCCGACGATTTCCTCGAGCACGTCTTCAATCGTCACCAGGCCGCCCACGCCGCCGTACTCGTCGATAACGATGGCCATATGGTTGCGCGACAGACGGAACTCGCGCAGCAGCACGTTGAGCTTCTTGGATTCGGGAATCAGCACCGCCGGACGCAGCAACTCGTGGATCGAGCCGGGTCCGTTGTCGGCGACCACGCCGCGCAGCAGATCCTTGGCCAGCAGGATGCCGAGGATCTCGTCCTTGTCGTCGCCATGCACCGGGAATCGCGAGTGACCGGAGTCGACCACCTGCTTCATCAGTTCGAGGAACGGTGCATCCGCCGGCAACGCGACCATCTGCGCGCGCGGCACCATCACGTCGCCGACCGTCTTGCTGGAGATGCCCAACGCACCTTCGAACATGCGCAGCGTGTCGGCATCGATCAGGCCGTCTGCGTGGGTATCGCGGAGCAGTTCCACGAGGTCCTCGCGGTTGCTCGGCTCGCCGGAGATCGCCGAGCTCAGGCGCTCAAGCCAGCCGCGGCGGCGCTCCTGGGGTTCGGAAGCGGGGGAAGGTCGACTGTCGTCCTCGGACATGGCGTGGTGCTTGTTCGCAAATCGCCCGGAAGGGCATTGGCGGCAGTCTATCAGGCCACCGTGGAGGCGCCTGTCAGCGCGTCTCGCCTGCGTAGGGATCATCGATCCCCAGGCCCGCGAGGATCTCGCGCTCCAGCTGCTCCATCGCTACGGCGTCCTTGTCGTCCTCGTGGTCCCAGCCAAGCAGGTGCAGCACGCCGTGGACGGTGAGGTGCGCGTAGTGCGCGTTCAAGGATTTGGCCTGTTCGGTGGCCTCGCGCGCGACCACCGGTGCGCACAGCACCAGATCGCCAAGCAGCGGCAGGTGCACGCCCTCGGGCAGGCCTTCCGGCAGGTCCGCCGGGAAGCTCAGCACGTTGGTCGCGTAGTCCTTGCCGCGGTAATGACGGTTGAGCGCGCGGCCCTCGTCCTCGTCGACAATCCGGATCGCCAGATCCGCCTCGCGGATGCGACCGGCCAACGCGGCTGCCGACCACTTGCGGAAGCTCGTCGCGGCCGGCAGACCTTTGCGCGGCAAGGCGTAGCCGATCGCGACGTCGAGGCGGGTGGGGCCTTTGGTCATGCGCGCGCTGCCGGAGCAGGGACCGTATCGGACGCATCGCGGCGCTCGTAGGCGGTGACGATGCGGGCGACCAGGGGATGGCGCACCACGTCGCGCGCTTCGAAGAACGTGAAGCTCACGCCTTCGACCTCGTGCAGCACTTCGATCGCATCGCGCAGTCCGGACTTCACGTGCTTGGGGAGATCGATCTGGGTGAGATCGCCGGTTACGACCGCGGTCGAGCCGAAGCCGAGACGGGTCAGGAACATCTTCATCTGTTCGATCGTGGTGTTCTGCGCCTCGTCGAGGATCACGAACGCATCATTGAGCGTGCGGCCGCGCATATAGGCCAGCGGCGCGATCTCGATGACGTTGCGTTCCAGCAGCTTGGCCACTTTTTCCACGCCGAGCATTTCGTACAGCGCGTCGTAGAGCGGGCGCAGGTAGGGATCGACCTTCTGGGTCAGATCACCGGGCAAAAAGCCGAGCTTCTCGCCGGCCTCGACCGCGGGCCGCACCAGGATCAGGCGCTGGACCTTGGCCTCGTTGAGCGCTTCGACCGCCATCGCGACCGCGAGGAAGGTCTTGCCGGTACCGGCTGGGCCGACACCGAAATTGATGTCGTGGCCAGTGATCTTGTGCAGGTACTTGGCCTGGTTCGCACCGCGGCCGCGGATCGTGCCGCGCTTGACCCGCACCGACACTTCCTGCGGCGTGTAGTCCTCTTCCACGTTCGCCGGACTCAGCCGCAGGTTGATCGCGTGGCTGTCGAGCACCTCGCCCTCGCTTTCGGCATACAGCGCCTTGAGCAGCTTCTCGGTCCGGTCGAGCATCGCCTCGTCGCGTCCGGTGATGCGGAAGATATTGCCGCGGTTGGCGATTTCCACGCCCAGCCGCAATTCGATCTGGCGCAGGTGGCCATCGAAGGGACCGGCAAGATTGGACAGGCGCTCGGAGTCCGCAGGCTCGAGCAGGAAGGTGCGTTCGGGGAGGGCGTTGGTCATGGCGCGGATTCTAGCGACGGTGTTGGAAAGCCGATGTGGAATTCGTCAGCGGAACGCTTCAGAGCCCGCCGCCGGACTCCGGAGCGGGTTGGGGCGGGTCCGCGGATTTCAGCCGACCCCAGTCCTGACGGCGGCACGCGACTGATCACAGCCGGTATCGCGGGCTGATCAAACGGCGTCGCGCACCACAATCCGCCCACGCAGCGAATTGCTCAGCGCCGCGGTGATCTCGACATCGACGAACTGGCCGATCAACCGCGCCGGGGCCGGGAAGTTCACCGAGCGCATGTTCTCGGTCTTGCCGGTGAGTTCGGCCGGATCCTTGCGCGACGGGCCTTCGACCAGCACGGTCTGCACGCTGCCGACCATGCGTTCGGAGATGCCGGCCGCGTACGCATTGATGTGCGCCTGCAGGCGCGACAGGCGCGCGTGCTTTTCCTCCTGCGTCACCGAATCCTCGAGATCCGAGGCCGGCGTGCCGGGACGGCGAGAGTAGATGAAGGAGAACGACTGGTCGAAGCCGACGTCCTCGATCAGCTTCATGGTCTTTTCGAAATCGGCGTCGGTCTCGCCAGGGAAACCGACGATGAAATCCGAGCTGATCGAGATGTCGGGACGCACCGCGCGGAGCTTGCGGATCTTCTGTTTGAACTCGAGCGCGGTGTAGCCGCGTTTCATTGCCGACAGGATCCGGTCGCTGCCGGCCTGCACCGGCAGATGCAGGTAGTTCGCCAGCTGCGGCACGTCGCGGTAGGCCTCGACCAGCGAGTCGGAGAACTCCAGCGGATGCGAGGTGGTGAAGCGGATGCGGTCGACGCCATCGATCTCGGCAATGGTGCGGATCAGCAGACCGAGGTCTGCGACCTCGCCGTCGCCCATCGGTCCGCGATAGGCGTTGACGTTCTGGCCCAGCAGATTGATCTCGCGGACGCCCTGGCCGGCGAGTTGTACGACCTCGACCAGCACGTCCTCGAACGGCCGGCTGACTTCCTCGCCGCGCGTGTAGGGCACTACGCAGAACGAGCAGTACTTCGAGCAGCCCTCCATGATCGACACGAACGCGCTCGGCCCTTCGGCGCGCGGCTCGGGCAGGCGGTCGAACTTCTCGATCTCGGGAAAGCTGATGTCGACCTGCGGCAGGCCGGTCTCGCGCTTGGCGCGGATCAGCTCGGGCAGGCGATGCAGGGTCTGCGGGCCGAACACCAGATCCACGTAGGGCGCGCGCTTGACGATCGCCTCGCCTTCCTGCGATGCGACGCAGCCGCCGACGCCGATCAGCACCGGCTTGCCGTCCTTCTTGAGCGCCTTCCAGCGGCCGAGCTGGCTGAACACCTTCTCCTGCGCCTTCTCGCGGATCGAGCAGGTGTTGACGAGGACGACATCGGCCTCCTCGACATTGTCTGTCAGCTCCAGGCCGTCGCTGGCGGCGAGCACGTCGGCCATCTTGGCCGAGTCGTACTCGTTCATCTGGCACCCGTGGGTCTGGATGAAAAGTTTTCCACGCGGCGGAATGGCAGGCGCGGCGGCGAGCGTGTCGCCGGCGTAGGAAGCGGTGTCGGTCATGGCGTTTCCGGGGCGCGGCGTTGAGTCCGGGCCGGATGGCTGTAAAGGGGCGGGCAGTGTACCGGGAAGCGCCCGGCAGGCGTCCGGACGGGCGCGCCGCATCAACAGCGCGGACTTTCACAATCAAGCACTTGGCAACCGTCGCCGAACATCGGACACTCCGCCTCGTGAAACGGGGATGGGGACTCATCGCGACACTCGGTCTGCTGGCGGCCTTTCCGGTTGCCGGCAGTACCTTGTATCGCTGCGATTCCGGCGACGGCATCCCGCAGTACGTCAGCAAGCGTGTCAGCGGCGCCAGCTGCCGGGCCGTCAGCAGCGCGCCCAGTGCGCCGCGGTCCAGCGGCGCACGGGCATCGCGCCCGGCCCCCGCACCGGCCACGCCATCCACTGCACCTTCGAACGTCGACAGCGGTGCGCCTGCCACTTTCATGGGCGGTTCGCCTGCATCTGCACCGGTGTCCGCCACCGCGTCGATGAGGCCGGTCGCGGCCACCACCGCAACGCCGACGCCGATGACGGCACCCAGGGCGCAGCAGGGCAGCCAACAGCGTCGATTGCAGCAGGGGCAGGTCTATTCGTATGTGAAGGACGGCGTGCGCCACTACAGCAGCAGCCGGCCGGCCGGTGGCGCGCAGGTCGCCGCGGTCCGCACGATCCGGTACAGCTTTTTCGAGACCTGCTATGCCTGCGGCGCCGCGCCAGGGGTGAATTTCGGCAGCGTGCGTCTCAACGAGAACGCCTACCGCGACGAGGTCGCGCGCGCGGCGCGCGAGTTCGGCGTCGACGAGGCAATCGTGCGCGCCATCATGCATGCCGAGTCCGCGTTCAATCCCAACGCGCTGTCGCGCGCCGGCGCGCAGGGTCTGATGCAGCTGATGCCCGCTACAGCGGCCCGCTTCGGCGTCGTCAATGCCTTCGACCCCGAACAGAACATCCGCGGCGGCGTCGAGTACCTCGCCTGGCTGCTGAAGCGCTTCAACGGCGATCTGACCCTCGCCGCCGCGGGTTACAACGCCGGCGAAGGCGCCGTGCAGCGCCACGGCGGGGTGCCGCCGTACGCCGAGACCCAGCGTTATGTGGTCCGCGTCGGCACGCTGGCCGACCGCTATCGCGGCCAACTTGCCAGCCGCTGAGCCGGTGAATGCCCACGGCATTCGCAAATCGATTGTCGGTCGATTCAGGGTTCCGCTACACTCGGGCCTCTCTATATATGCGGCCATCCGTCCGACTTGGGCGAAACGGTCCGTGGCAGCCAGTACGCAACAGCTACCGAAAGAGGGCGGGGTACCGGATGGTCGATGAAGCGGTGAGAGGACCTGTTGGGGATGGTCCAGTCAATGAGGGGCGGCGCCGGTTTCTGACCGCGAGCACGCTCGTCGTGGGAGCGGTGGGCGCGGGTGTGACCGCGATTCCGTTCATCAAGTCATGGAATCCCAGCGCACGGGCCAAGCTCGCCGGTGCACCGGTGACCGTGGACATCAGTGCGCTGCAGGAAGGCCAGCGCCTGGTCGCCGAGTGGCGCGGGCAGCCGATCTGGATCGTCAAGCGTTCCAAGGCGATCCTCGAGGCGCTGCCGACGCTCGACGGCATGCTCAAGGATCCCGAATCCGGGAATCCGGACCAGCAGCCGGCGTATGTGCTGGAGGCCAATCCCGAGCTGCGGTCGATCAAGGCGGACATCTCCGTGCTGGTCGGCCTGTGCACGCATCTGGGGTGCTCGCCGGAGATGGTCGCCGAAATCCGGCCCGAGCCGTTCGACGCCAACTGGAAGGGCGGTTATTTCTGCCCCTGCCACAAGTCGAAGTTCGACATGGCCGGCCGCGTGTATGACGGCGTGCCCGCGCCGACGAACCTGCTCGTGCCGCCGCACTATTACGCCGACGACAACACGCTCGTCATCGGCGTCGATCCGCAGGGAGCCGCCTGATGGCCAACGTCCTCGTCCGCGGCGCCAACGGCGTCTTCAACTGGGTCACCGAGCGGGCACCGGCTCTGATGCCGATGTACCGCAAGCACATGACCGAGTACTACGCGCCGAAGAACTTCAACATCTGGTACATCTTCGGCGTGCTGTCACTGGTGGTGCTGGTCAACCAGATCCTGACCGGCATCTTCCTGACGATGCACTACAAGCCGAGCGCGACGGAAGCCTTCGCCTCGGTCGAATACATCATGCGCGACGTGGAGTGGGGCTGGCTGATCCGCTACATGCACTCCACCGGTGCGTCGCTGTTCTTCATCGTGGTCTACATCCACATGTTCCGCGGCCTGATGTACGGCAGTTACAAGAAGCCGCGCGAGCTGGTGTGGATCCTGGGCATGCTGATCTATCTGGTGCTGATGGCCGAAGCCTTCCTCGGCTACGTGCTGCCATGGGGCCAGATGTCGTTCTGGGGCGCGAAGGTCATCATTTCGCTGTTCGGCGCGATTCCGGTGATCGGCAGTGGCCTGACCGAGTGGATCATGGGCGACTACCTGCCCAGCGACGCCACGCTCAACCGCTTCTTCGCCCTGCACGTCATCGCGCTGCCGCTGGTGCTGCTGCTACTGGTGGTACTGCATCTGGGCGCGCTGCATGAAGTGGGCTCGAACAACCCGGATGGCGTCGAGATCAAGTACGGCCCGAAGGGCAACCGCTGGTCGCCGACCGCACCGTCCGACGGCATTCCGTTCCACCCGTACTACTCGGTGAAGGACGGTTTCTACGTCTGTTTCTTCCTGATCATCGCGGCCTTCATCATCTTCTTCGCGCCCGCGTTCGGCGGCTGGTTCCTCGAGCACGACAACTTCACCGAGGCCAACCGCCTGGTGACGCCCGAGCACATCAAGCCGGTCTGGTACTACACGCCTTACTACGCGATGTTGCGCGTGGTGCCGCACAAGCTCAGCGGCGTGCTGGTGATGTTCGGCGCGATCGCGATCCTGTTCCTGGTGCCGTGGCTGGACCGCTGCAAGGTGCGTTCGCACCGCTACCGTGGCCCGATCACCAAGATCATGCTCGCCATGCTGGTCGTGTGCTTCATCTGGCTGGGCAAGATCGGCGCCGGTCCCGGTACCGATCCGGTCGAGACGATCATCGGTCGCGTGCTGACCTTCCTCTACTTCGCGTTCTTCATCACGATGCCGGTCTGGACCAAGCTCGACCGGACCAAGGCAGTTCCGGACCGGGTGACGATGCATGACTGACCACGCCTTCGCCCGCAAGTTCTTCGCGCGCATCGCCACCGCCGCTGCGGGCCTGTTGCTGTCGTTCGGCGCGCTCGCTGCCGCTGGCGGACCGGTCGAGCAGGCCGGTACCGACATCGGCGACCGGGCCTCGCTGCAGCGCGGCGCACAGCTGTACATGAACTACTGCGCCGGCTGCCACTCGCTGAAGTTCATGCGCTACTCGCGTATGGCCGAGGATCTGGGGCTGACCGAGGACGAGGTGATGAACAACCTCAACCTTACCGGCGCCGCCTACGGCGAACACATCGAGTCGTCGATGCCCGCCGAGCACGCGGCGCAGTGGTTCGGCCAGGCGCCTCCGGATCTCAGCCTGATCACCCGCGTGCGCGGCAGCGACTGGGTCTACACCTATCTCAAGTCGTTCTACCTCGACGAATCGCGTCCGCTGGGCTGGAACAACATGCTGTTCCCGAACGCCTCGATGCCCAATCCGCTGTGGGAAATGCAGGGCCTGCAGCGTCCGGTGCACGGCGAGGTGGACGACACCGGCGAACCGGTGGTCGCGCATCTGGAGCTGGGCACGCCCGGCAGCCAGGACGCGCGCCAGTTCGACCAGACCGTCCGCGACATCACCACGTTCCTCGAATACGTCGGCGAGCCGGCTGCGCTCAAGCGCCAGCAGCTCGGCGTCTGGGTGCTGCTGTTCCTGACCCTGCTGACGTTCCTGGCGTGGTTGCTGAAGCAGGAATACTGGCGCGACGTCCACTGATCGATCCCGTCCCCGGCGCGTGCCGGGGACAGTTTCCGCGTGCCGACCGGCCCATTGCCGTCCGGCTCACGTAAATGCGAGACTCGGGAAACCGCGACAACCGTCTGCGAGCAGCAGTCGGCGTCACCGGGCTGGCGGACTCCAGCCTCCGGACAGGCCGGGCGACGGCCGTGAGTGCATCCATGCGAAACGTGCTGACGCTGTTTTCTTCTGTCGACGATGTGCTCTGTCATCGAGCGCGCCTGGTGCTGGCCGCCAAGGGCGTGAACTACGACATGGTCCCGGTGGATGCGCAGAATCCGCCCGAGGATCTGATCGACCTCAACCCCTACCACTCGGTGCCGACGCTGGTCGAACGCGAGCTGGTGCTCTACGCCGCGAGCGTGGTCAGCGAGTATCTCGACGAGCGCTACCCGCATCCGCCGCTGATGCCGGTCGATCCGCTGTCGCGCGCGCGCCTGCGCCTGGCGATGCTGCGCATCGAGCACGATTGGGTGCCGCAGGTGCAGGCCATCCAGATGGGCAACAAGGCGCAGGCCGAAAGCGGCCGCAAGCGCTTGAAGGAGCTGGTGACCTCGGCCGTGCCCCTGTTCAAGGCCAGCAAGTTCTTTCTCAATGCGGAAATGAGCCTTGCGGATTGCGCGGTCGCGCCGATCGTCTGGCGCCTGCAGGCGCTCGACATCCCGCTGCCCAAGGATGGCGCCAAGGCGATCGAAGACTACGGCAACCGGATCTTCCGCAGCCCCGGCTTCGTCCGCAGCCTCACGCCGCAAGAGCGGCAGTTGCGCGCGCTGCCTGATTGAACGCCGGCTGCCCGGCTGTTCAGCCGTGCACATCTGAACGACGGCGCGAGCCGCTAAACTGTCGCGCATGACGGACAGCACGCCCCCGATGACCAGCCATCGCCCGTACCTGCTGCGGGCGCTCTACGAATGGATCGCCGACAACGGCATGACGCCGCACATCCTTGTCGATGCGCGGCAGCCCGGCGTGCGCGTGCCGGCGCATGCGGTCAAGGATGGGCGCATCGTCCTCAACGTCGCCGACCGCGCCGTCGGCCGGCTGGAAATGGACAACGACAGCGTGCGGTTCTCCGCGCGGTTCGGCGGTGTCAGCCAATCGGTGATGGTGCCGGTGGGCGCGGTGCTTGCGATCTATGCGCGAGAGACCGGGCAGGGCATGGCGCTGCCGGAAGAGATCGTCGGCTCGGGCGAGCCGCGCGACGATGCCGAGGACAGCGCACCTTCGCTGCATTCGCTCGAAGACGATGGCAACGGCGGCGGCGAACGTCCCGATGATCCGCCCGATGGCGATACGCCGCCGGAGCCGCGTCGCGGCCATCTGCGGGTCGTCAAGTAGGCGGCGAGGGCCGTCAAGACGTCAGGATGTGATTGCGTCAGAACGTAAGAGCGTCAAACGCTTCATGGCGATGACCGTGCGCTTCGATCTCAGTTGGTCCAGTGGATCGGCACGGGCTGCGGGCGGGTCGGGCCACTGAAGGCGACGAGCTGCTCGCCCCGCAATACCAGGTGTCCGATGTGGCGCTGCACGCCATCCTCCGAATACTCGAAACGGAAACTGCGCTCGACACGCAGACGTCCGTCGTCGCCGCGGCGCAGGCGCATCGAGTGCGCGTGTACGGCCTGGTCGAGCCATTGCACCCCGGCACGCTCGCAGGCATCACGCCCGAGCTGACCGGCGCGCTCGGCAGCCGCACGCGCACCGCTCCACCACAGGAATGCGGCGAACGCGGCCAGCATCGCGAAGATCATTGTCGGAAAGTCGGGCATGCGCGAACTGTGGCGGCGGCGGATGCCGGATACAAGTGTGGATGTGGCAATGCCGTGTTGCGGCCTGCGATCCGTGCGTCTGGAGGGTCGCCGTTCGGCATGCGCGTAAGAAGGTCAGTGACGTGAGGGCGTCAGTCAAGCGGCATCACGCGAGCGGATTGCGACGCGCGAGCGCGATTAGCCCGGTGGCGGGCCGAGTTTCAACGACAGATCGATCGCGCGGACATGCTTGGTGAGTCCGCCGATCGACACGAAGTCCACGCCGTCTTCGGCGATCGCGCGCAGGCCATCCAGGTCGACGCTGCCCGAGACTTCCAGCGGAATGCGTGCGTCGTACGGCGCGGCGTGTGCGATCCGCACGGCTTCTCGGCGCGTGGGCGCATCGAAGTCGTCGATCAGCACGCGGGTGCAGCCGGCATCGAGCGCGGCGCGCAGTTCGTCCAGCGTTTCCACTTCGATCACCAGTGGCAGTCCGGGCGATTGCGCCCGCGCCGCCTCGACCGCTGCAGCGATGCCGCCGGCCGCGCGCACGTGATTTTCCTTGAGCATCACCGTGTCGTAGAGACCGATGCGATGGTTGTGGCCACCGCCGACACGCACCGCGTACTTCTGCGCCAGCCGCAGGCCGGGCAGGGTTTTGCGGGTATCGAGGATGCGCGTGCCGGTGCCGGCCACCGCGGCGACGTGGTGCGCGGTGACGGTCGCCGTCGCGCTCAGCGTCTGCATGAAATTGAGCGAGGTGCGTTCCGCGCTGACCAGCGTGCGGGCGCGTCCTGTCAGCGTCGCGAGCACAGTGCCGGCGGTGACGCGATCACCCTCGGCCACGCGCCAGTCGATGCGGACGTGTGGATCGAGGGCGCGATGGCAGGCGTCGAACCAGGGACGTCCGCAGACCACGGCGTCTTCCTTGCACAGCAGGTAGGCGACGTCGTCGTGATCGGGCAGCAGCGCCGCGGTGACGTCGCCGCTGCCGATGTCTTCGGCGAGCGCAGCTGTGACGTTGGCCGCGACCGCCGCGTGCGGAATCGCGAAGCGGTCGGTTCCGCTCATGCTTTCGGGAAATCGGGGATCTGTGCGGTGCCGATGGCTTCCTCGACCAGCAGCACCGGAATGCCGTCGTCGACGCGGTAGACGCGCTTGCGATCGTGGGTGATCAGCGCCTCGCGCACCGGACCGGCCTGCGCGGCGCCGTCTTCGCGTCGCGCCGAGCCCGCGGCAATGGCCGCATTGAGCGCGTCGAGGCCTGCAGCGTCGAGCAGCGCGAGCGGCTGGCGGCTGGCGGGACAGACGAGAATATCGAGCAGCTTGCGGTCCATGGGCGGTCTTTTACGGGCGACGGGAGCGGACCGGAAGGGTAGCATTCGGTAATGCGCGGCCGTGGCATGCAAGCACGATGACGCCGGGCCGGATAAAATGCGTCTTTGTGGCCGGGGACCCCCAATGACCGCCAGTTCCGTACCGCCGAAGGTCGGCATCGTGATGGGATCGCGATCCGACTGGGACACGATGCAGCACGCCGCGCAGAAGCTCGAGCAGCTCGGCGTCCCGCATGAAGTCCGCGTGGTGTCCGCGCACCGCACGCCCGACGTGCTGTTCGAATACGCCGCCAGCGCGCAGTCGCGCGGCCTGCGTGCGATCATCGCCGGCGCCGGTGGCGCGGCGCATTTGCCGGGCATGCTGGCCTCGAAGACCGCGGTGCCCGTGCTCGGCGTGCCGGTGCAGTCGAAGGCGCTCAACGGCATGGACTCGCTGCTGTCGATCGTGCAGATGCCGGCCGGCATTCCGGTGGCGACGTTCGCGATCGGCAATGCCGGCGCCGCCAATGCGGCGCTGTTCGCCGCGGCGATGCTGGCGTTCGACGACGCCGCGGTCGCGGCTGCACTCGCAGAGTTCCGACAGCGTCAGACCGACGACGTCGCCGGCAACGACGACCCGCGTCGATGAGCGCGACGACGGTCGGCATCCTCGGCGGTGGCCAGCTCGCCCGCATGCTCGCGCTGTCGGGCGCGCCGCTGGGTCTGCGCTTCCTGGTGATGGACACCGCCGACGACGCCTGCGCGGGGCAGTTCGCCCCGCTGCTGGTCGGCGACTATCGCGATGAAGCAGCGCTGGCCGAGTTCGCCGCCAAGGTGGACGTCGCGACCTTCGATTTCGAGAACGTGCCGGCCGAGAGCGCGCACTGGCTCGCCGAACGCGTGCCGGTGTTTCCCAATCCCGGCGCGCTGGCGCTGACCCAGGACCGGCTCGCCGAGAAGACGCTGTTCCGCGAACTCGACATTCCGGTGCCGGATTTCGCCGACGTGGCGACGCGCGCGCAGCTCGACGAGGCGGTCGCGCGTATCGGTACGCCGTGCATCCTCAAGACGCGGCGGCTGGGCTACGACGGCAAGGGCCAGTTCCGGATCAAATCGCCGGCCGATGTCGATGCCGCGTGGGACGCGCTCGGTGCGCAGGCCGACACGGTCGGATTGATTCTCGAAGGCTTCGTTGCGTTCCAGCGCGAACTCAGCGTGGTCGCCGTGCGCGGTCGCGATGGCGAGTTCCGCGCCTGGCCGCTGACCGAGAACTGGCATGTCGACGGCGTGCTGTCGGCGAGCCTGGCACCCGCGCGTGTCGATGCGTCGCTGCACACGACGGCCCTGTCGCATGCGCGCGCGATCGCCGAGCGCCTCGGCTATGTCGGCGTGTTCGCGCTCGAGCTGTTCTGCCGCGATGGCGAACTGCTCGCCAACGAACTCGCGCCACGCGTGCACAACTCGGGGCACTGGACGATCGAAGGCAGTGAGACCTCGCAGTTCCAGAACCATCTGCGTGCGGTACTCGGTCTGCCGCTCGGCGATACCGCCGTGCGCGGCGTGGTCAGCATGCTCAACTGGATCGGCGAGATGCCCGATGCCGCGCCGGTGCTGTCGGCGGCCGGTGGACACTGGCACGACTACGGCAAGCAGGCACGTGACGGTCGCAAGGTCGGCCACGCGACGTTGCGCGCCGACGAGGCCGAGGCACTCGCACAGCGGCTGGCGGATGTCGGCGAAGCACTGGGCCGGCAGGCACAGGTCGCGCCGGTCGTGGCGCGTCTGCGCGAAGGCTGATCGCTGCATCGGAGCGCGCAAGCGCGCTCCCGAGAGATCAGACGCTCACTCGGCCCACGGGTCGTAGCTGCCGAACCACCACAGGTGTCCTTCCGGATCGCGGCAGGAATAGCCGCGGCCGCCGTAGGGCTGGTCGGCGATGTCCTGCACGATCTCCGCGCCCGCGGCTTTGGCGCGTGCGTAGTGCGCGTCGGGATCGGTGACGACGACGCAGGGACTCTGGGTGGTACGGCCACCGATGTCGCGCGGCTGGGTGATCAGATCGCCCCATTCGCTGCTCCGCTGCGTCGAGCCGAGCATCAGCATGCCGCTGCCGTACACCAGCTGCGCGTGTTGGACGGTGTCACCGTCTGCGTAGACCGACTGGGCCTCGAAGCCGAAGGCGTCGCGCAGCCAGTCGATCATGCGCGGGGCGTCGTCGTAGCGCAGGCAGGGGATGATGGTGGAACCGGCGGGAGGGGGCATCGCGGGTCTCCGGCTTTTGCGCGATTGGCGGCGGTGGCTCGATGATGCGCTGGTGGCTTCGTGGCGCCAAGTGGAGCGGGTTCTGGTGCGGCGCGAAGAAGTACACCCTCACCCCAACCCCTCTCCCAGAGGGAGAGGGGCCTTGAACTTCGCGGGCGCCGGGTGTCGCTGATGACTGATGCGTTATCGAGTCGGCGTGTGTCGAACAGCGTGCGAGCAGGCGGGTTCGCTTGAATCAGCTCGGCGAGCGCGGATCGTCGCTGACCACCAGCGGCACGCCGCGGGTGGGGTGTTCGAGCACGACGACCGGCTGCGCGTAGACGCGTTCGATCGTCGCCTGGGTCAGCACTTCGCGCGGGCTGCCGTCGGCGGCGATGCGGCCCTGGTGCAGCATCGCGATGCGGTCGGCGTAGCCGGCAGCGAGGTTGAGATCGTGCAGGACGACGATCACGCAGGCGCCGTCGTCGGCCAGGCCGCGGGCGATGCGCAGCACGGCTTCCTGGTGCTGCAGGTCGAGCGCGGCGGTGGGTTCGTCGAGGAACACGACGGGAGTCGTCTGCGCGAGCACGCGGGCGAACGCGGTGCGCGAGGCCTCGCCGCCGGACAGCGTCTGTACGTCGCGGCCTTCGAAATGCCTAACGTCGGCCGATACCAGAGCAGCATCGACAATGCGCGCGTCGGCTTCGGGATCCGCCGCATGCGGCAGGCGTCCCATTGCGACGACTTCGCGCACGCTGAAGCCGAAGCGCACTGCGTGGTCCTGCGGCAGCACGCTGCGCTCGCGGGCGAGCGGTCGGGCTTTCCAGTCGCGCAGCTCGGCGCCCGACAGACGGACGCGCCCCGTGGCAGGCACGAGATCGCCGCTTGCGACCGCGAGCAGGGTCGACTTGCCGGCACCGTTCGGCCCGACCAGTGCGGTGAGCGTGCCGCGTGCGAAGCGCAGGTCGACCGCGTCGAGAATCGCGCGGCCATCGATGCGCACGGTCACACCGTCGAGCGCGAGCACGTCGTGCGCGTCGTGACTCATGCGGCGCCCTTGCGGCGCAGCACCAGCCACAGGAAGAACGGCGCACCGAGTGCGGCCGAGAACAGACCGAGCGGAATCTCCGACGGCGGATCGAGGCTGCGCGCGGCCGTGTCGGCAACGACGATCAGCAGGCCGCCGGCAACGGCCGACAGCGGCACCAGCCAGCGATGGCCGGGGCCTGCGAGCAGACGCACGAAATGCGGTACGACGAGGCCGACGAAACCGACCACGCCGGCGAACGCGACCGCCGAGCCGACCAGCAGCGCGCAGACCGCGATCAGCATCAGCCGCGCGCGTTTGACGTCCAGACCGATGTGCTGGGCCTGGCGTTCGCCGAGCGCGAGCATGTCGAGCGGCGTGGCGAGCGCGCGCAGTGCGACCGCGCCGAGTGCGAAGGCGGGCAGGGCCGCCAGCATCGAGTTCCAGTTCGCCATCGCCAGCGAGCCCATCTGCCAGAACACCAGCGACTGCAGTTCGTCAGCATCGGCGATGTAGGTGAAGAAGCCGATGGCTGCGGAACACGCGGCCGCGATCGCGATGCCGACCAGCAGCAGCGTCGCGGTGCCGGTGCCACGATCGGGACGTGCCAATACGTAGATCAGAGTCGTCGTCGCGGCGCCGCCGAGAAAGGCCGCCACCGGAATCGTCCATGCACCGAATGCGGTCAGCCCCAGCACGATCGCCGACACCGCGCCTAGCGCGGCGCCATGGGTCACGCCGACGATGCCGGGATCGGCCAGCGGATTGCCGAACAGGCCCTGCAGCCCTGCGCCGGCCATCGCCAGCGACGCGCCGACGATCACCGCCAGCAGCGCACGCGGCACGCGCAGGTTCCAGACCACCGAAATGTCGCGTTGCGTGAGCGCACCGGCATCGACGAGGCCCAGCTTGTGCGCAATCACGTGGACCACGTCGCCCGGCGGGATGCGCAGCGGGCCGATGCCGAACGACAGCACGATCACGATCACCAGCAGGGCCAGCATGCCGAAGAACAGCAGCCCGCCAGGCGGTCGCCGGACCAGGCCGGTGCGTCGTGCCGCTCCGGTCATGCGCCGGGCGCGGCGTCGAGCTCGGCGGCCAGCGTGGTCAGCGCCTGCGCGAGTGCGACCGCGCCGGTGCCACCGCCGATGCTGCTCACCTTGAGCTGCGTATCCGGCATCACCCAGACGCGGTTGGCGAGTCCTGCCGGTGTCTGCTTCAGCGTCGGATACGCCTTCCACAGACCGGCCTCGCCGCCGAACACGCGCAGGTCGTCTTCGCTGACGAGGATCACCTCGGGTTCGACCGCGACGATGCCTTCGTTGCTGAGCTGCGAATAGTTGGCGACCTTGGCTTCGTCGCCAACGTTGATGCCACCGGCGAGGCGGATCAGCACCGCGGCCGCGGTGTCGGCACCGCCGACGGTCGGCGAGCCGCCGCCACCGGTTGCGGAAATATGGATCACGCGCGGCTTGCGCGTATGGGTTGCGGCGATGCGCGCGGCTTCGTCGAGCTGCTGCTGCACCTGTGCGGCGAGCTGCTCGCCTTCGTCGGCGTGGCCGAACACGGTGGCGAGCTTGCGCACCTTGTCGGGAATCGGTTGCAGTTCGTCGACGATCACCAGCGCCTGGCCGGCATCGCGCAGCGGCTGGGCGAGCTTGCCGTGGCGGCGCAGGCTGTTGCCGACGAACAGGGTGCCGTCGAGGCTCAGGATCCCTTCGACGCCCGTGGTGCGGTTGAACAGGAAATGGTGTTGCGCATCGCGGCCGGTCTCGGTGACGGCATTGGTCGGTGCGGCGAACACCTGGTCGGACAGACCCAGTGAATCCATGACCATCACGATGTCGTCGTTGCCGACGATCGTGCGGCTGGTGTCGGTGACGGTGACTTCGACGTCGTCGTCGGACCGCACCGTCACCGGCAGGTCCTGCTGCGAACGCTCGACGCGCGGAATGTCGGTACCGGCGATCCGCAGCCAGCCTTCCGACAACGCATCCGGCGTGGCGCGTGCATCGGTCGTCGATATGGCCTCGGGCGGCGTGGACGACGGCGCGCAGGCGGCGAGCGCACAGGCGAGGGCGAGGAGCAGCGGAGCGCGGAGGCGGCGTTCGGACATCAGCAATCCATTCCAGAAAAAAAGCGGTCGGACCGAAGTCCGGCCGCCGAGTGGCCCATTTTACCGTGGTTTCTTCACTCGCCCTTGGGCGCGATCCGGCGGATCTGGTCACCGTCCTGATCTTCGGCG
Source organism: Luteimonas sp. AC640a (assembly GCF_979256585.1). Lineage (NCBI taxonomy): Bacteria > Pseudomonadati > Pseudomonadota > Gammaproteobacteria > Lysobacterales > Lysobacteraceae > Luteimonas > Luteimonas sp. AC640a. Next base: position 34,311 of record NZ_CEEDOV010000021.1, on the reverse strand, counting down.
CCGCGGGACTTGTTGACCGCGTACACCGTGCCGTCTCCGGTCGGCAGCACGTGGTTGGGAAACGTGCCGCCATCGAGGTTGGCGACGATGTTGCCGTTCGCGTCCACCGCCGTGATCGTGCCGGCACCGCGGCTGGCGACGTAGGCAAGCTTGCTGTGCGGATCGAAGGCGACGTAGACAGCGCCCGCGCCGACATAGACGTCGTGCAGCACTTCACCGGTGTCGGCGTTGGCGATCACCAGGTTGTCGCTGCCCTGCGCTGCGACGTAGAGACGACGGCCTTCAGGATCGATCGCGACACCGATGCCGCCATTGACGGACGGGAAGCGGAACATCTTGTCGACCGCACCGGTCGCACCATCGAGTACGACGACCTCACCGGTCGACAGACCCACCGAATAGAGCTTGCCGGCTGCGCGGTCGAGCGTCAGTGCCATCGGACCGAACTCCTCGCCGCGCACTTCGGACGCGACGGTCAGGTCCTGCACCAGCTCCAGCGTCGTTGCGTCGAAGGCCACCATCTTGCCGCCGCCGAAGCCGCTGGCCCAGACACGGTTGTCCTTGGTATCCACGACCAGGTCGCGGCCGTGCGGAAGGACACCCTTGTCGAACTGCTTGACCAGCGACAGGTCGGACTGCTTGTACACAGCGACGGTATCGTCGCGGGTATTGGTGACCCAGACATTGCCGTTGGCGTCGTCGACGGCCACACCGTAGACCGCGTACACGCGACCGTTGGTTTCGCCCTCGACCTGGGCCGGCGTGACACGCGCAGTGACTTCGAGCGTGACGGGATCGAGCTTGAGCAGCTCGGACTGGCTGACCGGCGGACGACCGACGGCGGCCGTCACGAACAGTGCATTCGACGCCTCGCTGTGGGCGACCTGGTACAGACCCTGCACCAGCTTGTTGGTGATCACGTCGTAGCGCTCGGCGCCCGACAGCGGCAGTTCCTTCGAGATCTTCAGATCGAACACGACGGCGGCATCCGAGTTGGCGGCGCGCACGACGACCGGATGACGACCGGTCACGGCGTCGGCCGGGATCTGCACATTGCCCTTGAAGCGGCCTTCGGCATCGGCGGTGTAGGGCTGGGCGTTGAGCACGGTTTCGCCACGCAGCAACGTGACCGACTGGCCCGGCTGGAAGCCGGTGCCGTTGAGCTCGACCGTGTCGCCGGCCTTGATCACCGGGCTGCCGGCGCGCACGGCGCCCTTGAAGTCGATGGCCGGCTGGCCGAAGCCCTGTGCACCCACGGCGCCGACGGCGGCGCACAGGGCGATGGACAGGGCGGCGAGCCGCAGACGACGCGAGGACAACTTTTGCATGACGAACTCCTGGAGCGTGGATTGGACCGGCGTTCCGTATCGCCGGAAGGACATTGCGTGGTGAGCGGGCACAACGTGTGCTGGGTGGGCGATGGCAGTCATCGCGGCACCTGGCGTAGGGCGGCGGACCCGATCGCCGGCAACAGCGCCAACGCGGGAACGCCCGGAAGCGGAGAGAGTTGACGCGACAGCGCATCGGCTGACGTGTCGCGGCTCGACGGCAGGCAGGCATGCACGAAGCCGGCCCACGTCAGCGCCTGCAGCGCCTGGTTGAGCAGGCCCGGCGCGGCGTCATACGGCACGCGAACGCGCAGTTCGGCGAACGACAGCGGTCCCTGCGCGAGTGCATCGAGCGCCGGTGCGAACAGATCGCGCGCGCCGGTCACCGGGCCGATGCGGGTGTCGAAACGCAGATCGCCGGTGAGCGCGGTCGGTGCGCCGGGTAGGGCGGCGAACACCAGCGCATCGAGTGCGTCGAGATGCGCGGTGTCGTCGAGCCGGCGCGCGTCGCGCTGGAACAGATCGCGACGCAGGCTCTGGTTGCGCGCGAGATCGCGTGCGGTCTCGGCGAGCGGGCCGGGCGGCAGCGTACGCAGCCGCGCCTGCAGCTGGCCGGGAATCGACAGTGCATCGATGTTCTCGATCGGCGTCGCGCTGCCGAGAAAACCGCAATCCACGCCCGCGAAGGCGCGGATCACATCGGCGACGTGTTGCGGCTGCCAGTGCGCACCGAGGAATTCGTGGGCGATGTAGCCGGCAGGTTCGCGCTCCATCGCATCGAGCTGGCGCGTGGCACCCGGATGCTCGGCGAAGAACCCCGCGCCGCTATCGGCGAGATCGCGCAGCAATGACAACGCCGCGCTCACGCGCGCCGGTGCATCGCCTTCGAGATGGCGGCCGGCTTCGTGCAGCAGACGCTGCGCGCCCTGCAGCTGCGAGGCGCCCGGATGACTCATGTAAGCGAGTTCGAGCAGGCCGCCGGGCGCGAGACGTCGTTCGACGAACGCGAGGAATGATGCGCGCACCGCGTCCGACACCCAGGCCCAGAGACCGTGCGAGACGATGAAATCGAAGGACTCGCCGTCGTGCGTGGCGTAGTCGCGCAGATCCGCGTGGACGCATTCGAGATTCGCCAGCCCCGCACGTTCGGCGATGTCGCGCGTCCGCGCGATCTGCGCAGCATCGGCATCGACTGCGGTGAAACTGCCCGCCGGATTGCAGGCTGCGGCGACCAGTGCGGTCAGGCCTGCGCCGCTGCCGAGCTCGCACCAGCGGTAGGGCCGGGCGAGGTCGGGTGCGCGGAAGCCGAGCGCGGTGGCGGTGGCGTGCAACCACGCGGGCATCTGTTCGCGATGGAAATGCATCGGGTATGCGGCATCCGCCGCGTAGCCGTCGATGTCCGTCGCGCGTGCGTTCACCGGTTCGGATCCACGCCGTCGGCGTGACTCGGCGTGTCGCTGTGATCGGCGATGCCGGTGATCGCGTGCAGCGCCCACATCAGCGAGGCGCGGAACATCGGGCCGTGGGTCAGCGCGGGGAACTGGCGGTATTCGACCTGCAGGCCGTCGACTTCGGACAGGCGCTGCGCGAGCTTTTCCGCCGAATCCGGCGGCGCGGCTTCGATGCGGCGCAGATGCACCTGCACGCGTGGGTCGTTGAGATCGCGGTGCGCGACCTGGCGCTCGCCTTCGCCCAGACCGATCAGCACGCGCGCCGGGCGGCCTGCATTGTTGGCGACGAAGCGCTGCTCGGGCGCGCCGAGCAGGGCGCCATCGCCCCACCACAGCGACGGACTGCCGGCGGCGTAGGTGTCGAACGCGCCAGTGCGCGTGTACAGCACATGCAATGCGAAGAGGCCGGCCAACGAGTGGCCCCACAGCGTCTGCTGCGTCGGATCGGTGGCCACGCGGCGCTCGACTTCTGGCCGGACCTGCCGTTCGATGACTTCAAGCAGCGCATCCGCGCCACCGCCGCCGACGATCGTGCCGCCGTCGCGCACCGGGCGCTCACCCGCAAACGGCGTGTAGTCGCGCGTGCGCGCTTCGGAATCGATGCGCAGGTCGTTGGCGTAACCCACGAACACCAGTGCATGCGGCACCGGCTGCGCGGCGAGTTCAGCGAGCAGCGCGTCGTCGAATTCGATCAGTGCTGCGTTGCCGTCGAGCATCCAGAACGCCGGCCAGCCGCCCGCGGGCGCGGCGCCCTTCGGCGCGGCGACGTGCACGCGCCAAGTGCGCTGGCCGTCGGCGCTGCTGACGTCGAAGCGCTGGAAGGCGTAGTGCTGCGAGGCGTGGTTGGCGACGGTATCGGTGATCGACTTCGTCGGATCGCGCTGCTGTGCGGACGCGACCTGCGGCACGGCCTGCAGCGCGAACAGCAGGCCGGCGGCCGCGGCGAGCGTGGCCAGGCGCAGCGGACGTGCAGCGGTGGATCGGCGGTTGGGCATGCGGGACATCGTGAGGTGCGGGGGTCCGATCTTCGTGCGACGGGCGCGATGCGTCCAGAACGTCGCGGAATGAGGGCCGGACCTTGAGCGGTCCGGCCGGGTACGGCGCGGAGGCCGCGCGACATCAGAAGCCGATGTTCATGCTCACGTAGTACGAGCGGCCCGGCTCGTTGTAGGTGGCTGCGCCCGCGTACTGGCTGTTGGACTCGCGGAACAGACGCTTGTCGAGCAGGTTGTTGACGCCGCCGCCGAGGCTGACCGTCGGCGTGATGCGGTAGCGCGCGCCGATGCCCCAGATGTTGTACGGCTCGCGCACCTGACGCACCGACACGCAATCCGCGCCGGCTTCGTCGCAGCGGTCGTCGTTGTTCATGTCGCGCGTCGCCGGTTCCTGGCGGCCGTAGAACGTGCCGGTCAGCAGCAGCGAGAGCGCTTCGGTGGCCTGCCAGTCGAGCGAGGTGTTGACGGTGTATTCCGGAATCACCGACAGCGGCTGTCCGGTCACCTTGTTCTCGTTCTCGATCATGTAGGTGACGTTGTTGTTCCACTTCAGCACGCGGCCGCGCTCGCCCATCAGCGGGATATTGATGTTGCCTTCCAGGCCCGAGACCACGGCTTCGGGCGCGTTCTCCCACTGGAAGAGGCGCGCGGGGCGCACGGTCGGCGTTCCAGGCGTCTGCCCGATCGGCGTGAAGCCCGACACCACCTTGTCCTTGTAGTCGTTGTGGAAGTAGGTCAGCGAGGCGTGGTGGCCGGAGACCGGCGCCCACTCGATGCCGATTTCCTTGTTGATGCTGGTCTCGGCGTCGAGATCGGCGTTGCCGAGGATGTAGCAGCCCGAGCCGAAGCTCGGGAAGTTGTCCGGGCAGCCGAAGCCCATCGTGTAATAGAGATAGTTCGGGTTCGACTGGTAGAGATTCGGCGCCTTGAACGCGCGCGCCACGCCGCCCTTGAGCTTGAGGTCTTCGCTCAGCGCGAACTGCACGTTGAGGCTGGGGCTGGCGTTGTTGCCGAACTGGCTGTGGTGGTCGAAGCGCACGCCCGGGGTCAGGATCCAGCGCTCGCCGGCGTAGATGTTGTCCTCGACGAACACCGCCGATGTCTGCGCATCGGCCTTGCCGCCACCGCGGATGGGGTCGAGGCCGGGAATGCCACCGCCGTTGCCGCCCGACTGCGACATCGAATACGGATCTTCCAGCTCGCTGTCGCGATGCTCGAAGCCGACTGTCCAGATGTGTTCGGTCGCGCCGATGGTCGTCGGCAGGTTCACTTCGCCGTCGATCGCGTAGTTGCGCAGGCGCGAGGTCGACGACGCGGTCGCGCTGCCGATCGTGCCTTCCGGGCCACCGGCCAGGCCTTCGTTGAGGCGCGTGTTGTTGGTGCCTTCGAAGGCGACGGTCACGCGCGAGGACGCATCGCCCCAGCGGCCGCGATGGGTCACCGCGCCGCTGTTGCGGTACATGCGGTTGGTCTCGGCGCCCTGTTCGGCGAGCTCGGTCGTCAGCGGCGTGCCGTCGAGGCTGACCGCGCGGTCGCCGGCGTAGATGTTGCCCTGGCGGCTGGTGCCGGCCTCGAACTCGACGACGTGCGCTTCGTTGATGTCCCAGCGCAGCAGGGCGTTGACGTCCTTGTTGCGCACGCCTTCGCGACCCGCGGGCGGGGTGACGCCGACGTCGGTCAGGAAGTCGGCGTTGAGGTCGAGCGAATCGGCCTCTGTCTTGTTGAGGTTGCCGTAGAGGCGGAAAGACAGCGCATCGGTCAGCGGTCCGCTCAGGGTCACGCCGGCGCGCTGGCTGCCGCCTTCCACGCTGTGCTGCGGCACTTGGCCGAACAGGCTCAGCGAGCCGCTCAGATCGCCGGTCGGGCGCTTGGTGATGATGTTGACCACGCCGCCCGAGGCGCCGGAGCCGTAGCGCGCCGCCGCCGGACCGCGCAGCACTTCGATGCGCTCGACCGCTTCGGCCGGCACCCAGTTGGTGTCACCGCGCGTGTTGCGCTCGCCGCTGCGGCCCATGCGGATCGAATCGCGCGAGCCCACCGGCTTGCCGTCGACGAGGATCAGGGTGTTCTCCGGGCCCATGCCGCGCAGGTCGATCTGGCGGTTGTTGCCGTACTGGCCCGACGAGCTGTTACCGGTGAGGTTCACGCCCGGCATCGTGCGGATCAGTTCCGACAGATCGTTCGCCGGCGGGCGACGCTCGATGTCCTCGACCGTGATGACCGAGGTGCCCAGCGCCTGGCGAGCGATGGCTTCGGCGGTGACGCGGACGGTGTCGAGTTCGACGGCGTCGCGGTCGGTGTCATCGGACACGCTCTGCGCGAGGGCAGGCGCGGACAGCAACAAGGCGATCGAGGCGGACAGGGCAGTGCGGTGCAGTGGGGCGGACGACATGCGGAAACTCCGGCGCTGGTAACTCGCCATGGCGGCGGCAGGCGGTGACGTGGGAAGGGCGTCGCTGGGCGACGTTCGCGAATAGTAAAATGAATGCGAATTATTCTCAATAACTTCATTGCGGCGGAACGAAGCGTCTCGCGGCGCCTCACGTGGTTGTTCGCAAATGCGATCTGTTATCATTTGGGTCCTGTACTGCGCTCGAGGCCGTCAACCGACGGACACCCGGCGCACTGCATGCCGGGCCGCCGCTGGCGCCCGCGAACCCGAGATCCCGATGCACACTGCGACGACCGCGCCCCGCACCGCGTCCGCCTTGCCGGCGCTGGTGTTCACTGCCCTCGTGGGCACGATGGCAATGATGGCCTTCGTCGCGGTGGTCGGCCCGGTCGTGCGTCTGCTGGGACTGGCCGAATGGCACGCCGGTCTGTCGGTCACCGCCGCGGGCGTGCTGTGGATGCTGTCGGCGCGACGTTGGGGCCGGCTCAGTGATTGCATCGGCCGTCGACGCGTGCTGCTGATCGGTCTGACCGGCTACGCGGTGGTCTACATCGCGATGGCGGTGTTCGTGGACGTGGCGCTGCGGTCGCCGCCGGCGGTCCTGGTCTCGGTGGCGATGCTGGTGGGCACGCGCGCGTTGATCGGCCTGTTCTATGCGGCCATTCCGCCGACCGCCGGCGCGCTGGTCGCCGATGAAGTCGCGCCCGGTCTGCGCGGCAGTGCGATGGCCAAGCTCGGCACCGCGAACGCGCTCGGCATGGTGCTGGGTCCGGCCGCGGCCGGCTGGATCGCCTTCCACGGCATCGCACTGGCGCTGTACATCGCCGCGGCGCTGCCGCTGCTGGCGCTCGTCGTGCTGTGGTGGCGGCTGCCCGACACGCCGCCTTCGGACAGCCTGCACCAGAAGCCGAAGACGGGCATGGCACTGGCCGATCCACGGCTGCGCCTGCCGGTGTTCACCGTATTCGCGGCAATGGTGTCGGTGACGATCGCCCAGGTCGTCGTCGGCTTCTTCGCGATCGACCGGTTGCAGCTGTCGCCGGCCGATGGCGCGCGCGTCGCCGGTCTCGCGCTGACGGCGGTCGGCATCGGCCTGATCTTCGCCCAGTCGCTGGTGATGCGTTTCAAGTCGATGCCGCCGGCGCGCTGGATCGCATTCGGCGCGCTGGTCTCGGGCATCGGTTTCGCGTCTTCGGCGCTGGTGGGCGTGCAATGGCAGCTGCTGGCGGCCTATGGATTCGCCGCGTTCGGCATGGGCTTCGTGTTTCCGTCGTTCCAGGCGCTGGCGGCCGACTCGGTCGAGTCGCACGAGCAGGGCGCGGCCGCCGGCACGGTCGCGGCGGTGCAGGGCATGGGCATAGTGGCCGGCCCGCTGCTCGGCACACTGCTGTATCGCTGGTCGCCGTCGGCGCCGTATCTGTTCGTCGGCGTGGTGCTGGCAGTGCTGTCGCTGGTCGCCACGCTGCACGCGAGGCGTCCCGCATGAGCGCGACCCGCGCCCTTGAAGCGCGCGATCTGACCGGCGATGTCGCCAGCCTGTTCCGCCTGCACGCGCCGGACCAGCGTCTGGCGACCGACGGCATCCGCAGCCGTCTGCCGGCTGGCCCCGCAGCGACGCTCGGCGAACGCGTCGCCAGGTTCTTCGCCACGCCGCGCAGTGGACCGGATCTTCTGGTCGGCGCGTTGCCGTTCGATCCGCACCAGGACGACGCGCTGTATCAGCCCGAGCGCTTCTCCACGCCCGGCAACGGCAGCTCGCCGTCGACGCTCGGCCCGCTGTTCGCCGCGGCGGAACTGCCGCCTGCTGCCGATTACGCCGACGCGGTCGCGCGCTGCGTCGCCGTGTTACGCGACGCGCCCGCCGGCGAGGACGCGCTGCGCAAGGTTGTGCTCGCGCGCGGCCTGCGCGTGGAAGGTGCGGCGCCGATCGATCCGCACGTGCTCGCGGTCAAGCTCGGCAGCGATGCCAGCGTGACCACCTATGTCGTGCCGCTGCCGGTCGCGCCGGGCGAAGCGCCCGCGTGGCTGGTCGGTGCGACGCCGGAGCTTCTGGTGTCGCGTCGTGGCCGCGCGGTCGTCTCGCATCCGCTGGCCGGTTCGGCGCGTCGCGTCGGCAACGAGGCCGAAGACCGCCGCCGTACCGATGCGCTGCTGGCATCGGACAAGGATCTGCACGAACACCGCTTTGTGGTCGAAGCGATCCTCGACGGCCTCGCTCCGTTGTGCAGCCAGTTGCAGGCGCCGCCGCGACCGTCGCTGCACGCGACCGCGACGATGTGGCATCTCGCGACGCGCATCACCGGCACGTTGAAGCGCGACGACATCTCGTCGGCGACGCTCGCCGGCGTGCTGCATCCCACGCCCGCGGTCTGCGGCACGCCGCGTCTGCCGGCGCTGCAGGCGATCCGCGATCTCGAACCCTTCGACCGCGGCTTCTATGCCGGCGCGGTCGGCTGGACCGATGCGTCGGGCGACGGCGACTGGTACGTGGCGATCCGCTGCGCGCGCGTGCAGGGGCATGCGATGCATCTGTTCGCCGGGGCCGGTATCGTGGCCGATTCGCAGCCCGCGCTCGAGGTCGACGAGACCGCGGCGAAGTTCATGGCCCTGCGCAACGCGCTCGGCATTGACGACGCCCGCGCGGCCTGAAGACACACCAGGACACCTGTTCCGCATGACCGATGCATCCCGACACACTGTGCCGCTGCGGCAGACGTGGCCCGACGATTTCGTCGCGCGCTACCGCGCTGCCGGCCACTGGCGCGGCGAGACCTTTCCCGGCCTCCTGCGCGAGCGCGCGACGCGCTTCGCCGATGCGATCGCCGTTGTCGGCGGCGACACGCGCTGGACCTTTGTGCAGCTGTGGGCCGAGGCCGAGCGCATCGCCGCGGGTCTGCTCGCAAGCGGCCTGGCGCCTGGCGACCGCGTCGTCGTGCAACTGGGCAACATTCCCGAATTCATCGCCGTGGTCTGCGCGCTGTTCCGCGCGCAGCTGGTGCCGGTCTACGCATTGCCCGCGCACCGGCTGACCGAGGTCGCGCACTTCGCACGCAAGTCGGAGGCCAGCGCCTACGTCTGCGCGGAACGCTACGAAGCCTTCGACTACCGCACGCTCGCGCGCGAACTGCAGGCCGATGTGCCCGCGGTGCGACAGGTGCTCGTCGTCGGTGATGCGGCGGAATTCGTTTCGATCGAGTCGCTCGACGGTGCGCGCGATGCACTGCCCGGCGATCCCGATCCGCAGTCGGTCGCGTTCCTGCAGATTTCCGGCGGCAGCACCGGCCTGTCGAAGCTGATTCCGCGCACGCACGACGACTACATCTACAGCTTCCGCGCCAGCAACGATCTGTGCGGCATCGATGGGGACAGCGTCTACATGGTCGCGCTACCCGCCGCGCACAATTTCCCGATGAGTTCGCCCGGCTTCTTCGGCGCGCTGTATGCCGGCGCGCGCGTGGTGCTGAGCCCTGGTCCGGGTCCCGATGCCGCGTTCCCGCTGATCGCCCGCGAGCGCGTGACCTGCGTCGGCCTCGTGCCGCCGCTCGCCCTGCTATGGGCCGATGCTGCGAGAAAGACCTCGCACGATCTGTCGAGCCTGCAGGTGCTGCAGGTCGGCGGCGCCAAGCTGGTGCCGGAAGCCGCCCGCCGCGTGGTCGCGGGTCTCGGTTGCACGCTGCAGCAGGTGTTCGGCATGGCCGAGGGCCTGGTGAACTACACGCGCCTCGACGATGCCGGCGATCTCGTGCTGACCACACAGGGCCGACCGATCAGCGCCGACGACGAAGTGCTGGTGGTCGACGATCACGGTGCGCCGGTCGCCGATGGCGAAGTCGGCCATCTGCTGACGCGCGGCCCGTACACGATCCGCGGCTACCACAACGACGACGCGGCGAATGCGCGGTCGTTCACCGACGACGGCTTCTACCGCACCGGTGACATGGTGCAGCGCCTGCCGAGCGGACATCTGATCGTGCAGGGCCGCGCGACCGACCACATCAACCGCGCCGGCGAAAAGATCTCGGCCGAGGAGATCGAAGACCATCTGCTCGCACATCCGCAGGTGTTCGATGCGGCGGTGGTGTCGATTCCCGACGAATTCCTCGGCGAGCGCAGCTGTGCGTTCGTGATTCCCGGTGAAGAGAAACCGCGCCCGGCCGAGCTCAAGGCCTGGGTGCGCGGTCGCGGGCTCGCGGCGTTCAAGGTGCCGGACCAGATCGTGTTCGTGGATGCGTTCGGCACAACGGCGGTGGGGAAGATCAGCCGCCGCGAACTGCGCGCGCAGTTGCGTGCGCGTTTTCTCGACGACCAGAAGGACGCCGGCTGATGGGCCTGCCGAAGATCACGCCGTATCCGCTACCCACCGCCGCCGAACTTCCGGCGGCACGCGGCCAGTGGACGCCCGAAACCTCCCGCGCCGCGTTGCTCGTCCACGACATGCAGCGCTACTTCCTCGCCGCATTCGCGCAGGACAACGCGCCGCTGGCGCCTGCCGTGCAGAACCTCGCGCGCCTGCTCGCGCATTGCCGCAGCGCGGGCATCCCTGTGTTCTACACCGCGCAGCGCGGCCATCAGGACCGGCGCGATCGCGGCCTGCAGGCCGATCTCTGGGGCCCGGGCATGCAGGCGAGCGCCGAGCACGAGACCATCATCGATGCGCTGGCGCCGATCGACAGCGACCATGTGCTGGTCAAGCACCGCTACAGCGCCTTCCAGCGCAGCAACCTCGACACGCTGATGCGCGCGCGCGGTCGCGACCAGTTGCTGATCACCGGCGTCTACGCGCACATCGGCGTGCTGTCGACGGCGACCGACGCCTTCCAGCGCGACATCGAGACCTTCGTCGTCGCCGACGCGGTCGCCGACTTTTCGCGCGCCGACCACGACCTCGCGCTGCACTGGATCGCGCGCACCTGCGGCGTGCCGCTGACTACCAACCGACTTTTGGAGATGCTGCAGTGACTGTGGACCGCACCGGCCCGTTGACCCTCGAGCGCATGCGCGCCGATGTCGCCAGGCTTGTTGGCGAAGCGCCCGAAGAAGTGCGCGACGACGACAATCTGATGGACCTCGGCCTCGATTCGATGCGCGTGCTGGGCCTGGTGATGGCCTGGGGCGAGCACGGGATCGCGCTGGAGTTCTCGCATCTCGCCGAGCACACCACGCTCGCTGGCTGGTGGCAGGTGGTGCAGGGCCTGCAGCGCGACACGCCCGCCGCCGGATGACCGCGACAGCGTCTCGCGTCGAAGCCGACGCCGCCGCGTCGGGCACGGGCTGGCCGCTGACCGAAGCGCAGGCCGGCCTCTGGTATGCGCAGCGTCTGGCGCCGGACAACCCGGCGTTCAACACCGCGCACGCCTTGTGGATCGACGGCGCGCTGGATGTCGACGCCTTCGTGCGCGCGGCGAGCCAGGCTGTCGACGAGGCGCCGGCGCTGGCCTTGCGCATGCGCGAGACGGGCAACGGTCCGATCCAGTGGATCGACGCGGGTCACGTGCCGCATCTGGACGTCGTCGACCTGTCCGCCGAGTCCGCGCCGGATGCCGCCGCGCGTGCGGCGATGACGCGCGATCGGCTGTCGCCGGTCGATCCTGCGCGCGATCGACTCGCGCTGCAGCGGCTGTACCTGCTGGGTGGCGACCGCTACGTCTGGTACCTGCGCGTGCATCACCTCGCGACCGACGGCTACGGCATGGCGCTGCTGACCGAGCGCACCTGTGCGCTGTATGCCGACGCATCTGTAGGCACAGCGTTCGCGCCGCTAGACGGCGTGCTGGCCGAAGACGCGAGCTATCGCGCGTCGGAGAAGCGCGCGACCGATGCGGAGTACTGGCAGGAGACGCTGGCCGGCATGCCGGCGGCGTCCGGACTCGGCGGCGGCTTTGCCCATGCCGCGCCCGATTGCCTGCGTCACGTCGAAGCGCTCGACGCGGACTTCCGCGACGGCCTCGCCCGCGCGGCGACTGCGCTCGGCCAGCCCTGGCCGGACGTGCTGACCGCACTCACCGCCGCTTACTGCCAGCGCTTCGGCGGGCAGGGCGAAGCCGTCGTCGGCGTGCCCTTCATGGGTCGTCTCGGCAGTGCGTCCGCGCGCGTGCAGGCGATGGTCATGAACGTGTTGCCGCTGCGGGTGCCCGCTCTGGTGGATGCGAGCGTCGCGGATTTCATGCAGACGATGATCCGCGCGCTGCTGCGTGGCCGCCGGCATGGTCGCTATCGCGGCGAACAGTTGCGGCGCGATCTCGGCCTGATCGGCGGGCAGCGTCGTCTGCATGGTCCGCTGATCAACGTGCAGCCATTCTATCGGCCGACACTGCTCGCCGGCACGCGCGCGTCGATGGAAATCCTCGGCACCGGCCCGGTCGATGACATCACCTTGGGCTTCCGCGGCGATGGCGTGCAGGCGCTCGATCTTGAGATCGAGGCCAATCCCGATCTCTACGCGCTGTGCGATGTCGCGTCTCACGCAACGCGTCTGCGCACCTTCCTCGCCGCGGCGTTCGAACTTGCAGCGCAACCGGATGCGCGGCTCGACGACGTGCCGCTGGCGACACCGGCCGAAGCCGCGCGCACGCTGTTCGATTTCAATGCCACCGCGCATCCGGTGCCCGACACGACCCTGGTCGCGTTGATCGGAGCGTCGATGGCGTCCACGCCTGACGCGCCGGCACTGGTGTTCGAAGGCGAGACGCTGACCTACCGCGCACTCGAGACGCGCAGCCGCGCACTCGCGCAGGCGCTGCACGCACGTGGCGCAGGCGCGGACACTGTCGTCGCGGTCGCATTGCCGCGCTCGATCGAACTCGTCGTCGCACTGGTCGCCGTGCTGCGCGCCGGTGCGGCCTATCTGCCGATGGATCTTGCACATCCGATCGAGCGACGCGCGCGCGTCCTGCGGTCCGCACAGCCGGTCGCACTGCTCGCGCAGGTCGACGACGGGATCGACTGGCCGGACGACGCGCCGGGCTTCGCGCCTTCCGACTGGCCGCAGCGTGCGGACGACAGCGCGCTGCCGTCTGTCGACCCGTGGCATGCGGCCTACGTCATCTACACCTCCGGCTCGACTGGTGAGCCCAAGGGCGTCGTCGTCGAGCATCGCGCGATCGTCAATCGCCTCGAATGGATGCGCACGCATTACGGCATCGATGCGAGTGATCGCATCCTGCAGAAGACACCGGCGACATTCGATGTCTCGGTCTGGGAATTCTTCCTGCCGCTGCTGGCCGGCGCCACGCTGGTGGTCGCACCGCCGGACGCACACCGCGATCCGGTTGCGATCGCGAAGCTGATCTGCGAGGCCGGCATCACCACACTGCATTTCGTGCCGTCGATGCTCGCCGCGTTCCTCAGCGCGCCGGAAGCGCGCGGACTCTCGACGCGGCGCGTCTTCGTCAGCGGCGAAGCGCTGGATGCCGATCTGCGCGACCGCTTCCATGCGACGGTCGAGTCGGATTTGCACAACCTTTACGGGCCGACCGAAGCCGCGGTCGACGTCAGTTTCTGGCCCGCCAGTGCGGATGACACTTCGCGCCCGGTCCCGATCGGCTTCCCAGTCTGGAACACGCGGCTGTACGTGCTCGATGCGCGCATGCGCGCGCTTCCGCCCGGCGTCGTCGGCGATCTGTATCTCGGCGGCGTGCAGCTCGCGCGCGGCTATCTGGGCCGCGACGATCTGACCGCCGAGCGCTTCCTCGACGATCCGCATCTGCCCGGCGAACGCATCTACCGCACCGGCGACCTCGCGCGTTGGCGCAGTGACGGCGCAGTCGAGTTCCTCGGCCGCAGCGACCACCAGGTCAAGCTGCGCGGTCTGCGTATCGAGCTGGGCGAGATCGAAGCAGCGATCGTCGCCAGTGGACTCGCGTCGCAAGCGGCCGTCATCGTGCGCGAGGATCGCGCCGGTGACCGGCGTCTGGTCGGCTATCTGCAGCCCACGGACGATTTCGACGCTGCGTCGCTGCGCACGTTCGTCGCCGCACAGTTGCCGGATTACATGGTGCCGTCGGCCTTCGTCGCGCTCGCCGACTGGCCGGTCACCGCGAACGGCAAGCTCGACCGCGACGCCTTGCCGGCACCGGCGTTCGAGGCGGGCGTCTTCGTCGCGCCCCGCACGCCGACCGAATCCGCGCTCGCCGCGTTGTTCGCCGAAGCCCTCGGTGTCGAACGCGTCGGTGCGGACGCAGACTTCTTCGCGCTCGGTGGCGACTCACTGCTCGCGGTGCATCTGCTGCTCGCGATCCAGCAGACCTTCAACCGCGATCCGGGACTTGGTGTCCTGTTTGCGACGCCGACGGTCGAAGGCCTTGCCGCTGCGCTCGATGCGGGCGAGGGCGACGACCCCGACCACGGTCTGGCGCCGGTGATCGCCCTCGCGCAGGGCGAACCCGCGCGTACGCCGCTGTTCGTCGTGCATCCGGCGGGCGGCATCGCTTGGTGTTATCGCGACCTCGCGCGCGCACTCGCGCCTGCGCGCAGCGTGTACGGCCTGCAGTCGCCGGCGCTCGACCTCGCGCAGGCGCTGCCCGGCAGCATCGACGCGCTGGCGGCCGATTACGCGGAACGCGTGGTCGCCTTGCAGCCGGACGGTCCGGTGCATCTGCTCGGCTGGTCCGTCGGCGGCATCCTCGCCCAGGCGATGGCCGTACGCCTGCGCGCGCTTGGCCGCGAGATCGGCGTGCTGGCACTGCTCGATGCGTATCCTGCCGAGGTGTGGCGCGCCGAACCCGAGCCGGATGCCATCGCCGCACTGCGCGCGTTGCTGGCGATTGCCGGCTACGACCCGGATGCATATCCCGAGCTGCGCACGCGCGAGGCCATCGTCGACTTCCTGCGTCGCGGCGACAGCGCGCTGGGCAACCTGCCGGGCGCGGTGCTCGACGGCGTCGTGCGTGCGGTCACCGATACCAATCGCCTGGTGCGGCTGCATCACCACCATCGTTTCGACGGCACGCTGCTGCACGTCCGTGCAGGCAACGACCACGCCGATCGCCCGCAACTGCAGTCCTCGCTGTGGGCCGCGCATGCCGCGCACATCGACTCGATCGAGCTACCGTTCTTGCATGCCGAACTGACCGGCCGCGACGCCACCGCACACATCGCGCCGATGGTCGATGCGCGGCTGGCGGCCTTCGACGCGCGCTGATTGGCCCATCATCCAATCGACAGAAGAACTACCGGGAACCACGCGCATGCAACTCACAGGCTTCGACGGAAAGATCGCCCTCGTCACCGGCGCGGCTGGTGGTATCGGCGCTGCGGTGGTGAGGTTGCTGCGCGAGAGCGGCGCGACGGTGGTGGCGACGGATCGAGAAGCGCCGGTTGTGGGGGTTGCTTCCGAAGGCATTGCCTTGGCTGATGTGGCCCTCACCCCAACCCCTCTCCCGGAGGGAGAGGGACTCGAATCTCGAGGTCGTCCGCTCTTGAGCCCCTCTCCCCCGGGGAGAGGGGTTGGGGTGAGGGCAGGTTTCGCGAATCTCCATTCCCACGCCCTCGATATCACTGACGCGACCGCAGTCGACGCACTCGTCGCCACGATCGAAGCCGATCTCGGCCCCATCGATCTCGCCATCAACGTCGCCGGCATCCTTTCGACCGCCTCGGTCCTCGACCTCACCACCGACGAGTGGCGTCGCACGTTCGCCGTCAACACCGACGGCGTCTTTCACGTGTCGCAGGCCGTGGCCCGTGTCATGGCCCCGCGCCGCCGCGGCGCGATGGTGACGGTCAGCTCCAACGCCGCCGGCATCCCGCGCCAGAACATGGCCGCCTACGCCGCGTCCAAGGCGGCGACGACGATGTTCGTGCGCTGTCTCGGTCTCGAACTCGCGCCGCTCGGCATCCGCTGCAACATCGTCGCGCCCGGTTCAACGCGCACGCCGATGCAGACCGGCATGTGGACCGACGCTGGGGGCGAGGCGCGCACCATCGCCGGCACGCTGGAGACATTCAAGAGCGGCATTCCGCTGGCCAAGCTCGCCGAACCCGAGGACATCGCGAACGCGGTGATGTTCCTGCTGTCCGACCAGGCCGGCCACATCGCGATGAGCGATCTCTATGTCGACGGCGGCGCCACGCTGCGCGCCTGATGGACTCGCATCGGCGCATTGCAGAGAGACTGGTTTCTACACACGGCGGGACACGGGAATGACGACGCAAGTGCAGTCCGGCGCAGTCCTGGTGGGCGTCGGCGTGATCATCATCCGCGACGGCAAGGTGCTGCTCGGCGAACGTGCCGGCGCGCATGGCGCCGGTACCTGGGCCTTGCCGGGCGGCCATCTGGAATTCGGCGAAACGGTCGCGGACTGCGCGCGGCGCGAAGTGCTGGAAGAAACCGGCCTCGCGATCCACGACATCTCGCCTGCGCCATACACCAGCGATGTCTTTGCCGCTGAAGGCCGGCATTACGTGACCCTGTTCGTCACCGCGCAGACGACTGGTGAGCCAATGGTGCTCGAACCCGCGAAATGCCTGGGCTGGCAATGGTTTCACTGGGAGCAGCTGCCAAAGCCCCTGTTCGCGCCATTGCAGACGTTGCGCGATTCCGGTTTCCTGCCCACCAGCGGGATCTAGATGACCGGTCCCTCAGGGGTGTCGAAGAGCTCTCTGATGTCGCTCCGGCTCGTCCACAAGGCGATCGGCGTGTTCGTTCTGCTGCCGACGACGCTTGTCGCGATGTTCTGGACACTGCTGGGCGTCCCGGCCCTGTTCGATGCCTTCGACAATCACGGCGCTGCCGGCGCATCCGTCGGCTTGAGCCTGGCGCTGGTTGCGGGATGGTTCGGGCTCGTGACGCTCTGGCGCCTTTACCGGAATCTTGGCGCGGCGCAATTTTGCGAGCGTCAGACGAATTATTGGATCGGACTGGGCGCAGGCGTCGAGGCCTCCCTCTATCTCCTCATGACCATGCCTGGGCAATGGCTCGCCGCCTGGCCCTTGGTCGCCGCCTCCTATTTCGCCTTGCGATTGCGAGCGTGCGCGATGACTGCCCGCGCGCGACCCGTCTAGCGTTTTCACGCGCTGTCCCAACCCTTTTTGTAGACGCGCTGGGTCGTGACTCGACACTGCGACGCGAGTCATCGGGCATCATCCGGATTCATTTCCGGAGCCTCGCCATGCCCGCCCACGAAAAGCTCAACTACGTCGAACTTCCCGCCCGCGATCTCGATGCGACGAAGCGGTTCTTCGCGCAGGCATTCGGCTGGACCTTCGAGGACTACGGTCCCGACTACATCGCGTTCTCGAACGAAGGCCTCGACGGCGGTTTCTATCGCGCGGATCTGCAGGCGCGCAGCGAGGCGGGCAGCGCGCTGCTGGTGTTCTACAGCGCACGCATCGAAGAGACGCTGGCGAAGGTCGAGGCCGCGGGCGGCACGATCCTCAAGCCGGTGTTCGAGTTTCCAGGTGGTCGCCGTTTCCACTTCGCCGAGCCGAGCGGCAACGAGTTCGCGGTGTGGTCGGATCCGCTTGGTTGAACAGCGCCGACGCGCGACATCGAGTGCTCGACGGCGGTCTTTCCGCAGCGCAGCACGCCTTATTTCGAACTGCTGCTAAAGTGCATCCATCGTCGATTCTCACCGATCGCCACCATGCCGCAAGCCGATCCAACGCGTTTTCTTTTTTTTGGCCCGAAGAATGTTAGCGCTAACTTTATCGTGCACGGAGCGCGGTCGTGACCGTCGTCGCCGGCGTCGACGCCGGGACGCAAAGCGTCAAGCTGGTGGTCTACGACGCCGATGCGCGTCGGGTGATTGCCCACGCCAGTGCGCCGCTCGATCTGATCAGTGGTGACGACGGCAGCCGCGAACAGCAGCCGGGCGCCTGGGTCGACGCGATGCGCGACTGTTTCAATGCGGTGGACGTGGGCATCCGCCACCGGATCGAGGCGCTGGGGGTGTCCGGCCAGCAGCACGGGTTCGTCCCGGTCGATGCGGAGGGCGACGTGCTGGGCCCGGCCAAGCTGTGGTGCGATACCAGTACCAGCGCCGAGTGCGGCGAGATCATGGACGCGGTCGGCGGCGCAGCGCGCTGCATCGAGGTGGCGGGCAATCCGATTCTTGCCGGCTATACCGCCTCCAAACTGCCGTGGACGCGCCGGCACCGGCCCGAGGTCTACGCGAAGCTCGCGACGATCCTGTTGCCGCACGACTATCTGAATTTTGTCCTGACCGGCGAGCGCTATTGCGAACACGGCGACGCGTCGGGCACCGGCTGGCTCGATGTGCGCACGCGCACGTGGTCCAGCGCGATGCTCGAAGCCACCGACGGCGCGCGTGACTTAATCGACTGCCTGCCGCCGCTGGTCGAGTCCGACGCGCTGTTCCCGGTATCGGCCGCGATCGCGAGCGAACTGGGGCTGTCGGCCGGCACGCGTATCGCCGCGGGCGGCGGCGACAACATGATGGCCGCGATCGGCACCGGCTGCGTGGCCGAGGGCCGGTTGACGATGAGCCTCGGCACGTCCGGCACGCTGTTCGCTTACGCCGACCGGCCGATCGTGGATGCCGACGGGGCCTGGGCGGCGTTCTGTTCGTCCAGCGGCGGCTGGCTGCCGCTGATCTGCACGATGAACTGCACCGTGGTCACCGAACAGGTCGCGAAGATGTTCGGTTTCAGCACTCGCGACGGGGATGCGCGCATCGCGGCGACGCCGCCCGGCGCCGATGGACTGACCTTCCTACCCTTCCTCAACGGCGAACGCACGCCCGACCTGCCGCTGGGCAAGGGTGTCCTGGCCGGCCTGGCGGCCCACAACATGCGCGAGGCGCATGTCTATCGCGCGGCGATGGAAGGGGCAACCTACAGCCTGCGCTACGGCTACGACGCTTTCGTCGGCGCGGGCATGCGTTTCGACCGCATCGCCCTGACCGGCGGCGGCGCCAACAGCGCGGCCTGGCGGCAGATGGTGGCCGACGTGTTCGACTGTCCGGTCGACGTACCCGCGCAGGTCGAAAGTGCAGCCTTCGGCGCTGCGCTGCAGGCCCTGTGGTCGCTGCAACGTGCGCAGGGCGATGCGACCTCGCTGGCCGATCTCGCCGCTGCGCACGTCGCCGTCGATCCGGCATTGGCCTGCACGCCCGATCCGGAGCGCGTACGTGCCTACCAGCCTGCGTACCAGCGTTTCCTGCGACACCTGGATGCGGTGCGTCCGCTCTACGCCGCGCCGCGTCCGCCCACGTAGTCGCGGCGGCGCAGGCCGCGCTGCCGATATCGAACCGCGACACGCCCGAACGCGTCGCTCGCGACGACCTTTCCACGCACTGCACGAGAACCCCATATGAGCGCACAGCATTTCATCGGTGGCCGCGAATACTTCGGCGGCATCGGTACGATCCCCTTTGAAGGCCGCGAGTCCGACAATCCGCTGGCCTTCAAGGTCTACGAGGCCGATCGCCGGATCGGCGGCAAGACGATGGCCGAGCACCTGCGCTTCGCGGTCTGCTACTGGCATACGTTCTGCAATTCCGGCCAGGATCCCTTCGGTCCGGGCACGCGCCGTTTCCCCTGGGACGGCGGTGAACCGCTGGCGGCGGCCGAAGCCAAGCTCGACGCCGCGTTCGAGTTCTTCACCAAGCTCGGCGTGCCGTACTGGTGCTTCCACGATGTCGACCTGGCGCCGGACGCCGACGACATCGGCGCCTACGAGAAGAACCTCAAGCACATGGTGGCGCTGGCCAAGGAGCGCCAGCAGGCGACCGGCATGAAGCTGCTGTGGGGCACGGCGAACCTGTTCTCGCATCCGCGCTACATGAACGGTGCATCGACCAATCCGGACTTCGCGGTGGTCGCGCGTGCGGCGGTGCAGGTCAAGGCCGCGCTCGACGCGACCGTCGAACTGGGCGGCGAGCACTATGTGTTCTGGGGTGGCCGCGAGGGCTACGCCAGCCTGCACAACACCGACATGAAGCGCGAGCTGCAGCACTTCGGCCGCTTCCTGACGATGGCGCGCGACTACGGCCGCAGCATCGGACTCAAGGGCAACTTCCTCATCGAGCCCAAGCCGATGGAGCCGATGAAGCACCAGTACGATTTCGACAGCGCGACCGTCACCGGCTTCCTCCGCGAGCACGGCCTGGACCAGGACTTTAAGCTCAACATCGAGGCCAACCACGCCACGCTGTCGGGCCACACGTTCGAACACGACCTGCAGGTGGCCAGCGATCACGGCCTGCTCGGCAGCATTGACGCCAACCGCGGCAATGCCCAGAACGGCTGGGACACCGACCAGTTCCCGACCGATCTCTACGACACCGTCGGCGCGATGCTGGTGGTGCTGCGCCAGGGCGGGCTTGAGGGCGGCCTGAACTTCGACGCCAAGCCGCGCCGCGAATCGAGCGACATGGCCGATCTTTTCATTGCCCACATCGGCGGCATGGATGCGTTCGCACGTGGCCTCGAAGTCGCCCACGGCCTGCTTCACGATTCGCCTTGGGAGCAGTGGCGCAAGGACCGGTATGCAAGCTTCGACGTGGGCGATGGCCAGGCGTTCGAGAGCGGCACCCTGTCGCTGGAACAGTTGCACGCGATCGCATCGAAGGCCGGGGAGCCGCAGCAGCGCAGCGGCCGCCAGGAAGCCTACGAGAACCTGCTCAACCAGTACCTGCTGCGCTGAGGCCACGGGAACATGGGGGCCGGGGCAGCCATCGCACACACTGGAAAGAGTTCCGGATGCGCGGCGGCTCAGGTCCCGCGCAGGCGCCGTCTATTTCTGACGGCGCGGTTCGGCCACCGAGTCGCGCTTGATCAGCCGGTGCGCGATGACATGGTCGGTCAGCACGCGGGTGGTGCTGTCATTACGGCGGATGCCCCGCACCAGTACGTCGATCGCCGCATTGGCCATCTCGGCGATCGGCTGGTTGATGGTGGTCAGCTCCGGCCAGACCGTGGTCGCGGCCGAGCTGTCGTCGAAGCCGACGACCGACAGATCGCGTGGCACGTCGAGGCCGCGGCGGTGGGCGACGGAGATCGCGGCGGCTGCCATGTCGTCGTTGCTGGCGAAGATCGCGCTCGGCGGCTTGCGCAGTCCCAGCAGCTTTTCCGTCGCGGTGAGCCCGGAGCGGTAGGTGTAATCGCCCTGCTGGACCAGCGCTGCCTCGAGGGCGATGCCGGCCTCGTCGAGCGCGGCCTTGAAGCCTTCGAAGCGGCGCGCGGTCGCACTGAGATAGGTGCCGCCCTTGATGCAGGCGATCCGTGTGTGACCCTGTTCGATCAGATGTTCGGTGATCTCCTTGGCCGCGCGGAACTCGTCGACGCGTACGCAGGAGATATCGTCGCTGAAGTGGCCCGATGCGATCGCGACGACAGGCACGCCGGCGCGCACGAATTCGGTCACCGCCGCCCGCGATTCGCACAGCGGCGGTGGCAGGATCACGCCGTCGACACGCTTGGCCAGCGCCCGCGCGGCCTTGCGCTCGGCATCGGCGTCCAGTTCGTCCCAGTAGTCGATGACCAGCTGGATCGCGGTGCCCGAGGCCACGCGCAGCAGGCCGACCAGCAGCTCGCGCAGATAGGCGCCGCTGGGATTGGTGTAGACCAGCGCGATGCGCGTGTGCTGGGCCGCGGCCAGCGAACTGGCGGCGAGGTTGGGCGTGTAGTTCAGCTTGCGCACGGCGCGCATGACCCGTTCGCGAGTGGATTCGCGAACCTTGCCCTGGCCGTTGACCACACGCGAGATCGTCATTGGCGACACGCCAGCGAGGGCGGCCACTTCGGCAATCGTGACGCCGCGCGTCTTTCTGCGGACCGATTTTTTCGTCTTCTCCAACGCTCGCTCCTTCACTCGCCAGGCGAGGGGGTCGGCCCGCTACGCGCGGGCACACACGCATGAAAGCCGTTTTTGTACGGGGAATCCATATGCCGAAGATGTTACCGCTAACCCATTGCAGCGGCGATACGCGCCGTTACCGCCAGTTGCTGGCCTCGACGTTGTGCGCGCTGGCCCTGCTGTGCGCGTCCGTCGCGCAAGCCGAAGACGGCTACGACTTGTGGTTGCGCTACGTGCCCCAGGAGTCAACCACCCGCATCGCGCAGCTGGTGACCCCGGCGGACTCCGAGATACAGACGGCGACGCATGACGAACTGCGTCGTGGTCTGGCGGGCGTGCAGGGCGCGGTGCCGGCTGAGGGCGCATCGGTCACGCGCGCAGGCGCGCTGCTGGTTGGCACGCCGGCGTCCGCGCCGCAGATCGCCGCATTGCGGCTGGATCTCGACGGACTGGGCGAGGCGGGCTATCGCGTGCGCAGCGCCGTCGTCGACGGCCACGCAACCACCGTCGTCGCAGCGAACACCGATATCGGCGCGCTCTACGGTGCGTTCCACGTGCTGCGCCTGCTGCAGACCGGCCAGCCGCTCGAGGGGCTGGACGTACGCGAGTCGCCGCAACTCGCGGTGCGCGTGCTCAACCATTGGGACAATCTCGACCGCTACGTCGAACGCGGCTATTCCGGGCAGTCGATCTGGGACTGGCACCGTCTGCCCGGCTGGCTCGATCCGCGCTACACCGATTACGCGCGCGCCAACGCCTCGATCGGCATCAATGGCACGGTGCTCAACAACGTCAACGCCAATGCCGAGGTGCTGACGCCGATGTATCTCGAAAAGGTCGCCGCGATCGCCGGCGTGCTGCGACCCTATGGCATGAAGGTCTATCTGAGCGCGCGCTTCAGCGCGCCGATGGAGATCGGCGGCCTCGCGACGGCCGATCCGCTCGATGCCGACGTGCAGCGCTGGTGGCGGACGAAGGCCGACGAGGTCTACGCGCTGATTCCTGATTTCGGTGGCTTTCTGGTCAAGGCCAATTCGGAAGGCCAGCCCGGCCCGCAGGACTACGGTCGCTCCCACGCCGACGGCGCCAACATGCTGGCCGACGCGGTCGCACCGCATGGCGGCATCGTGATGTGGCGCGCTTTCGTCTATTCCGACGAGGAACCGGTCGACCGCGCGAAGCAGGCCTTCAACGAATTCGTGCCGCTCGACGGCACGTTCCGCGACAACGTGCTGGTGCAGGTCAAGAACGGCGCGATCGACTTCCAGCCGCGCGAACCCTTCCATCCGCTGTTCGGCGCAATGCCGAAGACGCCGCTGATGATGGAATTCCAGATCACCAAGGAATACCTCGGCTTCGCCACGCACCTGGCCTACATGGGCCCGTTGTATGAGGAAGTGCTGGATGCCGACACCCAGGTGCAGGGACCGGGCTCGACGGTCGCGCGCGTGCTCGACGGCTCGCTCGACGGACATGCACTGACCGGCATCGCGGGCGTTGCCAACGTCGGCAGCGACCGCAACTGGAGCGGCTCGCATTTCGACCAGGCCAACTGGTACGCCTACGGGCGCCTGGCCTGGAATCCCGGCTTGTCGTCGCGCGACATCGCGATCGAGTGGACGCGGATGACGTTCTCCAACGATCCGGCGGTGGTCGAGCCCATCGTCGGCATGATGATGGCTTCGCGCGAGGCGGTGGTGGACTACATGACGCCGCTCGGCCTGCATCACGTGATGGGACGTGGCCATCATTACGGCCCCGGCCCCTGGGTCGACGGCGGCCCGCGCGCGGACTGGACCTCGGTGTATTTCCACCGCGCGGATGCGAACGGCATCGGCTTCGACCGCACGCGGACGGGCAGCAATGCGGTGTCGCAATACGCGCCCCCCGTGGCCGCGGCGTTCGAGGATGTCGCGCAGACACCCGAGAACCTGCTGCTGTGGTTCCACCACGTGTCCTGGGATCATCCGATGCAGAGCGGACGTCCGTTGTGGGACGAGCTGGTGCAGCGCTACGACCGCGGCGTTGGCACGGTGCGCGAGATGCGCGCGACCTGGGCCGGTCTCGATGGCCGCATCGATCCCGCGCGCCATGCGCAGGTCGCCGCGTTCCTCGCCATCCAGCAGGACGAGGCGCAGTGGTGGCGCGATGCCAGCGTCGCCTATTTCCAGTCGATCTCCGGCCGTCCCTTGCCGGCGGGCAGCGCCGCGCCGCCGCATCCGCTGGCGGACTACGAGGCGTTGGCATTTCCGCACGCGCCGGGTGATACGCAGTGACGCGCGCCGGCCCAGAGGTCGTACCCGTTCCAGCCGCGCGTGTCCGCCGCGGTCTGGCTGCACTGCTGCTGATGCTGGCGCCGGTCGCGCCTGCGATCGCCGACGACGCCGGCACCGCGTTGCTGCATCCGCTGTTCCAAAACCATGCCGTGCTGCAACGCGACCAGCCCATCCGGGTCTGGGGCGAGGCCGCGCCGGGCGAGACCGTCGAAGTGGCGCTGGGGCGTCACCAGCGCCGCGCGCGCGTCGATGCGGACGGCCGCTGGCAAGTCGAGTTGCCGGCAATGCAGGCCGGTGGTCCGTATCGCCTGCGTGCGCGCGCCGGTGCGGTCTCGCGCACGGTCGACGACGTGCTGGTGGGCGATGTCTGGCTGTGTTCGGGCCAGTCGAACATGGAACTGCAGGTCTGGCGCTCGCTGGATGCGCGCGCCGAGATCGCCGGCGCGGCCAGCGACACCATCCGCTTGCTGACCGTGCCGCAGGCCGGCAACGTGGTGCCGCAGACGCGGTTCGGCGCCGACACCCGCTGGCAGACCGTGACCCCCGAGTCGATCCGCGATTTTTCCGCGGCCTGTTACTACTTCGCGCGTGAGCTGCAGCAGACGGTCGACGTGCCGATGGGGCTGGTCAATGCGGCCTGGGGCGGTTCGCGCATCCAGGCCTGGACCAGCGCCGATGCGCTGCGCGCAGGCGGCGGCTACGACGCGGAACTCGACGTGCTGGCGCTGTCTGCCACCGATCCCGGCGCGGCCGTCGCGCGCTGGGGCGAGGTGTGGAGCCGCTGGTGGCAGCAGCGGCCGGGCATCGCCGCCAATGATCGCCCGTGGGACGGCAACGCGGACGGCGCTGCCTGGCGCGAGGCGCCGCGCGATCTCGGCGCCTGGGAACGTTGGGGCGTGCCGGAACTGGCCGCATTCGACGGCATGCTCTGGTATCGCACGCAGGTCGCGCTGACCGAGGCCCAGGCTGCGCAGGACGCGACCCTCGTGCTCGGTCCGGCCGACGAGATGGACACGACCTGGGTCAACGGCCGGGCGGTCGGCAGCACCTACGGCGCCGGTACCCCGCGTCGCTACGCGCTGCCGCGCGGCCTGCTGCGCGCCGGTGACAACCGCATCGTCGTCAACGTGCTCGATACCTATCGCGAGGGCGGACTGGCCGGTCCGGCGTCCGCACATGCTCTGCAGCTGGCCGACGGCAGCACGGTGCCGCTTGATGGTGGCTGGCGGTACCGCATCGTGCCGCCCGCGGTCGGTTCACCGCCGCGTGCGCCGTGGCAGTCCGCCGCCGGCCTGTCGACGCTGTTCAACGGCATGATTGCGCCGCTGTCGGGCATGCATCTGCGCGGCATGCTCTGGTACCAGGGCGAATCGAACACCGGCGAGGCCGACGCCTATGCCGGCTTGCTGCGCGGCCTGCGCGACGACTGGCGCGGTCGCTTCGGCGATCCCGACCTGCCGTTCCTCGTCGTCCAGCTGGCCAACTACGGCACGCCGGCCAGCAGCGCCGGCGACAGTGACTGGGCCGCCCTGCGCGAGGCGCAGCGCGTTGTCGCCGCCGAACCGCACAGCGCGCTGGCGGTGACGATCGACATCGGCGAACGCCACGACATCCACCCGCCGAACAAGCAGACGCTGGGGCAACGTCTCGCGCGCGCCGCGCGCCATGCCGTGTACGGCGAACGCATCGCGCCGTCGGGTCCGGTGCCGCGTCGGGCCTGGCGCGACGGCGAGACGGTCATCGTCGCGTTCGCCGATGTCGAGGGCCGCCTGGTGGCGCACGGCGCCGCGGGACCGGTCGGATTCGAACTGTGCGGGGCAGAAGCAGGCAGTTGCCGGTTCGTCGACGCAAGAATCGATGGCGCCCGCGTGCGTCTGCACGTCGGCGACATGCCTGCACCGGTGCGCGTGCGGCACGCCTGGGCCGATGCGCCGCTGGTGAACCTGTTCGACGCAGCGGACCTGCCGGCGGGACCGTTCGAGATCGAGATCCAGTAAACGCCTGACCTGCGCGATGCGGCAGCGCGCCGCCGCGTGCGCCGGGTCCGTCCAAATCCTTTCCCTGTCCGATCGCTCCGGAAGCCCATATGTCGACATCCCGTTCCCCCGATCCAGACCCCCACAGCTCGAACCGCGATCGCGAGATCGTCGAAGCGCGGGTGATCGTGACCTGTCCCGGCCGCAACTTCGTCACGCTGAAGATCTTCACCCGCTCGGGCGTCACCGGGCTCGGCGACGCCACGCTCAACGGCCGCGAACTCGCCGTCGCCGCGTATCTGCAGGACCACGTGGTGCCGAACCTGATCGGGCGCGATGCCGGTCGCATCGAAGACCTGTGGCAGTTCCTCTACCGCGGCGCGTACTGGCGACGCGGCCCGGTGACGATGACCGCGATCGCCGCGGTGGACGTCGCGTTGTGGGACATCCTCGGCAAGATGGCCGGCCTGCCGCTGTACCAGTTGCTCGGCGGCCGCTCGCGAGAAGGCGCGCTGGTCTACGCACACGCCAACGGCCGCGACATCGCCGAAGCCAGCGATGCGGTGGGCACCTACATCGACAAGGGCTTTCTCGCGGTGCGCGCGCAGTGCGGCGTGCCCGGCGTCAAGAAGGCCTACGGTATCTCCTCGGGCGGCAAGCCCTACGAACCGGCCGAAAGCGAACTGCCGGCCGAAACCGAATGGAACACGCCGCGGTATCTGGAGACGGTGCCGGCATTGTTCGAGCGCGTGCGCGCCGATCACGGTGGCCACGTTCAACTGCTGCACGACGTGCATCACCGCCTGACCCCGATCGAAGCCGCGCGCCTGGGTCGCGAACTCGAGCCTTATCGCCTGTTCTGGATGGAAGACGCCACGCCGGCCGAGAACCAGCGATCGTTCGAGATCATCCGCCAGCACACGGTGACGCCGCTGGCGGTGGGCGAGGTGTTCAATTCGATCTGGGACTGCAAGCACCTGATCGAGCACCAGCTGATCGATTACATCCGCACGACGATCGTGCACGGCGGCGGCATCACCCACATTCGCCGGCTCGCGGATTTCGCCGGCCTGCACCAGGTGCGTACCGGCTTCCACGGCGCGACGGATCTGTCGCCGGTGACGATGGGCGCGGCGCTGCACTTCGACACCTGGGTCCCGAATTTCGGCATCCAGGAGTACATGTTCCACAGCGACGAGACCAATGCGGTGTTTCCGCACGATTACGTGTTCCGCGACGGCCGGCTGCATGTCGGCGACACGTCGGGCCACGGTGTGGAGATCGACGAAGCCCTGGCGGCGAAATATCCCTACAACCCGAAACAGCTGCCGATCGCCCGTCTCGAAGACGGCGCGATGTGGGACTGGTAGCGACATGGAGGAGACCGGAATGAAGCGATCGACAACGGGTGCGGCCTGGGCGGTGTGGACCGGTGGCGCGGGGTTCGATGACTCCGCGGAGATTGTCTGCAACAAACGGGTCGGGTCTCACCGCACGCTCGACTGTCGAACGCCACGCGTACCACGCGCGCGTGCGAACGCGTTCCTGGCGACTGCGCTCGCGGCACTGTCGGCGATGGCGGGCGGCGATGCGTTCGCGCAGACGACCGTCTCCACCGCCGCCGTCGAAGCGCACGCCGCCACCGCACCCGTGCTGTTCGACTGGTTCGAATACACCGGCCGCGACCGCGCGTTCGAGACGCCGCTGCCCGACGGCCACTTCCGCAACCCCATCCTCGCCGGCTTCCATTCCGACCCGAGCATCGTCGCCGCGCGCGGCAAGTTCTACATGGTGCATTCCACGTTTACCTACTTCCCGGGCATCCCGGTGTTCGAGAGCGAGGACCTGGTGCACTGGACCCAGGTCGGCAGCGCGATCCATCGCCCGGGGCAGCTCGACTTCGACGGCCTCGGCCTGTCGCGCGGCGTGTTCGCGCCGACCATTGAGTACCGCGACGGCACGTTCTACGTGGTCAACACCTCGGTCGATGCCGGCGGCAACTTCATCGTCACCGCGACCGATCCGGCAGGGCCGTGGTCGGATCCGGTGTGGCTGCCGGGCATCGGCGGCATCGATCCCTCGCTGTTCTTCGACGACGACGGCCACGCCTACATCCTCAACAACGACCTGCCCGAGGTGCCGGTGCGCTACGACGGCCACCGCGCGATCTGGTTGCAGGCGATCGACATGGACACGCTAAAGCCCTTCGGCCCGCGCAAGGTGCTGATCGACGGCGGCGTGAAGCCGGAAGACAACCCGATCTGGATCGAGGGCCCGCACCTCTACAAGGTCGACGGCTGGTATGTGCTGTCGAACGCAGAGGGCGGCACAGGCCCGCAGCATTCTCAGGTGGTACTGCGCAGCCGCGATGTCTGGGGGCCGTACGTGCCCTACGAACACAATCCGATCCTGACCCAGCGCGACCTGCCGGCCGATCGCGACCTGCCGATCACCAACGCCGGCCACGTGGACATGGTCGAAGGACCGGACGGGAGCTGGTGGGCGGTGTTCCTCGCCAGTCGCAACTACGACGTGCGCCAGTACAACACCGGCCGCGAAACCTTCCTGCTGCCGGTGACCTGGGAAGACGGCTGGCCGACGATCCTGCCGTTGGGCGAGACCATCCCTTACATGCTGCCGGCACCGTCGTGGATGACGCGCAGCGCCGACCAGGCGCCGATGTCGGGCAACTTCACATGGCGCGACGGGTTCGACGCACCGCAACTCAAGCGCGAGTGGATGTTCGTGCGCGTGCCCAAACGCGACTGGGTCGATCTGGCCTCGCACCCGGGCAAGCTGGCGATCCATCCGCTGCGCGCGGGCCTCGACACGCTGGGCAATCCATCCTTCATCGGCCGCCGCCAGCAGCACCTGGTGTTCGAGGCGAGCACCGCGCTCACGCCGCCGGCGCAAGGCGTCGCGGCGGGCCTGGCGGCATTCCAGAGTGGCAACCACTGGTATGTCGTCGGTGCGCGTCGCGCTGCGGACGATGCGCTGCAGCTGTTCGTGGAACGCGCCAAGGGCGAGGGCGCGCCGACCGAGGTGCTGGCCACGCGCACGGTGCCAGCTGTTGATGCGCTGCGCCTTCGGATCTCGGGCGACGAGGGCGAGATCGCGTTCGCGTTCGCGGCCGACGATGGCGACTGGCAGCCGCTGCTCGAGGGCGCGGACGCGACCATGCTCAGCACCGACGATGCCGGCGGCTTCGTCGGCGTGACCCTGGGCCCGTACGCGCGCGACGAGCGGTGAGCGTGCGGTACCTGTCGGACGACACGCTCGTCGCGCTGCCGCCCGGGATCGCGCGGCCGACGTATGACCGTGCCCGTACGCGCATCGGGATCGTCCACCTGGGTGTGGGCGCGTTCCACCGTGCGCATCAGGCGGTCTACATCGACGATCTGCTGCGTGAGGCACCCGACTGGGCGATCTGCGGCGTGTCGCTGCGCAGCACCGACGTGCGCGACGCGCTGCGTCCACAGGACGGGCTGTACACGCTGGCGCTGCGCGATGGAGGCGCGTCGCTGCGGATCATCGGTGCGCTGCGCGAGGTGCTGTGCGCGGCCGACGAACGCGATGCGGTGCTTGCACGTCTGGCCCACCCGGATGTGCGCCTGGTGATGTTGACGGTGACCGAGAAGGGCTACTGCCTGTCGGCCGACGGCGTCGATCTCGCGCATCCGGACATCGCCCGCGATCTTCAGACGCCCGAGGCGCCGTCGAGCGCGATCGGCGTCGTGGTCGCCGGGCTCGCCTTGCGGCGGGCGAACGGTCTGTCCGCGTACACGGTGCTGAGCTGCGACAACCTCGCAGACAACGGCGGGCGCCTGCGACGCGCAGTGCTCCAGTACGCGCGCCAGTTCGATGCCGGGCTCGCGGATTGGATCGACGTCCACGCGACGTTCCCGCGTTCGATGGTCGACAGCATCACCCCGGCGACCGACGCCGCGCTGCGCGCCGACGTCGACGCCGCGCTCGGCGTGCGCGATGCCTGGCCGGTACAGCGCGAGCCGTACACGCAATGGGTGGTCGAGGACGCGTTCTGCAACGGACGCCCGCCTCTGGAACGCGCCGGCGTCATTCTCAGCGGCGACATCGCCGGCTGGGACCGCGCCAAGCTGCGTCTGCTCAACGGTCCGCACAGCGCGCTGGCCTATCTGGGTCTGTTGCTGGCGCTGGAGACCGTCAGCGACGCGATGCGTCACCCGGCACTATCCGCGTTCGTGGAGCGCCTGATGCGCGACGACATCGCGCCGACGCTCGATGCGATGGACGGCTTCGATGCGCAGGCCTATATCGGCGCGATCCTGGACCGGTTCCGCAATCCGGCGATCCGCCACCGGCTGGGTCAGATCGCCTGGGACGGCTCGCAGAAACTGCCGGTACGCCTGCTCGGCACGATTGCCGATGCGTTGGCGGCGACGCGTCCGATCGACCGGCTGTGCCTGCCGATCGCCGGGTGGATGCACGTCGTCCGGCGTCAGTCGCAGGCGGGCGTCGCGTTGAACGATCCGATGGCGGAGCTGCTCGCGGAGATCGGCGCCGCGATGACCGGGGATGCGGCGCACGATGTGCGTGCGTTGCTGGCGATCGAGCCGATATTCGGTGCAGTGGCCGGCGACGTGCGGGTTGTCGATGCGCTGGTGCGTGCGTACGCGGCGCTCGGTGCGGGCTCACCGGACGCGGTCGCGCGGGCGCTCGCCACGGCGTGAGGTGTGCGCTTCGTGCGTCTGTGGACCGGGTCGCTCCGCCGATGAACGCGTGACGGCCGGTGTCAGGACGCTGCCCCGGGCTGAAAGGCTTGTTTCCGTCATTCCCGCCTTCGCGGGAATGACGGACATGTTCAGAGGATCCCATTCAGAGGATCCCAATGCGTGCGGCGCAGCGCATGCGCGCGAACGAGCGATGCGCCAAGAGCTGCGAGCACGGGTCTGCAGCGCTGCGGTGCAGATCGCGTTCGCTGACGTCCCGTCAACGCGAGCCCGATTCCACCGGGACGGCCAGCACCGCATCCAGCGCGGGCTTGGGCTGATGGTCGCGATCGAACAGCAAGGTGTAGTTGGTCCGCCCCGGCACGGGGTAGTCGTTCTTCCACGACATGCCGTCCTCGACCCCCCAGACACTGACCCGATCGATGACATCGCGCTTGCGATGGAACAGGCGGAACAGCTCGGCATAGCGCTTGGTGAGCTGCTGCTGCACATCGCCCGGCAGCCCGTCGCGGTACGGGTCGAGATAGCGCTTGAACTCCGGCAGCTGGAACTGCGGATGCGCCATGCCGGTGCCGATGATCTGGCCTTCGCGGGTCAACGGCAGCACGTCGATATCCAGCTCGGTGATCATCACCTTGACCCCGAGCGCGGCGTAGGCGTCGATCGACGCCTCGATCTCCCCGATCGACGGATAATTGAGGCCCCAGTGGCCCTGCATGCCGATGCCGTCGATGCGGATGCCGGCCGCCTGCAGCATCTTGACCATGCGCACGATGCCGGCGCGCTTCTCCGGTCGCCAGGCGTTGAAGTCGTTGTAGTACAGCGCGGTGTCGGGTGCGTAACGGCTGGCGGCCTCGAATGCGTGCCGGACCACGGCATCGCCGTCGCCTTCGAACGCGCGCGTCCACACCGTGTCGCGGTAGGCGCCGTCCTCGCCGAGGATCTCGTTGACGACGTCCCAGGCATCGACGCGGCCGGCGTAGCGTCCCGCCACCACTTCGATATAGGCGCGCATCCGCTCGGCCATCGCGTCGGGCGTTGCAGGCGTGCCGTCGTCGCGTTCGAAGAACCAGGGCGGCGTCTGGTTGTGCCACACCAGGGTGTGGCCGATCAGATACATGCCGTGGCGCTCGCCGTAGGCGACGAAGGCATCCGCGGCGTCGAAGTCCCAGACGCCGGGTTGCGGATGCAGCTCTTCGGCCTTCATGACGTTCTCGGCCGTGAGCGCATTGAAGTGGCGCGTGACCAGCGCCTCCGCACGCGGATCGCGTCCGGCGACGATGTCGTCGTTGACCGCGGTGCCGAACATGAAAGCGTCGCGGTAGGCGTCCTTGAGCGTGGTCGCCGATGTGGGCGCGACTGCAGGCGTTGCGCGCGCGACCTCGGCGCCCGATGCGGGGGCAAGGCCGAAGAGCAGCAGCGGCAGCAGGAGGGCAGGGCGGATGCGTCCAGTCATCTGGGATCTCCTGTGACTTCGGGAAGGCGTCAGGCCGGTCTGGCCAGGATGTTGCGCGCGGCGCACGGCGTCACAGCCGATAGGCCTGCTTCGGCAGGCGGTAGGCGAGATCGACGACGACTTCGGCGGCGTCGTCCTCGTCGATGCGGTGCTCGGCGACGAGCTTGGCGAGGAACGCACAGTCCACCCGGCGGGCGACATCGTGACGCGCGGGGATGGACAGGAACGCGCGCGTGTCGTCGTTGAAGCCGACGGTGTTGTAGAAACCGGCGCTGGCGAGCGTCTGCTCGCGGAAGCGCCACATGCCTTCGGGCGCATCGTGGAACCACCAGGCCGGTCCGAGGAGCAGGCAAGGATAGTGACCGGCCAGCGGCGCGAGTTCGCGCGCGTAGGTGCTCTCGTCGAGCGTGAACACGATCAGGGTGAAACCGGGCACATTGCCCACCCGGTCGAGCAGCGGCTTGAGCGCGTGCACGTAGTCGGTGCGCAGTGGGATGTCGGCACCCTTGTCGCGGCCGTAGCGCGCGAACAGATGCCGGTTGTGGTTGCGGAAGCAGCCCGGATGGATCTGCATCACCAGGCCGTCGTCGAGACTCATCTTGGCCATCTCGGTCAGCATCTGCGCGCGGAACAGTTCGGCCTGCGCCGGTGTCGCCGCGCCGCGCACGACGGTGTCGAACAGTCTGCGCGCCTCGGCCTCGGACAGGTCCGCGGTCGCGCAGCTCGGATGGCCGTGATCGGTCGACGTCGCGCCATGCGCGGCGAAGAACGCGCGGCGCTGGCGATGCGCGCGCAGATAGCCGCTCCACGCGTGGACGTCCTCGCCGCTGATCTCGCCGAAGCGGCGCAGCGCGTCCGGAAACTGTTCGTGTTCGGGATCGATGACCGGATCCGGCCGATAGGCCGTGACCACGCGGCCCGACCACCTGCTGGACTGGATCGCTGCGTGATGGGTCAAGGGATCGAGCGGCGATTCGGTGGTCGCGATGACCTCGATGTTGAAGCGCTCGAACAGCGCGCGCGGCCGGAAGTCCGGCGTCTGCAGCGCGGCGGTGATCGTGTCGTAGTAGTCGTCCGCGGTGACGGCCGAGAGGCGCTGGCGCAGGCCGAACACGTCATGGAACACGTGGTCGAGCCACATGGAAGACGGCGTGCCGCGGAACAGCGTGTAGCGCTCGGCGAACAGTCTCCACGCGTCGCGCGGATCGACGTCGGCGCGCGAGCCATCCGTGCGCGGGATGCCCAGCGCGTCCAGGTCCACGCCCTGACTGTAGAGCATGCGGAACACGTAGTGATCCGGCACCAGCAGCAGTTCGGTCGCATCGGCGAACGGCGCGTTGCCGGCAAACCAGGCCGGATCGGTATGGCCATGCGGACTGACGATCGGCAGCCCGGCCACCTCGGCATGCAGGCGCCGCGCGATGGCGCGTTGGGTCGGGTCCGACGGGAACAGGCGGTCGGCGTGCAGGGTGAGGGGGCGAGGGGCGTGCGTCATGACGAGGCTCGGGTGGAATGTGTCGATGTGCGCTAGCGCGTACGCCGTGAGTTGATTACTGGAGCTGGGCGTCTGATGCGACGTCGTTGCTCACTTTGCCGAGGCGTTCTACATGCGCTTCGGAATGCCGCTCGCATCGAGAAGCAGCAGCTGGGCAATGCTTCACTTTGCAGCGCCGCGGCGTTCCGCCCGAGCGCAAGCTGTTGCTGTTGCTCTTGCTCTTGATCTTGATCTGTTCGAGCCGTAAAGCGAGCCGAGCATCGCAGGGCCGCGAGGCCGGGGAGCAGCCCATGTCTGAGCGCAGCGAGTTTGGGCTGCGTGCCTCGTGGACCGAGAAGCGCAGGGCACCGGCGCGGCGTAGCCGTGTCGGATCGCGTCCGGCGAAGAAGGTTTTGCTTACTTTTGCCAAGACAAAAGTAAGCCGCGCGACAGCGCGGAAGCCCTGTACTTGATCTTCGCCTTGCGAGCACTTCGTC
>NZ_CEEDOV010000020.1:0-1004 GCF_979256585.1 Luteimonas sp. AC640a | reverse complement strand
GTGCGGAAGTAGAACTGCGGACGGTAGCCCTTGAAGAACGGCGTGTGACGGCCGCCTTCGTCCTTCGACAGGACATAGACTTCGGCTTCGAACTCGGTGTGCGGCTTGATCGAACCCGGCTTGGCCAGCACCTGGCCACGCTCGACGTCGTCACGCTTGGTGCCGCGCAGCAGCAGACCGGCGTTGTCGCCTGCCTGACCCTGATCGAGCAGCTTGCGGAACATTTCGACGCCGGTGACGGTCGTCTTCTGCACCGGACGGATACCCACGATCTCGATTTCTTCGCCGACCTTGATGATGCCGCGCTCGATACGACCGGTCACGACCGTGCCGCGGCCCGAGATCGAGAACACGTCTTCGACCGGCATCAGGAATGCCTTGTCGACGTCACGCTCCGGCTCCGGGATGAACGTGTCGAGGGCGTCGACCAGCTTCAGGATCGACGGCACGCCGATCTCGCTCTGGTCGCCTTCCAGCGCCAGGCGGGCCGAGCCGTGGATGATCGGGGTGTCGTCGCCCGGGAAGTCGTACTTCGACAGCAGCTCGCGCACTTCCATCTCGACCAACTCGAGCAGCTCGGCGTCGTCGACCATGTCGGCCTTGTTCAGGAACACGACGATGTGCGGCACGCCGACCTGACGCGACAGCAGGATGTGCTCGCGGGTCTGCGGCATCGGGCCGTCAGCAGCCGAACACACCAGGATCGCGCCGTCCATCTGCGCAGCGCCGGTGATCATGTTCTTGACGTAGTCGGCGTGACCCGGGCAATCGACGTGTGCGTAGTGACGCACGGCCGATTCGTATTCCACGTGCGCCGTCGAGATCGTGATGCCGCGCGCCTTCTCTTCCGGCGCCGCGTCGATCTGGTCGTAGCCCTTGAACTCGCCGCCGAAACGCTCCGCACCGATCTTCGTCAGCGCCGCGGTCAGCGTCGTCTTGCCGTGGTCAACGTGACCAATCGTGCCCACGTTCACGTGGGGCTTGGTGCGCTCGAACTTACCCTT
>NZ_CEEDOV010000019.1:0-1620 GCF_979256585.1 Luteimonas sp. AC640a | reverse complement strand
TTTTCTTTGGTTCCGTTTCTTTTGGGCCAGCAAAAGAAATGAACCCGCTCGCCGCAAGGTGAGTGGAAGCGTTTGATCCTGTTTGTCGCCGTAGGCGAGTAAGCGAAGTAGCAACGTCAACCGCTTTCGTCCGCTGACGCGGCCGAGTTCATTTCTTTTGGTTGACGCCAAAAGAAACGGAACCAAAGAAAAACGTCTCCCCGAAAAGTCCGAAGCCCGCGGCGTCATGCGCACCGGGATTTTCCGACTCGGCATCCTGCCTCGGTCGGAAAACGCCGCACGTCCTGTGCGGCGCCCTCCGGGTTTGAATCGGGTGCGATCCGTTAAGAGGATCAAAAGCTCAGAGCGAGCAAAAGCAGAGCAGGCACGCCGCCTACGGCGCGTGCCGACACACTTACCTGCCAACCGGCACAACCTCTTCCTCGACCTCCACCACCGGCACCACCACCCGCCGCGTCGCCTTCTCCAGCTGCGCCAGCGCCACCTTGCCCGCCGCCTTCGCTTCCAGTGCCTGCTGCTGCACCTGGCAGAGCGTCTGCATGTGGTCGGCGTCGAAGTTCAGGCGTTCGATCAGGAAATCGACGAACGCGCGCACCTTCGGCGAAACGAGGCGACCGCCGGGGAAGACGGCATTGAAATCGACTTCCGGGCCGGTCCAGCCGGCGAGCACGCGTTGCGCCATGCCGGCTTCGACGAAGGCCTTGGCCATCACGTCGCCGGTGAGCATCAGGCCTTCGCCCTTGATCAGCGCCCAGTTGAGCGCGGCGGGATCGTTGGCGACGAGCTGCGGGTTCACCGGGAAATCGCGCAGCGCGCGGCCGTCGGTCAATGACCAGATGAAGCGGTTGTTGGCGTTGTGGCTCTTGCGCATCACCAGGGTGCGGTGGTGCTGCAGGTCGTCGGGGTGCAGCGGTTCGCCGTGCTGTTCGATGTAGGACTGGCTGGCGAACACCTGCGTGCGCAGGCTGCCGAGCTTGCGGGCGACGAGGTTGGAATCGGGCAGCGTGCCGATGCGAAGCGCGAGGTCGGCTTCGCCTGCGATCAGGTCGAGCTTCTCGTTGCCCATGTGCATGTCGAGCTGGATCTCGGGGTACTGCGCCTGGAAGTCGCCGAGTAGCGGCGCGATCCAGGTGATGCCGATCGAGTACGGCACGGTGAAGCGCAGCCAGCCGCGCGGGCCGGACTGCAACTGCGCGACGGCGCTCTCGGCCTCTTCCAGTCCGCGCGCGATGCGCTGGCAATGCTCGTGATAGATGCTGCCGGCTTCGGTCAGGCCGAGGCGCCGCGTGGTGCGGTTGAGCAGGCGCGCGCCGAGTCGCTGTTCGAGTTCCTGCACTTTGCGGCTGACCGTGGTCTTGGGCAGACCGAGCGCATTGGCGGCAGCGATGAAGCTGCCCTGCTCGACCACCTTGACGAAGATCAGGGTCTCGTTGAGATCGTGTGCCATGTGGGACTCCTGGAGCGGGCGCGCGCACGGTGCGCGGAGGATTGGACCGTGACGGGGATAATTATTCCCTCGAATAGGGACTAATCAAGTCCCCTTTCGAGGCGGATGATCTGCGGCATCCCCCGAGTCGACGCCGCCCATGTCCGCCCCCCGTCCCGCCGCGCCCCCCGCGC
>NZ_CEEDOV010000018.1:0-296840 GCF_979256585.1 Luteimonas sp. AC640a | reverse complement strand
CGCTGCGCTCAGACATGGGCTGCTCTTCGGCCACGCCAGGCTCCGGTGCTCGGCTCGCTCTACGGCTCGATTCAGATAAAAAGCCAAAAGCCAAAAGCCAAAGCCACAAAGCCACAGACCCGCAGACAGCACAACGCAAAACGCCGCCCGAAGGCGGCGTTTTTTCCAACAACCCGCGACGTCAGTCGCGGTCGTTGTCGATCGCGGTGCGCTCGGTGGCGAACGGGTTGAGACGGCGGATCTTCCACGGCTCGTTCGGCCAGTTGCCGGTCAGCGACGGGTGATCCGGCTCGTTCTGCTCGAGCACGCGACGGGCATCGGCGGCCAGCGTGTCGTTGCCGAGGTTGGCGTAGCTCGCCGCGAGCAGCGCGACCGCGTCGTTCTGGTACTCGCTCTGCGGGTAGGTCTCGAGCAGATAGGTCGCGCGCTGCGCGGCAGCCACATAGGCGTCTCGGCGCAGGTAGTACAGGCCGGTCTCGATCTCGTGGCGCGCGAAGGTGTTGCGCAGCGTGGCCATCTGCGCGCGGGCATCGTCGGCATAGCGGCTGTTGGGATACCGATCGGCCACCGTGTTGAAATCCGCATAGGCCTGGTTGGGCGAGGCGAGATCGCGACGGCTGCTGTCCAGGCTCCACACGCGCTGCAGGAACACCGTGTCGCGGCTGGAGTTCACCAGGCCGCGCAGGTAGTACATGTAGGGAATGTTTTGGTGCGTGGGATAGGTGCGGATGAAGCGGTCGATGCCCGAGATCGCTTCCTCGTTGTTGCCCATCTTGTAGTTGGCGTACGCGGTCTCGACCAGCGCCTGCTCGGTGTAGGGGCCGTACGGGTACTGCGCGACGAGGCGGCGGAACGACGTGGCGCCGTTGCTCCAGTTGCCCTTGCGCATCGAGTCGTGGCCCTTCTGGTAGAGCTCGGCGACGGGCACGCCCTCGTTCTCGTCGTCCTTGGTGTTGCGGGAGCAGCCCGCGGCGACCATGACGACCAGCAACAAAAGCATCGAAGTGCGGGCCAGGGCGCGGATCGGCGAGGCGAGGCGTGGGGTCATGAGGGCAATTGGGCGTATGGGCACGATCCGCGGATAATAACAGTCCGGGTGGATCGCCCGGCTTTCCCCGCCTGAACCCGAGCCGTCCCGATGCAGCAAGACTCCAGCGACCACCCTGACCACCGCACCGCCACGGTGCCGGATGCCGCGGCAGGGCGCCGTTTCGACGCCGTGCTGGCCGAGCTCTTCCCCCAGTTCTCCCGCTCCAAGCTGACCACCTGGATCAAATCCGGCGAGGTGCTGCTGGACGGTGCCGTGCCGCGCCCGCGCGACGCGGTGGTGGGCGGGGAGACCATCAGCCTGAACGTCGTGCTCGAAACCCAGACCACGGCCGAGCCGCAGGACATCCCGCTGTCGGTGCTGTTCGAGGACGACCAGGTGATCGTCATCGACAAGCCGGCCGGGCTGGTCGTGCACCCGGGCGCCGGCAATTACGACGGCACCCTGGTCAATGCGCTGCTGTTCCGCGACGCCTCGCTGGCGACCCTGCCGCGCGCGGGCATCGTGCATCGGCTCGACAAGGACACCTCGGGCGTCATGGTGGTCGCGCGCACGCTCGAAGCGCACAACGCGCTGGTCGAGCAGCTGTCGGCGCGCGACGTGCATCGCCAGTATCTGGCCGTCGTGGTCGGCGCGCTGGTCTCGGGCGGCACCGCGGATGCGCCGATCGACCGCCACCCGCGCGACCGGCTGCGCATGGGCGTACGCGAAGACGGCCGCGAAGCCGTCACCCATTACCGCCTGCGCGAGCGCTTCCGCGCGCACACCGCGCTCGAATGCCGGCTCGAAACCGGCCGCACGCATCAGATCCGCGTGCACATGGCGCATCTGCGCCATTCGATCCTCGGCGATCCGCTCTACGGCGGCTCGCTCAAGCTGCCCAAGGGCGCGTCGGACGAGATGATCGCGACGCTGCGCGGGTTCCGCCGCCAGGCGCTGCATGCCGAAACGCTGGAGTTCAAGCATCCGGTCACCGGCGAGGCCGTGCGTTGCAGCGCGCCGCTGCCCGAAGACATGCAGGTCCTGCTGAAAGTGCTGCGTGCGGACGCGATCCAGCACGCGGAGATGGGGCGCCGGTGAGCGCGCTGCTGCACGCCGACTGGCCCGCGCCGCGCGGCGTAAAGGCGCTGACGACGCTGCGCCACGGCGCCGGTGTTTCGCAGGCGCCGTTCGACAGGTTCAACCTCGGCAACCACCGCAGTGCCGTCGGTGATGCGCCGGATGCGGTGGCGCGCAATCGCGACATCCTGGTCGACCTCGCTGGCCTGCCGTCGCCGCCCCACTGGTTGCAGCAGGTGCATGGCGTCGAGGTCGCACGTTTCGTTGCGCCGGCGGGCGCTGCGCAGCAGGCGCTGGTCGAGGCCGATGCGTCGGTGACGTCGGAAGCGGGCGTCGTGCTCGCGATCTTGACCGCCGATTGCCTGCCCGTCGCGTTCGCCGCCGATGACGGCAGTGAGATCGGCGCGGCGCACGCGGGCTGGCGTGGACTGGCAGCGGGCGTACTCGAAGCGACCGTCGCGGCGATGCGCACGTCGCCATCGCAGTTGCGGGTCTGGCTGGGGCCCGCAGCGGGTCCGGCGTCCTACGAAATCGGCGCGGAGGTGCGCGACGCGTTCGTCGCTGGCGATCCGGGCGCGGATGCGGCGTTCGTCTCGACGCGCGATGGTCACTGGCGCGTCGATCTGTACGCGCTCGCGCGTCGGCGTCTCGAAGCGGCAGGCATCCGCAGCAATGCGATCCACGGCGGCGACCGCGATACGATCGCCGAGCCCGATGCATTCTTCTCGCATCGTCGCGACCAGCGCACCGGCCGCATCGCGACGCTGGTGTGGATCGACTTTTAGCGCAGCACCACCAGGATGGTCGCCGTCAGCCCCAGGACGAGGACAATGCCGACCAGCACGTCGCGCGGCAGATGGGCCAGACCCGGGCGTGCCAGCGACAGGATCTCGCCTGCGTCCCGGCCGCTCCGGTCCCGGCCCTGCAACTGCCACATCCAGAAGGCGGTGAAGGCCGCCGTGGCGGCGAACAGCACGCCGCCGATGATGCTGAAGTGCATGCCGAGCCCCACGGTTTCGTAGACCACGAACAGCGCCGCGCTGAGCGCGTGCCCGCAGGCCAGGCCCCGCAATGCGGCCGACGCGCCGAGCCGGGAGACCCACAGCCCCATCAGGAACGTCGCCACCAGCGGCGAGGCCACGAATGCGAAGACCTGCTGCAGGTAGCTCCACAGGCCGGAGAAGTGCTGGATCATCGGCGCCCACGCCGCGGCCAGCAGGGCGATCACCAGCGTCGCGATGCGGCCGGTCCACGCCAACTGCGACGATCGCCAGTGCGGGCGATACGGTTGCACGAAGTCGAGCGTCAGCAGCGTCGCCGAAGCATTGAGGGTCGATGACAGCGTCGACATCAGCGCCGAGACCAGTCCCGCGATGATCAGTCCAGCCAGGCCGACCGGTGCGAACGTGGTGACCATGGCCGGGAAGGCCTGGTCGGGACGTTCGAGGTCGGGCAGCAGCACCGTCGCCATCGCGCCGGGGATCGTCATCAGGAAGATCGGCAGCAGCTTGAGGAAGGCCGCGATCACCGCGCCGCGGCTTGCCGCCTCGATGTTGCGCGCGGCGAGCACGCGCTGGACGACGTACTGGTTCATCGTCCAGTAGTAGAAACCGACGATCGGCACGCCGGTGATCAGGCCCAGCCACGGCAGACCGGGATCGTCGAGCGGACGGATCAGCGACAGCTTGTCGGGATCGACGCGGGCGACCACGTTCGCCCAGCTGTAGTCGAACTGCGCGAACACCATCAGGCTCAGCGCCGCTGCGCCCACCAGCAGGACCGTGCCCTGCAGCAGGTCGGTGTAGACCGCCGCGCGCAGGCCACCGCAGGCGGTATAGAGCGCGGTGAACAGCGCGATCCCCAGACAGACCGCCCACAGTTCAAGGCCGGGCACGAACGTTGTGACCACCAGCCCGCCGGCATACAGCGTGCCGGCGGTATCGAGCACCAGCGACAGGAACAGCGTGACCACCGACAGGTACTTGCGCATCCGCGGATCGAAGCGGCGCTCCATCAGCTCCGGCATCGTCGCGATGCGCAACCGCAGCAGCACCGGCATGACGAAGATCGCGGCGACGATCAGCACCAGGCCGGCCATCCACTCGTAGTTCGCCGCCGAGATGCCGGTCGCGTAGGCGGCGCCCGGCAGGCCGATCAGGGTGTCGGATGAGATGTTGGATGCGAACAGCGACACGCCGACCGCGATCGGACCGAGCGATCGCCCGGCCAGGAACAGTTCGTCGGAGGTCGCGTGCCGTCGCGTGGCCGAGAATCCGATGATCGCGGTGAGGAGGAAATAGGCTCCGATGACC
The DNA here is from genome assembly GCF_979256585.1 of Luteimonas sp. AC640a. Taxonomy (NCBI): domain Bacteria; kingdom Pseudomonadati; phylum Pseudomonadota; class Gammaproteobacteria; order Lysobacterales; family Lysobacteraceae; genus Luteimonas; species Luteimonas sp. AC640a. Next base: position 292,421 of record NZ_CEEDOV010000018.1, on the reverse strand, counting down.
CAGAAATCGACCGTCGTCAGCTGCCCCATCGTCCCCGCCGTGTGCCTGTGAGCGGTCTACCAAAACACAGCGGGCGCGGTGTTGCAAAGACTGGAATGCCGCGCTCAGAACGCGTAGCGCACCCGCGTGTAGTAGTACGCGCCGCTGCTGCCGATGCCCGACAGCACGTCGTAGGGCAGGTTGCCGAAGTAGAAGATGTCCTCGTTCGACAGGTCTGCGTATTCGTCGGTCAGGTTCTGGCCGCCGATCGCGAGCGTCCACTTGTCGCCGAGGCGCACCTCGGCTTCCGCATCGAGCTGCCACTTCGCGCCGTAGACCTGCTCGGGCTCGAAACCGCCGCCGAAGTTGAAGACGCGCTTGGTGCTGCCGTGGCGGGTCACGCGGGCGAGCAGGTTCCAGGTGTCGTTGCCCCAGCTGCCGGTGAACGCCGAGCGCGTGCGCGGGGCGGCGTCGGTCAGCGTGTTGCTTTCCTCGACGCCGAACAGCACCGCGTCCGGCACCACCGCCGACAACGCGGCCGGGGTCGCGACGATGCGTTTGATCTCGGTGTCGGCGTAGCTCCAGGTGCCGGTCAGCAGCAGCGAGCCGCCGGCCAGCGGATGACGCCAGTTGGCGACGGCCTCGGCGCCGCGCGTGCGCGTGTCGGCGGCGTTGGTGAAGAAGCTGACGCTCTGCACACCCGGCACGCCGAACTCCGCGTCGATGAAGTCGGTCAGTGCATCGCTGGTGATCGCTTCCGACAGTGCGACGCGGTCGTCGATGTCGATCTGGAACAGATCCAGCGAGAAGTCGAAATTCTCACCGACGCGGCTGGTGAAGCCGAGGCTGGCGTTGATCGACTGTTCGGGCGTGAGGTCGGTCGCGCCGAGCGCGCGGGCGATGGGATTGTTGACCGACAGCAGGCGGCTCTGGATCAGCTGGCCGGAGGCGTTGTAGCCGGTGCCTGTGGATTCGTAACCGATCTGGCCGAGCGACGGCGCGCGGAAATTCTTCGACAGCGCACCGCGCAGCGCGAACGCCGGCACGAACTCGTAGCGTGCCGCGAGCTTGCCGGTGACCTCGCCGCCGAAGTCGTCGTAGTGCTCGTAGCGCACTGCGGCGTCGGTGCTGAGCTTCTCGCCGAAACTGCTCGACACGCTGGCGTAGACGCTGGCGACATCGCGGTCGAGGTCGGCTTCGTCCTGCGGCGTCAGGCCACCGCCGGCCTGCGAACCGGTGGGGCGATCGGTGAACGGACCGGCCGCGTAGCTCGCCGGATCGCCGGCGCCGGTCTCGTAGTTCTCGACGCGGAATTCCACGCCGGTGGCGAAGGTGTGCAGGTTGTCGCCCTGCGCGAACAGGCGGCTGACGTCGACGTTGGCCAGCGTCTGGTCGAACGCGTAGTCGCCGGTCTTGAAGCGCGTGGGGCTGGACGGGCCGAGCGAGGCATTGATCGAATCGCGCAGGCGATAGGTGAACTCGTTGCGGCCGTGGTTGAGGCTGGCGTCAACATCCCAGTCGCCCCACTGCGTGCGCACACCGGCGACGCCCGCGACATCGAGGTTCTCGCCGATCGACACCGGGCGGAAGCCGTTCGGATACACCTCGAGCCAGTTCGCTTCGCCGTCGGGGTAGCGGAAATAGTTCGCACCTTCGGTGTCGCGCTGGTTGTAGGTGCCGAACGCGTAGAACGTCGCGGATTCGCCGAGCGCGATCTCGGTGTTGAGCCAACCGTTGATGTCCTTGGCCGCGCCGTTGCCGTGGTGGTAGTTGCGCTGGCCCTGCAGGGCGAGATTGCGCGGCGTCTGGTCCCACGGCGGAATCTGGTCGAAACCGGCGCGGTTGGTCGGCGAGAGTTCCTTGTATTCCAGGCCCACGCGCAGGAAGCCGTCGTCGCCCAGCGCGGTGCCGACCTTCGCTGCGAGCGAGGCGCTCTGGCCATCGGTGATGCGCTGGTCGGTCGGCTCGAACTTGGTGTGGTGCGCGCCGTAGCTGGCTTCGATCGCACCGCCATCGCCGCCGTCGTCGAGGATGATGTTGATCACGCCCGCGACCGCATCGGCGCCGTACTGCGCGCCCGCGCCGTCGCGCAGCACTTCGATGCGCTTGATCGCGCTGAGCGGAATCGCGTTGAAGTCGACCGGCGTGGTGCCGCGGCCGACCTTCGAACCCGTGGTCACCAGCGACGACACGTGCCGGCGCTTGCCGTTGACCAGCACCAGCACCTGGTCCGGCGACAGGCCACGCAGCTGGGCCGCGCGGATGTGATCGGCGCCGCCGGAGTTCGACTGGCGCGGAATGTTGAATGACGGCAGCAGCGCCTGCAGGGCAGCGCCGAGTTCACCGTTGACCGCACCGGCGCGGCGCAGGTCGTCTTCGTCGAGCACGTCGATCGGCGACGTCGATTCGAGCACCGTGCGATCAGTCGCGCGGGTGCCGGTGACGATCACCGCATCCAGCCGCGTCGCGCCGTCGGTGTCGGCAGTCTGCGCTGCAGCGGGCAGCGCCAGGCCGCATGCGATGGCCAGCGCCAGAGGTGTGGAGACGAGGCGGCGGGCGGACGGCATGGGCATGGGCTTTCCTAGCGGAGGCGGGGAGAGGGACGGTGCCGGGCGCCGATCCGGGGAGGGTCGACGTGGCGCCCGGCACCACGACCGCGCAGCGCGCGGCCGGTCCGCCATTGGGCACGCTTCGAATTCATACGTCCATCCGGATTGAGCGATACAGTGTTGCGGCACTGCAACAATTCCCGGCCGCCCACGCCTCTAGCATGGCGGCCCCGCACTTTCGGCCGTCGCCATGTCCCTATTCCGTCCGTTGCTGTCGATCCTCGCCGCGTCGGCGCTCGCCGCCTGCGCCACCAGCGCGCCCACGTCTGCGCCCGGCGTGCCGGAAAAGGTCGTCACGTCGGCCTATCACGGCGATGCCGCACGACCGGCGGAAGGCATCGGCTGGGTCCGCACCGAGCTGTATTTCGCGACCGGCCAGTGGGTGGCCTCGCCCGAAGAGACCGCGGCTTCCGAACAGCGCTGGCTCGATTTCCTCGACCGCGAAGTCACGCCGCGCTTCCCCAAGGGCCTGAGCGTGATTGACGTCTACGGCCAGTGGCTGCCGCCGGGCGCCAGCACGCCGTCGCGCCTGCGCTCCAAGGAGCTGGTGGTGCATCATCCCGATACGCCGGAGCAGGCCGCCGCGATCGAGGCCATCCGCACCGCCTGGAAGCAGGAAACCGGTCATCTGTCGGTGCTGCGCTCGCAGCTGCACGCCGACGTTTCGTTCTGATACTCCCGCGTTACAGCCCGCCCGCAGAGGTGTTCCCCATGTCGTCCAGCCGCGCCCGCCAGACCGTGCTCCGTCCCGCCCGCCTTGCCTTCGCACTCGCGTGCGCCCTGCCGGCGACGGTGTTCGCCCAGGACGCGGGCACGCCCGCCGCCGCGCCGCAGGAGCGCGCCGCCACGCTCGACGCGGTGCAGGTCACCGCGCAGCGCCGGGTGGAGAACATCCAGGACGTGCCGGTGTCGATCACCACGCTCGATGCCGAGAAGCTCGGCGTGCTCGGCAGCGGCGGCACCGACATCCGGTTCCTGTCGGGTCGCGTGCCCAGCCTCAACATCGAATCGAGCTACGGCCGCGCGTTTCCGCGGTTCTACATCCGCGGACTCGGCAATACCGATTTCGATCTCAATGCTTCGCAGCCCGTCTCGTTGATCTACGACGACGTGGTGCTGGAGAACCCGCTGCTGAAAGGCTTTCCGGTGTTCGACATCGCCGGCGTCGAAGTGCTGCGTGGACCGCAGGGCACGCTGTTCGGCCGCAACACGCCGGCCGGCGTGGTGAAGTTCGATTCGGTGCGCCCGAGCCAGGACTTCGAGGGCTACGGCAAGCTGGCCTACGGCAGCGACAACATGTGGAACTTCGAAGGCGCGGTCGGCGGCGCGCTGACCGAGCGCTGGTCGGCGCGCGTATCGGCGCTGTACCAGCGCCGCGACGATTCGGTGCGCAATACGCTGGCCGGTGCGCCCAATGACGGCTTCGAGGGTTACGACGAATCCGCCGCGCGCGTGCAGTTCCTCTACGAAGGCGACGGCTTCGAAGGCCTGTTCAATCTGCACCGCCGCGCTCTCAACGGCACCGCGCGCCTGTTCCGCGCGAACCTCGTCGAGCCTGGCAGCAACCGGTTCGTACCGGGTTTCGATCGCGATACGGTTTCGCTCGACGGTGTCAACTTCTCAGACCTCGAAACCTGGGGCGCCAGCGCCCGCCTGCGCTGGGATTTCGGCCAGTACAGCCTGTATTCGATCACCGGCTACGAGACGCTGGAGTCCCTGAATCGCGGCGACATCGACGGCGGTTACGGTGCTGCGTTCCTGCCCGATTCCGGCCCCGGTTTCATTCCGTTCGCGGCCGAATCGGCCGACGGCATTCCCGACCACAAGCAGATCACCCAGGAAGTGCGAATCGAGTCGAATCTCGACGGCCCCTTCGACTGGCAGGCCGGCGCGTTCTGGTTCCGCGAGGAACTCACCGTCGACAGCCTCAACTACGATTCCCTCGCGCCCGGCAATCCGCAGACCGGCCACGCCGTACAGGAGCAGCGCAATACCGCGTGGGCGCTGTTCGCATCCGGCGAATACGACGTGAGCGACAAGTTCAAGCTGCGCGGCGGCCTGCGCTACACGCAGGACAAGAAGGATTTCAGCGCCAGCGTGCTGCAGGCCGTGCCGTTCGGCACGCCGGTCGGCGGCCCGTTCTTCGAAAACACCGATGTCGATGACATCAGCTGGGACGCGAGCGCGGTCTACGAACTCAACGACGACGTCAACGTCTACGGCCGCGTCGCCAAGGGCTTCCGCGCGCCGTCGATCCAGGGCCGTCTCGCGTTCGGCGTCATCTCGGTCGCCGATTCCGAGGAAGTGATCTCCTACGAGGTCGGCATCAAGGCGGATCTGTGGGACCGCCGCGGCCGCATCGGCTTCAACCTGTTCCGCTACAACGTCGACGGCCAGCAGCTGATCGCCGTCGGCGGCGCGACCAACCAGGCGATCCTGCTCAACGCCGACAAGTCGATCGGGCAGGGCGCCGAGCTCGATCTGCAGGCCTGGCTGACCGATACGCTGCTGGTGACCTGGGGCACGAGCTACAACGACACCGAGATCCGCGATCCGAACCTCGCGGTCGCGGTCTGCGGCGGCGGCTGCACCGTGACCGATCCCACCGTGGGTGGCTTCGCCCGCGTCGACGGCAACCCGCTGCCGCAGGCGCCGAAGTGGATCCACAACCTCACCGCGCGCTGGGGCGTGCCGGTCGGCGACGACGCCGAGTTCTACGTCTACACCGACTGGGCGTACCGCGGCCAGGTGAACTTCTTCCTCTACGAATCGCCGGAATTCCGCGGCCGCTCGACACTGGAAGGCGGCCTGCGCGTCGGCACGAACTGGAACCAGGGCAACTACGACCTCGCCGTGTTCGGCCGCAACATCACCGACAGCACGCGCATCGTCGGCGGTATCGACTTCAACAATCTGACGGGCTTCATCAACGAACCGCGGACCTGGGGTGTGGAGTTCACGGCGAAGTTCTGAGGTCCCTTGGTGGGGTGCCGCGGCGCGCTGTCTTGCCGGCGCCGCGCGCGCAAGTCGACAATGGCGACTCAATGATCGAACGACAAGGAACGAGGGGCATGAAGCAGGGATATGCAGCAGCGCTGGCGATCGTCGGCATGATCTGGTTGGCGCCGGCACAGGCGCAGGATTGCCGGTTCAGCACCGTCGGTGATCCGCGTAACGGCATGACATTCATCGCGATGCAGACCCATCGGGATGTTGGCATCGCGAGCGGGTTGGGGCAGTTACGCAAGGTGGCGCGCGATCAGGAGTTCGAGGTCGGACACGACGACATCAAGGCGGGCGAGGGCAGTCTGCTGCTGGTGCAGACCACCAACAATCCACCGGTCGTGGTGATGGCGAGCGGCAAGGCCAACGGCGAGTTCGGCTTGGTGATGGACCTTGCTCGCGGCCAGCAGATCACGAATGACGCGGCGCGTGACCATATGTGCGGGATGTTGAGCGAAATCGTGCCCGGTGCGGCCGGCGAAGCGATCGCGCGCGCCGCGCGCGCGGCCGACAACGCCGACGCTGCCACCGAGGCCGAAGCGGTTGCGCTATCGCAGTCGCTCGGAAGGGAAGCGCGGCGGCTTGGCAGTGCCGCGTCAGCCCCTTCGCTCAAGGATGCGCTGATCGGCAATACCCGGGACGGCCGTGCGCATCGCGATGTGGACGCAATGCTGATGCCGTTCTTCGCCCGGCACATGGGGCGGCGCTACCGGATCGACGGGCAGGTCTACACCACGAATGTGTCCAGCATCACCGGCGAGATGACGCTCGTGTATCTCGTCACGCCCACGGGCGGTCTGCTGCGCGTGCGTAAGGGCGATTCCATGAACAACACCTACTTCGCCATCCAATGCAAGTTGCCTGCTGACCAGGCGCCGCTGTTCGCGACACTGGGTTCGCACGACTGGGTGACGCTGGAAGGTGTGGTCGACGAGATCACGCTGGGCGGCATGGTCCTGCGCGATTGCAGACAGCCCGTTTGATGGACACGTCCTGGCACGGCGCGCGGAGGCGGAAGATCGGATCGCCATGTCACGTCGCCGGCGGCCTCGGGCGCCGCATGTCATGAGCACCGGTGCGCGTGCGGAGAAGTCTCGGGCTGGACGCTGGTTCGTCCCCGGCGACATCAACGGCTTTTTCGGTCTCGTCGTCGACAACCTCTCGATCCTCGGCTTCATCGCCGCGGCGCTGGTCGGGATCTTCGGGGTGCCGGCCGACATCGTGTTCGGGCGCATGTTTCCGGGCACGGCCTTCGGCGTGCTGGTCGGTAACCTGATGTACACGTGGATGGCGCGGCGTCTCGCGCAGCGCACCGGCCGCGACGATGTCACCGCGATGCCGCTCGGCCTCGATGCGCCGACCAGCATCGGCATGGCCTTGCTGGTGCTCGGTCCCGCGTTCGTCGCGTTCCGGCAGCAGGGCCTGGACGCGGATGCAGCCGGCATTGCGACGTGGCAGCTCGGCATGGCCTCGCTGGTGGTGATGGGCGTGCTGAAGCTGGTGCTGTCGTTCGCCGGCGACTGGATCACCCGCGTCGTGCCGCGTGCGGCGCTGCTGGGTTCGATCGGCGGCGCGGCGCTGATGCTGCTCGGCTTCCTGCCGCTGATCGAAACGCTGCGCTCGCCGGTTGCCGGGTTCGCGACGCTCGGCCTGCTGCTCTACGTGCTGGTCGCGCGCGGTCCGGTGCCGCTGCGCCTGCCAGGCGTGCCGTTCGCCTTGCTCGTCGGCCTCGCGCTGTACTACGGCCTCGGTCTCGCTGGTCTGTCACCGGGCTTCGCGTTGCCGGAGGCCAGTTGGCCGGCGCCTGCGCTGCCGTGGCCGAATCTGGGCTTCGTCGATGGACTGCCGGCGACGCTGCCGTATCTGTCGCTGCTGCTGCCGTTCGGCCTGCTGATGGTCGTCGGCGGCATCAACGTCAGCGAGAGCGCACGCGCGGCCGGTGACGATTACCGCACGCGCGACGTGTTGCTGGTCGAAGCCGTCTCGACGCTGGTCGCCGGCGTCTGCGGCGGTGTCGCGCAGACCACGCCCTACATCGGCCAGCCGGCCTACAAGCACATGGGCGCGCGCACCGGCTACACGCTGCTGACGGGCCTCTTCATCGGCGTCGGCGGCATGCTCGGTCTCGTCTCCGGGCTGGTGCAGTGGCTGCCGGTCGCGGTGCTCGCGCCGATCATCGTCTTCGTCGGCATCGACATCACCGTGCAGGCCTTCCACAGCACGAAGCGCGAACACGCGATCGCGGTGTCGCTGGCGTTCCTGCCGGCGATCGCCTATCTGCTCAACATCAAGTTCGGCAATCCCGCCTGGATCGATCCCGAACGCATGGCCGCGCTTTATGCGCGGGTCGATGCCGGTCAAGGCCTGCCGGAGATGGCGACGATCGTCGTGCTCGGCAACGGCTTCATCATCACCGCGATGCTGTGGGCCACCGCACTGGTCGCATTGGTCGACCGGCGGTCCGGGGTCTCGGTCGCGACCCTGTTGGCGGCCGCGGTGGCCACGCTGTTCGGCGTGATCCATTCGGTGCATCCGACCGGCGCGCTGGTCCTGCCGTGGCAGCTCGACGGCCTGCGCCAGGCGATCGCGTTCCAGTTCGCGGCCGCCTACGCGGTGCTCGCGGTGCTGGTGGGCCTGCTGTCGCTGCAACGCCAGCCCAAGCCGGCAACCCTCGACTGATCGAACCGGACGCGCAGGCGCTATCCTGCGCCGCCCGGAAACGACCTGCCGTTCGATGACGCCGACCCTCTACCAGACCCTGCTCGGCGCCGCGTTCTTCCGTCTGCCCCATGCCTTGCGCGCGCTGCATGGCGTGCACGGCACCGTGCGCTATACCGGCCAGGTGACGGTGGTGCGTGGGACCGGCCTGCTGTCGCGCCTGTGCGCGCGCATTGCCGGTCTGCCGCGCGCGATGGTCGACGCGCCGCTGACGGTGGATTTCGCCAGCGGCCCGAAGGGCGAGATCTGGTCGCGCGTGTTCGGCACGCCGCCGAAGGCCTCGCGCATGCGCTCGCGCCTATGGCATCGCGATGGTGAACTGCGCGAGCGGTTCGGCCCGGTGCAGATCCGCTTCGTGCTGCACACCTGGGACGGCACGATCTTCTGGAACGTCGCCGCCGCGCGCCTGCTCGGGGTATTGCCGCTGCCGGCCGCGTTGTTCCGCAACGTGCGCTGCAACGAACGCGAGATCGACGGGCGCTATGCGTTCGAGGTCGAAGCGGCGCTGCCGCTCGTCGGTCAACTGGTGCGCTACCACGGTTGGCTGCTGCCGGACGACGCCCGCGCCGCGTGACCGCGGCCTTGCGGCGGCTTCGCCGATAATGGTCGGCCCCTCTCAGGAAGCCGTGCCATGACCGCACAGACCCTTGCCGATCTCGCCAACGTGCCCGGCGTTGCGCCACGCGATGCCGCGACCCGAGATTTCGTGTTCAACCACACCATGCTGCGGGTCAAGGACCCGGTGGCCTCGCTCGATTTCTACACCCGCGTGCTCGGCTTCACCCTGGTGCGCAAGGCCGATTTCGAGCAGGCGAAGTTCTCGCTGTTCTTCCTCGCGCTGGTCGACGACACCGCCGCCATCCCGGACGACGAAGACGCCCGCCGCGAATGGCTGGCGCGCCAGCCGGGCGTGCTGGAACTCACCCACAACCACGGCACCGAATCGCAGGACGGCCCGTTCTACCACGATGGCAACAGCGACCCGCGCGGCTTCGGGCACATCTGCGTCAGCGTGCCGGACGTGCGCGCCGCGTGTGCGCGTTTCGAAGAGCTGGGCGTGACGTTCCAGAAGCGCCTGACCGACGGCACCATGAAGTCGATCGCCTTCATCAAGGATCCGGACGGGTATTGGGTGGAGATCATCCAGCCTGCGAAGCTTTGATGTCGGTTGCTGTGGGCGGGTGACGCTTGTGCTTCTCTCTTTGGAAGAGGGAACGAACTAGCGGTTGACGCCGAAGTGGGAGGTGGTTTCGCCGGTATCGCGTTCTGTTGAAGGTCGCGTGCTGGAAGCGCCCTCACCCCAACCCCTCTCCCGGAGGGAGAGGGGCTCAGAGCGCGTGAGGCTTGGCTCGTCGCGATCTACCGCGATGCACAACTCGCACCAGCGGACCAGCACCTCTCCCTCCGGGAGAGGTCGACGCACGCAGTGCGTCGGGTGAGGGTTGAACGTCAGCAGGAGTCTGCAGATTCGCCGCGCCGCGAACCGGCGATCAACGTCCACGCGAGACATGACGGGTTTCGCTTCGCGCTACATCAACCCGCGAAACGCGGCAAAATCAGCTCCGCGTCGCCGCCAACCGCGACAGGAAATCCTTCCGCCACGCATGGATGTCGTACTCGCGGATCCGCGTGATCATCGACTGCCATCGCTCGCGTCTTGCCTCGCGCGGCATCGCCATCGCTGCGGCGATCGCATCGGCGACGCCATCGCTGTCGAACGGGTTCACCAGCAGCGCGCCGTCGAGTTCGCGCGCGGCGCCGGCGAAGATCGACAGCACCAGCGCGCCGGGATCGTCGCCATCCTGCGCGGCCACGTATTCCTTGGCGACCAGATTCATGCCGTCGCGCAGCGGGGTGACCAGCGCCATGCGCGAAAGGCGGTAAAACCCGGTCAGCGCGGGATGCGGATACGTGCGGTTGACGTAGCGCACCGGTGTCCAGTCCGGCTCCGCATGCGCGCCGTTGATGTGGCCGGCGTACTGCTCAAGTTCGCGGCGCAGGGTTCGGTAGCTCGCGACGCCGCCGCGTGAGACCGGGGCGATCTGCAGGTACGTTATCTTGCCGCGTTGGTCGGCGTGGCGTTCGAAGAACCGCTGGATCGCGCGGAAGCGCTCCGGCAGGCCTTTCGAGTAATCCAGCCGGTCCACCCCGATCGCCAGCGCACGGCCGTTGAGGCTCGCCTGCATGCGTTTGGTCGTCGCACTGCGCGCCGCGGTCTCGGCCAGCGATTCGATCACGCCGGCATCGATGCCGATCGGGAACGCGGCCGCGGTGAAACGGCGTCCGTCGGGGTCGCGCAGATCACCCTGGCCGGCAATCTGGCCACCGCGGAACAGGCGGATGTAATCCTGGAAGCGTTCCAGATCGCGTTCGGTCTGGAAGCCGACGAGATCGTAGGACGACAGCGCGCCGAAGGTCTTTTCGTGGTGCGGCAGACCGGCGACGATGTCGGCCGAGGGAAACGGCACGTGCAGGAAGAAACCGATGCGTGCACGCACCCCGCGCTTGCGCAGTTCCTGCGCGAGCGGAAACAGGTGGTAGTCCTGCACCCAAACGATGTCGTCGTCGCGCAGCTCCTTCGACAGCTTCTCGGCGAACAGCGCGTTGACGCCGCGATAGGCGGCCTGGGTCAGCGCGTTGTAGTCGACGAGGTCGAGCCGGAAATGCAGCAGCGGCCACAACGTGCGGTTGGAGAAGCCGTTGTAGTAGCCCTCGTAATCCTCGCGCGAGAGGTCGACGGTCAGGTATTCGATGCCGTCCGCGTGTTCCCGATGCAGTTCGCCCGAATGCGCACGCGCGACCTTGCCGCTCCAGCCGAACCACAGGCCGCCAGTCTCCTTGAGCGCCGCGTCGAGCGCCGTCGCAAGGCCGCCGTTCTGGCTGGCGCCCGGCAGCGCGACGCGGTTGGAGACGACGACCAGGCGGCTCATGAAGCCGCCTGCCAGGACCGCGACAATCGCATTGCCGCCATGATCAGACCGACGTGCGAATAGGTCTGCGGGAAGTTGCCCCAAGCCTCGCCGGTCTCGAATGACAGGTCTTCCGACAGCAGGCCGAGGTGGTTGCGTCGCGACAGCAGGGTCTCGAACAGTTGCCGCGCCTCGGCCGTGCGACCGATCGACGCCAGCGCATCGATGTACCAGAACGTGCAGATCGTGAAGCTGGTTTCCGGCGTGCCGAAATCATCGGGCGTGACGTAACGGAACAGGCCGTCGCCGTGACGCAGCGACTGGCCGATCGCCTCGACCGTGCCGATGAAGCGCGGGTCTTCCGGGGTGACAAAGCCGAGATCGGCGAGCAGCAGCAGCGAGGCGTCAAGCCGGTCGCCACCGAAGGCATCGGCGAAATGGCCGAGGTCCGCGTTCCAGGCTTCGCCGAGGATTCGCTCGCGCATGCCGTCGGCGCGCTCGCGCCAGAGGCCCACGCGGTCCTCCAGGCCGAGCTGCCCCGCGATGCGCGCGAGCCGGTCGCAGGCCGCCCAGCACATCACTGCGGAATAGGTGTGGACATGCGCCTTGCCGCGGAATTCCCACAGGCCGGCGTCGGGTTGATCGAAGAGCTTGAACGCGAGTTCGCCTAGCGGTTCGAGCTTGCGGAACGTCGCCTCGTCGCCGCGGTGTTCCAGCCGGCGGTCGAAGAACAGCTGTGTGGACGCGAGCACCACGCTGCCGTAAGTGTCGTGCTGGCGCTGCACGTAGGCGAGATTGCCGCGGCGCACCGGCCCCATGCCGCGGTAGCCCGCCAGCGCCGGCATCGTTTCCTCGGTGAGCGTGTGTTCGAAGCCGATGCCGTACAGCGGCTGCATGTCGCCGTCGTCGCTGACCGTCAGGTTGAAGATGTAGCGGATGTACTCCTCCATCGTGCGCGTCGCGCCCAGACGGTTGAGCGCGCGCACGACGAACGCCGAGTCGCGCATCCAGCAGTAGCGGTAATCCCAGTTGCGCTCGGTGTCGGCGGCCTCGGGGATCGACGTCGTCATCGCTGCGATGATGCCGCCGCTATCCTCGTACTGGCACAGCTTCAGCGTGATCGCGCTGCGGATGACCGCTTCCTGGAAGTCGAGTGGGATCGACAGGTAGCGCACCCATTCGCGCCAGTAATTCGTTGTGCGGTGGATCGCGTCACGCACGAATTCCGGCAGCGGCTGGGTCAGGGTTTCGTCGGGGCCAAGAATGAAATGCAGGTCGCGGTCGAGCACGAATGGCAGGCCGTCGCGCAGCAGGCGGATCGGCAGATCGGTGGTCGCGCGCAGTGTGAAGCCGGGCAGCATGTAGCGGATGTGGTTGCTGCCCCAGGTGCTGTCGGGCACGCGCGCACCCCAGTCGGCCAACGGGCGCAACAGCACGCGGATGCGCGGACTGCCCGACAGCAGACGCACGCGCCGCATCAGCATCACCGGGCGGTAGAAGCGGTCGTGCTGGCGCCAGCGCGGTGCGAAATCGGTGATCTCCAGCGACGCGCCATGCCGGTCGTACAGCACGGTGCGCAGGATAGCGGTGTTCTCGACGTAGCTCTGCTCGCTGCGTTCGAAGTCGTCGAGTTCGATCGACCAGTCGCCGTGGCCGTCCTTCGGCGACAGCAGCGCGCAGAACGCGGGATCGCCGTCGAAGGCCGGCAGGCAGGACCACACCAGGCGCGCGTTGCGGTCGAACAGCGCGCCGAAACTGCCGTTGCCGACGAGGCCGAGATCGAGGCTGGGAGCGAGCGGTTGGGTCATCGGGAAGTCTCCGGATTCGGGTCTGCAGGCACGCCGAGCCACGCGTGGATCGCGGCGGGATCTGGCAGACGGAAGCGGGCGGCACTGCCGGCGCGATCGCCGACCAGCACGCTGATGCCACCATGGGCGTTGACGGCCGAGAAGCCGGGCTCGTCGGTGAGATCGTCGCCGGCGAACACGGGCACGCGACCTTTGAAGGGCGCCTCTTCGAGGAACGCGAGAATCGCGCTGCCCTTGTCGGCGTGGCGCGGGCGTAGCTCGATGACGTGGTCGCCGGGCTGCAGCTGATAGTCGGGCAGTCCACTGAGTGCACCTGCAGCGAATGCGCGCAACGCGAGCTCGGCGGCGGCCTTGCGTTCGGGCGCGACCATGCGCCAGTGCAGGCCGAGCGCGGCGCCCTTGTCTTCGACCAGTGCGCCGGGATGCGCGTCGATCAGCGCGATCGCCGCATCGCGTGCACGTACCAGCGCAGGCGGAACGTCGCCCGCGATACCGGTGTGGCCGAGGCGGCGCCGCTCGACGCCATGCAATCCTGCGGCCGCAAATACCTGCGGCGCGAACAGCTGGTCGAGCGTGGCGAGATTGCGGCCGCTGACCAGTGCCAATGCACCGCCCAAGGCCTGCTGCAGGACGGTCAGACGCGCGAGCAGCGCGGGCGGGACTTCGACCGCGTCGGGACGCGGCGCGAACGGTAACAGGCAGCCATCGACATCGAGAAACAGGGCCGCATGTGCCGGTAACGGGGGCGGCAAAGGCAACGCGGCCGCGGCCGGCGTCAGGAAGGGTGGGGTGGCTTCCGGTGATTGGCGCATTGCAGCATCATGGCCACGCGTCCGGAAAACCGATGTGAACCCTCCCAGCCCACCCGCGTCATCCACCGCACTGCACGACGGCCCCATCGTCGTGTTCGATGGCGTCTGCGCGCTGTGCAGCGGCTGGGTGCGCTTCCTGCTGCGCCACGACAGCCGCGCCGGTTTCCGCTTCGCTGCGATGCAGGCGCGCGTGGGCCACGATCTGCTGGTCGCACATGACATCGATCCGGATGACCCGGTGTCGTTTCTACTGGTCGATGGCGATGCCGCCTGGCACGACAGCGACGGGGTCATCGAAGTGCTGCAGCGTCTCGGCGGCGTCTGGCGCACTGCGGCTGTGTTGCATGTCGTACCGCGCGCGCTGCGTGATCCGGCCTATCGACTGCTCGCGCGCAACCGGTATCGCATGTTCGGGCGTCGGGAGACGTGCATGGTGCCGCCGGCCGAGGTGCGGACGCGGTTTCTGTAGGCCAAGGCCGCTGGAGCCTGTGACGGGCCGGCGGGACTGCCGCGTCATCGTCTGCTCGCGACGGAAGTCGGGTGGGCAGGCGTGATCAGTACGGCAACCACGCACCGGCATAAGGTCCGCCGCAGGCTGCAGCACGCGCGCGATTGATCGTGTCTTCAGGCAGGCCACCACCCGAGCCCCCGCCCAGCGTGACGCGATCGCCGTCGAAGGCTTTACGCCCTTCTGAATCCATGACACCCCGGCGTCCATCGCGCACGACCGCCACATAGTCATGCGGCCAAATCAGTGTGGTGCCGCCGCCCCGTTGCTGCGCGGCCACGATCCGGAAACAACCGTCGCGCCAGACGAGGCGACCGGTCATCGAACCGGTCAGGTAGATCGCGTCCATGCCCGCTGATGGTGGCGCAGACCGGATCAGGTCTTCCGGGCCCGCCGCTCCATCGGGTCCATGCGCGCAGGCGCCGATGAGGGCCAGGAGCGGGAAAAGCGCTGCACGTCTCGCTGTCGTCTGCCATCCACGTCGCATTGAACATCCTCCATGTCGGTGCAATCCGGTTTCGCCTCAGGTGTCGTCGGCGCGCCCACCATCCAGCTCCGGGTAATGCCGGAAGATCCCGTTGGTGTTGAACGCCAGCCGGCGCTCCGAAGCCAGATACGCGGCGATGTTGGGCCGCGCCGCGATCCGCGCTTCCAGCTTGCGCAGCTGCGGAATCTGCGGTGCAAGCGCCTGCATCGCGATCGGATACGCGTAGTCGAGCCCGCGCACGATCTGGAACAGCGACAGGTCGACATACGAATGCGCGCCCAGCGCGTGGCCGTTGCCGCGATCGACCACCTGCTCGAAGTAGCCGAGAAACTTCGGCAGCCGATGCTGGCGCAGATCGGACGCGCGTCGCTTCGCGGCGTCCTTCTGGTCTTCGTAGTACGCGGCGCTGGCGATCGGGTGATGGCTGTCGTGGATCTCGGTCACGAGGTCGGCGATGGTGAGCTGCAGTTGCAATGCCTGCAGCCGCGCGGCTTCACCTTCGGGCACCAGATCCAGCCGCGGCCCGACGAAGTGCAGGATGTTGGCGACCTGGGCCACGACGAGATTGCCGGATGCCAGGAACGGCGGGGCGAATGGACGGGCGCCGTCCCGCTCGCCGTCGAGGAAGGGCTGCAGCGCCTCATCGCCCGCTTCCCGGGCGACATCGACGTAAGGTGCGCCGGCGTCTTCCAGTGCAAGGCGGACGAACTCGCCGCGCCCCTGGATGCCGGTCCAGTAGTAGAGCTGGTAATCCATGTGCCGCTCCGGGATGGGGAAGGCGTACCGTAGGGCTGGCCCCGCAAGCATCGGGTGAGCGCCCCGGCAGGATTCCGTCGACGCAGGGGTCCGTCGCAGGCCCGTCCGCGCTTGCAACCCGCGGCTTCGACCGCATCTGAGAGACATTGCCGGCGTCCGCCGGCCCTTCATGCTCCCGAGGATTCCCCGATGCGGATGGACAAGCTCACCTCGCGTTTCCAGCAAGCGCTGAGCGACGCGCAGTCGCTGGCCGTGGGCCGCGACCACAATTTCATCGAACCGGTGCACCTGCTGCTGGCGCTGCTCGACCAACAGGGCGGCGGCACGCGGCCGCTGCTGGGCCAGGCCGGCGTCAACGTGCCGGTGCTGCGTGAGCGCCTGACCGAAGCGATGGACCGGTTGCCCAAGGTCACCGGCCAGGCCGGCCAGCTGTCGGTCGGCAACGATCTCTCGCGCCTGCTCAACGTGACCGACAAGCTGGCCCAGCAACGCGGCGATGCGTTCATCGCCTCCGAACTGTTCGTGCTTGCTGCGCTTGACGACAGCGGCGATGCCGGCAAGGCGCTCAAGGCGGCCGGCGCCGACAAGGCGCGACTCGAAACCGCGATCACCAAGGTGCGCGGCGGCGAGAGCGTCAAGGACGAGAACGCCGAGGACGCGCGCCAGGCGCTGGAGAAATACACCATCGATCTGACCGCGCGCGCCGAAAGCGGCAAGCTCGATCCGGTGGTCGGCCGCGACGAGGAAATCCGCCGCACGATCCAGGTGCTGCAACGGCGCACCAAGAACAATCCGGTGCTGATCGGCGAGCCGGGCGTGGGCAAGACCGCGATCGTCGAAGGCCTGGCCCAGCGCATCATCAACAACGAAGTGCCCGAAGGCCTGCGCGGCAAGCGCGTGCTGTCTCTGGACATGGGGGCGCTGATCGCCGGGGCGAAGTACCGCGGCGAATTCGAGGAGCGCCTGAAGGGCGTGCTCAACGATCTGTCGAAGAACGAAGGCCAGATCATTCTTTTCATCGACGAACTGCACACGATGGTCGGCGCCGGCAAGGCCGAAGGCTCGATGGACGCCGGCAACATGCTCAAGCCCGCGCTCGCGCGCGGCGAGCTGCACTGCATCGGCGCGACCACGCTCGACGAATACCGCAAGTACGTCGAGAAGGATGCCGCGCTGGAGCGTCGTTTCCAGAAGGTGTTCGTCGGCGAGCCGAGCGTGGAAGACACGATCGCGATCCTGCGCGGCCTCAAGGAACGCTACGCGGTGCATCACGGCGTGGAAATCACCGATCCGGCGATCGTCGCCGCGGCCACGCTGTCGAACCGCTACATCGCCGACCGCCAGTTGCCGGACAAGGCCATCGATCTGATGGACGAGGCGGCGTCGCGTATCCGCATGGAGATCGACTCCAAGCCCGAGGAACTCGACCGCAAGGAACGCCGGCTGATCCAGCTCAAGATCCAGCGCGAGGCGCTGAAGAAGGAGAAGGATGCGGAGTCGAAGCAGCGCCTGGCCGATCTCGAAGCCGAGATCGCCACGCTCGAGCGCGGCTACAACGATATGGAGGAAATCTGGAAGGCCGAGAAGGCCAGCGTGCAGGGCGCGACCAAGATCAAGGAGCAGATCGAAGCGGCCAAGCACGATCTCGAATCCGCGCAGCGCACCCAGGATTACGCGCGCATGAGCGAGATCCAGTACGGGCGCATCCCGGAACTCGAAAAGCAGTTGCAGGCCGCACAGGAAGCCGAGACCCAGGGCTTCACCCTGTTGCAGGACAAGGTGACCGCCGAGGAGATCGCCCAGGTCGTCGCGCGCTGGACCGGCATCCCGGTCAGCAAAATGCTCGAGGGCGAGCGCGAGAAGCTGCTGGCGATGGAGTCGCAGCTGCACACGCGCGTGATCGGCCAGGAAGAAGCGATCAAGGTCGTGTCCGATTCGGTGCGCCGTTCGCGCGCCGGACTCAGCGATCCTGATCGTCCGACCGGCTCGTTCCTGTTCCTCGGCCCGACCGGCGTCGGCAAGACCGAGCTGTGCAAGGCGCTGGCCGAATTTCTGTTCGACAGCCAGGACGCGATGGTGCGCATCGACATGAGCGAGTTCATGGAGAAGCACTCGGTCGCGCGCCTGATCGGTGCGCCCCCGGGTTACGTCGGCTACGAGGAAGGCGGCTATCTGACCGAAGCCGTGCGGCGTCGTCCGTACAGCGTGATCCTGCTCGACGAGGTGGAGAAAGCGCATCCGGATGTCTTCAATATCCTGCTGCAGGTGCTCGACGATGGCCGCCTGACCGATGGACAGGGCCGCACGGTGGACTTCCGCAATGTCGTGATCGTGATGACCTCGAATCTCGGCTCGCACCAGATCCAGGAAATGAGCGAGCGCGGCACCGATGCCGACAGCGCCGAGGGCTACACGCAGATGAAGGCGGCGGTGATGGGCGTCGTCCAGGCGCATTTCCGTCCGGAGTTCATCAACCGGCTCGACGACATCGTGGTGTTCCATCCGCTGCAGAAAGCGCAGATCCGCGAGATCGCGAAGATCCAGCTGCGTGGTCTGGACAAGCGTCTGGCCGAGCGCGGGCTGCGCATCGAAGTCTCGGACGCCGCGTTCGATCTGCTCGGCAATGTCGGCTTCGATCCGGTCTACGGCGCGCGTCCGCTCAAGCGCGCGATCCAGCAGCAGCTGGAGAACCCGCTGGCGCAACGGATCCTCGCCGGCACATTCGTCAGCGGCGACACGATCCGCGTCGATGCGGCCGGCAGCGAGCTGGGATTCGCGAAGGACTGACCCCGCGGCGCCAGGTCAGCAGGGTCGCCACAAACGGAGCGCCCCACGGGCGTCCTGTTAGGGCGCGGCCGTCGCGCTGCAGCGGTCGTCCGCGAGCCGGACGCCATCGGCGGCGCGTGCGCTTCCGATGACGTACATCGCCACCGAATTACCGACCGCGACCATGAAATCGGCTTCGCTGTGATCGTCGAACACGACCGTGATCCGCGCATGGAACTCTGCCGGTGCGCGGTGCGCGTTTTCGGCATTCCGCATCGCGAGGAGCGTTTCGGTACCGATGAGCGGGGTCATGGTCTCGATGTCGCCGACCGCCGACTCCAGCATGGCTTGGAGGTTCCGGTCTCCGACAAGCTCATGCGCGGTGCCTTTACGGACGCGCTCGTGATCGGTCTGAAGCGACGAGGCCTGCAGCGTGTAGGCGCGCGGCGTGCGTGTCTGCGTTCGCTGCGGTGGAGCGGTGGTCGCGGACGGGCGACGCGCAGTCGGCTGCAGGTCGGCAGCCGGTTCGCGGAGCGCACAGTCATGATCCACCGGCATCGCGGCCTGCACGGGCAGCGTCAGGCTGATCAAGGCCACAATGGCGGCGAAGGGGAGCGTGAGCTTCATCGGCTGTCCTTGTCGTCTGAAAATCCGGAAACAGCCTACAACGTCGCTGCGGTGTCGCTCCGGATCTGGCGCCTGTGCTGTGTTGGTGCTCCGCGGACAGGCCAACAGGTGTCGCAGGCGCGTGATCACGGCCCGATGCCGGTTCTGCCAGCATGGACCTCCACAGATTCCGGCGCCCACCCATGCGCATCCTGATCACCGGCGGCAGCGGCTTCATCGGCAGCGCGCTGACCGCCCGTCTGCAGCGCGATGGTGCGCATGTCACCTGGCTGTCGCGGCGCGCGTCCACGCCGTCGCCCGAAGGCGTCGAAGTGCGCGACTATGCCTCGTTGTGGGCCGACGATCGTTTCGATGCGGTGGTGAATCTCGCCGGCGCGGGCATCGCCGACGCGCGATGGAGCGCGTCGCGCAAGCAGACGCTGCGCGACAGCCGGCTGATTCCGACCGGCGTGCTGACCGACTGGATCCGCGCGGTGCACACGCCGCCGAAAGTCCTGCTGAGCGGTTCGGCGATCGGCTGGTACGGCGCGCAGGGCGATGCGCCACTGGACGAAGACAGCGCGCCGCACGACGAATTCCAGCATCGCCTGTGCGCCGACTGGGAAGACGCCGCGCGTGCGGCCGAGGACCGTGTGCCGGTGGTGCTGCTGCGCACCGGCGTCGTGCTGCATCCGGCCGGCGGCATGCTGCAGCGCCTGCGGATGCCGTTCCAGTTCGGACTCGGCGCGCGTCTGGGCGATGGTCGCCAGGTGCTGAGCTGGATCGCACGCGAGGACTGGATCGATGCGGCGGTGTCGCTGCTGCGCGCGCATCTCGATGGCGTAGCCGATGCGCCGACCGGCGCCTTCAACCTCACCGCGCCCGAGCCGGTCGCCAATACCCGTTTCACCCGCGCGCTGGCGGATGCCCTGCGGCGCCCGGCGTTACTGGCGATGCCGGCGAAGGCGCTCGAACTCGGCCTGGGCGAAATGGCGACGCTGCTCGTCGACGGCCAGTGCGTGATGCCCGCACGCCTGCAGCAGCGTGGCCACGCGTTCGCCTGGCCGACGCTGGAGCCGTATCTGGAATCCGCGCTGCGCTGATCCACATTGCGCCGAGGCCGCGCTGCGCAAGATCGGGTACGCGCACCGGTCGTCGGAACCGGATACTCGCGGTGACCCCAACGCGAGCGCCGCCATGAAAGCCGACACCCGGACCCGTCTCGCACCGCGCATCGCCGCCGTCGCCGGGCACCTGCAGGACATCGTCGCCGAGGGCGCGGCGTTGCCGCCGCTGGAGACGCTCGCGCGCCAGGCCAGCCTGTCGCCGTTCCACTTCCATCGCGTGTGGCGCGCGGCGACAGGCGAAACGTTGGGTCGCACCCTGACGCGACTGCGTCTGTCGCGCGCGCTGCAGTTGCTGGCCGCGGGCGAGACGGTCACGCAAGTCGCGCTCGCCGTCGGTTACGCCAGTCCGCAGGCATTGGCCCGCACGTTCCGGCAGACGCTCGACGTCACGCCTGCCGAGTTGCGCGGCCGGACGGCACAGGCGACTGCATTACTGGATCGGCTGCAACCGCCCTCGCCGCAGACGTTCGAGCCGCTGGCCGTCGAGCTGGTCGAGATCGCACCGTTCGACGTCGTGGCCCTGCGTGCGCGCGGCGCGTTCGACGAGCTCGATGATGCCTTCGGCCGTCTGTTCGGCTGGGCCGAAACGGCCGGTCTGGTGGACGGCATCGATGCACTGATCGGCGTGCCGCTCGGCGATCACCGCGACCTGCCACCGCACGTGCTGCAGTTCGATGCCGCGGTACGCCTGCCGATTCCGGCGAGAGTGCCGCGGCCGCTGCGCAGTCTGACGATCGGTGGTGGTCGCCACGCCCGCGTGCGCCATGTCGGTGCGTACTCGGGACTGGAAGACATGACCGATCGTCTGCTGGCGCAGTGGTGGCCTGCAAGCGGCGAACGCCTGCGCGATGCGCCGCTGCATTATCACTTCCTCGACGATCCCGAGCAGGTGGCAGAGGCCGATCTGCGCGCCGACATCCTGCTGCCGTTGGACGACTGAGGTGCGGCGCTCAGTCCGCAAGGACGCGCCTCGGATCGTCCCGCGTCTGCTGCAGACGCGCGCGCAGGTGCGCCATGCCGGCGGTCGCGGTCGCTGACCAGTGCGCAGTTGCACGCGACGACAGCGGCGTCGCCTGCGGATTGATGTCGAGCACCGGCGTGCCGGCGCGCAATGCGCGTTCGGGCAGGCCGGCAGCCGGCCACACGAGTGACGAGGTGCCGATGACGACCAGCAGATCGCAGGCGTCGACAGCCGCTTCGGCCGCGTCCCAAGCGTCTGCCGGCAATGATTCGCCGAACCACACGACATCGGGGCGGAACGCTGCGCCGCAGGCCGCGCAGGCGGGCGGCGTTTCGCGCGTCCCGCCGTCGGGTGGCGACGGCGCCGCGAGAATCGGATCAGACGTGATGCGCGCACCGCATCCGATGCAGCGCGAGGCAAGCAGCCGGCCATGCAGATGCAACACGTCGCGTGCGCCGCCGCGTTCGTGCAGATCGTCGACGTTCTGGGTGACCACCGTCAGCGCGTGGCCGTCGCCCGCAAGCGCAGCGACGTCGAGGTGCGCAGCATTCGGCGCGGCTGCAGCCACCATCGACGCGCGCCAGCGGTACCAGCCCCAGACGAGTGCGGGATAGGCGCGGAACGCGTCTTCGGTCGCCAGGCGCTCGGCATCGAAGTGCGCCCACAGGCCGGTGAGCGCATCACGGAACGTGGGGATGCCGCTCTCCGCCGAGATGCCCGCACCACTGAGCACGACCAGGCGCATCGTCAGCCCGGCTGCGGCGCCTCGACCGGGACCGAACCCGGACGCACCGGGCGGAACGGCGGCGTCGACATCACCATCTCGGCCAGCGAATACGCCAGCTCGCGTTCGGCCAGCACCGCACCGTCGGCGCCGTGCTGCAGCAGATGTTTGACCTCGCCGTCGCTGTGCGCGCGTGCGAGCACGGTGAGCGCGGGGTTGACGGCCTTCATGCGCTCGATCGCCTCGCCGGCTTCCAGTGCCTGCGGAATGGCGAAGATCGCCAGCGCCGCACGATCGGGCGCGGCGTCGAGCATCACCGGCTCGGACGCGATGTTGCCGCGTACGACGATGAAGCCGCGCTCGCGCCCGCGACGCACCAGTTCGTTGTCGTCCTCGACGATTACCAGCGGCACGCCGCGCTGCTTGAGCAGATCCGCCAGCTGACGGCCGACGCGGCCGTAGCCGACGAGGATCGCGTGACCGTGCAAATCTGCCGGGACCACAAGCTCGGGCGGCAGCGGCGCGGCATCTGCAGCCGAAGCGGCACGCGCGGCGAGTTCCTGTTTCGCCTGCCAGCGGTCGAGCCAGGCGAACAGCAGCGGATTGACCACGATCGACAGCAATGCACCGGCCAGCACA
Source organism: Luteimonas sp. AC640a (assembly GCF_979256585.1). NCBI lineage: Bacteria > Pseudomonadati > Pseudomonadota > Gammaproteobacteria > Lysobacterales > Lysobacteraceae > Luteimonas > Luteimonas sp. AC640a. The sequence continues at coordinate 270,009 of NZ_CEEDOV010000018.1, read as the reverse complement.
AGATCGCGCCCGGTTTCGGGCAATAGCTGCAGCGCGACGCCAAGACCGACGAGGATGAAAGAGAACTCACCGATCTGCGCGAGGCTGGTGGAAATCGTCAACGCCGTCGAACGCGGATGCTTGAACAGCCGCACGATGTAGTACGCGGCGATCGATTTGCCGACCACGATGATCAGGAACGTCGCCAGCACCTGCCACGGATGCTCGACGAGGATCATCGGGTTGAACAGCATGCCCACCGAGACGAAGAACAGCACCGCGAACGCGTCTCGAAGAGGGAGCGAATCGTTCGCGGCCTCATGGCTGAATTCCGATTCGTTGAGCACCATGCCGGCGAAGAACGCGCCGAGCGCGAACGACACACCGAACAGCGTGGATGCGCCGAACGCCACGCCCAGCGCGATCGCCAGCACCGACAGAGTGAACAGTTCGCGCTGGCCGGTGCCGGCGATGCGCTCGAGTACCCATGGGATCACCCGGCGGCCGACCAGCAGCATCACCGCGACGAAGGCGCTGACCTTGACCAGCGTCCACAGAATCATCAGCGTGATCGCGCCGGCGCCGGGCGGCGTCTCGCCACCGCGATCGGTGTAGATGTCGGCCAGCACCGGCAGCAGCACCAGTGCCAGCACCATCACCAGATCCTCGACGATCAGCCAGCCGACCGCGATCTTCCCGCGTCGCGTATCCAGCAGTCGCCGCTCTTCCATCGCGCGCAGCAGCACCACGGTACTGGCGACCGACAGCGCGAGGCCGAACACGAAGCCGCTGACCAGCGGCCAGTCCATCAGCCACGCCAGCACCCAGCCGAGCACGGTCGCGACCGTGATCTGCGCGATCGCGCCAGGGATCGCGATGGACTTCACGTCCATCAGGTCCTTCAGCGAAAAGTGCAGGCCGACGCCGAACATCAGCAGCATCACGCCGATCTCGGCGAGCTGGTTGGCGAGGTCCTGGTCGGCGACGAAGCCGGGGGTGAACGGTCCGACGATGATGCCCGCGACGAGATAGCCCACGAGCGGCGAGAGCCGCAGCTTGTTGGCGAGCGCGCCGAACACGAAGGCCGTCACCAGGCCGACGGCGACAATGTTGATCAGGTCGGTGTTGTGCGGCATCGGGGGCATGTCGCCATAACTGGCCTTGCAGTGTCGCCGACGCCTTGCGACAGGGGCAAGCAGCAATCTGCACGTTCTTCGTCGAATTACGGTGTTGACGATGCGAAAGGCCGGGAACGGGCGGGAATGTGCCGGTCAAACGGACGAGATCGATGTTGCATCGAACGCCTGTGTTCGGCCTCGGACATGCGCGAGTGCTGTCAGGACACCCTTCGGCATCCGATGGAAATCAGTGGAAGCAAGGATCCGAAGCAGCCGAACCTGACGACCCGACAACGGCCCGGCGGGCGCTGGGTCTCCGAAGTCATGCCGTTCGATCCGAGCTCGCCGAGCGTTCGGGAGAAATCCAGAACCCCGAAACGACGATGCCCCGGCAAGCCGGGGCATCGAAGCGTAATCAGCAGACGCCGATTACCAGGTGTAGGCGACCTTCGCGTAGGCGAACGCGCCGCCGAACCCGAACGGGGAAAGGTTGCTGTAGGGGAACTGCCCGTTGGTCGAGTTGCCGAAGATGTTCTCGTCCGGATACTCGTTGAGCACGTTGTCCGCGCCCAGCGTCAGGGCCCAGTTGTCGCCCGGCCTGAACGTCGCCGACAGGTCGAGCAGCCACTTGGCACCGTACTTCTGGTCGAGCGCGGCGTTGTTCGGTGTCGTGCGCACGCTGCCGTAGCGCGTGGTCGATACCGCGAACGCCCAGTCGTCCACGTTCCACGTGCCCGAGAGCAACAACTTGTTGCGCGGGAAGCCATCCTCGATGCGGCCGATCTCGACGCGGTCGATGCGCTCGAGGTTGAGGCCGTTCTGCGCCAGCTCATCCGGGTTCGCCGCGATGCGGGTGATCTCGGTCTTGGTGTGGTTGTAGCCGGCGGTCAGGTCGAAGCTGCTGGCGGCGAGATCCCAGCGGTAGCTGCCAACGACGTCGATGCCGCGCGTGCGCGTGTCGATGGCGTTGGTGAAGTAGCGGCCGCCGGTGATGCCGAAGATGCCCTGCGATTCGAGCAGGCGACGCACCGCGTCACCGGTGAGGTTGGAGGACAGCGCGATGCGGTCGTCGACATCGATCTGGTAGGCGTCGACGGTGACGTAGAGATTGTCGACCGGCTGCAACACCAGACCCAGGCTGTAGGACAGCGACTCCTCGGGCTTCAGCGCCTCGGCGCCGAAGGCCTGCGCGACCGCGCTGCTGGCCGGGAACGTGCGGATCTCGAACGGCGTGTTGATGCCGGCCAGGAAAGTCGTGCTGACGGTCTGGAAATACTGCTGCGCCAGCGACGGTGCGCGGAAGCCGCTCGCCACCGTGCCGCGCAACGCGACCGCATCGTTGAACGCATAGCGCGCCGAGAGCTTGCCCGAGACCTGGCTGCCGAAATCGTCGTAGTCCTCGTAGCGTGCCGCGGCGCCGGCCGAGAACTTCTCGGTCAAGTCCGCTTCCAGACCCGCGTACACCGCGTGGCTGTCGCGGTCGAAGGCACCGGCGACTTCGGGCGCGAAACCGCCGAAGCCCTGCGCGCCTGCGCCCGCACCGGGTGCACCGAGGCCGGCGTTCGCGTACGAACCGTATTCGCCCGGCGACTGGTTCCACTTCTCGTTGCGGCCTTCCACGCCGAACGACAGCGTCGCCGGATAGGCCAGGCCGATTTCCAGCGGACGGCTGATGTCGAGGTTGACGATGTTCTGCGTGGTCTCGAGCGCGCCGTCGTAGAACGAGGTCGGCGAGGTCGCGCCCAGGCTCGCGTTGAGCGTGTTGCGCGTATAGAACTCGAGGTGGTTGTAGCCGTAGTTGTAGCTCAGGTCCCAGTTCCACTCGCCCGCGTGGCCCTTGACGCCGGCGACCAGCGACCGGTCCTTGGAGATGTTGTTGATCTCCGGCAGAAAGCCGTCGGGATAGACGCTGCGGATGTTCTGCGCGGTATTGTTTGGGGCGCGGAAGAACGCGAACGAGGTGACATCGCGATTGCTCGCAGTACCGAAGCCGTAGACGCTGATGCTGTCGGTCAGGGCGATGTCGGTGTTGAAACCGACCGCGCCGAAATCGACTTCCGGCTCGCCGATCACGAAGGCCTTCTGGCCGAGCGCGGGCTGGGTGACGCCCGGCGTGCCCGCGAACGGACGCGCGCGGTTGGTCTCTTCCTGCTGGCCGACCTGCGCCGACAGGTGCAGAAAGCCGCGCTCACCGAGCGCCAGGCCGGTGTCGCCGGCGATCTGGGTCTGCTTGCCGTCGCCAGCCGAATACTGGCCCGCGCTCACCGACAGGCTGCCGCCTTCGGACGAGCCCTTGAGCACCACGTTGACGACGCCGGCGATCGCATCGGAGCCGTACTGCGCTGACGCGCCGTCGCGCAGCACTTCGACGCGGTCGATCGCCGAGATCGGAATGGTATTGAGGTCGACCGGCGACGAGCCGCGGCCGATCGTGCCGTTGAGATTGAGCAGCGACGAGGTGTGGCGACGCTTGCCGTTGACCAGCACCAGCACCTGGTCGGGCGCGAGGCCGCGCAACTGCGCCGGGCGGATCGCCGAGGTGCCGTCGGTCAGCGCCGGGCGCGGAAAGTTCAGCGAGGGCAGGGCGCGTGCGAGTGCGGTCGCCAGTTCCGTGGTGCCGGAGGCGGTCAGCGTCTCGGCCGTGATGATGTCGATCGGCGACTGCGATTCGGCGACGGTGCGGTCGCTGACGCGGGTGCCGGTGACGATCAGGGTGTCGAGCGTGGAGGTGCGCGCCTGCGTGTCGGCGGGGGCCTGCTGGGCAAATGCGGCGGTCGGGAACACCAGCGCCGCGGCGACGGCGAGGGTCAAACGGTGGGGGCGAAGCATCGGGGGAAGCCTGTTGTTGGAAATTCGTAAAGGCGATTGGAGCGCATTGTCCTGAAACCGTCAATGATCATAAAAATGCGATCCAATCGTTCCTTTTGTGGAACGACAGTATCGGCCGCAAACGACGACGCCCCGGCAGACCGGGGCGTCGAGAAATCGCGGTGTGACGCGGGGATTTACCAGCGGTAGGCGGCGTTCGCGTAGACGAAGGCGCCATTGAAACCGAAGGGCGAACTGCCGCTCCATGGCAGTTGGCCGCCGGTGGAGTTCGCGAACAGCACTTCGTCCGGATACGCGTTGAGCACGTTGTCGCCGCCGACGGTGAACGTCCACTTGTCGAGCGCGTAGGAGAACGCGAGGTCCAGCGTCCAGGCCGCGTCGAAGGTCTGGTCGAGCGCGGCGGTGCTGCCGAGCACGCTGAAGTCACCGTAGCGCGTCGCATTGGCCGTCGCTTCGAACCCGCCCACGGTCCAGGTGCCGCCGAGCAGGATCTTGTCGCGCGGCGCGCCGACCTCGAAGCGACCGCGTTCGACCCGGTCGAAGCGCACCGCGGTCGGATCGATCGCGGTCAGCGTGGCCGGGTTCTCGGCCACCCGGTCGATGGTGGTCTTGTTGTAGTTGTAGCCCAGCGTCAGATCGAGCTGGCTGTTCGCCAGCGCCCAGCCGTAGGTGCCGACCAGGTCCACGCCGCGGGTCGTGGTGTCGATGGCGTTGGTGAAGTAGCGGCCGCCGCCGACGCCCGCGAAGCCGTTGGCCTGCAGGTAATTGCGCACCGGCGCCGAGGTGAGATTGGCCGACAGCGAGATGCGGTCCTCGACCTCGATCTGGTAGGCGTCGATGGTGACGTAGAGGTTCTCGACGGGCTGCAGCACCAGACCCAGGCTGTAGTTGGTCGACTCTTCCGCGCGCAGCGGTTCGGCGCCCAGCGCGATCGCGGCTGGGTTGGTCACGCGGAAGGTCACGATGTCGAACGGCAGCGTGCCCTGCGGGGTGGCGATGAAGTTCGTCGCCGTCGACTGGAAATACTGCTGCTGCAGTGACGGCGCGCGGAAGCCGGTCGAGGCCGTCGCGCGAAGGGCAACGGCGTCGGTGAATTCGAAGCGGCTGGAGATCTTGAGGTTGCTGGTGTCGCCGAAATCGCTGAAGTCCTCGAAGCGGCCCGCCACGCCCAGCGACAGCTTGTCGGTGAGGTCGGCTTCGAGCCCCGTATAGAACGACAGCGCATTGCGGTCGAAGTCGCCGCCGTCGCCGGGACGGAAGCCGGCGAACACCTGCGCGCCCGGCAGCGGCGTGGTCTGGCCCGGCGCGACGACACCGCCGTTCGCATACGACAGCGGTTCGCCCGGCGACTGGATGAAACCGTCGCCGCGCCATTCGGCGCCATAGGACCAGGTCACCGGATAGTCGAGGCCCCATTCGAGCTGCTTGCTCAGGTCGAGATTCAGCACGTGCTGGCGGACTTCCAGCGCACCGGCGTAGAACTGCGTCGGCGACGTCGGGCCCAGGCTCCGGTTGAGCGTGTTGAGGATGTCGAACGTCATCTCGCTGTCGCCGTAGGTGTAGCTGAAGTCGATCGCGGTGCCGCCCGCGGTCTCGGCCTTGAAGCCGGCGGTGAAGTGGTGGTCGGTGGTGACATTGTTGATCTGCGGCAGGAAACCGTCGGGATAGATCGACGGAATGTTGCGCGGGTCGCCGGCGGGGCGGAAAAAGCCGTTGGAAAGCGAATCGCGCTTGGTGTAGATGCCGGTGCCGTAGAACTGCAGATATTCGGTCACCGGCAGTTCGGCGTTGAACGTCACCGAGCGGTGGTCGACTTCGGGATCGCCCTGGCGCTGCACCACCTGACCGAGTGGCGCGGTGGTCGGGCCGGGCGTGCCGATGAACGGCCTCGCGCGATTGGTCTGGTCCTGGTGCGCGCCCTGCGCGGACAGGTGCACGAAGCCGTCGTTGCCGATGCCGAAGCCGGCATCCGCCAGCACCTGGTACTGCTCACCGTCGCCGGCGCTGTACTGGCCGTAGCGCGCGGACACGCCACCGCTGCCGGGTCTTCCCTTGAGCACGATGTTGATCACACCGGCGATCGCGTCCGAGCCGTACTGCGCCGACGCGCCATCGCGCAGCACTTCGACGCGTTCGATCGCCGAGATCGGAATGGTGTTGAGGTCGACCGGCGACGAACTGCGGCCCTGTGAACCGTTGACGTTGACCAGCGCGCCGGAGTGATAGCGCTTGCCGTTGACCAGCACGAGCACGTGATCCGGCGACAGACCGCGGATCTGCGCGGGACGTACGGCGTCGGTGCCGTCGTTGATCGCTGGCCGCGGAAAGTTCAGCGACGGCAGTGCGCGCGACAGCGCGGTGGCCAGTTCCGGCGTGCCGGTGGAGGTCAGTGTTTCGGGCGTGAGGATATCGATCGGCGATTGCGATTCGGCCACCGTGCGGTCGGAGACCCGGGTACCGGTGACGATCAGCGTATCGAGCGTGCGCGGGTTCTGCGCGGCGGGTGCGTCCTGGGCGAGGACGGGGCCTGCGGCCAGCGATGCGAGCAGGGCGAGATGCAGCGGGCGTCGGGTCATGCGGCGGTCCTTGTGGGGGTAGGAAAGCGATGCGTGCGAAACGACTGCCCTTCGGCTTTAACACGCACGTAACAAACCGGTCAAAGGTTTCATCGGCATCGAAACGGCCGTGTCCGAGCCACTTCCGCGTTCTGGCAAACCGCGCGCTGCACTCCCCGGAAAGCCGCCCGACAGGCGGCGTCCGGTAGAATCGTCGCCATGATCTCTTTCAAGAATTTCGCCCTGCGGCGTGGCGAACGGCTGCTGCTGTCCGAGATGGACCTGACCATGCACGCCGGCTGGCGCGTCGGCGTGGTCGGCCGCAACGGCACCGGCAAGTCTTCCCTGTTCGCAGCCGTGCGCGGCGAGGTCGAGGCTGACAAGGGCGATCTCGATCTGCCCAACCGCCTGCGCCTCGCCAGCATCGCCCAGGAAATGCCCTCGCTGCCGGATCCGGCCATCGACTTTGTGCTCGGCGGCGACGCCGCGGTGGCCGCCGTGCTCAAGGCCGAGGCCGATGCGCTGGCCGCCGAAGACTGGGAAGCAGTCGCCGATGTGCACATGCGCATGGCCGAAGTCGGCGCGTACGACGCCGGCGCGCGCGCGGGCAAGCTGCTGCACGGTCTGGGCTTTCCGGCCGAGACCCACCAGCGTGCCGTCGCGACGTTCTCCGGCGGCTGGCGCGTGCGTCTGAATCTCGCCCGCGCGCTGATGACGCCGAGCGACATGCTGCTGCTCGACGAGCCGACCAACCATCTCGATCTCGACGCCGTGCTGTGGCTGGAGCAGTGGCTGCTCAAGTATCCGGGCACGCTGCTGCTGATCTCGCATGACCGCGAGTTCCTCGACAACGTCTGCACCCACACGCTGCACCTGCATGGCGGCAAGGCCAAGCTGTACTCCGGCGATTACACCTCGTTCGAGCGCCAGCGCTCCGAGCAGCTGCGCCTGCAGCAGATCACGCACGAGAAGTCGCAGGCCGAGAAGGCGCATCTGCAGAAGTTCATCGACCGCTTCAAGGCCAGCGCGGCCAAGGCCAAGCAGGCGCAGTCGCGGGTCAAGCGTCTGGCCAAGATGGCCGACACCGAAGCCGTGCGCGCCGAGCGCGAGGTGCAGATCGATTTCCCGGCGCCGGTGAAGCTGCCGCACGCGTTGCTGCGCATCAATCACGGCACCTGTGGCTATCCGACCGCGGACGGGCGGGTCGTCATTCTCGACAACGTCGGCTTCGGTCTCGAAGCCGGCGACCGCATCGGCCTGCTCGGCCCGAACGGCGCCGGCAAGTCGACGCTGGTCAAGACGCTGGTCGGTGAGCTGCAGTTGCTGGCCGGCGAGCGTTACGCGCACCCGGACCTGCGCATCGGCTACTTCGCCCAGCACACGGTGGAATCGCTGGTCGCCGGCACGTCGCCGATCGACCACCTGCGCGAGATCTCGCCGACCGCGTCGATCCAGTCGTTCCGCGACTTCCTCGGCAAGTGGAGCTTCCCGGGCGATCGCGCGTTCGAGAGCATCGACGGCTTCTCCGGCGGCGAACGCGCGCGCCTGGCGCTGGCGCTGATCGCCTGGCTGCAGCCGAACGTGCTGCTGCTCGACGAACCGACCAACCATCTCGATCTCGAAATGCGCGAGGCCTTGGCCGAAGCGCTCAGCGACTTCGCCGGCGCGATCGTGCTGGTCTCGCATGACCGCCATCTCATCGGCCTGGTCAGCGACACCTTCTGGCGCGTGTCCGACGGCGTGGTGATTCCGTTCGACGGTGATCTCGACGAGTACGCGGCATGGCTGCGCGCGCGTGGCAATGCCGGCGAACTGCGCACGCCACCGCCGACCAAAGCCGACGCGCCCGCAGTTGTCGCCGCGCCGGCCGCGTCGCGTCCGAAGGCCAATCCGCACAAGCTGCAGAAGGCGGAAGGGCGCGTCGCCGAACTCGAGCAGGCGCTGTCGGACATCGACGGCGCGCTTGCCGATCCGGGCACGTATGCCGATCCCGACAAGGCCACGACGCTCGGCCAGCGCCAGGCTGCGCTGCGCGCCGAGCTCGAACAGGCCGAAGGCGATCTGCTGGCGCTGTACGAAGCTGCGTAATCGCGATCCCCGGGTTCGCCCGGGTTGCCGCCCTTGCGGGTGCCGGTTAGGGTGATGCGATGAACCCGAATCCGCTCCGACTCGCACTGCTCGCCACCGTGATTTCGCTCGCCGCCTGCGGTGGCAAGGAATCCGCCGAACCCGCGCCGCCTGCCGCGGCCAACCCCACCGCCGATGCCGCTGCTGCTGCCGCGGCGGTCGATGCCGCCACCCAGCGCGTGCCTGCCGATGAATTCCTCGCCGCGATCGCCCGCCACTGCGGCGAAGCCTTCGCGGGCCGCATCATCACCAACGAGCCGGCGCCTGCGCCGGGCGCCGAGCCCGATCCGTTCGAGGGCAAGGAACTGGTCATGCACGTGCGCGATTGCAGCAACCGCAAGGAAGAGCTGCGCATCCCGTTCCATGTCGGCGACGATCACTCGCGCACCTGGATCCTGACCCGCACCGAGCATGGCCTGCGCCTCAAGCACGACCACCGCATGCCCGACGGCAGCGAGGACCCGGTCACCATGTACGGCGGCGAATCGCAGAACGCCGGCACCGCGCAGCGCCAGGAATTTCCGGTCGACGCCGAGTCCATCGCGCTGTTCGAGAAGGAAGGCCTCAACGCCTCGGTCACCAATACCTGGGCGATGGACATCGAGCCCGGCAAGCGCTTCGTCTACGAGCTGGCCCGTCCGGGCGGTCGCAAGTTCCAGGTCGAGTTCGACCTGACCAAGACCGTCGCCGCCCCACCTGCGCCCTGGGGCTACTGACCCGGCACAGGCGCCGCGGATGCGGCGCCTGCTGCGATCCCGCACAATCGCGCCCCGGCCGGCTTGAACCGGTCCGGGGCGTCCTCATGTCCGTCCCCCTGAATTCCTCGCAGCGCTCCCATGCCGATCTATGCCTTCCAGTGCGCCGAATGCGGCCACAGTTTCGACCGTCTGCAGAAGATGTCCGATCCTGATCCCGAGACCTGCCCCGACTGCGGCGCGTCCGCGGTCAAGCGGCAGCTCACCGCGCCGTCGTTCCGCCTCGCCGGCAGCGGCTGGTACGAGACCGACTTCAAGAAGGACGGCGACAAGAAGCGCAATCTGGTCGAGAGCGGCGATGGCGGTGCCAAGTCGGGCGCTGACAAACCGGCTGACGACGCACCTGCGGCCAAGAGCGAACCCAAGCCCGCGGCCAGCGAATCGAAGCCGGCCGCCAAGCCTGCCGCGAAGCCCGCCTCGGCGGACTGACGGCCCCTGCCGCCGCGCGCGCCGCGGCGACGCCTTAAACTAGCGGGCTTCCATCCAGCTCGGCCGTCGCCATGGCGGTCTGTGCGCCCGCGCTTTCGTGTCCGGAGTTCCCATGCGTACCCATTTCTGCGGCCTGATCGATGAATCGCTGATCGGCCAGACCGTCATCCTGTGCGGATGGGCCGATGTCGCCCGCGACCTCGGCGGCGTCTGCTTCATCGACCTGCGTGACCACGAAGGCATCGTGCAGGTGGTTGCGGAGTCGTCGGACGCGGACGGCAATGCGGCCGTCGTCGCGACCGCCGAGAAGGTGGGCTACGAGGACTGCCTGCGCATCACCGGCACGGTGCGCGCGCGGCATTCGGTCAATGCGAAGATCCGCACCGGCCAGGTCGAGATCGTCGCCACGCAGATCGAAGTGTTGAACAAGGCCGAGCCGCTGCCGTTCCACCACCACGAGAATCCGGGCGAAGAAACGCGCCTGAAGTACCGCTATCTCGACCTGCGTCATCCGCAAATGCAGCGCAGGATGCGTACGCGCACCAAGCTGGTCAGCGCGCTGCGCCACTGGCTGGACGACAAGGGTTTCCAGGACATCGAGACGCCGATCCTGACCAAGGCGACGCCGGAAGGTGCGCGCGACTTCCTGGTGCCGGCGCGCATGCATCCCGGCGAGTTCTACGCATTGCCGCAGTCGCCGCAGCTGTTCAAGCAGATCCTGATGATGGCGGGCTTCGACCGCTACTACCAGATCGCGCGCTGCTTCCGCGACGAAGCGCTGCGCGCCGACCGCCAGCTGGAGTTCACCCAGCTCGACATGGAGTTCGCGTGGGTGTCGGAGCGCGACGTGCAGGATCTCGTCGAGGCGATGATCCGCGACGTGTTCCGCGATGTCGCCAACGTTGAACTCGCTGCCGAATTCCCGCGCATGACCTACGCAGAGGCGATGCGTCGCTACGGCTCGGACAAGCCGGACCTGCGCATCGCGCTGGAACTGGTCGACGTCGCCGATCTGGTCAAGGACAGCCAGTTCGCGGTGTTCACCGGCCCGGCCAACGAAGCCGGCGGCCGCGTCTGCGCGCTGCGCATTCCGGGTGGCGCGAGTCTGAGTCGAAAGCAGATCGACGAATACGCTGCGCATGCTGCGAAGTACGGCGCGAAGGGTCTGGCCTACGTCAAGATTTCGGAGACGGGCGAGGTCAGCTCGCCGATCCAGAAGTTCTTCGACGAGGCCGCGTTCGCGGGTCTGGTGTCGCACGTCGGCGCCGGCAATGGCGACCTCGTGTTCTTCGGCGCCGGCAAGTATTCGACCGTCAGCGATTTCATGGGCGCGGTGCGCCTGAAGGCCGGCAAGGATTTCAATCTGGTTGCCGACGGCTGGGCGCCGCTGTGGGTCACCGACTTCCCGATGTTCGAATGGGACGACGAGGCGCAGCGCTACGTCGCGCTGCATCACCCCTTCACCGCGCCGTCGGTCGACGACGAGGCCGACCTGCGCGCGAACGCCGCGACGGCCGTGTCGCGCGGTTACGACATGGTGCTCAACGGCAACGAGATCGGCGGCGGTTCGATCCGTATCCACCGCTCCTCGATGCAGTCGGCGGTGTTCGAACTGCTGGGCATCGGCGCCGAAGAAGCGCAGGCGAAGTTCGGCTTCCTGCTCGACGCGCTGAAGTACGGCGCGCCGCCGCATGGCGGCATCGCATTCGGCATCGACCGCATCGCCGCGCTGATGGCCGGCACCGAGTCGATCCGCGACGTCATCGCGTTCCCGAAGACCACCGGCGCGCAGTGCCTGATGACCGACGCGCCGTCGCCGATCGCGGACGCGCAGCTGGCCGAAGTGCATATCCAGGTCCGGCCGAAGGCGGTGGTGTCGTGAGCGCGCTGGAATGGAAAGCGCTGTCGAGCGATGACGCCTCTGGACTGGTCACCGAGCGCGCCCGCGTGCTCGGCGGCTGGCTCGTGCGGACCTATGCGCCGGAACTGTTCGCACGTTCGGGTGCCGTCGGTCTGACCTTTGTGCCCGATACGCATGCCGCGTGGGACATCGAGCAGGTCTGACGTAGATGCCGACGACCCTGCGCCGCGCCACTGTCGACGATGCGGCCACGCTGTCGGCGCTGGCCGCGCGCACGTTCACCGAGACCTTCGGCCATCTGTATCCGCCAGGGGATCTCGCGGCGTTCCTCGCCGACGCGTACGCGGTGGAGAAGCAGCGCACGATCCTTGCGCATCCCGATTACGCGGTCTGGCTGCTGGAGCACGAGGGTGAGGCGATCGGCCACGCCGCGGCCGGTCCGTGTGGCCTGCCGCACGCAGATGTCGCCAAGGGCGACGGCGAACTCAAGCGGCTCTATCTCGTGCAGGGTCACCAGGGTGGCGGCAACGGCACGCGGATGATGGACGCCGCGATGGAGTGGCTGCTGCGCGACGGTCCGCGCACGCTGTGGGTCGGCGTGTGGTCGGAGAACCTAGGCGCCCAGCGCTTCTACGCGCGTTACGGCTTCGAGCAGGTCGGGGACTACATCTTCCCGGTCGGCTCGATCAACGATCTGGAATTCATCCTGCGCCGTCCGGCGCAGGGCTGAGCGGGACGCGCCGGGCGCGTCCCACCCACCTGCGACTTACTCGGCGATCGACAACGTCACGTCGATGTTGCCGCGGGTCGCGTTCGAGTACGGGCACACGATGTGCGCGGCGTCGACCAGGGTCTGCAGCTGCTCGCGATCCACGCCCGGCGCCGAAATGCTGAGATCGGCCTGGATGCCGAAGCCGGTCGGAATCTTGCCGATGCCGACCTTGCCGGTGACCGTGGTGTCGGCCGGCAGCGCGACCTTGTGCTGGCCGGCGACGAACTTGAGCGCGCCGAGGAAGCAGGCCGAATAGCCGGCTGCGAACAGCTGCTCGGGATTCGTGCCGGGGCCGCCGGCGCCGCCGAGTTCGCGCGGGGTCGACAGGGTGACGTCGAGGACGTTGTCGGACGAGGTGGCGCGGCCTTCGCGGCCGCCGGTTGCACTGGCGGTGGCGGTGTAGAGCACGGTGTCGATGGACATCGGAAATCTCCTGTCGGACCGGTCACGGAATGCGCCGGCGAGGTAGCCATCGTGCACGGTCTCGGGCGACGATTGGTGATACAAAGTCCAGGAAACTTGCCCTGGAGTCCTGTCATGGTCGATCGTCTCGCTGTACTGCTCGATCGTTTTCCGATTGCCGCGCGTGTCGATCCGCTCGGCGACGGTGTGCCGGAGGCTGCGCTTTGGCTGCTGCGCGACGGCGGGATCGCGATGCCCGGTCATGGTGCGTGGACAGGGCCGGGGCTGCTGGTGCTGCCGCGCGTGGAGGCGCGCGATGCGGTCGTTCCCGAAGCCGGCGCGGCCTGGATGCGGGTGCGCCTGCTGTTCGAAGGCGGCGCCGACAGTCCGCTGGCCACGGCCTTGCCGCGCGCGCTGTGGGTCTCGCCCGAAGCGCTGCCGGGCTCGCAGGGCCTGCTGACGTTGCTGTTCGAGGAAGCCTTCGACGGGCGCTGCGGGCGCACCGCGTTGATCGAACGCCTGGTCGAGGCGTTGCTGGTGCAGGTGCTGCGCCAGCAGATGGAGGCCGGCGCGCTGCGAGGCGGACTGTTGGCCGGCATGGCCCATCCGCGGCTGCGACGCGCGCTGGTGGCCATGCATGAAGCGCCGGCGCAGCCGTGGTCGCTGGAATCACTGGCCGAGGCTGCTGGGATGTCGCGCAGCGCGTTCGCTGACGCCTTTCGCGAGGCGATCGGCCAGACGCCTGGCCAGTATCTGCAGGCCTGGCGGATCGGTCTCGCGCAACGCGCGCTGCGCCGCGGGCGGCCGTTGAAACTGATCGCGGACGAGGTCGGTTACGGCAGCGAGGCGGCGTTGTCGCGTGCGTTCAAGGCGCACAGCGGCGTGTCGCCGCGGGCCTGGCGGCAGGGCCGCGTAGCAAGCGGGGCTGTCGCATGAGTGACGGGCCGACGCGTGTGCTGCTGCTGCACGGCATCTGGATGATTGGCCTGACGATGCGCCGATTCGCGCGTGGTCTGGCTGAGGCGGGCTTCGAACCGGAGATCATCGGTTACCCGAGCATCGCGGGTGGCCCGGATGCGGCGGCCCAACGCCTCGCCGACGCATTCGCGCAAGGCCCGGCGCACGTGGTCGGCCACAGTCTCGGTGGCCTGTCGGCGCTGCGGGCGGCGGGCGCGGCGCCGGATCTGCCGGTCGGCCGCATCGTCTGCCTGGGCTCGCCGGTCTGCGGCAGCGGCGCGGCGCACGCGCTGTCGCGGGTGCCGATGTCGCATCTGTATTTCGGCCGCAGCGCCGACCTCCTGCATGCCGGCTGCGTCGAATGGCCGGCCGGCCTCGAGGTGGGCATGGTGGCCGGCTGCGTGCCGCGCGGGTTGGGCGCACTGCTGGCGCGGTTCGACGGCCCGCACGACGGCACGGTCTCGGTCGAGGAAACCCGCGCGCCGGCGCTGGTCGACCACATCGTGGTGCAGGCCAGCCACAGCGGCCTGCTGCTGTCGGCCGACGCGGTGCGTCAGACCGTCGGATTCCTCCGCCACGGCCGCTTCGAACACGCGCGGCCCGGGCATGCGGGGTAAAATCGCCGGCTTCCAACGCCAACAGACCTGACGACCCATGGGACGAGGACCTTCGATCGAGGCCCGCAAGAACGCGACCGACGCCAAGCGCGGCAAGATCTTCACCAAGATCATTCGCGAAATCGGCGTGGCGGCGCGTGCCGGCGGCGGTGATCCGTCGAACAACCCACGCCTGCGCACGGCGATCGACAAGGGCATGGCCCAGAACATGACCAAGGATGTGGTCGAGCGCGCGATCAAGAAAGCGACCGGTGAGCTCGAAGGCGTCGAGTACGAAGAGATCCGCTACGAGGGCTACGCCCCGGGCGGCGTCGCCGTGATCGTCGACACGCTGACCGACAACCGCGTGCGCACCGTGGCCGAAGTCCGCCACGCGTTCGGCAAGTGCGGCGGCAACATGGGCACCGAAGGTTCGGTCGCTTTCATGTTCAAGCGTCTGGGCGTGCTGAGTTTCGAGGGGCTGGACGAAGACACGGTAACCGAGGCCGCGATCGAGGCTGGCGCAGACGATGTCGTGGTGTATCCGGAAGATGGCGCGATCGACGTGGTCACGAGCGCGGACGCGTTTGAATCCGTGCGCGATGCGATGGCCGCTGCCGGCATCGTGGCCGGCCACGCCGAAGTGACCTTCCGCGCCGACAACGACATCGCCGTCGACGGCGAGACGGCCGAGCAGGTGCGCAAGATGCTCGATCTGCTCGAAGATCTGGACGATGTGCAGGCGGTCTACTCGAACGCGCAGTTCGAGGGCTGAAGACCTCCGTGACCCGCATCCTCGGCATCGACCCCGGTTCGCAGCGCACAGGGGTCGGCATCATCGACGTCGATGCGGCCGGCAAGGTCACGCACGTATTCCATGCGCCGCTGGTGCTGGTGACCGCAGGTGAGTTTCCCGCGCGCCTGCGTCGCCTGCTCGACGGGCTGACCGCGCTGATCATCGAGCACCGGCCCGACGAGGTCGCGATCGAAAAGGTGTTCATGGCGCGCAATCCGGATTCGGCGCTCAAGCTCGGTCAGGCGCGTGGCGCTGCGATCGGCGCGGTGGTCCTGCGCGATCTGCCGGTCAGCGAATACGCGGCCACCGAGGTCAAGCTGGCGGTGGTGGGGCGCGGCAGCGCCGAGAAAGCGCAGATCCAGCACATGGTCGGCTTGATGCTCGGCCTGAGCGGCAAGCTGCAGGCCGACGCCGCCGATGCATTGGCGGTCGCGATCACGCACGCACATGTCAGCGCGACTGCGAAACGGCTCGGCGTCGATGTGAAGCAGGCCTGGGGGCGCAAGGGATGAGGTTTTGCCGCGATTCCCGCGCGAACGCCGAACCACGCGCGATGTGCCCGCACGCCGTCACCCATACCGGAGACCTCGTTCCATGATCGGAAGACTGCGCGGCACGCTGGCCCACAAGGCACCGCCCTGGCTGGTGATCGACGTCAACGGCGTCGGCTACGAACTCGAAGCGCCGATGAGCACGTTCTACGACCTGCCCGAGGTCGGCCGCGAAGTTGCGCTGTTCACGCACTACGCGCAGAAGGAGGACAGCGTCTCGCTGTACGGCTTCCTCCACGAATCCGAGCGGCGGCTGTTCCGCGACGTGCAGAAGGTCACCGGCATCGGCGCGAAGATCGCGCTGGCGATTCTGTCGGGTGTCAGCGTCGATACGTTCGCGCGGCTGGTGCAGACCGGCGATGTCGCGGCCCTGACCAAGATTCCCGGTATCGGCAAGAAGACCGCCGAGCGCATGGTCGTGGAATTGCGCGATCGCGCAGCCGATCTGGCCGGCGCGGGCGGGGCGATCGGCGGCGTACAGGTGCCGGCCGATCCGATGTCCGAAGCGATCGTCGCGCTGCAGCAGCTGGGCTACAAGCCGGCCGATGCGGTGCGGATGGCGAAGGCCGCCGCGAGTGAAGGCGACCCGCCCGAAATCATCATCCGGAAAGCGCTACAGTCCGCGCTTCGCTGACACCCCACACACTCGTCGGCAGGGTCGACACCACATGTCACACGCCAGCAGTTCGCCCGGCACGGGCCCGCGTACCCACGGTTCGGGACACGGCAAAGTGGGTCTCGTCGGACTGATCGCCGGCGCGATCGGCGTCGTCTTCGGCGACATCGGCACCAGCCCGCTGTACACGCTGCGCGAGGCGTTCTCGCCGCACTACGGGCTGGTGGCCAATCACGACACCGTGCTCGGCGTGCTGTCGATGATCTTCTGGTCGCTGATGATCGTGGTGACGCTCAAGTACGTCACGATCATCCTGCGCGCCGACAACGACGGCGAGGGCGGCATCATGGCGCTGATGGCGCTGGCCCAGCGCTGCCTCGCCAAGGGCGGCAAGTCCGCCTATCTGGTCGGCATCCTCGGCGTGTTCGGTGCATCGCTGTTCTTCAGCGATGGCGTGATCACGCCGGCGATCTCGGTGCTGTCTGCGGTCGAGGGCCTGGAGGTCGTCGCGCCCGGACTGCATGCCTGGATCATTCCGATCACCGTCCTCGTGCTGACGGCGCTGTTCGCCACCCAGCGTTACGGCACTGCCAAGGTCGGCCGCGTGTTCGGCCCGATCACGATCCTGTGGTTCTTCTCGCTTGCGGCGTTGGGTGTCTTCAACATCCTGCACGAGCCGGAGGTGCTCAACGCGATCAACCCGCTGTGGGCGGGGCGCTTCTTCCTGGAGCACAGCTGGGGCGGTGTTTTCATCCTCGGTGCGGTGGTGCTGGCGGTGACCGGTGGTGAAGCGATCTATACCGACATGGGTCACTTCGGCGCCAAGCCGATCCGCTACGCCTGGTATTTCTTCGTCCTGCCGTCGCTGATGCTCAATTACCTGGGGCAGGGCGCGCTGGTGCTCGAGGACCCGGCCGCGATCCAGAACCCGTTCTACATCGGGGTACCGCAGTGGGCGCGCTGGCCGATGATCGTGCTGGCGACCTGCGCCACCGTCATCGCCTCGCAGGCGGTGATCACCGGCGGTTTCTCGGTCGCGCGCCAGGCGATGCAACTGGGTTACATCCCGCGCATGCACGTGCGCCACACCTCCAGCGACACCATCGGCCAGATCTACATCCCCGGCATCAACTGGGCGATGGCGATCGTCGTGATCGCACTGGTGCTGACCTTCCAGACCTCGTCCGCGCTGGCTGCGGCCTACGGCATTTCTGTGTCGCTGACGATGCTGATCGACACCCTGCTGCTGATCGTTGTCGCCCGCGCGCTGTGGCCACGCTGGCGGCGCTGGGTGCTGCCGTGCTGCGCGGTTTTCATCTTCGTCGACGTGGCGTTCGTCGTCGCCAACGGCGCCAAGGTGCTGCAGGGTGCGTGGTTCCCGCTGGTGCTCGGCATCACGCTGTTCACTCTGCTGCGCACGTGGCGCCGTGGCCGCCAGCTGCTGCATGCCGAAATCCAGAAGGACGGCATCCGCCTCGATACCTTCCTGCCGGGTCTGATGCTGGCCCCGCCGGTGCGCGTGCCGGGCACCGCGGTGTTCCTGACCAGCGACCGCGGCATCGTGCCGCATGCGTTGATGCACAACCTCAAGCACAACAAGGTGCTGCACGAACGCAACGTCTTCCTGACGGTCGAAACGCTCACGCTGCCGTATGCGGCACCGGACCGGCGCCTGAAGATGGAATCGATCGGCGACGACTTCCACCGCATCACCATCCGGTTCGGCTTCATGGAAACGCCAGACGTGCCGATCGCGCTGATGCGTTGCGGCGACATCGAGGGCGGCATCGTGCTCGATCCGATGGACACCACGTATTTCACCAGTCGCGAGACCGTGGTCGCGAGTCCGCATCGCGGCATGCCGGTGTGGCGCGACAAGCTGTTCGCCTTCATGCACCGCAACGCGGCCCCAGCGACGGTGTTCTTCCGGATACCGGGGAACCGGCTGGTGGAGTTGGGGTCGCAGGTGCAGATCTGACGAATGGGCGCGTCGCACTTCTGCGGCCCGGTCTCGCAGGTGATTGTTTGAGACACGCTGCCAGGTGACGCGTTTCACGCAAGTTGCGTGTCGGCGCTCAATTTGTGGGCGGGGTGGTCGATAACGGGGTGATGCTGTCGAAGGCCTGCCTCGTATGCCAGTGCTCCAAACGATCGCCCAGAGTCCTGTTCTACCGCAGCGTGTGCTGGTGGTGGAAAATTCGCGCGCGTACGCACAGGCGATCGCCGGAGCGATCGAACTGCAGCTCGAACTCCCCGTCGTCGTCGCCTCCACGCTGGCCGAGGCGCGGGAGCTTCTCGATCGTCACGACGACTGGTTTCTTGCGCTGACGGGGCTGGTGTTGGCCGACGGGGACCGCGAGGCCGTGATCGACTGCTTTCATGATCGCGGCATCTCGACGGTCGTCGTCACGGGCGTCTATGACGAGGATTTGCGGGAGCGCATGTTGCGGCGCCGGGTCATCGACGTGGTGCTCAAAAGCACGCCGGGTAGCCTGGACTACATCATCTGGCTGGTGAAGCGTCTGGAGCGTAATCGGCGCATCTCGGCGCTGGTAGTCGACGACTCCGCATCCGCGCGACTGCACACCGTCGCGTTGCTGGAGACGTTCGGCTATCGCGTGGTGCAGGCTGTCGACGGCAGCAACGCGCTGCATGCATTGGAGTCGGATCCGACGATCCGCCTGGCGATCATCGACCAGGAAATGCCCGGCATGCAGGGCGTGGAGCTGACGCGGCGCCTGCGCGCGTTGCGCGCGCGCGACCGTGTCGCGGTGATCGGAGTGTCGGGACGTGAGGACGCCACCCTGGTGGCGCGTTTCCTCAAGAGCGGCGCCAACGACTTTTTGCGCAAGCCCTATTCGAGGGAGGAATTCTTTTGCCGGGTTTCGCAGAACGTCGATCAGCTGGAGTTGATCGGCAGCTTGCAGGATCTGGCGACGCGGGATTTTCTCACCGGCTTGCCGAACCGCCGCCACTTCCTGGATCAGGCTGAGCAGATGGTGATCCGCATGCAGGCCGTGCAGCGGCCGCTGGCAATGGCGATTCTGGATGTCGATCACTTCAAGCGCATCAATGACGGCTGGGGTCACGAGGCAGGAGATCACGCGCTGCGCGAGGTCGCGACTGTCCTGTCGTTGCACGCGCGTCCGGAGGATCTGGTCGCGCGTTTCGGTGGCGAGGAGTTCTGCGTCCTGGCGCCGGGTCTCGATCGCACCGCGCAGAGCGCGTATTTCGACACGCTGCGTCGACGTATCGAGGATCTGAGCATGGAGACGCCCAGCGGCGCCTTGCGCATGACGGTCAGCATCGGCGTACGGGCCGCGCGTGCCGGAGATGGTCTGCACCAGCTGTTGGCGGAAGCGGACAGGCGGCTGTACCTCGCCAAGGCGCGGGGCCGCAATCGGGTGGTCGAGACGGGTTGAGGCGGCGTCTCCACCCGCCGCGCTTGCTGTGAGACCGGTATGAGGTCGCGCGCCGGGCATGCGCTGTCCCGCTTTGCCTGCACTCGCGCACGAGAGCATCCCATCGGTGCGCTGGAATCCTGGTCGGGTGACCCCATGTCCAGTGCATGCCTACCTCCCCCAGCTCCATTCCATATTCCGTGCTCGATCTCGCTCCCGTGACCGAGGGCAGCACGCCGGCAGAGTCGTTCGCCCGTTCGCTCGATCTCGCCCGCCATGCGGAAGCGCTCGGCTACGCGCGCTACTGGCTGGCCGAACACCACAACATGCCCGGCATCTCCAGTGCAGCAACGGCCGTACTGATCGGGCACATCGCCGGCGGTACGTCGACGATCCGGGTCGGCTCGGGCGGGGTGATGCTGCCCAACCACGCGCCGCTGCAGGTAGCCGAGCAGTTCGGCACGTTGGCGTCGCTGTACCCGGGGCGTATCGATCTCGGTCTGGGGCGTGCGCCCGGGACGGATCAGCCGACGACGAAGGCGCTGCGCCGGTATTACGCTGGCGCGGATGCGTTTCCGTCCGACGTGATGGAGTTGCTGCGTTACTTCGAGCCGGCGCAGCCCGGCCAGCCGGTGCAGGCCGTGCCCGGCGCGGGTCTCGACGTGCCGGTGTGGATCCTCGGTTCCAGCCTGTTCGGGGCAGGGCTCGCAGCGACGCTCGGTCTGCCGTATGCGTTCGCCTCGCACTTCGCACCGGCGGCGATGTCGGAAGCGCTGGCGCTGTACCACCGTGATTTCCGTCCGTCGAAGCACTTGCGCCAGCCGCACGCGATGCTGGTGCTCAACGTGGTCGCGGCGGATTCACGCGCCGAAGCCGAGCGCCTGTTCACCACGCAGCAGCAGAGCTTCGTGCGTTTGCGGCGCGGCACACCCGGCCTGATCCCGCCGCCGATCGACGATATCGAGGCGTTCTGGTCGCCAGCCGAGAAGGCGATGGTCGCGCAGTCGCTGGCGTGCTCGGTGATCGGCGATCCGGACGACGTGCGTGACGGCATCGCCGAGTTCGTCGCGCGCCATCGCCCGGACGAACTGATGCTGACCGCCAACATCTTCGACCACGGCGCGCGCAAGCACAGCTTCGCGCTGGCCGCGGACGCGATGCGCGCCTGATTGGACCCAGTAGGAGCGCCCTCGGGCGCGATGCTCTGTGCTGAAGGCATCGCGCCCGAGGGCGCTTCCACGGCATGACCGCGCTCGTGGCATGCGATCATGCGCGGATGACCGCAGACCGCATCATCGCCGCCGACGCCACCCGCGAGGACGACGCCATCGAGGCGAGCATCCGGCCGCAGCGGTTGGACGAATACCTCGGCCAGTTGCCGGTCCGCGAGCAGATGTCGATCTTCATCGAAGCCGCGAAGCAGCGCCGCGAGGCGCTCGACCATGTGCTGATCTTCGGGCCGCCTGGCCTGGGCAAAACCACGCTGAGTCACGTGATCGCCAACGAGCTTGGCGTCGCGCTGCGCGTGACATCGGGGCCGGTGATCGAGAAAGCCGGCGATCTCGCCGCGCTGCTGACCAACCTGCAGCCGCACGATGTGCTCTTCATCGACGAGATCCACCGCCTGTCGCCGGTGGTGGAAGAAGTGCTGTATCCGGCGATGGAGGATTTTCAGCTCGATATCATGATCGGCGAGGGACCCGCGGCGCGTTCGATCAAGATCGATCTGCCGCCCTTCACCCTGATCGGTGCGACCACGCGCGCAGGTCTGCTGACCGCGCCGCTGCGCGATCGCTTCGGCATCGTGCAGCGCCTGGAGTTCTACAGCACTGAAGAACTGACCCGCATCGTGCGCCGCTCGGCGCAGATTCTCGGCCTGTCCTGCGAACCCGATGGCGCCGCCGAAATCGCCAAGCGCGCACGTGGCACGCCGCGTATCGCCAATCGTCTGCTGCGCCGTGTGCGTGATTACGCGCAGGTGCGCGCCGGTGGCCGCATCGATCGCGACGTGGCCAACGCTGCGATGCTGATGCTCAAGGTCGATCCGGAAGGCTTCGACGAGCTCGATCGCCGCCTGCTGCATCTGATCATCGAGAACTTCGACGGCGGCCCGGTCGGTGTCGAGTCGATGGCGGCCGCGCTCAGTGAGGAGCGCGGCACGCTTGAAGACGTCATCGAGCCGTATCTGATCCAGCAGGGCTATCTCGTGCGCACCGCGCGCGGCCGCATGGCGACGACCAAGGCCTGGCGCCATCTGGGCCTGGAACCGCGCCGCGACGCCACCGCGACCCCCGGGCACTTGTTCTGATGTCCCGAGAGATGCGGCTTTGACAGCGATTTCCAGCCCTGCAACCGGTCCGGCCGGTCTATTCAGTTGGCCGACACGCGTCTATTGGGAAGATACCGACGCAGGTGGCGTCGTCTATCACGCGCAGTACGTGGCTTTCATGGAGCGCGCGCGCAGCGAGTGGTTGCGGGCGCACGGCTACGGGCAGCAGATGTTGCGCGATACGCACGGCACGTTGTTCGCGGTCCGTGCGATGCGGATCGATTTCCGCAGTCCGGCGCGGCTCGACGATGCGCTGGAGGTCAGCGTGGCGCTGCGGCAATGCCGGCGTGCGAGCGCGGTGTTCGTGCAGGAGGTGCGCCGCGATGGCGATCTGCTGCTCGATGCCGAGGTCCGCGTCGCGGCATTGTCGGCATCCGATTTCAGGCCGCGTGCGATTCCGGACGCGCTCTATACACAACTCAAGTCACTCGAAACGTCAGCGGAGTAATCCTGGATGAGTCTCATGCCCGTGCTGTTGCAGTCCGCCGCCCAGGTGCAGGCGTTGCCCGAAGAGGCCGCCGCAGGCGCGACCGAACTCGCGAACACCGGTGCCGCTGCGGCTGCCACCGCGCCGATGGCCAACGAACTCAGCATTCTCGAGCTGATCCTGCACGCATCGATTCCGGTGCAGCTGGTGATGCTGCTACTGCTGTTCGCGTCGGTGTCCTCTTGGGTGATCATCTTCCGCAAGAAGCGTCTGCTCGATCGCGCCGAGAAGGAAGCCGACCGCTTCGAAGAGCGGTTCTGGTCCGGTGCCGAGATCAGCAAGCTCTACGCCTCGGCGACCGAGCGCAACCGTGAGATCGAGGGCCTCGAAGCCATCTTCGAAGCGGGCTACCGCGAGTATTCGCGTCAGCGGCAGCGTCGCGGCGTCGATGCGCGCACGCATCTCGAAGGTGCGCAGCGCGGCATGCGCGTCGCTGGCGCGCGCGAACTCGACGGGCTGGAGAGCAATCTCGAATACCTCGCCAACGTCGGTTCGATCGCGCCCTACGTCGGCCTGCTCGGCACTGTGTGGGGCATCATGATCTCGTTCCACGGCCTGGCCAGCGTCAAGGAGGCGACCATCGCCACCGTCGCGCCGGGCATCTCCGAAGCGCTGATCGCGACCGCGATGGGTCTGTTCGCAGCGATCCCGGCGGTGTGGGCCTACAACCGCTTCGCGACGAAGGTCGAGCGTGTCGCCACGCGCTTTGAGGCCTTCTCCGACGAGTTCTCTTCGATCCTCGAACGTCAGACCGGCACCGAGTGATTCCCGCGGCGCGCTCAGGCGCGCCGGTCCAGTCGCGTTCGACCGTCCCCGCATCCGGATTCCGCCATGTCGTCGATCTCCCTTCGCCGTTCCAAGCGGCGCAAGCTCAAGAACGAAATCAACGTCGTGCCCTACATCGACGTGATGCTGGTGCTGCTGATCATCTTCATGGTCACCACGCCGCTGATGAATCTGGGCACCGACATCAACCTGCCGGATTCGCGCGCGATGTCGCTCGGCTCGCCGCAGGATCCGGTCGTGGTCAGCGTGTATCCCGACGGCCAGCTCGCGTTGATGGTGGAGCGCCAGAACACGTCGGTCACGCGTGAGGATCTGGTTGCACGCCTGCGCGGCATCCACACGCAGAACCCGGATGCGACGATTCTCGTCAGCGGCGACGGCGCGGCCAGCTATCAGCGGATCATGAACGCCATCGACCTCATCAACGAGGCCGGCATCACCAAGGTCAGCCTGATCAGCCGTCCGGCGGAAAGCGCGAACTGAGATGCGCGAGTCGCGTTCCGACAATGTGGTGGCGATCGGACTGTCGATCCTGGTCCATGTGCTGCTGTTCGGCCTGATCATCCTCGGCGCGCTGTGGAGCGCGTCGTCGCGGCCCGAATCGGCGATGGGCTCGCCGGTCTCGGCCGACCTCATCGACCCCAACGCGCTGAGTGCCGCCGACCAGCGGGCCCTGGCCAACCGGCCCGAGCCGCTGCCCGATCCTGAGCCCGCGCCCGAGCCGGTTCCCGATCCCGTGCCGGAACCGGTGCCCGAACCGGTCGAAGAGCCCGCGTCCGCACCGCCGCAACCGTTGCCCGAACCGCGCCCCGAGGACGCCGTCGAGCAGCGCCAGCCGCAGCTGCAGGAAGTCGTGCCCGAGCCCGATACCGTCTCGCAGGCCGCCGTGCGTCGCGATGCGCTGGCTGCCGAGCAGCGCGAGAAAGAACAGGAAGAGAAGCGTCGTCAGGCGCAGGTCGAGCTGGCCGAGCAGCAGAAGCAGCAGGAAGCCGAGGAAAAGCGCCGGCTCGCGCGCCAGGAGCTCGAGAAGCTGCGTGCCGAGCGCGAGAAGACCCAGCGCGAAGCGCAGCTGTCGGAGCAGCGTCTGAAGCAGATCGCCGAGCGCAATGCGCAGCAGGCGTCCGAGCAGCGCGCCGCCGCATCCGCCGCGAGCCCGCCGCCGGGTCGTCCCGATGGCGACAGCGGTCTGGCTGCGAAGTACGCCGCCGCGATTCAAGAGGCCGTACGCCGTAATTGGCGTCGCCCTGACAACGTGCAAGTCGGCCAGCGCTGCCGCCTCTACATCACCCAGTTGCCGGGTGGCGAGGTCATGAATGTCGAGTTCGATGCCTCGTGCCCTTATGACGCGCAGGGGCGTCGTTCGGTCGAGGCCGCGGTGCGCGCGGCCGAGCCGCTGCCGTACGAGGGCTTCCAGTCTGTGTTCAATCGCAGGCTCAATTTCACTTTCACAGCGCAGGATTGATGCCCGCACCTGGGGCGGCACACGCGTCGCTGTGCGGTCGACACGCAATGAGCGCAGCTCGTGGTGCCACAGGGGCGTCACCGCGTCACCGCGTCGCCCTGAGCGAGGCGAGCCAGGCGGTGTGGCTTGTGCGCCAGGAGGCAGGCCCCTATGAATGCATTGCAGTGTGGCAATCCGGCAGGTGCCCGGCGGCAAGGTCCTGGTCGCGGACGTTCTGCCCGTCTACGCCTACTTAGCCGTGCAGCAGTCTTGCTCCGGGCGGTTAGCCGCGCCGCTGCCGGATGCCCGGTTCGAGCCGGGTTTCTCGCAGACCCTCACCATCCCGTTCACCTTCGCAGTCCCATGATTGCGCTGGTATTCATCCTGTCCCCCGGTCCAGCGGCCAAGCTGCCCGGGTTAACTCTCTTCAAACCGGTAAGCCGATGAAACCCATTCTGATCCGTTGCCTGTTGGCTCTGTTCGCACTCGGCCTGCCCATGCTCGCCAGTGCGCAGCAGCAGGGCCTCGAGATCGACATCACCGGCGGCAGCGCCCAGGCGATGCCGATCGCGGTCGTGCCGATGCCCTACCAGGGCAGCGGTGCCGCGCCCGATACCGATGTGGCCGCCGTCGTGCGCGCCGACCTTGACCGTTCCGGCCAGTTCCGTTCGCTGCCCGAGCGCGACATCGTCGAGCGTCCGACCCGCGGCAGCGAGGTCCAGTACCCGACCTGGCGCGCGCTGCGTCAGGATTTTCTGGTTGTGGGCCGCGTCGTCGACGCCGGTGGCGGTAGCTACCGGGTCGAGTACGAGCTGTTCGACGTCGCCAAGCAGGAGCGCGTGCTCGGCCTGGCGATGACCGCGCGGCCCAATGCGATGCGTGATGTCGCCCACCAGATGGCCGACGCGATCTACGAGAAGATCACCGGCGTGCGTGGCGCGTTCTGGACCCGGATCGCCTACATCACCCAGACCGGTGTCGGTCAGAGCGCCCGCTACGCCCTGATCGTCGCCGACTCCGACGGCCACAGCCCGCAAACGGTGGTGCGCTCCAACGAGCCGCTGATGTCGCCGACCTGGAGCCCGGACGGTCGCCGCGTTGCCTACGTCAGCTTCGAGAGCGGCAATTCGGCGATCTACATCCAGGACATCACCAGCGGTGGTCGCGAGCTGGTCTCGAGCTTCCGCGGGATCAACGGTGCGCCGGCATTCTCGCCGGACGGTCGTCGTCTGGCGCTGTCGCTCTCGCGCAGCGGCAACCCCGAGATCTATGTGATGGATCTCGGCAGCAAGGCGTTGACCCAGGTCACCAACCACTTCGCCATCGACACCTCGCCCTCGTGGGCGGCCGATGGTGGCAGCCTCTATTTCATCTCCGACCGCGGTGGACGCCCCCAGGTCTACCAAGCACCGGTGTCTGGTGGCAGCGCCACCCGCGTGACCTTCGAGGGCAGCTACAACGCCGACCCGTCGGTGTCCTTCGATGGCAAGAAAATCGTCGTAGCGCAAGGTTCGGGCAACGTGTACCGTATTGCACTGCTGGATCGCAGCCTGGGGTCGCCCCGCTGGTCTACGCTGTCGCCAGGGTCGCTCGACGAATCGCCGAGCTTTGCCCCGAACGCCGGCATGGTCCTGTACGCGGCGCGTGAGGGGCGCAGGGGTGTGCTGTACTCGGTGTCCTCGGATGGCCGTGTGCGTCAGCGCCTCGTCCTCGCCGATGGCGATGTGCGCGAGCCGGCATGGGGTCCGTACCGGGAACAGCGCTGACGCTGCCTGCACGTCCCGAACAATAACAATTGCCCTGTTGCCATAGAAAACCAAGGACCGACGAGATGAAGATGACCACCCGTTTGATGCTGGCCGCGATGCTCTGCACCGCCGCTGTCGCATGTTCCAAGAAGGTCAAGGAAGAGGCACCGGTCGATACCGGTCCGTCAACCGGCACCGTTGCGCCGACCGGCCCGACTGCCGGCGCCTACACTCCGGCCGACCTCGACAGCGACGCATGTCTGCGTCAGCGCGTCGTCTACTTCGACCTGGATCAGGACAACCTGCGTCCCGAGTTCCAGGCCGTGATGGCCTGCCACGCCAAGTACCTGCGTGACCGCAGCGCTTCGCGCATCTCGCTGGAAGGCCACGCCGACGAGCGCGGCAGCCGCGAGTACAACCAGGGTCTGGGCGAGCGTCGTGGCAATGGCGTGTCCTCGGCGCTCCAGGCGAACGGTGGTTCGGCTGCCCAGCTTGCCGTCGTGAGCTACGGCGAAGAGCGTCCGGTCTGCAATGACTCGAACGAAGATTGCTGGGCCCGCAATCGTCGCGTCGAGATCATCTACACGGCTCGTTGATGCGTTCGATGCGTCATTGGCTGGTGCTCCCAGTCGCGTTCGCGGCGACCCTCGTGGTCGCCGCGCCCGCGTGGGCACAACGGGCGAGCCTCGCGGACCGCGTGGCTTCGCTTGAAGCGCGTGCAGGCGATACCAGCGCGAACGTCGATCTGCTCAACCAGCTCAATCAGCTGCGGCAGGAGGTCGTGTCGCTGCGCTCGCAGGTCGAAGAGCTCCAGCAACAGAACGAGCAGCTCAAGTCCAGCAACCGCAACCAGTATCTCGACATCGACGGCCGGCTCAACCGGCTCGAGAGCGGACAGGGTGGCGGAGGTGGTGGTCTGGAGTTGCCGGATTCAGCCGGCGCTGCGACGCCGGCACCCGCGGCAGACACGAATGCGCAGGCCGCGCGCGGATCTGCGACGGGCAATGCGCCCGCTGCGCCCCAGGCAGCACCCGCAGACGAACGCGCCGCGTATGAGCAGGCGTTCGATGCATTGAAGAATGCGCGTTACGACGAATCTGCCACGCTGTTCCAGGGTTTCCTGCAGCAGCATCCGCAGGGCAGCTACGCGCCGAACGCGTTGTACTGGCTCGGCGAAAGCTATTACGTCACCCAGAATTATGCATTGGCCCAGGAGCAGTTTCTGTCGCTGCTGCAGCGTTATCCGCAGAGTGACAAGGCGCCGGGTGCGATGCTCAAGGTCGGCCTGTCGCAGTACGGCCTGAAGGACCTCGACGGCGCAGAGACGACGCTCGCCGATGTCGGCAAGCAGTATCCCGGCACCGACGCGGCACGCACCGCCGCCGACCGGCTCCGCGCGATCCAGCTCTCGCGCCTGCGCTGATCCATGACCGCTGTCGCGCCCGATGCGGTCGCCGCGTCCGCGGCCGACCGGCTCAAGCTCACCGAAGTCTTTCTGTCGTTGCAGGGCGAAGCCCGCGACGCCGGATGGCCGACGGTGTTCGTCCGTCTGACCGGCTGCCCCCTGCGCTGCACCTACTGCGACACCGCGTACGCGTTCCACGGCGGCAACTGGTGGACGATCGACGACATCCTGGCTGAGGTCGCGAAACATGGCGTCCGCCACGTCTGCGTGACCGGCGGCGAGCCGCTAGCGCAGAAGCGCTGTATCGGCCTGCTGCAGCGCTTGTGTGATGCCGGCTACCAGGTCTCGCTGGAAACCTCCGGCGCGCTGGACATCAGCGAAGTCGATGCGCGCGTGAGTCGCGTTCTCGACATCAAGACACCGGCCTCCAACGAAGCGCATCGCAATCGCTGGGACAATCTCCCGCTGCTGACCGCACACGACCAGATCAAGTTCGTCGTGTGCTCGCGCGCCGATTACGAGTGGGCGCGCGACATCGTGTTGACCAAGGGTCTGCCGCATCGCTGCGACGTGCTGTTCTCGCCGAGCAAGGGCGAGATCACCGGCCGCGAACTGGCCGACTGGATCGTCGCCGACCGCCTGCCGGTGAAGTTCCAGATGCAGCTGCACAAGCTGCTGTGGGACGACGCGCCCGGGCGTTGAGCCGCGCGCCTGACCGAAGGCTGCGTTAGCCTGTCACGCGACATCCGAATTTCCGTTCCACATTCAGATTGCCCATGAAAAAAGCCGTCGTCCTGTTGTCCGGAGGCATGGACTCCGCCGCCGTCATCGCCATCGCCCAGGAACAGGGCTTCGATGTGCATGCGCTGAGCGTGCGCTACGGCCAGCGCCACACATCCGAACTCGATGCCGCTGCGCGCGTCGCCACGGCGATGGGCGTCACCGTGCACAAGACCGTCGACGTCGACTTGCGCAGCATTGGCGGCTCGGCACTCACCGACGACATCGACGTGCCGGAAGCGGGCGGCGCAGGCATTCCGGTGACTTACGTGCCGGCGCGCAACACCATCATGCTGTCGCTCGCCCTCGGATGGGCCGAAGTGCTCGGCGCGGCCGACATTTTCTGTGGCGTCAACGCGGTCGACTATTCCGGCTATCCCGACTGCCGTCCCGAATTCGTCGAGGCATTCGAACGTCTGGCCAACCTCGCGACCAAGGCGGGCGTCGAAGGCGCCGGCATCCGCGTGCACGCCCCGCTGCAGCGCATGGGCAAGGGTGACATCGTGCGCGAAGGCGTGCGCCTCGGCGTCGACTTCGGCCTGACCGTGTCCTGCTACAACGCCGATGCACAGGGTCTGGCCTGCGGTCACTGCGACGCGTGCCGCCTGCGCGCCGACGGATTCGACGCAGCGGGCGTGCCCGATCCGACGCATTACGCGAACACGACGGCCTGAGGCCGACGCGCCGCCCACATTGCGCTAGAATGCGCCCCCTGCGCCGGCCACTGCTGCCGGCGACAGTCTTCCGGGTCGTTAGCTCAGTCGGTAGAGCATCGGACTTTTAATCCGCTGGTCGATGGTTCGAATCCATCACGACCCACCAGCTCTACAAAGGCTTAGCGCCTCTCGATGCGCGACTCCGTAATCATCTCTGTAATCGCAGCCCGCAATTTCGCGGCATCTGTTCGGTCAGGCCGAGCGTCTGTTGCTTGTCGGCGAACGTGCCGGGCGTATCGGTGCCACCCTTGCGCTTCCGGTCGTGGAGGCCGAAGCGCTGGTCGGAGGTGATGATTTCTTCCTCGATCGCCAGCTTGATGAAGCGCCGCCAGGCGGTATTCAGGCCCGAGCTGGTAACCGGCTCGCGGTGCTGGGCGAGGATGACCATGCGGTCTTCTGCCTGCAGCGGTGTGATGCGGGTGATGCGCTCGATGATGCCGCGGCGGTAGGCCGTGGCTGCGTCTCACCCGGCGCGCAAGCGCGAGTTACTGCAGACGTCGTTGGCGCGGCTGCCTTTGCGGGGCTGAGTGCGGATGCTGACGTCGTCAGCTTGGGCCTCGGTCAGCTTCTCGATGTCTGTCCGCTCAATCCGCGTCCAGCACCGTTTCCAGAACGGCGTCGCCGTAGCGTTCCAGCTTGCCGGCGCCGACGCCGCCGATGCCGCCGAGCTGGCCGTGGCTGATCGGGCGCAGGCGTGCGATCTCGCGCAGCGTGGCGTCGTGGAAGATCACGTAGGCGGGCACATTCTGTTCGCGCGCCAGGCGTCCGCGCAATGCACGCAGTGACTCGAACAGTGGGCGGTCGGCCGGTGCCAGATCGATGTCGGCGCCGGTCGCGGCGCGCGTGGTCCGTGCGCGTTCCTTCGTGTTGGTCGGCTTGCGCAGCATCACCTGCGTCTCGCCCTTGAGCACGCCGCGGCTGGCTTCGGTCAGGCGCAGGCCGCCATAGCCTTCGGCGTCGACGTCGAGCAGACCCTGCGCGACCAGCTGGCGCAGCACGCTCTTCCACACGCGCGCATCGACGTCGGTGCCGACGCCATAGGTGCTGAGCTGGTTGTGGCCGAACTGGCGGATGCGCTCGCTTTCGCTGCCGCGCAGGATGTCGATGATGTGCGCGGCGCCGAAGCGCTGGCCGCTGCGGTAGACGCAGCTCAGCGCCTTCTGTGCGGGCACGGTGGCATCCCACGCGGCTGGCGGGTCGAGGCAGTTGTCGCAATTGCCGCAGGGCTGGCCCGCGCCCTTGGCCGCGTAGTCCTCGCCGAAGTTCGCCAGCAGCACCTGACGGCGGCAGCGCATCGTCTCGCAGTAGCCGACCAGTGAATCGAGCTTGCGGTGTTCCAGGCGCTTGCGTTCGTCGCCGGAATCGGACTGTTCGATCATCTGCCGCAGCAGCACCAGATCGCCGAGGCCGTAGCACATCCACGCATCGGCGGGCTCGCCGTCTCGGCCGCCGCGGCCGGTTTCCTGGTAGTAGCCCTCGATCGATTTCGGCAGGTCGGTGTGCGCGACGAAGCGCACGTCCGGCTTGTCGATGCCCATGCCGAACGCGATCGTCGCGACCACCACCACGCCGTCGCTGCGCAGGAAGCGCCGCTGGTTGGCCGCGCGCAGGTCCGCGTCCATGCCGGCGTGATACGGAATCGCGTCGATGCCCTGGCCGGCGAGGTACTCGGCGGTTTCCTCGACCTTGCGCCGCGACAGGCAGTAGACGATGCCGGCTTCGCCGCGATGTCCCTGCACGAAGTCGAGCAGCTGACGCTTGGCGTTGTCCTTCTGCACCACGGTGTAGCGGATGTTGGGCCGGTCGAAGGAACTGACGAAGCGGCGCGCGTCCTCCAGCTGCAGGCGCTCGGCGATCTCGCGCTGGGTCGGCGGATCGGCGGTCGCGGTCAGCGCGATGCGCGGCACGTGCGGCCAGCGCTCGTGCAGGATCGTCAGCTCGCGGTATTCGCGGCGGAAATCGTGGCCCCACTGCGACACGCAGTGCGCCTCGTCGATCGCGAACAGCGCGAGCGGGGCACGGTCGAGCAGTGACAGGAAGCGGGGTGTGAGCAGGCGCTCGGGCGCGACGTAGAGCAGGTCGAGTTCACCGGCCAGCAGTTCGCGCTCCACGCGCTGCGCGGTCTCGCCATCGAGCGTGGAGTTGAGGAACGCCGCGCGCACGCCAGACTGCAGCAACGCGTCCACCTGGTCCTGCATCAACGCGATGAGCGGTGACACCACGATCGCCACGCCGTCGCGCAGCAGCGCGGGCACCTGGAAACACATCGACTTGCCGCCGCCAGTGGGCATCAGCACCAGGGCATCGTGGCCGGCGGCCACGTGGGCGACGATCGCGGATTGTTCGCCACGGAATGCGGCATGGCCGAACACGCGCTGCAGAACCTTGAGCGCGCCGGCATCTGAAGACGAAGACATCGCACAAGGATACCGGCTGCGGCCAGTGCGCCGGGGGGCCGCGGAGTCCGTGTTTGTTAAGCTGCCCGATCTTCCCGCAGGACCCGCGCATGACCTCGACCACCGGCGCCAACGGCATGCCGCTGCACACCAAGATGCTGATCGGCTTCGTGCTCGGGACCGTGGCCGGCATCGCCGCCAATCTCTATATCGGCGAAGCGGGCTGGCTCGACGTTCTGATCACCTACGTGACCGATCCCGTCGGTCAGATCTTTTTGCGCTTGTTGTTCATGCTGGTGATGCCGCTGGTGTTCTCTGCGCTGATCCTGGGCGTGGTCGAGATCGGCGACCCCGCGTCGCTGGGTCGCATCGGCATCAAGACCCTGGTGTGGATCCTTGCGGTGACATCCGTCGCCGTGGTCATCGGCCTGATCGCGGTGAACGTGCTGCAGCCCGGTCTTGGCCTGTCGCCGGAGATCGGCCAGCAGTTGCTGGCAGACACCTCGCAGCGCGCCGGCGAGATTGCTACCGCGCGCGAGGGCGTGTCGGGTCTGCAGGTGCTGCTCAACATCGTGCCGCGCAATCCGGTGGCGGCCGCCGCCGAGGGCGACCTGATTGCGGTGATGTTCTTCTCGCTGATGTTCGGTATCGCCGCGACGGTGATCCGCAGCGACGGCACGCGCAGCTTCGTTTCCGCAGTGCAGGGCGTGTATGACATCTGCCTGAAGCTGATCGGCTGGGTGATCGCGCTGGCGCCCTACGCGGTGGCCGCGCTGCTGTTTTCGATCACCGCCAAGCTCGGTGTCGACGTGCTGATCCAGCTGGCGCGCTTCGTCGGCACCGTGCTGCTGGCGCTGGGCGTGCATTTCTTCATCGTCATTCCGATTCTGCTGCGGGTGTTCGGCGGCATGGGCCCGCTGGCGTTCTTCCGCGGCGCGCAGCCGGCATTGCTGACTGCATTCTCGACCTCGTCATCCAGCGCGACGCTGCCGACCACGCTGAAGGTCACCGAGGAGAACCTCGGTGTGCCGCGCCGGGTGGCGCGCTTCGTGTGCACCCTCGGCGCGACCGCCAACATGAACGGAACAGCGCTGTTCGAAGGCATCACGGTGCTGTTCCTGGCGCAGTTCTTCGGTGTGGACCTGAGCATGGGGCAGCAGGTCATGATCCTGGTGCTGTGCATCTTCGGCTCGATCGGCGCGGCCGGCGTGCCGGGCGGGTCGTTGCCGGTCATCGCGATGATCCTGGTGATGTTCGGTATTCCGCCCGAAGGCATCGGCCTGATCCTGGGCGTCGACCGCCTGCTCGACATGTGCCGCACCGTCGTCAATATCGGCGGCGACATGGCCGGCTCTGTCGTCATCGGCCGCAGCGAGCTGCAGTACGAGAGCCGGGACGGAACCGACGCCACGGCAGTACCGGTCGACAGCCGCGGCTGACCGCGCGAGACGCGCCCGCCCGGCAACGATCCGGCGGGCGTGGGACAATCGTCGGCTCCCGTCCTCGCAGCCGCCTCCAGTCCAGTCCATGACCCAGCAGACCCGTCGCGAACTCGCCAACGCCATCCGTTTCCTCGCCATCGACGCCGTCGATGCCGCCAAGTCCGGCCATCCCGGCATGCCGATGGGCATGGCGGACATCGCCGAAGTGCTGTGGAACGACCACCTCAGCCACAACCCGGCGAACCCGCAGTGGTTCAACCGCGACCGCTTCGTGCTGTCGAACGGCCACGGCTCGATGCTGCATTACGCGCTGCTGCACCTGTCGGGTTACGACCTGCCGCTGGAAGAGCTGAAGAACTTCCGTCAGTTGCACAGCAAGACCGCCGGTCACCCGGAGCGCCACGAGACGCCCGGCGTCGAGACCACCACCGGTCCGCTGGGCCAGGGCTTCGCGAACGCCGTCGGCTTCGCGCTTGCCGAACGCCTGCTCGCGCAGCACTTCAACCGCCCCGAATTCGCCGTCGTCGACCACCGCACCTGGGTGTTCATGGGCGACGGTTGCCTGATGGAAGGCATCTCGCACGAGGCCGCGTCGCTCGCCGGCACGCTGGGCCTGGGCAAGCTGGTCGCGTTCTGGGATGACAACCGCATCTCGATCGACGGCAACACCGAAGGCTGGTTCACCGACGACACTCCGGCGCGTTTCGAGGCCTACGGCTGGCGTGTGATCCGCGACGTCGACGGCCATGATGCCGACGCGATCTCGCGTGCGATCAAAGCCGCCACCGCCGAAGACGACAAGCCGGTGCTGGTGTGCTGCCGCACGACGATCGGCTTCGGCTCTCCCAACCGCGCCGGCAAGGAGTCCTCGCACGGCGCGCCGCTGGGCAAGGACGAGTCCGACGCCACGCGCGCCGCGCTCGGCTGGAACCACGGTCCGTTCGACGTGCCGCAGGCGCTGCGCGACGGCTGGCGCGCGGTCGAAGCCGGCCAGGTGCGCGAGTCGGAATGGAACCAGCAGTTCGACGCCTACCAGGCGAAGTACCCGGATCTCGCCGCCGAACTCGTGCGCCGCTCGCACGGCGACCTGCCGGACGGCTTCGTCGAAGCGGCCGATGCCTTCATCGCCAAGCTGCAGAGCGACGGCCCGACGATCGCCTCGCGCAAGGCCTCGCAGATGGCGATCGAAGCGTTCGCGCCGCTGCTGCCGGAAATCATCGGCGGCTCGGCCGACCTGGCGCATTCCAACCTAACCCTGTGGAAGGGCAGCACGTCCGCAGCCAGCACCGATGCCAACGCGAACTACGTCTATTACGGCGTGCGCGAGTTCGGCATGAGCGCGATCGCGAACGGTTTGGCGCTGCACGGCGGCTTCATCCCGTTCGACGCGACGTTCCTGGTCTTCAGCGACTACGCACGCAACGCGGTGCGCATGAGCGCGCTGATTCCGGCGCACGCGATCCATGTCTACACGCATGATTCGATCGGTCTGGGCGAAGACGGCCCGACGCATCAGCCGGTCGAGCATCTCGCGAGCCTGCGCTACATCCCGAACAACGACGTGTGGCGCCCGTGCGACGCGGTCGAATCGGCGGTGGCGTGGAAGTCGGCGATCACGCGCCAGGACGGCCCGAGCTGCCTGATCTTCTCGCGCCAGAATCTGCCGCACCAGGCACGCGACGCCGCGCAGGTCGCTGACATCGCGCGCGGCGGCTACGTGCTGAAGGATTCGGTCGGCGCGCCCGAGATCATCCTGATCGCGACCGGTTCGGAGATCGGCCTCGCCACCCAGGCCGCCGAGCAGCTGGGCGACACGGTGCGCGTGGTGTCGATGCCCTCGACCGACGTGTTCGACCGTCAGGACGCGGCGTATCGCGAATCGGTGCTGCCGAACGCCGTGCGCAAGCGTGTCGCGATCGAAGCCGGCGTCACCCCGTTCTGGCGCGCCTACGTCGGTCTCGACGGCGCCGTGATCGGCATCGACACCTTCGGCGCCTCGGCCCCGGCCGACAAGCTGTTCCAGCACTTCGGCATCACGGTCGAGAAGATCGTCGAGGCGGCGAAGGCGCTTTGATCGTTCTGCACGACCGTTGAAGGTGTCAAGAAAAAGCCCGCAGATGCGGGCTTTTTCGTGGCCGGTGTGAGCCCGCGAACGCTTGCCCATGCGCGTCTCGAGCCGATAGCCCATGTAGGAGCGCGCTTGCGCGCGATTGGCACTCCTGCAAATGCCCGTTCGCGCGCGAGCGCGCTCCTACAGAGGATGTCAGGCCTTGGGCGTGTCGTGCTTGCTCCCGCCCCGGCAATGCGGCGAATCGGGCACCTGCACTTCGGCCGCCCATTCCTCGGGCGTGAACGTATGCAGCGCCAGCGCGTGGATCTGCTGCATCTGCGGGCCGAGCGCGCGATACACCGCCTGGTGCCGCTGCAGCGCACGCTTGCCTTCAAACGCCGCGCTGACCACGACTGCCTTGTAATGCGTTTCCAGCCCGCGGCTGTGCATGTGGCTTTCGTCCTCGACATCGAGATGCGTGGGCTGCAATGCGGCGAGGACGTCGCGAAGCTGGTCGGCGCGGGTGGTCATGGTCGGGTCCTGCAGGGATGTCGTCGAACGAGATGGAGGCGCGCTGCGATTTCGCAACTCGACCTCAGGCAGCGGACGTCGGTGCGATCACATCCTGGGGCGCACTGGGACGCTCAGTGCGTCTAAGTCCCAGCGACACCAGACGCGCCATCAGGTGCTCGTTGAGGCCGCTGGGCGCCTGCAGCTGCATGCGTGCGAGCGCCGGCGTGTCGTCACCGATCCCCTCGCGCAGCGCTTCGAATATCGTCGCGAGCTTGCCGCGTCGCGTCGCGGTCTGCGTGCGCAGCCAGGCCAGCGCACGCAGCAGGCGCTGTTCGACGACATCGAAATCGCTGCCTAGCGGATAGTCGGGCAGGCTGCCGTCGGCGCGGAGCGGTGCCAGGGATTTGCGCAGCGTGTCCGGCGTGTTGCGCTGCCAGGGCTCGGGTACGACAAAGCGCGCATCGAGTTTGCCGGCCGCCTGCGCACGCGTCACGAGTCCCGCCTGATGCGGCGCCTCGGCAATCCGCACCATCGCGCGTGTGCAGTCCTCGTCGGTCGCGCCGCGGATGTCGGCGATGCCGTATTCGGTGATGTAGACGTCGCGCAGATGCCGCGGAATCGTCGTGTGGCCGTAGTTCCAGCGGATGTTGGCCTCGCGGCCGCCACCGGCATCGCGCGCGGCGCGCAGCAGCAGCACCGAGCGCGCGTCGGGCAGCGCGTGACCCATCGCGACGAAGTTGTACTGGCCGCCGACGCCGGACACCACGCGACCATCCTCCAGTCCATCCGACACCGCCGCGCCGAGCGCGGTCGCCATCATGCAGCTGTTGAAGAAGCGCGCATCGCGTCGCTGCAAACGTTCCAGACCTTCGTCGAGACCGTAGAGCTCGTTGACCTCGCCGACGCGCTTCATGCCGATGCCGCGACGGGTCTCGTCGTCGAGTCCGCGCAACCAGGCGTAGAAGTCCGGCGAGCCGAGATAGAAGGCGCCGTGCAGGAACTCGCCGTTGCGCTCGATCAGATCGAGATCCAGTGCGCTCGCGGTGCCGTCGTTGACGCGCCGCATCAGGCTGGCCTTGTCGACGACACGACGCTTGATCACGCCCACTTCGACCAGGCGTTTGAAGCCCTCGTTGATCATCTCGCTGCAGCCGTAGAGGCCGACCTCGAAAGGATCAAGTCCACCGACGGCCTGCACCGTGCGATGCGTGGCGAGATCGGGATCGAGCGCATGCAGCACGCGCCGATACGCGGCGTTGTCGGTGTGGCGCAGCGCCAGTGCATGGCACAGCGCATCGGCGAGCGCGCCGATGCCGATCTGCAGCGTGCCGCCGTCGCGCACCAGCGTGCTGGCGTAGAAACCGATCGCATAATCGGCATCCGACACCGGCTGGCGCGGCAGGCCGAACAGACGCGGGTAGGGCGGTGGCGGCGCGATCACGACATCGAAGAACGCGGCATCCACCGCTGCGGTGCCGTCGAGCCAGGGCAGCGCAGGATCGACTTCGCCGACGACCAGCGGGCGCGGATGACCGGCTTTGACGAGCGCATCGATCGCGTCGAAGGTCAGGTCGGTGTTGGACGACAGCGAGAAGCGCGTGCCGTCGTCATTCGCCGCGACCTTCTGCACCAGCACGTTGACGCCGCGGTCGGCGAGCGCGCGTGCCACGTGCGTGTAGTTGAGGCTCGCGTAGCGGCGCTGCGCCTGCGATGAGCCCAGCATCGCGCCGGACTGCATGTAGAACTCTTCGACCTCGACATGCGGCGGCAGCGCGTTGCGGCGCAGCGCATCCACATACTTCAGATGCACGAAGTCCTCGCCGAAATGCCGCTTCGCGAACGGGCCGATGAAACGGCCTTCCAGATCGTCCCCGCCTTTGGGCGGATCCAGCGAGAGCGCGGTGTAGACCGTGAACGGTCGCGCGGGATCTGCAATCGCGGCATCGAACAACGCATTGAGCAGGCGGTGCGGCTTGCCGATGCCGAGCGGCGCACCGATGTGGAGGGCACCGTCGACATGCGCATGGATGCGGCTGACGGCGTCTTCGATGGAGTCGACGTAGGCGGTCATGGCGTGAGGATACGCAGGCGCACGTGAATAGGCGGCCGCCTGGGCGTCGGCTGTCTCAACATCGTGCTTGAGCCGCTACATCCGACGCGTGCCACGTCTTAGGCTGATGCCGATGACACAAGGCTCAGTCAGCGCGTGGGGGTCGCCCGGGGTCGCACGCGGATGGCATCCGGTTCGGCAGTAATCTCCGCATTCGCGTCCTGGCCCAGCAGGGTCAGCACCGCGCTCAGCGGCATGCCGTCGAAGTTCAGTGACACCGTGTGGTCGAGGTCGACACCGTCGGCGATCTCGAGAGGCACGCCACTGGCGGCGGCGATGCGCTCCAGCACGTCCCGGGCGCTCACCTCGGTAACGGACAGCGCGATCTCCGCCTGCGCGCCGGTCGCTGCGTAGCTGGTGCCGGAAGTGAAGCGCACTGCGTCATGCGCGGGCGCGGCTGCGGCGGCCCGCGGCGCGATGTCAGACGTGGGCGCGACAGGCGCCGCATCGCCATTGGCGCTGCCGCAGCCGGAGAGCGCGGCGGCAACGACATATGCAGCAGACAGCAGACGCGGACCTGGGAAGCATGACTTGCGCATCGTGAGCTCCTTGCGTTCGACGGGTCAGGTGGGTCAGGCGAAGGCACGATACCGCCGCGCCTCTACGCCGGCATCACGACGCCAGCATCTCCGGCTTGAACAGCGCCCGCCTCGAACGTTCGTCGCCGCTGACCATGAATTGTCCGTCGCCGCGGTAGTGCACGGTGCGCGGCCATCTCGGGCGTTTGGCCGCGTGCGCGGCGACGACGCGCCAGACGAACAGCGGGTAGTCGGCGGTGATGCGGGTTTCGTGCAGGCGACATTCGAAACGCGCGTGGCATTCGCCGATGCTGGGTGCATCGACGTTGCTGCCGTCGACGGCGGTCAGGCCGAAGCGTTCGAACTTGTCTTGATCCGCGCTGCTGCAGTTGCCGATGCGCACGACGGTATCGAGCATGTCGGCCGTCGGCAGATTGAGGACGCATTCGCGGCTGGCGCGCGCGAGGGCGTGGCTGCGGTTGGCGGACCAGATGTAGGTGCCGACGAGGTCGTAGCCCAGCATCATGTGCCAGCCCAGCGTCATGATGCCGCGCTCGCCCTTGTGCGCGGTGGACAGCAGTACGACGGGGCCGGGTTCGAGAAAGCGACGCGTCTGGTCGGGCGGGATCGGGTGGGTGCGGGGCATGGCGGACACCTGCAGGCGGGCCTGCGATTGCCGCAGGTCGCCAGTGAACGTTGTGTCGCCCGGTCAGTCGAGCGTGTGCACCGCGTCGGCGAGGCGTCGCACGTCGTCGCTGGTGTGGCTGACGTAGAGCATCGGCAGGCGCACTTCGTCGCGCACGCGCTGCAGCCACGGAATCAGGTCTTCGCGTCGCGCTTCGTCCAGGGCCGACAGCGGCTCGTCGAACAGCAGCACCGCCGGCTGCGACAGCAACGCACGGCCGATCGCCACCCGTTGTGCTTCGCCGCCGGAGAGATTCGCCGGCTGGCGCTGCAGCAGCGCGCCGATGCCGAGCAGTTCGACCACGTGATCGAGTTCGAAGGTGTCGGCGCCCGCGTGGTGGCGGCCGTAGCGCAGGTTGCGCAGCACGTCGAGATGCGGGAACAGGCGTGCGTCCTGGAACACGTAGCCGACCCGCCGGCGATGCGCGGGCACGTCGATGCGCGCAGCGCTGTCGAACAGCACTCGGCCGTCGATCTCGATGCGGCCGGCACGTGGACGCACGAGCCCCGCGATCGCATTGAGCACGCTGGTCTTGCCGGCGCCGGATGGGCCGGTCAACGCGAGCACGCGCTGCGTAGCGTCGATGCGGATGTGGCGCGCGAAGCTGCCGCGGCGCAGGTCGATATCGACGTGCAGCATCAGTCGTACACCTCGCCGCGCTGGCGCCGCACCAGCCATTCGGACGCCATCAGTGCGGCCAGCGAGATCGCCACCGACACGGCCGCGAGCCGCCAGATGCCGGCTTCGCCATCGGGCACCTGCATCAGCCCGTAGATCGCGGACGACACGGTCTGCGTTTCGCCGGGAATGTTGGAGACGAAGGTGATCGTCGCGCCGAACTCGCCCAGCGCCTTCGCGAACGCCAGTACCGCGCCGGCGATCACGCCGGGCCACGCCAGCGGCAGTGTGATCGTGCAGAACACCCGCAGCGGACTGGCGCCGAGCGTGGCCGCGGCCTGCTCGAGACGGCGGTCGACGTTCTCGATCGACAGCCGGATCGTGCGCACCAGCAGCGGGAATCCCATGATCGCGCTGGCCAGCGCGGCGCCGGTCCAGCGGAACGCGAACGAGATGCCGAGCGTCTCTTCAAGCCAGCGCCCGATCAAACCGTTTCCACCGAGCAGCACCAGCAGCGCGTAGCCCACCACGACCGGCGGCAGCACCAGCGGCAGATGCACCAGCGCGTCGAGCAGGGACTTGCCGAAGAAGCGGCGGCGCGCGAGCAGCCACGCGATCGCAATGCCCAGCGGCAGGCTGCACAGCGCAGCGACCGTCGCGACTTTCAGGCTGAGCTGGATCGCGACGAGTTCGTCGGGCCCGAAGCCCAGCAGCGTGCCGGAGTCCACCATCCGTCAGCGGATCGAGAAGCCGTGCGCGCGGAAAATCGCCGACGCGGCTTCGCTGTCGAGCCAACGCACGAAGGCATCGGCCTGGCGGTTGCGACTGGCGGCGACGCGCGCCACGGGATAGACGATCGCCGGATGGCTGTCGGCCGGGAACGCTGCCAGCACCTTGACCCGCGGCTCGGCCTTCGCATCACTGCCGTAGACCACGCCCAGCGGCGCCTCGCCGCGCGCGACGAGGGTCAGCGCCGAACGCACGCTGTCGGATTCGGCGACGCGCGGTTGCAGCGCCGACCACTGGCCCAGCGATTCGAACGCTGCCTTGGCGTACTTGCCGGCCGGCACGCTCGCGGTCAGCGCCAGCGACAGACGGCCGCGCGCGCCCAGCAACGGCAGCAGATCGGTGCCGCGCGCGAGCGTCAGCGGTTGGGCGGTGCTGTCGGCCGGGGCGACCAGCACCAGCGTGTTGCCGAGCAGCACGCGGCGCGAGGCGGTATCAATGAGATTGCGTGCCTGCAGCCAGTCCATCCACTCCAGGTCGGCGGACACGAACACGTCGGCCGGCGCGCGCTGCTCGATCTGCCGCGCAAGCGCGGAGCTGGCGGCGTACGAGACGCGCACCGCCTGGCCGGTGTCCTGCTGATAGCGCGCGGCCGCGGCGTCCATTGATTCCTTGAGGCTGGCGGCGGCGAAGACCGTGATCGGCGCGCGCTCCTGGGCGATGGCGGGCAGGACGGCGAGCGCAGTGAAGACGGTGAGCAGCAGAGCGGCGGACGCGCGCAGCCAGCTGGGGGAGCGGAGCATATGCATGGAGATTCCAGTGAGAGGACGACAGGATCAGGGCGCGGCGATGACGGTGATGCGTTCGACCTGACGCACGCCGCGCGCCGGGCGTGTGTCGCCTCGGACCAGCAGGCGCAGCGGACCGCTGTCGGCGTC
Organism: Luteimonas sp. AC640a; assembly: GCF_979256585.1. Lineage (NCBI taxonomy): Bacteria > Pseudomonadati > Pseudomonadota > Gammaproteobacteria > Lysobacterales > Lysobacteraceae > Luteimonas > Luteimonas sp. AC640a. The sequence continues at coordinate 228,577 of NZ_CEEDOV010000018.1, read as the reverse complement.
GAGCGGGGCGTCGTCGCAGCGGTCGACCAGATAGACACTGCCGTTGCCCAGCGTCGCGTCGAGTTCGCCGAGCGAGAACACCGCGCGATAGCCGTCACGCGCGCTGACCAGCACGTAGCGATCGAGATCCGCGCTGCGCAACGGCGTGTCCGGCATCGCGCCGCTGGATTGCAGCAGGGCGGCCAGCGACACGCCTTCGCAGCGCAGCGCTTGGCCGTGGACGGTGGCCTCGACCGTGTGACGGGTCAGCATGGCGCGTGCAGCAGCGTCCAAGGGCACGACGACCGGCGACGGATCGGACGGCGTTGCGGCGCGCTGGTGCGCGGCAAGGTTGTGCGTGTCCGGCGCCTGCGCGTGGACCCCGGTGGCGCACAGCAGCAGCGAAGACAGAAGCAGGCCACGGACCATGGCGGATGACCCCTCGTTATGAACGAACGAGCATAACGGCCGGCTGCATGGGCGACAACGCGCCAGGAGCTGGTCTCAGACCGTATCGATCGGCAGTTTCATGTAGCGCACGCCATTGGCATCGGGCTCGGGCAGGGCGCCGGCGCGGATGTTGGTCTGCACCGAGGGCAGCAGCAGCGCCGGCATGGGCAGCGTGGCGTCACGGGCTTCGCGCAGGGCGACGAACGTGGCTTCGTCGATGTGGTGGCCGACGTGGATGTTCTCGCGTTTTTGCGCGCCGATCGTGGTCTCGCAGCCCACCGCGCGGCCGCCGGGGCCGTAGTCGTGGCAGACGAACACGCGGGTGGCGTCGGGCAGTTCGAACATGCGCTGGATCGAGCGGTATAGCGTGGCCGCATCCCCGCCGGGGAAGTCACAGCGGGCGGTGCCGCCATCCGGCATGAACAGCGAGTCACCCGTGAACAGCGCATCGCCGATCAGATAGGCATTGCTGTCGCTGGTGTGGCCGGGCACCGGGATCGTGCGGCCTTCGAGCGCGCCGATCGCGAACGTGGCATCGGCTGCGAACAGCTGGTCGAACTGCGAGCCGTCGACCGGGAAGTGCTCGCCCAGATTGAAGATCGGCCGGAAGGTCTTCTGTACGGTGCGGATGCCGTCGCCGATCGCCAGGCGCGCGTCGGGCAACTGCTGGCGCAGCCAGTCGCCGGCCGAAAGATGGTCGGCGTGGGCGTGCGTCTCCAGGATCCACTGCACGTCGAGCCCGTGTGCCTGCACGTGATCGAGCAGTGCCATCGCCGAGGCCGTGGAGGTGCGGGCCGAGGCCATGTCGAAATCCAGCACCGGATCGATGATCGCCGCCGCGTTCGACGACGGGTCGCGCACGATGTAGCTCCACGTGCCGGTTTCGGCATGGTGAAACGGGGTGACCTGCGGTTGCGGCATCGCGCGCTCCTGACCGTGAACGCGCCAGATGCTAGTCCACGTGGCGCATGCGGACGTTGCGATTGCGTAATGTCAGCGTTGCGCGGGCGGCGCGAGCGCGGTGTTCAGCAGCGCACCGAGACGGGCGCCCGCATCGCGCAGTTCCTGCTCGGCCTGCGGCAGATGCGTGGTCACGTAGGCCTCGCTGACGCGTGCGCGGCGCGGATAGACACCCGGCGCCAAGGCGATGCGGCAGGCGGCTTCGGCCCAGTCCGCAGCCGGCGGTGGCAGGCGCACGGGTCCGCGGGCATTGGCCGACGGCGCACGCGCACCGATCCGCGCCAGCCAGGCATCGCCGGACAGGTTCTGGCTGTTGAGCATGCCGCTGTCCCAGAACGCATGCAGGTTGGTGCCGCGCCCGCGGAAGTTGATCTGCTGGTCGTTGCCGCCGCGGTCGTGGCCGTAACCGGCATGCATCGGCTGATGCGCATCGCCGGTGAAATGCACGACGAACTTCAGCGCCTGTGCCCGCTCGGCGCGCGAACGGGTGCGGTCGGCGAGGATCGCGGTCTGCGTCTTAAGGGCTTCGACCACGCAGTTGCCATCCGGACAGTCGCGCCGCGCCTCGTAGCGGCAGTTCGACTCGCCGATGTTGACGTAGTGCCAGGACGCCGAGCGCTTGCCCAAATCCGGATCGTGCTCACGCAGTTCGTCGGCCCAGCTGGCGACGCCGGGCAGGGTGGGATCGGGCTCGCCGGCCAACAGCCGGGACACCTCCGCACGCGCGGCCGGCGTCAGATCGCGCTCGGCGATCTGCGCCACCAGACGGTGACCGAGCTTGCCCCAGGCGAGGGCGGAAGAAGGGAGGGCGAAGGCGGCCAGCAGGCCACCGCACAGAAGGATTCGACGCAGCATGGGCGCAGTTTAACCGGCTGGTGTCCGATCGACCTGACAGATCAGTTCGCCAGCGAGCTGCAAACATGACGCGCGTCGCAAGCCTGATCGACCCTATGCCGATCGTGATGCTTCGAATGCCAGCCGGGCGGTCGGAAGTATTGCCTTGGCAAGGACATCACGCCGGCGATGGCGTGCGTGCGGACGAGCGCTTCTTCCCGCGCGTTGCGTCGTCCCCGGTGAACGCGTCCGGCTGGATCCGATCGAGCGACAACGGCTCGATCTGCACCTTGGGCAGCAGCCGTTTGGTGAAGTAGCCATCTTTGTAGTAGCGGATCTTCCTGCATAGCACCGGGTGCGCGAGACCTTCGTAGAGCACGATCTCCTTCTCGGGTCCCATCGCCTTGAGCTCCTGCGGCAACATCAGGGCGCGGCGCTCCAGCACCTCGTTGTCGGACACGTTGCTGACGCCGCCGTGCGAACGCGTGCGCGCGCGGCGGCGGACGGTGGTGAAGCCCAGCATTTCGGAATAGTCGTTCGCGTCCTGCTGTTCGCGCGGCGCGTAGATGATCTGCAGCGCATGGTTGGTGATAATCGTGCGCGAGAGCTCCTTGCCGTAGACCGCGTCCAGCTGCGCCATCGACTGGATGATCGGCAGCAGGCGCAGGTTGTAGCCCGCCATGTAGGCGACGGCCTTGGCGATGATGTCGACGCGGCCGATCGACGTGAACTCGTCCATCAGCAACAGGCACTGGTGCTTCAGCGACGCGTCGTTCTGCGGAAGGGTGCGCGTGTTGACGTTGATCAGCTGGCTGAAGAACAGATTCAAGATCAACCGGCTCTCGGCCAGCTTGTTGGGCTGGATGCCGACATAGATGGTCATGCGCTTGCGGCGCACATCATCAAGGCGGAAATCATCGCCGCTGGTGGCCGCATCGAGCACCGGATTGAGCCAGGCGTTCAGCGGCTCGCGAAATGAGCCCATGATCGAGGCGAAGGTCACGTCGGCCTGCGAGAGCAGACCCGCGAACGCGGTGCGCGCCTGCGCGCCCAAGAAGGGTGCTTCAGACAACGATTGCAAGTAGGGCTTCAGTTCGCTGCCATCGCCCGATGACAGCCGCAGCACTTCGCCGAGCGTGGGCGTTGGCGCCTCGTCCACGTGATCGGCGCGTTCGAACAGGTACAGCGTGAACGCGAGGAAGGCATTGCGCGCCTGGCTGGTCCAGAACTTGTCGCGGTCGTCGCCATCGGGATAGAGCATCGCGGCGATCGCCTGCAGGTCCGACACCCGGAACGACGGATCCGACGACACGTAGGTCATCGGATTCCAGCGATGCGATCGCCTGTCTTCCGCGAAAGGATTGAACAGGAAGATCTCGTGCCCGATGGAGCGGCGCCAGCCCGAGGTCAGATCGAAATTCTCCTGCTTGATGTCGAGTACGACGGCCGATTCGCGGTAATCGAGCAGATTCGGAATCACCACGCCGACGCCTTTGCCCGAGCGTGTGGGTGCGGCCAGGATCACGAACTGCTGGCCCGACAGGCGCAGGAGTTTGCCGTTCATCTGACCGAGGACGATGCCATCGTCGCGGTGCTTCAGCAGCCCCTTGTTGGCGAGATCCAGCATGCCGGCGAAGCGCGCGCGGCCGTGGATATTGCGGTGACTGCGCAGCTTGAACAGCATCACCACCAGTGCCAGCCAGACCAGGCCCATCAGGCCGAAACCGGCGCCGCTTGCGGTCCAGATCCGCCACGCATGTGGCGCGACCTGCGGATGATCGACGACGCTGGCATAGGCGTACCAGGTGCCGATGCCGAGCAGCGTGGTGTCCAGCCCGAGCAGCACGAGTACGAGATAGCCTACGAGATAGAACGCAGCCACCGTGGCGCCAGCGGTGACGAGCGCCGCACCGATCCAGCGTTCAGTCGACATGCGCCGTTCTCCATGCGCATCGCCCGGGAGACGATGTGCGCCCGGTCACGGCGCCGCCTGTTGCGTATCGACGAACACGTAGTCGTCGTTCGACGGCCAGCGGTTGAGCCCGTCGTCGAGCTTGATGCAGGGACGACCATCGCAAGCGGTGATCGCGACCTGCTGTAGTGCCTCCAGCACGTCTGCCCGCACGCTCGCGCGCTCGGCGCGTTCCAGGTTGAGCTTCGCGATATAGCCGCTGGCCCCGATGAGTGCGGCGCCGCCCAGCGCGAGCGCCAGCAGGGCGCCGCCGCCCAGCAGACGTGAGCGCGCGGTCAGGCCTGCTTGCGCGCGATCGAGGTGCGCGATCAGGTGTTCGAGCCGTTGCGCGGCGGAATCGGCGCGTGCGGTGGTGGCGTCGAGTTCGCCGGTCAGCGCGTCGCGCACCGCGGTGGCCGTGGCCCGTAACAAGGCCTCGCGCCCGGCGGCGGTGTGTTCGGCGACACCTGTCGCAGCGTCCTGCAATGCGCCGGCGGCATCGCGTTGATCGCGCGCAGCCTGCTCGCACTGCTGCGTCAGATGCGCGGCCAGCAGCGCCGCGCTCGCGACGAAATCCTCCATCTGCGTCCGTTCCATGGGTCCCGCTGTCGAAGTCGTTCCCGGATGACGAGGATGCGGGCTGGTGCAGTGCAGATGCCGAAGTGATTGTCCGGAACGCCGGGTCGGGAAATCACCCGAGGGCTTGCGGAAATCGCGTCATCGTGCGTCAGCGCAGGCCCGCAAGCCTTGCAGGAACACGCGTTCGGCGGACACTGAAATCTGCAAGAAACCCCGTTTTTTCGGCCATTTCACTACGGCGTCAGGCAATCCGATCGATGCGCTTCGCCGTGCTCGATAACGCGAGCAGACGCGTTGACGCGATTTTTCCGCGTCGCTTAGCTTCGGCCCGTCATCGCTGCGCAGTCGTCGACAAGACGACACGCGCAGTGACCAGGGGACGCACGTTCGACGCTCGCGCCTGATCCGGGCAATGCGGCCGAACGCGCATATCAGGGAAGAATCGCGTGGGTACGAGCACACCAGTCGCAGGATGGATGTCCGCAGGGATCGTCGGCAGTTGCCTGACCGCACTCGTCGGGTGCGCCACCCCTGATGCAGCGGACCCGCGCGGGAAATGGCGTCCCCTGCACCAGTTCGCCGAGGCGCCGCAGGCGATTCCACTGCAGCAGGCCTACGTGTTCCAGGCGTTTCCCTCGGACCAGACGCTCAAGACGTTGCTGACACGCTGGTCGAACGATGCCGGTCTCGGTCTGTCGTATCTGCACACCAACGATTACACGCTGCACGCGCCCGTCGCGCTGCTCCGGACCACGAGTATCGAGCAGGCGGCATCGGCGCTGTCGTCGGCGTATGCGGCGCAGGGCGTGCAGGTGTCGGCCGAACGCGGCGCAATTGTGGTTAGTCACGCGCAGGCCGTATCGGCTGCGCCGGCCGCCGGCGTCACGGACTGACGGGGCGGGCATGTTCGGCACGCGCACCGCATCACCGGAGATCGACAAGGCTGTCGCGCAGGGCGTCAGTTACGAACTGACATTGACCGACCAGATGCGGCGCAGCGAGCGGCGCGCCTGGCGTGTCGCGGGCTGTGCGGTCGCGATGTCGGTGATCCTCGCCGGTGGCTACGTGCTGTTCCTGCCGCTCAAGGAGCGCGTGCCCTATCTGGTGATGGCCGATCCCTATACAGGCACCGCGAGTGTCGCGCGGCTCGCAGGCAACTTCAACGAACGCGACGTCACGATGGAAGAGGCGATCAACAAGAGCAACGTCGCCCAGTTCGTGCTCGCGCGCGAATCCTACGATTCGGGACTGATCGGTCAGCGCAACTGGCGGACCACGCTGTCGATGGCTGGCCCCGCGGTCGCACCGGCGTACATAAACCTGCATGCCGAACATAATCCCGAACGTCCGTTCCGCATCTACGGGACGGGCCGATCGGTGCGCACCCGGATCCTGAGCATCGTGCTGATCGGTGGCGGCGAAGGCCGCCGTCCGTCAGGCGCGACCGTGCGTTTCCAGCGCAGCCTCTACGACAAGTCGAACGGACGCGTGGAACCCGTCGATGCGCGGATTGCAACGCTTGAGTTCGCCTACAACCCGGAGCTGCGGCTGAGCGACGAAGACCGCCTGCTCAATCCGCTGGGCTTCCGGGTGACCAACTACCGCGTCGACCTCGATTTCGCCGCAGGTCCCGTGCCAGAGCGGGAATTCCCAGGGCCGCGTTCTGCCGCGCCGCCGTCGACGATCGACACTGCGGCGACGGCGCAGGGCTGGTCGGATGACGACGCCGATGTCCAGCCAATCGAACCTGCCAGGACCGGAGAGGCCCCATGAGTCGTGGTGTATGGAACCGCCCTATGGCCACCGGATTCCGCGTGCTGCTCGCACTGTGGCTGCTCTGCCCGTTCATGGCATCGGCGCAGGTCGTGGAGGAGTACGCCTACCAGCCCGATGCCGTCTACCAGGTGCGGACCGGCCTGGGTATCACCACCCAGATCGAACTCAGTGCACACGAGCAGATCCTCGACTACAGCAGTGGTTTCAGTGGTGGCTGGGAGATTAGTCGCCGCGACAACGTCTTCTACGTCAAGCCGCGGAATGTCGATGTCGACACCAATCTGCTGGTGCGCACCGCCGCACACGCCTACATCTTCGAGATGAAGGTCGTCGCGAGCGACTGGCGCTCGCTCGACCAGGCGCGTGCCGCCGGCGTGCAGTACAAGATCCGCTTCAGCTATCCGGGCGATACCCGCTTCGCGCCCGAGACGACCGAAGCGCCGGAGGCGGCCGCCGAACTGAGCACCGGCCTGCAGCCGGACCGCCACTACCACTTCCGCTACGACTACACCCAGCACCGGCGCACGCCGCACTGGTTGGTGCCGTCGACGGTCTACGACGATCGTCGCTTCACGTACATCCGCATGGGGGATCGCACGCGCTTTCCCAGCGGCAACTTTCCCGCGGTGTTCGCCCGGGACAGCGAGAACGGCGACGAGTTCGTCGTTAATTCGACGGTCGAAGGCGATGTGATCGTGGTCCACGGGACCTATCCGTTTCTGGTCGTCCGGCACGGCGTGCACGTCGTGGGCCTGCGCAGGAGTGCCGAGCCGTGAGCGAGCATCCCGTCGACAACGAACGCGCGCCCGGTCCGGGCGGTCGCGGCCCGGCGAATCCCTACGAGGCACGAATCGGCCAGCAGGCGGATCTGGATGCGGACGCGCCCGTGCTGCAGGCGGCCGAAATCCAGCGTCTCAACCGTCGCGCGCTGGTGTTTCTCGCGGGCATCGTGCTGCTGCTCGGTGGGCTGGCGTTCTGGGTGTTCTCGGGCGGCGGCACGACGGGTGAGGACTCGCGTCCCCGTACACAGACCGCGGAACAGATCGTGATTCCGGCAGCGCCGCGGGATCTGCCCGAACTTCCCGTCGCCAGGGCGGAAGCGCCACCGCCGGAACTGCCGCCGCTGCCGGTGATCGAGGATTCCCGTCCCCAACCTTCCGGCGGCATGGAGGATGCACTGTCGGGCGGCGCATTCTCCGGCAGCCAGTTGCCGTCGCTGCTGGAGCGGCGGATGCAGGATGTCGCCGGCGGCTCGAGCATCTCCAGCATGCAGGGTTCGGGGCCTGACGGGATGCCAGGTATGCCCGGTGGGTTGGGCGCCGCCGCGCCGGCGTCCGTCATGCAGGCGCCGGCGGATGGTCCCACCAGTGCACGCCCGCTCTACAGCCCTGACACGCTGCTGTTGCGCGGCACCTACATCCGGTGCGTGCTGCAGTCGCGCGTCATCAGTGACTTTCCCGGCTATACCTCCTGCATCGTCACCGAGCCGGTGTATTCGGTGAACGGCAGACGCCTGCTGTTGCCGCGTGGTTCGAAGGTCATGGGTTTCTACAACGCCGACAGCGTCATCGGCGATCGCGCCGGCATCATCTGGGACCGGATCACCACGCCCACCGGGCTCGACGTCAACATGCGCAGCCCGGGCGTGGACGCACTCGGCGCCGCTGGCAACGCGGGCCATTACACGGCGCACTGGGGCCAGCGGCTCGCCTCGGCCCTGCTGATCAGCATGCTCAGCGATGCCTTCAAGTACGCCGCCGCCGAAAACGGCCCGCCGCAGACATCGTTCGGCAACGGCTTCGCAGTGCAGAACCCCTACGAGAGCAATACCGCACGCACGCTGGAGCGCATGGCCAACATGGCACTGGAACGCAACATGGCGCGTCCACCGACGGTCACGGTCAACCAGGGCACAGTGGTCAACGTCTACGTCGCACGCGATGTCGACTTCTCCGCGGTGGTGCGCTGAGCCGATCATGGACCTCCAGCCCGCCACCGTCGCGCAGATTTCCAATCGGTTCCTCGAATACCAGTACGAGGTGCTCGGCATCGGTGCGCACATGCAGTCTTCGGACGTGACCGAGATCTGCATCAACCGGCCGGGCGAGCTGTATCTGGAAACCCGGGAGGGCTGGCGCCGCACCGACGTCCCGTCGCTCACCTTCGAGCGTGCGCGGCAGTTCTGCACGTCGATCGTCAACGAGAGCAATACGGGCCAGCGGATCACCGACGTCGATCCCATGGTGTCGCTGACGTTTCCCACCGGGCAACGCGCGCAGTTCGTGATTCCGCCCGCCTGCGACGCGGGGCGGGTGTCGATCACGATCCGGCTGCCGTCGCGCTACGCCCGGACACTCGACGAATACGAACGCGACGGCTTCTTCGCCGAGATTCCCGAGGCGTCGGTGGCGATCAGCGACCAGGACCGGGAACTGCTCGAACTGCGCCGCGCGCGCGATTACGCGCAGTTCTTCCGCCAGGCTGTCCGCTATCACAAGAACATTGTCGTGGCCGGGGCGACGGGCAGCGGCAAGACCACCTTCATGAAATCGCTCGTCGACCACATTCCCGAGCAGGAGCGGCTGGTGACGATCGAGGACGCCCGCGAACTCTTCCTGCGCCAGCCCAACGTGGTGCATCTGCTGTACTCGAAGGGTGGCCAGAGCGCGAGCAACGTCACCGCCAAGAGCTGCATGGAAGCCTGTCTGCGGATGAAGCCGGACCGGATCATCCTCGCCGAGCTGCGCGGCGACGAGTCGTTCTACTTCATCCGCAACTGCGCCTCCGGCCATCCTGGATCGATCACCAGTTGCCACGCGGGCAGCACCGAGCAGACCTGGGACCAGCTCGCGCTGATGGTCAAGGCGTCCGCTGAAGGCGCGGGGCTGGAGTTCGACGTGATCAAGCGTCTGCTGCGCATGACGATCGAGATCGTCGTCCACATCAAGGCACATGCGGGTCGGCGCTTCATCACCGGTATCGACTTCGATCCCGAACGTGCGGTGGCGGCATGAGCCGGGCGTCGCCACGCATGCATCCGTGCGCGGCGAGCTGCCGGGCCCGGACGGGGAGGGCGCCCTGATGCTGCCCGGCATGGAACTGATGGGCTGCGCGGGGCTCGCCGTCCCCGCCGAAGTGATGCACCACGTGGTGCGCGTCGAGTCGTCGTACAACCCATTTGCGATCGGTGTGGTCGGTGGCCACCTGGCGCGCCAGCCGCGAACGCTCGAGGAAGCACTGTCGACCAGCCGGATGCTCGAGCGCGAGGGCTACAACTTCTCGCTCGGTCTGGCGCAGGTGAACCGGCACAACCTGCGGCATTACGGTCTCGAATCGCACGAAAAGGCGTTCGACATCTGCCCCAACCTGCGCGCAGGCGCGCAGATCCTGTCCGAGTGCCACACGCGCGCCGGCGGCGACTGGGGCAAGGCCTTCAGCTGTTACTACTCGGGCAACTTCGTCACCGGCTACCAGCATGGCTACGTGCAGAAGGTGCTTGCATCCTGGCAAGCGGTGGCGCCGGCGCAATCGATTCCAGTCATCCGCAACGGGGCGGCATCCGCGTCACATCCTCGCGCCAGCGGTGCCGCCGTGCCCGCCTCGAGAGTGGCCCGCCGCGTGCAGGAGGCCGCGCTCGATTCCCCTGCGAACGGCTCCGGTGCTGGCGCTGCGATCACCGGGCACGCAGCGCCCCCGGACGCGCCCGTGAGTCAGCAGACGAACGGGACCGCTCAGACACCGTCTGTCCGCACGACACGGGACGCGACATCCCCGCAGATCGACGACGACGCGCCGGTCACGGTGCGGCTCACTTCGGCCCCGCCCCAGCAAGCCGCGCCGTCATCGAACGCGCCCCGTCAGCCGCCGCCGCCCGGACAGCCCGCGGACACCGCATTCGTGTTCTGAACGAACAAGTCAGCCCTCGAACTCTTCAATGCCAACGCCAAGGAACGCATCATGCAGAAGACCATCATTCCCGATCGCGCCCGCCAGGCCCGCACACCCCTGCGCGCGGCGCTCGCATGCGGTTCGCTCGCGCTGCTCCCGTTCGTCGCCTGGGCCCAGGACGTCGCCGGCGCGACCACGCGGGTGCAGAGTTTCTTCGGCAACATCAACGCGTTATTGAACGTTGCCTCGATCGCGGTCGTCACCATCGCGATCATCTTTGCCGGCTACCAGATCGCGTTCAACCACAAGCGCATCGGCGACGTCGCGCCAGTCCTGATCGGCGGTTTCCTGATCGGCGCTGCGGCGCAGATCGCCAAGATGCTGCTGCCCGACGATGTCACGTCGACCGCCATGGTCGTGGTCCAGCTGTTGCCAGGCTATGCGTAAGGACATCCTGTTCCGCGGCTGCACGCGCCCGTCGATGTTCATGGGCGTGCCCTACCTGCCGTTCGCGGTGGGCGCGGGCGCCTGCCTGCTGCTGACGTTCTACATCGACATGTTCTTTCTGGCGCTGCTGCCGTTCGTGATCATGGTCATGCGGCAGATGGCCCGACGCGACGAGATGATCTTCCGGTTGCTGGGCCTGCGCTGGATGTTCCGGCTCCGTGCCCGGGATGTCGGCCGGCACGGCAATGTCTGGATCTTCACGGCCAACAGCTATCGGCCCGAGATCCACGAAGGTCGCAGGACACCCTGACCATGCGCGCGCCCGCCACGTCGATCGCCGAGTTCGTGCCGCTGTCGGCCCATGTGTCGCCGCACGTGGTCAAGACCACCGGTGGCGACTATCTGCTGACGTGGCGTCTGGGCGGCCTGCCGTTCGTCGGGCGGGAAACCTGGGAGCTCGAACACCGGCACGCGACCTTCAACCGCATGCTGCAGACGCTGCGCGCGCCGGACTTCGTCAACGTCGCGTTCTGGGTCCACGACGTACGCAGGCGCGGCCGCATCGACATGCCGGCCGGGTTCGCGCAGGCGTTCAACCAGGCGCTGTCCGACCAGTACTTCGAGGCGCTCTCCGCCCAGAAGATCATGCAGAACGAGTTGTACCTGACCATGATCTTCCGGCCGGTCGTCAGCGGTAAGAAGCTCGTCGAGAAGTCTTCCGATCTCGTACGGCTGCAGGCGGAGCAGGACCAGGCCGTGGCCAAGCTCGTCGAGCTGGCCGGCAACGTGGAGGCCGTACTCCGGGATTACGCGCCTGCGCGGCTCGGCATGTACACCGGTGAGAACGGTGTCGTCTTCTCAGAGACGCTGGAGCTGTTCGCGTACATCTTGAACCGGATCGATGCGCCGGTGCCGGTGCTGCGCGCGCCGGTCTGCGACTACCTCGCGGTGAGCGGGCATACGTTCTCGGCGCGGACCGGCGACTTCGTGATCAGCACGCCGGGTGGCGGCAACCAGTACGGCGCGATCCTCAACATCAAGGAATACACCGACGCGACCTGGCCGGGCATCCTCAACGCGCTCAAGTACCTCGACTTCGAGTACGTCATCACGCACTCCTTCAGTCCGATGGGCCGACAGGACGCATTGAAAGTGCTCGACCGCACCAAGGGGATGATGATCTCGTCCGGCGACAAGGCGGTCAGCCAGATCGCCGAACTCGACCACGCGATGGACGAGATCGCCTCAGGCAACTTCGTGCTCGGCGAATACCACTTCATGATGGCGCTGTACGCGCCGGACCAGCAGGCGCTGGCGCAGCAGATCGCCACGACGCGCGCCGAGCTGTCCAACGCCGGCTTCGTGTCGGTGAAGGAAGACCTCGCGGTCTGCGCCTCGTTCTATTCACAGCTGCCGGCGAACTGGAAGTTCCGTACCCGGCTGGCCAACGTCAGCTCGCTGAACTTTCTCGGGCTCTCGCCGCTGCACAACTTCGCCACCGGCAAGCGATCGCAGAATCCGTGGGGTGACGCCGTCACGGCGCTGCAGACCACCAACGGCCAGCCCTACTATTTCAACTTCCACGCCACGCACCCGGCCGAGCATTCGTTCGGGGAGAAAGCGATCGCCAATACGATGGTGATCGGCAAATCTGGTACCGGCAAGACGGCCCTGATCAACTTCCTGCTCAGCCAGGTGCAGAAGTTCGATCCCGTGCCCACGATCTTCTTCTTCGACAAGGACCGCGGCGCCGAGATCTTCGTGCGGGCCTGCGGCGGCGCGTACCTCGCGCTGGAAAACGGCGCGCCGACCGGCTTCAATCCCTTCCAGTGCGCGCACACCGAAGCCAACGTCCAGTTTCTCGCCGGGCTGATCAAGGTGCTCGCCGGCAAGTCCCAGTACACCGCGCGCGAGGACGAGGACATCCACCGGGCTGTGGAGAGCCTCCTCGACATGCCGGCCCAGCTGCGGTCGATGGGCAACTTCCAGAAGAGCCTGCCCAACATGGGCGACGACGGCCTGTATGCGCGACTGCGCAAGTGGACGGCCGGCAACGCACTGGGCTGGGTGTTCGACAACCCGGTGGATGTCATCGACCTGGAGCGCGCCAGCATCATCGGCTTCGACTACACCGAGGTCATCGACAACCCTGAAGTACGCGTGCCGGTGATCAACTATCTGTTGCACCGGCTCGAAGCGCTGATCGACGGCCGGCCGCTGATCTACGTCATGGACGAGTTCTGGAAGATCCTCGACGGCGGCGGCGCGCTCAAAGAGTTCGCCAAGAACAAGCAGAAGACGATCCGCAAACAGAACGGCCTGGGCATCTTCGCGACGCAGAGCCCGGAGGATGCGCTGGCGAGCGACATCTCCGCGGCCCTGATCGAGCAGACGGCGACGTTGATCCTGCTGCCCAATCCGAATGCGTCGCGCAAGGACTACGTCGAAGGCCTGAAGCTGACCGAAGCGGAGTTTGAGGTCGTCCGCTCGCTCGACGAACGTTCGCGCAGCTTCCTGGTCAAGCAGGGGCACGGCTCGACCGTGTGCCAGTTGAATCTGCGGGGTATGGACGATGCCCTGGCCGTCATATCGTCGAGTACAGACAACATCGAGATCATGCATCGAATCGTCGCGGAGCAGGCGGCCTCGCTGGGCGTCGAGGATGGGGATCTCGATCCTCAAAACTGGTTGCCTGCGTTCTACGCGCAGCGGAAAGGGTCGGGGCGTGCCCGGCGGGTGGAGACCCGGGGCGAGCCGGTCGAGCATCCGAACGCTGCCGCGCTCGCGGATCGATGAGCATTCAAAGCCACACGGACACAGGAGGTGTCGCATGAGGTCCAGGACCATCCAGCAGGCGAGCGCACACAGCCTCGCGAACGGTCTTCAACGCACGTTCGGAATCCACCTCGCATGGCCACGCATGAGGCGCCGGTTCGTCGTCACGATCGCGGCCGCGGCCGTCCTCGCGACAGGCGCCGCCGCGGCCGCATGGCAGGTCCATGACCGCGAGACCTACCAGCAGGTTCAGCAGCTGCGCGACCGCATTGGCGGAGGCGGCAGCACCACCGTCGTCGGCGAACTGCAGAAGGTCAACACGCGATTGCAGGTGGATCACAAGCCGACCAGCGAAACCGTCGAACTGCTCGCCGAGCCGGAAGGTACTGCATGGCTCGACCCTGCTGCGCCTTCGGCCGCGGCTTTGAGCATCAGCAGGCTGTGTCCGTCGGGCGTGTCAAGTGGGCTTGGACAACGGCAGCGCACGCTGTGCCGCGAAATGGTGCAGACCGAACTCGCGCAGTACACATTCGCGATGCGCATGTTCAAGCGTGCCGCCGAACATCACGCGCGACTGGAGGCGATCGAGCAGCGGCGTCGCGCACTGGGAACCGACGATTACGCGGATCTGCAGGCCAACTCGAACGAACTGCTGGCACTGACCGCGCTGATGGACAACGACCGTGATCGCTACCAGACCTACATGCGCGCTTACGAGGCGCGAGTCGCGCACATCCGTCACACGCAGATCGCTTTGGCACGAAATCTGTTCAAGGGCAGGGGCGGCGTGGACCTCCCCGCTTCGCTATAACGACATCGGAGTTCGACATGGACAGTCTGGCCGGCCTCGCCCAGTGGGCGTTCTTCGCGCTGATCTTCGAGTTCCTGAACTCGCAGATTGCCTCGTTCCAGACCGGTCTCATCGCGCGCGGCACGCAGTTCGTCAGTGGACTCGCCCTCACCCTGTGCACGCTCTGGGTGTTGATGCAGGGCTTCATGATCGTGACCGGTCGCAGTCGTGAATCGATGATGGGCCTGGTCGTCGGTTCGCTGCGCGTCTTCCTGATCGTGTCGGCCGCCACCGCGATGTCATTCGCTGGCACAAACCTGACCAGTTTCCTCGCCGACGGGCTACCCAAGTCGATCAATAAGATCGTCACAGGAACGGACGAAAAGCCCGAGCAGTCGATCGACAAGAATCTCAAGATCATGGGGCTGATCTTCGTGCTGGTCGACCGCATCGGCGCGGGCAATGATGATCCGGACAACAAGACGAGCCAGGACCGGACGATCACCTTGATGGGAATCGGCATTGCGGGCCCTTCCGTAGTGGGCGGCGCGATGCTGCTGCTCTACAAGATTGCATTGGTACTGTTTGTTGGCTTCGGACCTCTGTTTATCCTGTGCCTGATGTTCGACCAAACCAAGGACCTGTTCAAACGGTGGTTGCTTTATGGACTTGGCACGATGTTCAGTCTTGCGGTCCTGTCCTTCATGGTGTCCGTTGCGACCAAGCTGGTCGCCATTACGGCTGCCGCCCTCCTGGTGCAGTACACGTTGCTGACACAGGAGGTCATCGACCTGCCGGGAGTCGTCCCGCCGGGTGGCCTAAACGCCGCGGCGATGCAGCAGGGCGGCATTGGTCTGTTGATGTCGGTGTTGATGGTGATGGCGCCCCCGATGGCGGCGATGTTCTTCAGCGGCACACTCGGGCAGTTCGCTGCGAATTCGAGTTTTGGTACGCTCGGCCGTAACAGCTCGGGTCAAACTGCTGACACCACAATGCCGACTCAGAAAGTTGGGGCTAGGCGCAGAGACGACGAGGACGAGCACCATCGGAATGATGGACCCCGATGACAAACTTGGGTCGGGTCAACACGGAGGTGGTCTGGTGAGAGTGGGCAATCGTTTTTCTATCTACTTGTCTGTGTTCTTCAGTTTGACTTCGAACGTAGTCTTACTAGCTCCCGTGCATGCGAGTCCGACAGATTCGACGCAGACGCAGGTTCCAGAAAGCGATCCAGCATCGGCGTACTACCATTCTCGATACCTTCCTGCGTTGGGCGTAGCGAACGCGTCGCAACAGATTCTTGAAGATCGATTCGGGGCTTTTGCGATGAGTCCTAGCTCGTCTTGGTCTGGATGGGCTCTGGGCGATAGGTCGCAGATGGAGGCTGAAAAGGCCGCGATAGAACAGTGCAGTAATCGCGGTGGTGGAGTGAAAGATTGCGAGGTTGTTCTTTCATTCCAGAATCAGTGCGCGACGGTTGCATCGACGCGTGATCATTCTGGTTTTGGGAGAGCGGGTACCCTCGAAAGAGCTCGTGAGTTGGCGATCCGGCAATGCGAATCGATAGGTCCCGGCTGCAAAGTCTTTCGTGAAGGGTGCAGTTATCCAGAAGTTGCTGACTAGCGTGTATTCGTTTGTACAAGGTATTTTTTATTGTGATGGATGACGTTTAGATATTTAGAACGTAATCAGCCCAAGACGACAGCGGATCAATCCGCTCTGTCCTCAGCTTCGCCTCTTCCAGGCGCACGTCGCTCTCGATCTCAATCCAGCAATGCTGGCGCGTAGCGTCAGCTCGATGAGTCGTCGAATAGGATCTTTCCGCCCGGGAGTGCGTTGCTGGCCTTCCCTTCGAGGAACGTATCGTGGTTGAAACCCGTGCCTTGGAGTGGCGCGGCGCGCGCATACGGTGCGAAGTGGTATTGCAGGCTCAGCGTCGGCGGCATGAACAGTTCATGCCGATGCGGTCGCGTACGAAGTATTCGAGGGCGATCGTCGGGCGCGTACTGCCGCAGATCGACAGGAGCAATCAATTTGCAGTCGACGAGGCGGCCGCTGTCGGATTTCGGGTTCTCGTGAGGGTCTCCGAGGGCGACGGTCCAGTCGCTAGCCGACTGCGCCTCAGCGGGATGGCCGAATGCTATTCAGGCGAGTACTAGGAAGGCGAGGGCAGGGTGCGCATCGATCGGTCCGGCTGTAGCCGGATGCCGGCAGTGTCCCGCTCGCCGGCCGCGAACGCCTTGATCGGGATCATTGCGCACGCCGCGCGGTGCTGGCACGGGGCCCGGGATCAGCGCGGCTGGTAGACTGTGCAGCGCTGTCCGGGCTGGCGCCCACGCGCCGCGCGGTCACGTCTTTCCCACTTTTGCCGCGTGCGCGCGGCTGCAGGAGTCCGAATTCATGGCGATCAAGGTTGGCATCAACGGCTTCGGCCGCATCGGCCGCAACGTGCTGCGTTCGGCAGTGGAGAACTTCGACGGCGACATCGAGATCGTCGCGATCAACGACCTGCTGGAGCCGGACTACCTGGCCTACATGCTGTCCTACGACTCGGTGCACGGCCGCTTCAAGGGCACGGTGTCGGTCGAGGGCAACACGCTGCTGGTCAACGGCAAGCAGATCCGCCTGACCCAGGAACGCGACCCGGCCAACCTGAAGTGGGGCGAGGTGGGCGCGGATGTCGTCATCGAGTCGACCGGCCTGTTCCTGACCAAGGACACCGCGCAGAAGCACATCGACGCGGGCGCGAAGAAGGTGATCCTGTCGGCGCCGTCGAAGGACGACACGCCGATGTTCGTCTTCGGCGTCAATGACAAGACCTACGCCGGCGAGGCGATCATCTCCAACGCCTCGTGCACCACCAACTGTCTGGCGCCGATCGCCAAGGTCATGCACGACAAGTGGGGCATCAAGCGCGGCCTGATGACCACCGTGCACGCGGCGACCGCCACGCAGAAGACTGTCGACGGCCCGAGCAACAAGGATTGGCGTGGCGGCCGCGGCATCCTGGAGAACATCATTCCGTCGTCGACCGGCGCGGCCAAGGCCGTCGGCGTGGTGATTCCGGAGCTCAACAAGAAGCTCACCGGCATGAGCTTCCGCGTGCCGACCTCCGACGTGTCGGTGGTCGATCTGGTGGTCGAACTCGACAAGCCGGCGAGCTATGAGGAAATCTGCGCCGAAATGAAGGCGCAGAGCGAAGGCGCGCTGAAGGGCATCCTGGGTTACACCGAAGACAAGGTGGTCGCCACGGACTTCCGCGGCGAGACCTGCACCTCGGTGTTCGATGCCGAGGCCGGCATCGCGCTCGACCCGACCTTCGTCAAGCTGGTCAGCTGGTACGACAACGAGTGGGGCTACTCCAACAAGTGTCTGGAGATGGTCCGCGTGGTCGCGGCCAAGTAACCGCGCAGGCTCGCGACGCGATACCCGAAGCCCCGCACATGCGGGGCTTCTTGTTTTCAGACGTTCGCCGCGTAAGGTGGCCGGGCGCGCCCCTCCGGCGCCGCGGGGGTGGCATGGAAGAACTCGTCGTACTGATCGGGCTCGCGCTGCTGACGGTGCCCATCTTGCTGGTCGTTGGCCTGGCCATGATGTTCGGCCTGCGCCGCCGCGTGGCCGATCTCGAAGACCTCAGCGAGCGGCTGCGCGCGGAGATCGCCGGTCGTGCGATGCCGGCAGCGCCGGCGCCTTCCGGGGTAGCGCGCGCGGCGCCCGCAGCGTCGGTGGCCGCGCCTGTCGCGCCCCCTGCGCCTGCGCCGCCGCCGATCCCCGAACCGCTGCGCCCCGCAGCGCCTGCACCCGCTGCCGGCCCGCCGCCGTTGCCGCTCACGGTGCCGCGCGCGAGCTGGCGTGATGCGGACCCCGTGCGTCCCGCGCCGTCCGATTCCCCGCAGGCTGCATCCGCGGCGCCGGCAGGACCGGACGTGTTCGAGCGCGGACTGCGTCTGGTCCGGCAGTGGTTCACCTCCGGCAATGTGCCGGTGAAGATCGGCATGCTGGTGCTGTTCGCCGGCGTCGCCGCGCTGCTCAAGTACGCCAGTGACGAGGGCCTGCTGCAGGTGCCGGTGTCTTTGCGCCTCGCCGGCGTATCGGTCGCTGCAGTGGCCGGATTGGTCTTCGGCTGGATACGTCGTGACAGTCACCGCACCTTCGCACTGAGCCTGCAGGGCGGGATGATCGGCATCCTGCTGCTGGTGGTGTTCGCCGCGTCGCGGATGTTCGGGCTGGTGCCGATGGAATTCGCGTTCGCCGCGAGCGTGGCGCTGGTGTTCGGCGCCGGTGCGCTGGCGGTGCTGCAGGGGGCGATGGCGCTGGCGGTGTTCGCGGTGCTGGCCGGCTTCTTCGCGCCGATCTGGCTGTCGACCGGCAGCGGCAACCACGTCGCGCTGTTCGGTTACTACGCGGTGTTCAACGTGGCGATCGTCGCCATCGCGTGGTTCCGCGCATGGCGTCTGCTCAATCTGCTGGGCTTCGTCTTCACGTTCGGCATCGGCACGCTCTGGGGCGTGCTCGATTACGAGGCTACCGACTACGCGTCCGCACAGGCGTTCCTCGCCTTGTTCTTCGCGATCTATCTGGCGGTGCCCCTGTTGCACGCGCGGCGCCGGCCGATGGGGCGTCGCGATCTGATCGATGGCTGCCTCGTCTTCGGCACGCCATTGATCGCGTTCTCGCTGCAGTCGGGTCTGATGCGCGACGACACGACCATGCTGGCCCTGTGCGCGCTCGGTCTCGCGGCGGTGTACGCCGGCTTGTCGTGGTGGCTGCGTCGCGATGGTCGCTACGAGGTGCTGCAGCAGTCCTACGCCTTGCTGGCCGCGGGCTTCGCGACGCTGGCCGTGCCGCTGGCGCTGTCGGCGCAGGCCACCGCCAGCGTGTTCGCGCTCGAAGGTGCGGCGCTGGTGTGGCTGGGTCTGCGTCAGCAACGGCGTCTGCCGCGCTGGTCGGGCATCGCGCTGCAGGTCGCCGCAGTGGTCGCGTATGTATTCGCGGCCGGCAATACGACGATCGACGAGACACCGTTCGTGCACGGCCTGTTCGTCGGCGCGATGTTGTTCGTCATCGCCGGGCTCGCGATCGCCTGGGCGTATTCGCGTGCGGGCGCGGTTGCGCCCGCGCGCATCGCCTACCTCTGGGCGATGTTCTGGTGGCTCGGTGCCTGGGTGTTCGAACTGCAGCGCGTGTTGCCGGCGCGCGATGTGCCGGATGCCTGGCTCGTCCTGGCGGCGGTCACGGGTTGGCTGGCCGCTGAGCGGAGCCGGCGCGTGTTCGATCCGCTGCTGGCCGGCATTGCATGTCTGGCGCTGGCCGCCGCGCTGCCACTGGCGATCCTGCAGGCCGAAGCGCATCAGCAGCCGTTCGCCGGCAACGGCGTCTGGGCGTGGCTCGTGTTCGCCGCGCTCGGCGTGCGCAGCTTGCTGTGCCTGCGTGTCGGTGACAGCGGGTTCGCCCGCACGGCGCAGTTCGTCTGGTGGCTGTTGTGGCCGTTCGCGGTGTCGCTGCTGCTGGTGCAACTGTCCGACCGGATCGGTGGTGGCGATGGCTGGTGGCTGGTCGCTGCGGTCGCGCCGTGGTTGGTGATCACCGCGGTGTCGCTGCTGCGCTGGCCGTGGCTCACGCATCCACTCGGCGTGGCGTTCGATCCGATGCGCGCGACCTTCCGCACGACCTGCTGCGTGCTGCTGGCGCTCTGGTGGTGTGTGGCGCTGGGTGACGCCGGCAATCCCGCGCCGCTGCCGTGGATCGCACTGGTCAATCCGCTCGACCTTGCACAGATCGCAGCGCTGCTGCTGATCGCGCGCTGGCTGTGGCGCGGCGATGCGCCGGTCGGGCCGCGCGCTCGCGTACCGCTGCTGTCGGCCGGCGCGTTTCTGCTGGTCACCGCGATCACGCTGCGTGGCGCGCATCACTGGGGCGGCGTACCCTGGGGCATGGCGCTCGCCGACAGCAGCCTGGCGCAGACCAGTCTGACCATCGTGTGGAGCGTGCTCGGCGTGCTCGGCTGGGTCATCGGCTCGCGCCGCGGCCAACGCGTGTTGTGGCTGGCAGGCGCGGTGCTGATGGCGATCGTGCTGGCCAAACTGGTGCTGGTGGATCGCAGCCATCTCGGCAATCTGTGGGGCATCGGCTCGTTCATCGCCTACGGCCTGCTGTGCACGGTCGTCGGCTTCTTCGCGCCGGCGCCGCCGCGCACTCCCACTTTCGAACCGGCACAGGAGGCCGGCGCATGAGCCGGACTCTGAAATGCCTGGCCGTCCTCACCGGCGGCGTCGTATGCAGCGTGGCGATCGCAGCCGCCGGCGATGAGGCCTTCGTCGCGCAGTGGCCGCTGGCCCTGCCGTCACCGGATGCCGGCGCTTACCAGGTCGAACTCGACGACGCGATCTACGCGACCACGGTGTCGCCAGCGCTGCGCGATCTGGTGGTCGTCAACGGCGATGGCCGACAGGTGCCGGCACTTTTGCAGTCGGCACCTGCGCCCGCGGCACGCCGCACGACGCAGACGCTGGCCTGGTTCCCGCTGCCGGTAACCGCCGCGCGCGTGGGCAGCGACATCGCCGCGATCAGCGAACTCGATCCCGACGGCCGCCTGCGCCGCATCCAGTGGCGGCCCGCGCCGGGCGATGCGCCGCCGGCCGCGTTGCTGGTGGATGCCAGTGCATTGGAGCTGCCATTGCAGGCGCTGGTATTGGACTGGGGCGTCGCGGACGTGGCGTTCGAACGCACGATGCGGGTCGAAGGCTCCGAAGATCTGCGCGACTGGCAGCCGCTGGCCGCAGGCGGTCGTCTGCTCGATCTGCGTCGCGGCGAAGAGAGACTGGTCGAGCGGCGCATCGTCTTCGATACACCGGTGCGCACGCGCTATCTGCGTCTTTCGCCGGGTGCCGGCGCGGGCGCGATGCCGGCGATCGTGTCGGTGGCGGCCGAATCGCCAGCGATGTCCGACGCGCCAGCCCTGCAATGGCGCGCGCTCGAACCGGCCGGACCGGCTGATGCCGAGGGTGGCGTCGTATTCCATCTCGATGCACGCGTGCCGGTGACGCATGTCGATCTCGGCCTGGACGGCAACGCGACCGCGCGCTGGACGCTGTCGGTGCGCGAAACCGATGACGCGCCGTGGCGCACGGTCGCCGGTGACTGGCTGGTCTATCGGGTCGGCGCGGATGCGGCCTCCCGCACGCCACCGCTCGCGCTCGATGTGGCCTTGCGCGAGCGCCAGTGGCTTCTGGTGCCGGATGCGCCCTCCGCCGCCGCTGCGCCGGTGCTGCGACTCGGCTATCGCCCGGAGCGTCTGGTGTTCGTCGCCGAGGGCGCCGCGCCATTCTCGCTGCGCGCGGGGAGTGGTCGCGCGAAACGCGTCGATGCCGCGGTGGCGCCATTGCTGGCCGATCTGCGTGCGCGCAATGGCGGTCGCTGGGCACCGGCTGTCGCGACGCTCGGCGCGCGGACGGAACTCGCCGGCCCAGCCGCACTCGACGACACACCGCCGCGCGACTGGGGCACCTGGCTGCTGTGGGGCGTGCTGGTGCTGGGCGTGCTGCTGGTCGGCGGCTTCGCGCTGAGCCTGCTGCGGGCGCCGAAGCCGCGTTGAGATCGCGAGGCGATCGCGCGCGCGCCTGCCGGAAGGATTCGCGCCGGGTTTGCCTGCCCGCGTCCACACCGCGGACAATGGACGGCTGACGCACCCGCGTTCTCCTTCCGAATACAGCGAGCCCAGCGCCATGACCATCGTCCGCATGACCGATCTCGACCTTACCGGCGAGCGCCTGGCCATGGATGGCCGGGCCGGTGTCTGCGATTGCAGCCGTGTCACGCCATGGATGGCATGGCGTACATCATTCCGATCATTCAAGAGAATCCAGAGCCCATGACCATCGTCCGCATGACCGACCTCGACCTTTCCGGCAAGCGCGTGTTGATCCGGCAGGACCTCAACGTCCCCGTCGACGGCGGCACGATCACCTCCGACCAGCGCATCACCGCGTCGCTGCCCACGTTGCGCTACGCGCTGGAGAAGGGCGCGGCGGTCATGGTGACCTCGCATCTCGGCCGTCCGAAGGAAGGCAGCTGGAGCGAGGCCGATTCGTTGGCGCCGGTGGCCGCGCGTCTGTCCGAACTGCTCGGCATCGAGGTGCCGCTGGTGCGCGACTGGGTCGATGGTGTCGACGTCGCGCCGGGCCAGCTCGTGCTGCTCGAAAACTGCCGCATGAATGTCGGCGAGAAGGACGACGACCAAGCGCTGTCGAAGAAATACGCGGCGCTGTGCGACGTGTTCGTCATGGACGCCTTCGGCACTGCGCACCGCGCGCAGGCGTCGACGCATGGCGTGATCCGCTTCGCGAAGACCGCCGCCGGTGGCCCGCTGCTGATGGCCGAACTCGATGCATTGGCCAAGGCACTCGACGCGCCGGCGCGGCCGCTGCTGGCGATCGTCGCCGGCAGCAAGGTGTCGACCAAGCTCGAACTGCTGTCGTCGCTGGTCGGCAAGGTCGACCAGCTGATCGTCGGCGGCGGCATCGCCAACACCTTCATCGCCGCGCTGGGTCATGGCGTCGGCAAGTCGCTGGTCGAGACCGATCTGCTCGACACCGCGAAGCAGATCATGGCCGACGCGAAGGCGCGCGGCGCCGACATTCCGGTCCCGACCGACGTCGTCGTTGCGCCTGCGTTCGCGGCCGATGCACCGGCGACGGTCAAGGCGGTGGACGCGGTCGAGGCCGACGACATGATTCTCGACATCGGTCCCGACACCGCGAAGCGCTACGCCGCGATGATCGCCGACGCGGGCACCGTGGTCTGGAACGGCCCGGTTGGCGTGTTCGAGTTCGATGCGTTCGGCAAGGGCACCGAGGCGCTGGCGCGCGCGGTGGCGTCGTCGAAGGCGTTCTCGATCGCCGGCGGCGGCGACACGCTGGCGGCGGTCGACAAGTACGGCATCGCCGATGACGTGTCCTACATCTCCACCGGTGGCGGCGCGTTCCTGGAATTCCTCGAAGGCAAGACGCTGCCGGCGGTCGCGGCGCTCGACGCCCGCGGCGCATGACGCAGGCGCTGTTCTTCGATCTCGACGGCACGCTGATCGATTCGGAGCCGGGCATCCTCGGCGGCATCGCGCACACGCTCGATGCGCTGGGGCATCCGCCGCTGTCACGCGAGGCGTTGCTGCCGTGGATCGGCCCACCGTTGCGCGACAGTTACGAGGCGCTGTTCGACGGCGATCGTGCGCGTGCCGAACAGGCGGTCGCGCTGTATCGCGAACGCTACGACGCACGTGGCTGGCGCGAGCATTCGGTCTACGCCGACATCCCCGAAACGATCGCCACGCTGCAGGCCGCCGGTCACCGGCTGGCGGTCGTCACGTCGAAGAACGAAGGTTTCGCGCGTCGCATTCTCGACGCGTTGCCATTCGGCGTGGCGTTCGAAACGGTGGTCGGTGCCAGCGACGACGGTACGCGCCGTTACAAGCGCGAACTGATCGCTGAAGCGCTGTCGCGGCTCGCGCTGACTGCAGCCGACGCGACGATGATCGGTGACCGCCGCTACGACATGGAAGGCGCGCGCCAGCACGGCATGCGCGGCATCGGGGTGCTGTGGGGCTTCGGCGCTGCGGATGAGCTGCGCGCCGCGGGAGCAGATGTGGTCGTCGAATCGCCGGCCGCGCTCTTGGCTGCACTGGCCTGAGCGACGGCACCGTGCACGGGTCGCGTTCAGTGCGAGACCTGGCGCCGCAAACACGCGCTGTCCCGCGTGCTTTAACGCTTCGCCAACCTGCCACCGACGCTTCGCTGCGAGGGTGAGGCCGCGGCGATCGGCCGCGACGTGGAGGGCAGCACCATGAAGACACGTACCCGTTGGGGTCTGGGCATTCTCGCCACCTGTCTGCTGGCCGGCGCCGGCATCGCGGGCGCGAACGGATTCCCCGGCGCCGAGATGTATTACGACGATGCCGGTGTGCTGGTCGGCGAGGCGACGTTCGGCTGCGTGCCGAACCAGGCCTGGGGTGAGGTGACCGACAACGTGGTGGTCCGCGCCGGCTGCGGAGTTTCGCAGTAAGCTTCGGGAACGGCGCGCCAGCTGTGGTGCGCCGTTTCCATGTTGCCGTGCAACGTGCGGCTGACTACCGGTGGACATTAGACTCGCGCCATGACCAAGACCGATCTGCCTTCCGTTCCGGCGCACCGTCGCCGCACCCGTATCCTCGCCACGCTGGGCCCTGCGACCGACGCGCCCGGTGTGCTCGATGCGCTTATCGCCGCCGGCGTCAACGCGGTCCGCCTGAATTTCTCGCACGGCGATCCGGACTCCCAGCGCGTGCGCGCTGAAGCGGTGCGCGCCGCGGCCGATCGCGCCGGTGTCGAGATCGGCATCCTCGCCGATCTGCCGGGCCCGAAGATCCGCATCGAGAAGTTCGCCGACGGCAAGGTGCAGCTGCGCGCCGGTGCGCGTTTCGATCTGATCGCCGATCCCGCGGCGCCTCCGGGTACCGTCGACGCGGTCGGCGTCAGCTATCTCGGCCTGCCGGATGATGTGGAGGCCGGCGACGTGCTGCTGCTCGACGATGGTCTGATGCAGCTGCAGGTGACCGCGGTCGAAGGCGCGCGCATCGTCACCACTGTGCTCAACGACGGCGTGCTGTCGAACCGCAAGGGGCTGAACAAGCAGGGCGGCGGCCTGTCGCTCGGCGCGCTGACCGATCACGACCGCCAGCTGATCAAGGTCGCTGCCGACATCGGCGTCGACTTCATCGCGGTGTCGTTCTGCCGCAACGCCGCCGACATGGAAGAGGCGCGTTCGATCGCCCGTTCGCACGGCAGCGATGCCGCGCTGGTGTCGAAGATCGAGCGCACCGAGGCGATCGACAACCTCACCGAGATCATCGACGCCAGTGATGTGGTGATGGTGGCGCGCGGCGATCTGGGCGTAGAGATCGGTGATGCCGAACTGCCGGGCCTGCAGAAGAAGATCATCCGCGAATCGCTCGCGCGCAACAAAGTGGTGATCACCGCGACGCAGATGCTGCAGTCGATGGTCGAAAGCCCGATGCCGACGCGCGCCGAAGTGCTGGACGTGGCCAACTCGGTCATCGACGGCACCGACGCGGTGATGCTCTCTGCGGAAACCGCTGCTGGTGCGTATCCGGTGCGCGCGATCGAAGCGATGGCGCGCATCTGCGTCGGCGCCGAGCGCCAGTTTGCACATGACACCGACTTCGAAAAGGCGCCGCGCAATCTGGAACGCGCCGACCAGGCGATCGCGATGGCCGCGATGTTCCTCTCCGAGCATGTCGGCGTCGGCGCGATCGTCGCGATGACCGAATCGGGCGGCACCGTGCGTTACCTGTCGCGGTTCCGGGGCGGCGCGGCGATCTATGCGTTCGCCCGCCACGACGGCGCGCGCCGGCGCATGTCGCTGATGCGCGACGTGTTCCCGTTCAACTACGACAGCCGCGGCCAGACCCCGCGCGAAGCCGCGCGCGGCAGCGTGCGCCTGCTGGTCGAAGCCGGTCTGCTCGGTCCGGGTCAGCGCGTCGTGTTCACCAGCGGCGAGCATATGGAAACCCACGGCGCCACAAACACGCTGCGTCTGCTGCAGGTGGGCGTCGACGGACGCGCCGAGGGGCTGGGCGAGCTGTAACGCCCGGTTTGCGTTCGCTGGCTGCGCCAGCGACACGATGTCTCAGGAAGCCCGGCCGATGCGCCGGGCTATAATCGCGGCCCTTTCCCGTCGCGATCCCGGAACCCCGTCATGAGCATCGAACAGCTTGCCGAAACCGCCCAGGCCATGGTGGCGAAGGGCAAGGGCATCATCGCCATCGACGAGTCCACGGGCACGATCGGCAAGCGCTTCGAGCAGGTCGGCATTCCGAACAACGAAGAGAACCGCCGCGCCTACCGCGAGCTGCTGCTGACGACGCCGAAGTTGTCGGAGCACATCAGCGGCGCGATCCTGTTCGACGAAACCCTGCGCCAGTCGACCAGGGCCGGCGTGCCGTTCGCGAAATACCTGAGCCAGCACGGCATCATTCCGGGCATCAAGGTCGACAAGGGCACGCATGCGCTGGCGGGCTTCCCTGGCGAGCTGGTGACCGAAGGCCTCGATGGCCTGCGCGCGCGCCTGGAGGAGTACTACAAGCTCGGCGCGCGCTTCGCCAAGTGGCGGGCGGTGATCACGATCGGCGAAGACATGCCTTCGGGCACCTGCATCGACGTCAACGCGCACGCGCTCGCGCGCTACGCCGCGCTGTGCCAGGAACAGGGTCTGGTGCCAATGGTCGAGCCGGAAGTGCTGCTGGAAGGCGACCACGACATCCAGACGTCGTACGAAGTCACCGAAGTCGTGCTGCGCGGCCTGTTCGACGCGCTCTACAGCCAGAACGTCATGCTCGAAGGCACGATCCTCAAGGCCTCGATGGTGCTGCCGGGCAAGGATTGCGACGAAGAGGCGGACGTCGAGGAAGTCGCGGAAGCGACGCTGATGTGCCTGAAATCGTCGGTGCCGGCGATCCTGCCGGGCATCGTGTTCCTGTCGGGCGGCCAGTCCGACGAACTCGCGACCGCGCATCTCGATGCGATGAACCGTCTCGGCCCGAACCCGTGGCCGCTGTCGTTCTCCTACGGCCGCGCGATGCAGCAGGCCGCGCTGA
Source organism: Luteimonas sp. AC640a (assembly GCF_979256585.1). Classification (NCBI taxonomy): domain Bacteria; kingdom Pseudomonadati; phylum Pseudomonadota; class Gammaproteobacteria; order Lysobacterales; family Lysobacteraceae; genus Luteimonas; species Luteimonas sp. AC640a. The sequence goes on along the minus strand of NZ_CEEDOV010000018.1, from coordinate 201,502 downwards.
AGCTGTGGTCGCAGGACCTCACCGGCAATGTGCGCAAGGCGCAGGACACCGTCTATGCGCGCGCCCGCGACAACGGTCTGGCCGCGCAGGGCAAGTTCAACGGCTGATCGCGACACTCGATCGTCTGGGAAACGCCGGCCTCGTGCCGGCGTTTTCCTGTGCGGCGCTCAATCCGCGAGTGCGGCCTCGTAACGCGTCAGCATCGCAGCGTCGTGGCAACAGAACAGCACCGTTGTCGGCAATGCGCCGGTCCACGCGCGCACGGTGTCGACCGCGATCGACACCGCTTGATCGATCGGATAGCCGTAGACGCCGCAGCTGATCGCCGGGAATGCGACTCGTGCGAGCCCGTGCTCGGCGGCGAGCGCGAGGCTGTCGCGATAGCAGGCCGCGAGCGCTTCGGCTTCGCCCGCATGGCCGCCGCGCCAGACCGGTCCGACGGTGTGGATCACCGAGTGCGCCGGCAATGCGAAGCCAGGCGTGATCCGCGCTTCGCCGGTCGGGCAGCGCACGCCTGGACGTACCTCGGGCAATGCGCGGCACGCCTTCAGCAGGGCAGGCCCGGCAGCGCGATGGATCGCGCCATCGACACCGCCACCACCGAGCAGGGTTTCGTTCGCGGCATTGACGATCGCATCGGCGTCGACGCGGGTGATGTCGGCCTGACGGGCTTCGAGAATCGGCACGCAGGCAGGCTCGGCGCCGCGGCGTGGAGGCCGGGTGAGTCCCGTGCGCGCAGGCGGGGATTAGGCTGGTCCGGCATTTCCGAGCGCCGAGGTCACCGATGAGCGTCGTTTCCCGATCCACACGCCTGCACGTGCCGCTCGCGGTCCATGACGCGTTGCGGCGCGGCAGCGCCATCGAGGCGATCAAGCAGTTGCGCGATGCCAACCCCGGGCTGAAGCTCGCCGACGCGCGCGACGCGGTGCAGCGTCTGGCGGAAAACCCGTCGGATGCGCTGGATCCCGATGACCGGTTCCGGCCCGCGGGCGGCGCCGCGCCACCGTCGAGCGGCACGCTGCCCAGCGAAGTCGCCGCGAAGCTCGCGACCGGCAACATGGTCGACGCCGCGAAGCGTCTGCGCGAGGTCAAGCCGGGACTGAGCGACCAAGCGGCACGCGACGCGATTGCGAAGCACAGCTCGTCATTGATGCGCGAGGCACGCCAAGAAACCGTGGTGCGCGGCGACAGCGGCCAGTTCGGCTGGCTGGGCTGGGTGCTCGCGCTGGTGATCGTCGGCGGTGGCCTGGCGATCTGGCTGGGCTGAAACGTCAGCCCGGGTACGTCGGACGCATCGGCGCACGCGGATGCATGCGCCGATGCATAGAGCCGTCAGGGCAGACCGGCCAACCAGTCGTCGTCGGAGCCTTCGTTGATGTCGGCGAACAGCGGGGTCGAGAAATAGCGCTCGCCGGTGTCGGGCAGCATCATCAGGATCACGCCACCGTCCTGTGCGGTCTTCGCCACTTCGAGTGCCGCCGCTGCGGTCGCGCCGGCGGAGATGCCGACGAAGATGCCTTCCTCGGCGGCGAGACGGCGTGCGGTCTCGATCGACAGGCTGTCATCGATCGAGAGCACCTGCGAGGCAATGTCACGGTTCAGCACGGCAGGGATGAAGTCCGGTGTCCAGCCCTGGACCTTGTGCGGCGCCCATTCCTTGCCCTGCAGCATGGCCGCGCCGGCCGGTTCGCAGGCAATCACCTTTACGTCCGGGCGCGCGACACGCAGCACCTCGCCCACGCCGGTCAGCGTGCCGCCAGTGCCCCAGCCGGTGACGAAATAGTCGAGCCGGCGCCCGGCGAAATCACGCAGGATCTCGGCGGCCGTGGTCTGCCGGTGATAGGCGGGATTGGCGGGATTCTCGAACTGGCTGGCCCAGAACCAGCCGTGTTCTTCGGCCAATGCCTTTGCGCGCTTCACCATGCCGCTGCCGCGCTCGGCGGCCGGGGTCAGGATCACCTTGGCGCCATAGGCGCGCATCAGCTTGCGGCGTTCGATCGAGAAGGTCTCGACCATCGTGGCGACGAACTTGTAGCCACGCGCCGCGCAGACCATCGCCAGCGCCACGCCGGTATTGCCCGAGGTCGCTTCGACGACGGTGTCGCCCGGCTTGAGCAGGCCGCGCTGTTCCGCATCGAGAATGATCGCCAGCGCGAGGCGGTCCTTGACCGATCCGCCGGGGTTGAAGGATTCGACCTTGGCGTAGAGTTCGACGTTCGGCGGCGCGATGCGGTGCAGACGCACGACCGGCGTATTGCCGATGGTCTGGAGGATGTTGTCGTACAGGGCCATGGGGGATGCCTCGACACGGGCGCTAGGCGCGGTCGGACCAGACTGGGCCATAACGCGCGAGGCCGCCAGCGGTTGACGTGGAACGCTGTTTTTTCACCCCCATCCGATGGCACGGTCGGTGTCACGGAGCACCGGGTAAGATCGGGCGGTTTTCCGTCTTGGCAGCAGTTCCCTTGTCCCAGCATGTTTCCATCCGTCCCGCCTGTGCGCTACGGATTTCCGGCCTCGTCGCCACACTTCTCCTGTCCGCGTGCGGTGGCGGTGCACAAGCGCCCGCAGACCCGGCTGCGACAAGTGCGGTGCCGGTGACCACCACGGTGGTCGAGCCCCGTGCCTGGAACGATTCGATCGCTGCCCTGGGCACTGTGAATGCGCGCGAGTCGGTGACGATTACCGCCAAGGTCAGCGAGACCGTGCAGCGGGTGAACTTCGACAGCGGCGATCGGGTGTCGGCCGGGGACGTACTGGTCACGCTGTCGGGCAACCAGCAACAGGCCATGCTGCAGGCGGCCGAAGCCGCTGCGCGCGAAGCGGAGCAGCAGTTCGTACGCGGTAGTGAGCTGGTCGGCCAACAGCTGATTGCACGCGCATCGATCGACACTCTGCGTGCGACCCGTGATTCTGCGCGCGCCGATATTGCCGAGATGCGCGCCAACATCGGCGACCGCACGATCCGCGCCCCGTTCGCCGGCGTGCTGGGCCTGCGCCAGGTCAGCCCTGGTGCGCTGGTGACGCCGGGCACGCCGATCGCCACGCTCGATGATCTGTCCACGGTGTACGTGGACTTCCCGGTCCCCGAAGTGCGGCTCGCCGCGATCACCCCTGGCCAGCGCGTGTTCGGCAGCAGCGCGGCGTATCCCGGCGCCGATGTCGAGGGTGAAGTGCAGGTCGTGGATTCACGTGTCGATCCCAATACCCGCGCGGTCGCCGTACGGGCGGCCTTCGACAATCCGGACAGCCGTCTGCGTCCCGGCATGCTGATCCAGGTGCGGCTCGAACAGCGGCAGCGCCAGGCGTTGATGATTCCTGAAATCGCGGTGATCCAGGTCGGGCGCGACACCTTCGTCTACCGGGTCCGCGACGACGACACCGTGGAGCAGGCGCCGGTGACCATCGGCGTGCGCGGGGAGGGGCTGGTCGAGATCCTGGACGGCATCGAGCCGGCAACGCGCATCGTCGTCGACGGCACCGGCAAGCTGCGTCCCGGCATGACGATCGTCGAGGGCAGCGTGCAGGAAGCCAAGTCGCAGGCGGTTGAAGCGGCGGATTCCGCCGGAGCCAATGCCCCATGAAGATGTCCGATGTCGCCATCCAGCGGCCGGTGTTCGCGGTCGTCATCAGCCTGCTGCTGGTGGTGCTGGGCATCATGTCGTTCAGCCGGCTGACGCTGCGCGAACTGCCGAACATCGATCCGCCGATCGTTTCGGTCGACGTCAGCTATCCGGGCGCGTCGGCGGCCGTCGTCGAAACCCGCATCACCCAGATTCTTGAAGATGCGCTGTCGGGCATCGAGGGCATCCGCACGATCGAGTCGCGCAGCCGTAACGGCCGCGCCGACGTGACCATCGAGTTCAACCTCACACGCGACATCGAGGCGGCCGCCAACGACGTGCGCGACGCGATCAGCCGGGTCATGGATCGCCTGCCGATCGAAGCCGACTCGCCCGAGATTTCCAAGGTCGAGGCCGACGCCGACGCGATCATGTGGTTGAACCTGCGTTCGAGCACGATGAACACGCTCGAGCTGACCGACTACACCGACCGCTATGTGGTGGACCGCCTGTCGTCGCTCGACGGCGTCGCGCGGGTACAGCTCAGTGGCAGCCAGCGCTACGCCATGCGCATCTGGCTCGACCGCGATGCGATGACCGCGCGTGACGTGTCCGCGTCCGACGTCGAGAACGCACTGCGCAGCGAGAACGTGGAGCTGCCCGCGGGGCAGATCGAGTCGGAAACGCGCGATTTCACCCTGCGCGTGGAACGCGGTTATCGCGAACCGGCCCAGTTCGCCCAGATTCCCGTGCGTCGCGGCGACGACGGCTACGTGGTGCGCATGGGCGATGTGGCCCGGATCGAACTCGGCACCGCGGAGCGGCGCTCGTATACGCGCAGCAACTCGGTGCCGAACGTGGGCCTGGGCATCGTGCGCACGTCGACCGCCAACGCGCTCGACGTGGCCCGTTCCGCGCGCGCCGAAGCCGAGCGCATCCAGGCGACCCTGCCCGAAGGCACGGAGATCTTCGTCGCCGCCGACAATACGGTGTTCATCGATTCTGCGATCACGCGCGTCTACTGGACGCTCTTCGAGGCAATGGGGCTGGTGTTCGTGGTGATCTGGCTGTTCCTGGGCAGCCTGCGCGCGGCGATCATTCCGGCCGTCACCGCGCCGGTCTGCCTCATCGCCGCGTTCACCGCGCTGTACATGTTCGGCTTCTCGATCAACCTGCTGACGTTGCTGGCGCTGGTGCTGTGTATCGGCTTGGTCGTCGACGACGCGATCATCGTGCTGGAGAACGTGCAGCGGCGCGCCGATCTTGGAGAACCGCCGCTGGTCGCCGCCCGGCGCGGCACCGCGCAGGTCGCCTTCGCGGTGATCGCCACGACCGCGGTGCTGGTCGCGGTGTTCCTGCCGGTCGGCTTCATGGAGGGCAATTCCGGTCGTCTGTTCCGAGAGTTGTCGGTGACGCTGGCCGGCGCGGTTGCGCTGTCGGCGTTCATCGCGCTGACGCTGACACCGATGATGTGCTCCAAGCTGGTGCGCCGGCATGAGACACCGCGCGGCTTCAATGCATGGATGGGCCGTCAGCTCGACCGGCTGAGCCGCAGCTACGGCGGTCGCGTGTCGGCGCTGGTCGGCATGAAGAGCGGGCGTCTGATCGCCGTGCTCGCGCTGGCGATCGGTGGTTGCCTGGTCGCCGCGCTGCTGCTGTTCTGGCGGGTGCCCAGCGAACTGTCGCCGGCGGAGGATCGCGGGCGTTTCTTCGTGTCCGTCGACGGTCCGGAAGGCGCCGGCTACGACTACACCGTGGCGCAGATGCAGCAGGTCGAGGCGATCTTCGCGCCGCTGGTCGGGCCCGACAAGCCGATCGAACGCGCCAACTCCCGCGTGCCGCGCGGGTGGGGCGGCAACGCGGACATGCACAACGGCCAGGTCATCGTGTTCCTGCAGGACTGGCGCGAGCGCGATGTGCCCACGACCGAGATCGTCGAGACACTACGGGCGAAATTCGCCGAGCTGCCGGGCGTGCAGGTACGCGCCAATGTGCCCGGCGGCCTGATCAGCAGTCGCGGCCAGCGCTACCAGCTGGTGCTCGGTGGTCCCGATTACGCGGAGATCGCGCAGTGGCGCGACCGGATGCTGGCGCGCATGCGCGAAAATCCGGGTATCCAGGATCCGGATTCCGACTACAAGGAAACCCGGCCGCAGATGCGCGTGGATATCGATCGCGCACGCGCTGCCGATCTTGGCGTGTCCGTGCAGGAGATCGGCCGGACGCTGGAAACGATGATGGGCTCGCGCCAGGTCACGACCTTCGTCGACAACGGCGAGGAGTACGACGTGCTGCTGCAGGCCGAGCGCGACCGGCGCATGACCCCCAGCGATCTGTCGGACACTTTCGTGCGCGGTCGTGACGAGGCGCTGATTCCGCTGTCGAACCTCGTCACGCTCAGCGAGATCGCCGAGCCGGGCAGCTTCAACCGCTTCAACCGTCTGCGCGCGATCACCATCAGCGCCGGACTTGCGCCGGGTTACACGATGGGCGAGGCGATCGAGTGGACCCGAGAGGTGGCGTCTGAAGAGCTGCCCGATTACGCGCAGCTCGACTGGAAGGGCGAAAGCCGCGAATTCCAGGAAGCAGGCGGCGCGGTGCTGCTGACCTTCGCGATGGCATTGTTGATCGTGTATCTGGTGCTGGCCGCGCAGTTCGAGAGTTTCGTGCATCCGCTGTCGATCATGCTGACGGTGCCATTGGCGGTGCTGGGTGCGTTGATCGGGTTGTGGGCGACCGGGGGAACACTGAATCTCTTCAGTCAGATCGGCATCGTCATGTTGATCGGCCTGGCGGCGAAGAACGGCATCCTGATCGTCGAGTTCGCCAACCAGCTGCGCGATGATGGACGCAGTGTGCGCGAAGCGATCACCGAAGCATCGGCGGTGCGGTTGCGCCCGATCATGATGACCGCGGCGGCGACGATGGTCGGCGCAGTGCCGCTGGTGGTCGCCGGAGGACCGGGTTCGGCCAGTCGCGCGACGATCGGCGTGGTCATCATCTTCGGCGTCGGTTTCTCGACCCTGCTCTCGCTGTTCGTCGTGCCGGCGTTCTATGCCCTGCTGGCGCCGTTCACGCGCTCGCCGGAAGCGCTGGCGCACGAACTCGAACGGCTCGAAGCGGAGACGCCCCCGGTCAGCGGCCATGCCTGAGGCCACGCGCTGGGATGCGGTGCGCCTGACCGGCGCGGGCTTCGTGCTCCGCCGCTGGCGCACCGATGATCTCGACGCGCTGCTGCGGCATGCCGATGATCCCGCCGTCGTGCGCGGCCTCAGTCATCGGTTTCCGTCGCCTTACAGTCGCGCCGATGGCGCGGCGTTCCTGGCAGGTCGCGTGGTGGATTTCGCGGAGCCGGTGTTCGCCATCGAGATCGACGGCGAAGCCTGCGGCGGCATCGGCGCGCGCTGCGGCATGGGCGAGCGCGCGCAGTCGGCGGAACTCGGCTATTGGCTCGGACGCAGACACTGGAGCGCGGGCTGGATGACCGCGGCGGTGGCGCTGTACACGCCGTGGGTCTTCGACGCCTTGCAGCTGCACCGCGTCCAGGCGACGGTGCTCGACTTCAACGCCGGCTCGGTGCGCGTGCTGCAGAAGACCGGTTTCATCGAGGAGGGCGTGATGCGCCGCGCGGTAGTCAAGGCGGGACACGTGCACGATCTACGCCTGTTCGCCCGGACGCGCACGACCATCGATTGACCTCGCGTTTCGTGTTTGCGCGCGATTGATGGAGAATCGAAACGTCCCGCTGCTGCGCGGGTTCGCCTTCAACCCGGGGAGCGCCGCATGGAACAGATCGTCAACACACTCAACAGCCTGATCTGGAGCCCGCCGCTGATCTGGCTGTGCCTCGGCGCCGGTCTGTATTTTTCGGTGCGCACGCGCTTCGTGCAGGTGCGGCAGGTCGGCGAGATGGTCCGGCTGATGCTGGCCAACGACAAGTCAGACGCCGGCGTCTCCTCGTTCCAGGCCCTGGCGATGTCGCTGTCGGGACGCGTGGGCATCGGCAACATCGCAGGTGTGGCCACGGCAATCGCGTTCGGTGGCCCCGGCGCGGTGTTCTGGATGTGGGTCGTCGCGTTTCTCGGCGCGTCCACCGCGTACATCGAATCGACACTGGCGCAGATCTACAAGGAAAAGGACGACACCGGACGCTACCGCGGCGGCCCGGCGTATTACATCGAAAAAGCGATGGGGCAGCGCTGGTATGCGTGGCTGTTCGCGATCGTGACGATCATCGCCGCCGGCTTCCTGCTGCCGGGCGTGCAGGCCAACGGGATTGCCGCTGCCGCGCAGAACGCGTGGGGCGTGGCGCCTGCGGTGACTGCCGCGATCGTCGTCGTCGGCTTGGGTTTCATCATCTTCGGTGGCGTCAAGCGCATTGCGCGCTTCGCCGAGATCGTCGTGCCGTTCATGGCACTGGCTTACATCCTCGTCGCGCTGTTGATCATGTTCCTCAACGTCTCCGCGGTGCCGGAGATGTTCGGGTTGATCTTCCGCAGCGCCTTCGGATTGGAAGCCGGCATGGGCGCCGTGCTCGGCCTGGCGATCGAGTGGGGCGTCAAGCGCGGCATCTATTCCAATGAAGCGGGTCAGGGCACCGGGCCGCACCATGCGGCGGCGGCGGAAGTGTCGCATCCGGCCAAGCAGGGTCTGGTGCAGGCGTTCTCGGTCTACGTCGACACCCTGCTGGTGTGTTCGGCGACCGCTTTCATGATCCTCTCGACCGGCATGTACAACGTCATCGCGCCGGCAGGCGAGATGCTCTACGAGGCCCTGCCCGGCATCGCAGTCGGCCCGGGCTATGCGCAGGCGGCGGTTGAGTCGGTGCTGCCCGGCTACGGCGCCGGTTTCGTCGCGCTGGCGCTGTTCTTTTTCGCGTTCACGACGATCATCGCCTACTACTACATGGCCGAGACCAACATCGCCTACCTCAACCGGCGCATGCACCGGCCGTGGATGGTCTTCGTGCTGCGCATTGCGATCCTCGCCGCGGTGACGTTCGGTTGCATGCGCACGGCGGAAATGGCCTGGACGCTGGGCGATATCGGCGTCGGCCTGATGGCCTGGCTCAACATCGTCGCGATCCTGATCCTGCAGAAGCCGGCATTGCTGGCTCTGCGCGACTACGAAGCCCAGAAAAAACTGGGCCTCGATCCCACATTCGATCCAGACAAGCTCGGCATCCGCAACGCCGAGCTCTGGCGCAAGGACTCTTGAAATGACCAAATCCCGTTGGCCCGGCGGCAGCCAGGACACGCCCCGCACGCCCGCACCAGCGCCTGGCCGTGACAGCCCGTGGGGCGCGCGTGCGCGTCCTGCGACGCCGCCGCCGGCCCGCCCTGTAGCGTCGCGTCCTGATGCGCGCGTGGAAGACGCCGATGTCGGCGATACCGAAGACCGGCGCGAGATGCGCCTCTACGGCCGCAACGCGATCGATGCCGTGTTCGCGCGTCGACCCGAAGCGATCCGCAAGCTCTATCTGCTCGAGGCGCGCATACCGCAACTACAGCCACTGTTGAAGTGGTGCGCGGCGAATCGCGTCGGCTATCGCGTCGTCGCCGAAGACGATCTGCGCAAGCTCGCCGCCAGTTCGCACCACGAAGGCGTCGTCGCCGATGTGTTGCGCGAGGCGCCGCAATCGCTGGGTACGTGGCTGCAGACGCTGCCCGCCGGTCCGGTGTGTGCCTTGTGGCTCGACGGTGTGGGCAATCCGCACAACCTCGGCGCGATCCTGCGCTCGGCCGCGCATTTCGGCGCTGGCGCGATCCTGTTGCCGAAGACCTCGCCGCTGGCGCTGTCCGGCGCTGCCGCGCGCGTTGCTGAAGGCGGCGCCGAATCGGTCCCGTTCGTGCGTCTCGGCCGCGACGACAACGCGATCGCCCAGCTACGCAGCGTCGGCTTTTCGCTCGCGGCGACCGTCGTGCGCGGCGGCGAAAGCGTGTTCGCGAAACCGATGCCCGAACGCGTCGTCTTCGTGATCGGTTCCGAAGGCGAGGGCATGGATCCCGAACTCGCCAAGGCTTGCGACCTGCGGCTCGGCATTCCCGGCAGCGGCCAGGTCGAGAGCCTCAACGTCGCCTCGGCCACGGCGGTGCTGCTGGCGCAGTGGACCCAGCACCGCCGCGCTTGAGCGGCTATTGGCACTCGCGCTGACTGCGCGAGTGCTCGAACGTCGCATCGCGCACGTGCGCGATGCGATGTACCGGCGTCAGTGCTCCGGTGTTTCTTCGGTCTTCGGCGCGCTGCCGAATCCGCCTTCCGATTCCGCAGCCAGCCACGCGAATACCGCATAGGCGGCGGTGTTCTGGGCGACGGCGTCGGGATCGACCTTGTCGAGGGTGTCGTTGGCGTTGTGGTGCAGGTCGAAATAATCGGTGCCGTCCTGGCCCAGCCAGCCCCAAGCGCCGCCTTTGGCGGCCAGCGGGGAGATATCCGGACCCGGCCCGCCCTTGTCCTGCAGATAGTCGATACCGAGCGGACGCAGCACCTCGGCGATCGCGTCGCTGGTCGCGCGCTGACCGGCGGGTGCACTGGTGTTGAAGCCGTAGATGCGGCCGGCACCGAAGTCGCTTTCCGCGCCGATGATGTGCTGCGCGATGACGTCTGCGCCGCCATGCGCGTCGGCATAGGCGCGTGCGCCAAGCAGGCCCTGTTCCTCGTTCGCAAATGCGACCACGCGCACCGTGCGACGCGGGCGCTGCGGCAGCTGCGCGATCAGATGACCGGCGGCCATCGAGATGCCGACGCCGGAGGCGTCGTCGACTGCGCCGGTGCCGAGATCCCACGAGTCCAGATGGCCGGCGATCAGGACGATCTCGTCCGGCGCTTCGCGACCGGTGACTTCGCCGATGACGTTCTGCGAGGTGTAGTCCCCGGTCCAGCCGACATCCAGCGCCAGATGCACCTGCACCGGGCCAAGGGCCAGCAGGCGCGTGAGCTGGTCGGCGTCGGGCAGCGACAGTGCCGCGGACGGAATCGGCGTGACATCGGCGTCGAAGCGGGTGATGCCGGTATTGGCGACGCGGTGCGGACTGGTGCCGATCGAACGCATCAGATAACCGGCGGCGCCCTTGCGCGCGGCGATCGACGGCCCGCGTCCACGCACCGGACCAGCGGCGCCGTAGCCACTGCCGTCGCGCGAACGCGCCATCGGCACATCGACGAACGCGAGCTTGCCGCGCAGGGACGCGGGATCGGCAGCTTCGAGCGCTTCCATGCTGTCGAAGCGGACGAGTTCGGCGGTGACATCGCCGGCCGGGCTGCCGCCCAGCGCGGTGATCACCAGCGGCTGTGCATGCGTGCCGACAACGGCCGCGTGTTCGCTGCGACGCTCCCACTTCGGGAACGTCACCGGCTCGGTCCAGACCTTGTCATAGCCCAGCGCCTCGAAGCGTGCCCTGGCCCAGGCGACTGCACGCGCGTCGGCTTCGCTGCCGGGCAGGCGCGGGCCGATCTCGGTGGTCAGCGACTCGATCAGCGCATACGCGGTGCCGTCCTGCGCTGCGCGTTCACGCAGTTGCGCGGCCTGCGCCAGTGCGGCAGGCGCGAGCGATGTGGCCTCACGCGACTGCGCGAATGCGGGAGACGCGGTGAACAGCGCGGTCGACAGCAGGGCGATGGCCAATGGCCTGATGGACGGAACGCGCATACGGATGACTCCAGCAATGAGAGGTGTCGACGAAACGGAAACGGGCCGCGGCAGTGTCGCGCGCGGCCCGTGGGATGACGCGAACGCGTCTGGAACGCGGTATCAGGGCTGCGTGCGCAGCGAGTCGCGGATTTCGCGCAGCAGCTTCACTTCCTCGCTCGGCTCGGCCGGCTTGGCCGGCGCCGGCGCCTCGGCCTGTTTGCGCTTCAGGCGGTTGATGAACTTGACCGCGAGGAAGATCGCGAACGCGACGATGGTGAACTGGATGAGGGTGTTGATGAAGATGCCGTATCCGATCGTGACCGCGGGAATTTCTTCGCCGGTAGCGGCATCGAGCGTTGCGGCGCGCAGCGTGATCGCGAGCTGGGTGAAGTCGACGTTGCCGATCAGCATTCCGATCGGCGGCATGATGATCTGGTCGACCAGCGCAGTGACGATCTTGCCGAACGAGGCGCCGATGACGACACCGACCGCGAGATCGATGACGTTGCCGCGAACCGCGAATTCCTTGAACTCGGACAGAATGCCCATGGATCACTCCTGCGCTGATGGGGAAACGCGGGTGACTATACCGGCGGTGCAGTGATTTCACAGTGCAGCGCGACGACGTCGTCGAGCCGTGCGATGCAACGATCACCGGGCTGCAATGCGGCCACGCCGGCAGGCGTCCCCATGAAGACGAGATCGCCGGCGCGCAGCGCGAACAGCTTCGACAGTTCGTGCAGGATCTCGGGCACGTCCCAGATCAGTTGATCGAGCGTGGACACTTGGCGTTGCACGCCGTTGACCTCGAGCGACAGCGTGCGCGGTGCGATTGCACCGACCTGTGCCGCGGCGACGAGTTCACCGACCGGCGCGGACGCATCGAAGCCCTTGGCGATGTCCCACGGCAGGCCCTTGGCCTTGGCCGCGGCCTGCAGGTCACGACGGGTGAGGTCGAGTCCGACGGTGTAGCCGAACACCAGTGCCTGCGCATCGTCGACGGACAGCACGCCGGCGGGCGCGTCCTTGCTCAGCGCAACGACCAGTTCGACTTCATGGTGCAGATCCTGGGTGGCGCTGGGGTAGGGCACGCGGTCGCCGGTCACGACCGCATCGGCCGGTTTGGCGAAGAACACCGGTGTGCCGCGCGCGGCCTTCGAGGATGGCGCCTCGGCGCCCATCTCCTTCGCGTGGTCGGCGAAGTTGCGGCCGACGCAATAGACACGGCGTACCGGAAAGCGACCACCGCCACGCACCGGCAGGCGCACGGGCTCGAGAGCGGGCACGACATCGTGCGCGGGATCGGTCATCGCGGGTCCTCGGCGCTGGCGCGCGCCATCAAGATGGAGACAGGCGCGGCGCGGTGGCCGCGGCGGTGGATCAGCGCAGCGCGGCGTGGTCGCGCTCGCGGACCACGCGGTACTCGGCATCGACGATGCGCGTGTCGCGGCGCGGCGCAGGACCGCGGACGAGCAGGCGACGCGCGATGCCGAACAGGATCATCGCAGCGCCGATGAAGACGCCTGCGACGAGCAGCACCGCGAGCATCGCCACGCCGACGAGGCCGAGCGCGATGCGCAGCAGCGGATGACGCGGTTTGCGCGGCGCGAACATCGCGCGCACGCCGGAGGCGTCGAATCGGGCATGGAGATCGCGGAAGAAAGGCTGGGACATGGGTTCCGTAAACGTCGTGACACAATGCGGTCTATCGACCTGTGACCAGTATCGGCCCGGAGCCAATCGGAGTTGTAATGTCTTCGTTAAATCCGCGTGAAGCGCATGCGCCACTGCTCGCGCTCGATGCGATCGCCGATGGCGGATTCGCCGAAGTGGAGGCGATGCTGGACGGGGATGCCGAATCGCTGGTGTTGTTCCGCGAGGGCATGCGCGTACAGGCGTGGTTGAACATCTGTCCGCATGCAGGCCGTCGTCTCGACTGGGCGCCGGGACAGTTCCTGCGCGCGAAAACCGGTGAGCTGGTGTGCGCGGCGCACGGTGCGAGCTTCTCGCTGGCGGACGGCATGTGCGTGGCCGGCCCATGCCGGGGCGAATCGTTGCGGGCGGTCGCGGTGCGCGTGCAGGACGGGCAGGTTCTGCTCGATTGATGTCGGCGCTGACCGGACGCGATCGACGCGCGCCGGTCGTCATCGGCGTGGCAGCGGGATCAGAACAGCAGATTGACCATCAGCACGATGATCGCCGTGTAGATCAGCGAGATCGGCAGGCCGATCCGCCACAGTTCGCGCGCCTTGTAGCCGGCCGGGCCGATGATCATCGACATCACCGGGTTCGACTGCGTCATGAAGTTGTTCGATGCCGACAGCGCAACGATCAGCGCGAACGCCGTCGGATTGCCGCCGACCGCGAGTGCGAGATTGATCGCCAGTGGCACGACGACGATCGTCGCGCCGACATGGCTGATGACCAGCGAGAAGGCCGCGGTCAGCAACGCGACCGCGATTTCCAGCACCCAGATCGGCAGGCCGCTCGGCAGGCGTTCGATCGTATGTCCGGCGACCCACGCCGCGGCGCCGCTGGAGTCCATCGCCCAGCCCAGCGGAATCAGACAGGCCATCAGGAACACCGTCTTCCAGTTGATCGCGCTGTAGGCCTCGTCCATCTTCAGCACGCCGAAGACCAGCATGCCGGCGACACCCGCCATCAGCGCGACGGATGTGGGCACGCGCGATGACAGCGCGATCAGCATCGTCACCGCGAAGATCGCCATCGCGATCTTGAACTTGTGCGGCCGCTGCTCGCCCTTCGGATAGTCGGTGACGATGATGAAGTCGAGCGACTTGGCGGTCTTCGCCAGGTCCTGCCAGATGCTGTGCAGCACCAGCATGTCGCCGGCGCGCAGCGTCATCGCGCGCACGTCCTCGCGGATCACCTGCTTGTCGCGGTTGATCGCCAGCAGGCGCACGCCGTATTTCTTGCGCAGGCTCAGCTCGGACGCGGATTTGCCGATGAATTTCGAGGTCGGAGGCACCACCGCTTCGGCGATGCCGGCGCGGCTGGGATTGAACAGGTCACCGAAGTTGCGCAGCCGTGTGCTCAGGCGCAGGAACTGGTTCTGGGCGAAATCGGCGACCTGCTGGCGCTGGCCCATCGCGCCGATCACGCTGCCCACCCAGATGCGCGCATCTGCAGGCGGCGCGAGCCGCGATTCGTTCTCGGACTTGAGCGCGAGCAGCACCGGCGCATCGTGGATCGATTCCGCCTCGCCGAACGTCATGCCGACGAGCGGACTCTCCGCGGTGACGATGAGCTCGTAGACATCGCCATCGATGCCGTAGGCGCTGGCGAAATAGCTCTGGGTGCGCGCCGGCGTGACATTGCCGTCACCGTCGCCCAGATCGCCCAGTTGCCGGTTGCCGCGGAAGTGGAAGTAGGCCAGGGCCGCGACCAGCAGCGTCAGACCGATCGGCAGCGGCGCGAACATGTTCAGCGACTCCAGCGTCGCCGAGCCCGAGGGCAGGTTCGCGTTGGCCGCGGTCAGCAGATCGTTGAGCAGGATCAGCGGCGAGGAGCCGACCATCGTCAGCGTGCCGCCCATGATGATCGCCACGCAGATCGGCAGCAGCATCTGCGCCAGTCGCAGGCCCGAGCGTGAAGCCAGACGCGCGGCGACCGGCATGTACAGCGCCATTACTGACGGGTTCTGCATCACCGAGGAATTGAGGCCGGCGATGCCGGCGGTCAGCATCAACAGCCGGTCTTCCCGGCCCTTGGCACGCCGCAGCAGCCAGCCTGCGAGGCGGTTCAGCGCGCCGGTGCGGTCCAGGCCCATGCCGAGAATCATCGTGGCGATGACGCTGATCGTCGCGTTCGACGAGAAGCCGTTGAAGACATCCTCCGGCGCGACCAGGCCGGTCAGCCCGAGCATCACCAGCACCACCAGCGCCACCAGATCCGCGCGCACGCGTTGGAACACGAACAGCACCATCGTCAGGCCCACCAGGGCCAGGACGATCTTCATGTCGGTGGTGAGGGCGAGTGCGGTGTCCATCAGCGATGCAGACCGTCCATGGACTCGGTGACGCGTGGAGCGGATGGGTCGCAGGTCATCGGCCACAGACTGCGCGTCGCCGCGTGCAGCGGATGTCGAACCCGGCGTCCTGGGGCCCGTGTCACGGCACTAGCGTCCGGCGGCGTCGTCAGCGACGCGATCGTAGAGCAGATCCCAGACACCGTGCCCGAGCTTCTGCCCACGGGTTTCGAAGTGGGTCTGCGGCCGCCACGGCGGTCGCGGCACATGGCCGCGCGGACCGGCGCGATTGCGCAGGCCGGTCGTCGCGTCGAGCACGTCCCACATCTGCTCGGCGTAATCGGCCCAGTCGGTCGCCAGGTGCAGGCGGCCGTCAGGGCGCAGCTTGCGCACCAGCAACGCGGCGAACTCCGGCTTCACCAGCCGACGTTTGTTGTGGCGCTTCTTGTGCCAGGGATCCGGAAAATAGATGCGGATCTCGTCGAGCGCACCGTCGGCGATCTCGTGTTCCAGCACCTCGACCGCGTCGTGGTGATACACGCGGACGTTGGTGTTGCCGTCTTCGGCCAGCGCATTGAGCACGCGGCCGACGCCCGGTGCGTGCACTTCGATACCGACGTGGTCGCGCGCGGGGTCAAGCTGCACCGAGTGGCGCAGCGCCGCCCCGTTTCCGAAGCCGATCTCGACGATGCGCGGCGCACTGCGGCCGAATGCGGCGTCGAAATCGCGCGGCGTGCCCTGGTAGTCCAGGCCGAACTTCGGCCACGCATCATCGAACGCGCGCTGCTGGGCAGGCGTGAACCGGCCCTGGCGCAACACGAAACTGCGGATCGCGCGACGGCCCTCGGTCGCCGTGAACGGCTTCGGCGGGGCCTTGGCCCCTTCGCTGGAAAACGGGTTGGTCATCGCGCGTCGATCAGCCCAGCAGCCCATCGACCGGCGAGGACGCGCTGGCGAACCGCTTGCGCGGAATCCGGCCAGCGAGGAACGCCTCGCGACCGGCTTCGACCGCCTTGCGCATCGCGCTGGCCATCAACACCGGATAGCGCGCGCCCGCAATCGCGGTGTTCATCAGCACGCCATCGCAACCCAGTTCCATCGCGATCGCCGCATCGGACGCAGTACCGACACCGGCGTCGACGATGATCGGCACCTTCGCGTTCTCGATGATCTCGATGAGGTTGTACTTGTTCTGGATGCCAAGGCCCGAGCCGATCGGCGCGGCCAGCGGCATGACCGCTGCGCAGCCGATCTCTTCCAGACGCTTGGCTAGGATCGGATCGTCGGAGGTGTAGACCATGACGTCGAAGCCGTCCTTGACCAACTGCTCGGCCGCCTTGAGCGTCTGCACGACATCGGGGAACAGCGTGCGCTGGTCGCCGAGCACTTCGAGCTTGGTCAGGTTGTGGCCGTCGAGCAGTTCGCGCGCGAGGCGGCAGGTGCGCACCGCGTCTTCGGCGGTGTAGCAACCTGCGGTGTTGGGCAGGATCGTGAAGCGGTCCGGCGGCAGCACGTCGAGCAGGTTGGGCTCGCCCGGGTTCTGGCCGATGTTGGTGCGGCGGATCGCGACGGTGACGATCTGCGCGCCCGCGGCCTCGGTGGCCAGGCGGGTCTCGTCGAGATCCTTGAACTTGCCGGTGCCGGTCAACAGGCGGGACGAATAGGTCTTGCCGGCGATGATGAGGCCGGCATCAGCGGGGGATGCAGTAGTCATCGGGGGATTATCGCCGATGCGGCCGGGGCATGTGGGCGTTCGTGATCACCCCATCGCGCCCGGACGTGACGCCGGACGACGGGACGCCGCATTCGGCATGTCGCCATCCGGCGCGATAAGGACGGTACTGGATCGGACCACCCGCGCATGCTGCGGGCGCGGATGATCAGCCGCCGCCCAGCGCGTGCACGATCTCGACCTGGTCGCCTTCCATGATCGCGTGCGACGCATGTCGACCGCGCGGCACGATCTCGCCGTTGATCTCGACCGCGACGCGGCGGCCGGCGAGGCCCTGTTGCGCGAGCAGTGCGGCGATGGTGCTGCCGGTATCGATGGCGAGATCCTCGCCGTTGAGTCGGATATTCATGGCGGAATTGTCGCCGCTTCGTGCAGCCGGCGCACGCGTGCCGCACTGCGGCGTGCCGGCGCCGGAAACGACATGGGATGATCCCGCGATTCGGCGCCATGCGCTGCCGGATGGACCGGCGGGAACGCGCCGGCCAACGTCAATTTCCAGGAGAACCCCCAGATGTCGTCCAGGCCCATCCGTGCCGCCCTTGCTGTCGCGCTCGCCGCGGCCGCCACCCTTCCCGCATTCGCCGCCGACGAGACGTTCTCGCGCACGGTGTTCTTCGGCGACAGCCTGACCGATTCGGGCTATTTCCGCCCGGTCATCATCGGTGCGGTGGGCCCGTCCGGCGCCATCCTCGGCCGCTTCACCACCAACCCCGGCCTCACCTGGGCCGAGCACGTGGCCGACCGCTACGGCACCCGCGCAGATGCGAACGGCAATGGCCAGGTCGGTGACAACTACGCCGCCGGCGGCGCACGCGTGTCGGCAACGGCCATCACCGCGCTGGGCCAGGCACCGTCGCTGGCGTCGCAGGTCAACACCTATCTGACCGCCAACGGTGGTCGCGCCGATGCCAACGCGCTGTACACCGTGTGGGGCGGCGCCAATGATCTGTTCGCAGTCGCCGCGAATCCCGCGCAGGCGCAGCAGATCATCGGCTCGGCGGTCACTGCCCAGGTCGGTCTCGTCGGCACGCTGCAGGGTGCGGGGGCGCGTTACGTCGTGGTGCCGTCGATTCCGGACATCGGCCTGACGCCGCAGTCGCGCGCCGGCGGCGCGGTCGGCATGGCGACCGGCACGGCGCTCGCCAATACCTACAACACGGCGCTTTACGGCGGCCTGGCGAGCCAGGGGCTGCGCGTGATCCCGGTCGACACCTTCCACTTCCTGCAGGAAGTCTCCGCCAGCCCGGCGTTGTACGGCTTCGCCAACGTGACCTCGGCGGCGTGTCGCGCGCAGCCCGGCGTCGGCGATTCGTCGGTGTTCTGCAATCCGAACTCGCTGGTCACCCCGTCGGCGGCCGATACCTATCTGTTCGCTGACGGTGTGCATCCGGCCAGTCGCGCCCACGAGATGATTGCCGATCTCGCCATCGCGATGATCGACGGCCCGCAGCAGATCGCGGTGCTGCCGCAGTCCGCGACCGTGACCGGTCGCGCGCGCGCTGATCGCATCAACAACCGCCTGAGCCTGGCGCCGGCCCGCAGCGAGGGCCGCAGCTGGTGGGTCGACGTGCGTGCCGACATGCAGCGCTACGACCATGGCGATGCCTACGACGGCGTGGGCCCGGCGCTGACCGCGGGTCTGGACTGGACCTCGGGCAACACGACCTTCGGCGGCTTCGTTGGCTACGGCAAGCAAGGCAACGATTGGGGCATGCGTCGCGGCAACTGGGACCAGACCGAAGCCACCGTCGGCGGCTTCGTCGGCTGGCGCGCCGACAGCGGCGCCTGGGTCAATGGGCAGCTGAGCTACACCTGGCTCGACTTCGACACCGACCGCACCGTGCAGATCGGTCCGGCGACCCGCGTGCACTCCGGCCAGGCCGACGGCAGCAACGTGACCGCCGCGATCGGCGCCGGCTGGAACTTCGGCGAAGGCGCGCTGCAGCACGGCCCCGTGTTGTCGCTGGTTGCGCAGCGCATCGAAGTCGATGGTTTCGCCGAAAGCGATCCGATGCTGTCGAGCTCGCTGGCGTATCCGTCGCAGGACATCGACTCGCTGATCGGCAGCGCCGGTTGGCAGTTCGCGTACGCCGCCAGCGACGTGTTTCGTCCATACGCGCGCGTCACCATCGACCGTGAGTTCGAAGACGCACCGACCGAGGCCTTCGCGCAGTCGCAGTCGCTGCCTTCGACGCTGCCCTACGCCGTGCCCGCGCGCGGCTACGACAACAGCTACGGCACCGCGACGCTGGGCACGCAGACGAAGCTGTTCGGCCTCGATGCCAATGTCGGCGCCAGCCTGACGGTCGGCCAGAAGGGCGGCAGCCACACCACCGCGTTCGCGACGATCGGCGCCGGCTTCTGAGGCCTGCGTCTGCAGGCAACGGCGCCCGGGTGGCGTCGTTGCCAATGCGCGCAGGGCCGGCATAGACTGCCCACCTCGCGCGGGTGTAGCTCAATGGTAGAGCTGTTGCTTCCCAAGCAACTGACGAGGGTTCGATTCCCTTCACCCGCTCCAACAGGGTTCGTGACATCCGTGCGGCGATACCAGCGAACTGGTGTCGCCGTTTTCGTTGGTGGTCCGTCTCTGCTCGGTGTACGTCCGTCCGGTGATTCGATGAAACTCGCGATCCTCTCCCGCAACACCAAGCTCTATTCGACCCGTCGTCTGGTCGAGGCCGCGCGCGTGCGCGGGCATACCGTGCGCGTGCTCGATCCGCTGCGCTGTTACATGCGCATCAGCAGCGAAGGGTTTTCGATGCGCTACAAGGGCAAACCAGTCGTCGGCTACGACGCGGTGATCCCGCGCTTCGCGGCATCGGTCACGCGCTACGGCAATGCGGTGCTGCGCCAGTTCGAACTGATGGGTACGTTCGCGCCCAATCCGTCGGCGGCATTCGCGCGTGCACGCGACAAGTTGCTGTGCCAGCAACTGCTCGCCGCCGAAGGTCTCGGGCTGCCGGTCACCGTGTTCGGCGACAACCCCGACGACACCGACGATCTGCTGGCGATGCTCGGTCCGCCGCCGCACGTCATCAAGCTCAACGAAGGCAGCCAGGGCGCGGGCGTGATGCTGACCGAGAAACCGTCGGCATCGCGCGGTGTCGTCGAGGCGTTGCGGGGGCTCTATGCCAGTTTCGTCATGCAGGAGTTCATTGCCGAGGCGCAGGGCGCGGATCTGCGCTGCTTCGTCGTCGGTGACCGCGTGATCGGTGCGATGCAGCGTCAGGCGCCGCCCGGCGATTTCCGCTCCAACCTGCATCGCGGCGGCACCGCCAGTCCGGTCGAGACGACACCCGAAGAACGCGCGGCAGCGGTGCACGCGGCGCAGGTCATCGGCTTGGGCATCGCGGGCGTCGATCTGATCCGCTCCGCACGCGGTCCCCTGGTGCTGGAGGTCAATGCCTCGCCGGGCTTGGAAGGCATCGAGGAGGCGACCGAGGACGACATCGCCGGCGGCATCATCGAGTACCTCTCGGCGCACGTCGCGGCGAAGCCGCCGTCCCGGCGCATGCGGCGGGACGTTTCGAACGGAACTTGAACGTTTTTTTTCCGGATTTCGACGGTGCGTCGCCTAATCTGCACGTCCGGAATGCGCTCGCGCTCTCTCTCCGCCCCGGGTGACCGGGGCCGCAGCGGATGACGGCAATCGGGGCAATACTCTTTCGACCCGGGCGGTTTCCGCCCGGGTCTTTTTGTATCCAGCCCAGAGTGGCCGCGTCTGATGGAAGGCGGTATGCGATGTCAAAGCAGGCCGGCTGAATTTTGTATGCGCGACGACGACGGTCGCCGTGGAAGCATTGCAGCGCTGTGCCATCATCCGGCGCAGACCCGTATTCACCGAATGCGCGCCCCCGCGGGCGCGACGCCAAGGACACCCAATGCACATCCTCGTCATCGAAGACAACCAGGACATCGCCGCCAATCTCGGCGACTATCTTGAAGACCGCGGACATACCGTCGACTTCGCCGCCGACGGCGTCACCGGCCTGCATCTGGCTGTGGTCCACGATTTCGACGCGATCGTGCTCGATCTCAACCTGCCGGGCATGGACGGTCTCGAGGTCTGCCGCAAGCTGCGCAACGATGCGCGCAAGCAGACCCCGGTGCTGATGCTCACCGCGCGCGACAGCCTCGACAACAAGCTCGCAGGTTTCGATTCGGGCGCCGACGACTATCTGGTCAAGCCCTTCGCGCTGCAGGAAGTGGAAGTGCGCCTCAACGCGCTGTCGCGTCGCGGCAAGGGTACGCACACGCGCGTGCTCGATGTCGGCGATGTCGAATACAACCTCGACACGCTGGAAGTGCGTCGCGGCGGCAAGCTGCTGCAGCTCAATCCGACCGCGCTGAAGATTCTGCAGTCGTTGATGGAGGCGTCCCCGGCAGTGGTCACCCGTCAGGAACTGGAAACCCGCGTCTGGGGCGAGGAACTGCCGGATTCGGATTCGCTGCGCGTGCACATCCATGGCCTGCGTGCGGTGATCGATAAGCCGTTCGATATTCCGTACATCCAGACGCGTCACGGCATCGGCTACCGCATCGCGGTTCCCGATGCGGTCACCTGAGGCCAGCGAGGGCCGGCCGGCCCGCACGCGGGGTCGCCGCCGCTACCGGCGGCGCCTGCGCAGTCGCATCATCCTGTCGTTCGTGCTGCTCGGGCTCGGGCTCACGACGCTGTTCGCCTTCCTGACACAGGAGGCGCGCGACCGCGTCGAGAACACGCTGGTCGAAGATCTGATGAACCGCAACATCGACGAGTACGCGCGCCGCTACTACGTCGACCCGACACGCAATCCCGCCGCGCCGGTGCAGCAGATACAGGGGCGCGTGATCCGGCGGGACCGGTTCGAGGAACTGCGGCGCGACCAGCCCGACTGGTACGAGCTGGGCGACGGCATTCATAACCTCAGTGGCGTCGACGAAGACGGCACGCCTTTCATGTACAAGCTCGCAGTGCGCAAGACGCCTGACGAGTGGTTCTTCCTCGCCTATGACATGAGCGAGACCATGCGCGGATCGACCCAGTTCCAGCGTGCGATCTTTGGCTCCGTGGTGCTGGTCTCGCTGCTGTCACTGCTGATCGGCTGGTGGTCGGCGGCGCGCGTGATGAGTCCGGTGTCGGCGTTGGCGAACCGCTTGCGCAGCGCCGGCGACACGTCGACGCCCGAGGCGCTGGCGCCGCATTTTCCGGACGACGAAGTGGGTCAGCTGGCGAGTGCGCTTGATGATTACGCGTTCCGTTTGACCGAAGTGGTGCAACGCGACCGTGAGTTCAACGCCGACGTGAGTCACGAACTGCGCACGCCGCTCGCGGTGATCAAGGGTGCGGTGGAACTGCTGCTCTCGCGCCCGGAACTCGACGACAAGACCCGCACGCGCCTGGCGCGCATCCAGCGCGCCGAGCAGCAGTGCACCGATCTGATCAGCGCCTTGCTGCTGCTCTCTCGCAATGAGCGCGGGCATGGTGCGACCGATGTCGGCCGCGTGGTCGAGCAACTGTTCGACGCGCACCGCGGGCAACTGGCTGGCAAGCCGCTGACGCTGCGGCTCGAAGCAGGCGCGCAACCGCTGGTCGTCGACGCGCCCGAGGCTGCGGTCACAGTCGCGCTCGGCAATCTGGTCGGCAACGCGATCAAGTACACGCTGGAAGGCGAGGTGGTGGTGCGGCTGGGCGAGCACACCGTCGAAGTCGCCGACTCCGGTCCCGGCCTCAGCGCCGAGGACGCCGCGCGGCTGTTCGAGCGTGGGTATCGCGGCACGCACGCCGAGCACTCGCAGGGCGGCGGCATCGGCCTGTCGATCGTGCGGCGTCTGTGCGCGTTGTACAGCTGGCAGGTGCGTGTGGTGCCGGGCACGGTGCGCGGTGTCGTCGCGACGCTGTCGTTCCGGCCCGAACGACCGTCGATGCCGGCCGACTGATGCCGCCCTCGCGGCGCGAACGTGGAACGGGCTTCCAAGCCTCTACAGGCTCACCCACCAGCAACCGAGATGCCGGCGCAGCGCGAACACGGTCGTCACCGTGCCGCTGCCAGTCGCGCCGGTCTGATCGATCCGCAGCGAGGTCGGCGGACGCTCGGGAGCCGCGGTCGGAATGTCACGCGCGCTGACCCAGCCGGAGAATCCCGTGCGGTCCTGCGTGACCACGGTCTGCGCTGGTCGCTGCGCGGTGATGTTGACCAGCGGTCGCTGCGCGATCGCATCGAGTCGTTCGAGGATCTGGTAACCGCCGCTCTGGCTCAGCCCCTGCCAGTGATAGAGGCCGGCGACGCGATTGGTATCGCGCTGGTCGATCGCGAAGCTCAGTTCCTGGATCAGGCCGCGCAGCTGACGTTGGCACCCGATCCGCGGGAGCGTGGACGGCGCGGTGCCGCGTCGCGGTGTGCTCGTCGTCGCGCCGACCGCCGAGCACGCGCGATCGGTGTAGATCGTGCCGCCGTCGGGCGCGGTGCAACGTCGCACCTGTGCAGAGACCGCTGCTGGCGCGCACACAGCCGCGATCGCCGAAGCGGTCAGCAGCAGGGCGGGGTAGGGGCGGCAGGGCATCGGCGCAGCCTAACGGCTGGCCGGTGATGGCGACAGTGGCCCCCGGGCCGTTGCCTCAGGACAGGCGTGCGAGCACGGCCTGGGTCGGCTTGGACAGATTGAGCGTGTAGAAATGCAGCGCCGGTGCACCGCCGGCGATCAGGCGTTCGCACAGGCTGGTGACCACGTCCGCCGCCAGTTCGCGGATCGCATCGACATCGTCGCCATGCGCGGTCATCTGCCGCTGCATCCAGCGCGGAATCTCGGCGCCGCAAGCCTCGGAGAAACGCCGCAGCTGGCTGAAGTTAGAGATCGGCATGACGCCGGGAATGATCGGAATCTCGATGCCAGCGCGACGCACGCTGTCGACGAAATGGAAGTAGGCGTCGGCGTTGTAGAAATACTGGGTGATCGCCGCGTCCGCGCCGGCGTCCACCTTGGCCTTGAAATGGCGCAGATCCGCGCGCGCATCATCGGCCTGCGGGTGGATCTCCGGATAACAGCCGACTTCGATGCGGAACCGGTCGCCGAACTCGCTGCGAATGAAGGCCACAAGGTCGGCGGCATAGCGCAGATCGCCGGGGTGGCCCATGCCGGATGGCAGATCGCCGCGCAGCGCGACGATGCGGTTGCAACCGATCGCGCGGTAGAGCTTCAGCAGTTCGCGGATCTCCTCCCGGCTGCCGCCCACGCAGGATAGATGCGGCGCAGCGTCCAGCCCGTGCTGCTGCTTGAGCCGGCGCACGGTCTCGGGCGTGTGGCTCAGCGTCGAACCACCGGCGCCGAACGTGCACGACACGTATTCGGGCGCATGCGCGGCGAGTTTCTTCGCGGTGCGATCCAGCTGGCTGCGCTGGTCGTCGTTCTTTGGCGGATAGAACTCGAAGCTGAGCGGGAGCATGCGCGGCCTGCGACGACGGAGTGCGCACGATTGTATCTCTTGATCGCGATGAATGCGAAGACCTGCCCATCGCAGCGCCGGGTGGAACACGCCTTCCCGCCGGCTCCAACCGCCGGGCACCTATAATTAAGCGGTCGCCCGGCCATGTGCCGGGCCGTGCCCTTCGACGGTCCTGACCGCCGACCGGCGTCCTCCCCCAAGGATCCCGTCATGAAAAAATTCCTCAAGGCCCTCGTCGGCCTCGTTGTGCTGGTGGCGATCGCCGCTGGACTGTTCCTCTACTGGCCGCTGTTCGAACGCGCGCCGCCCGAGCCGGAAAACGCCGAGCCTGTTGATGTGGTGCTGATCGGCGCCGGCGTCATGAGCGTCACGCTGGCCACTTATTTGCAGGAGCTCGAGCCCGACTGGCGCATCGAGATGTACGAGCGCCTCGATGGCGTGTCGCTCGAAAGTTCGGATGGCTGGAACAACGCCGGCACCGGGCATTCGGGGTTCGCCGAACTCAACTACACGCCCGAGCGCGAGGACGGCAGCATCGAGACCGCGCGTGCGGTCGACATCGCCGAGCAGTTCGAGATCTCGCGCCAGTTCTGGTCGCACCAGGTCGAAGCCGGTCGTCTCGGCGCGCCGACCGATTTCATCAACGCCACTCCGCACATGAGCTTCGTCTGGGGCGATGCGAACATTGATTACCTGCGCCGTCGCCACGCCGCGCTGTCGAAGGAGCCGCTGTTCAACGGCATGGTGTACTCGGAAGATCCGCAGCAGATCGCCGCGTGGGCGCCGCTGATGATGCAGGGGCGCGATCCCGCGCAGAAGATCGCCGCGACCTGGATGCCGCTCGGAACTGACGTGAATTTCGGCGTGATCACCCGCCAGCTCACCCAGGCGCTCGAGCGCAGTCCGAACTTCGGCCTGCATTTGCGTCACGAAGTGCGCAAGCTGCAGCGCGAGGACGATGGCGCCTGGACTGTGGCCGTGCACGATCTCGCCACCGGCACCACCCGTTCGATCCGCACGAAGTTCGTGTTCGTCGGCGCCGGCGGCGCGGCGCTGACGCTGCTGCAGCACTCAGGCATTCCGGAAGCCGCGAACTACGGCGGCTTTCCGGTCGGGGGTCAGTTCCTTGCCGCCGACAACCCGGCCGTCACCGCGCGCCACGAGGTCAAGGCTTACGGCAAGGCGGAAGAGGGCTCGCCGCCGATGTCGGTGCCGCATCTCGATGCGCGCAAGCTCGACGGCAAGCCGGTGCTGCTGTTCGGCCCGTTCGCGCTGCAGAGCACGCGCTTCCTCAAGCACGGTTCGTGGTTCGACCTGTTCTCGTCGGTCAACAACCACAACGTCGCCGGCATGATGCGCGTCGGCGCGGAGAACCGGGATCTGGTCGGCTACCTCATCAGTCAGGCGCGCTTGTCTGACGCTGATCGCATGGCCGAACTGCAGAAGTACTACCCGGATGCGCAGCCCGCCGACTGGCGCCTGGTGACGGCGGGCCAGCGCGTGCAGATCATCAAGCGCGATCCGGAGAAGGGCGCGATCCTGCAGTTCGGCACCGAGATCGTGACTGATGCCGACGGCAGCATCGCCGCGCTGCTGGGCGCGTCGCCGGGTGCGTCGACCTCGCCCAAGATCATGCTCGACGTGATGCGCAAGGCCTATCCGGCGCAGATGGACGGCCCCTGGCGCGAACGCATCGCGCAGATCGTGCCGTCGTTCGGCCACACGCTCAACACCGATGTCGCGCTGACCAATCGCATCCGCGGCATGACCAGCCGCGTGCTGCAGCTGCCGTACCACGAGGTGCCGGGTGCGGCGATCGGTGACGGCCAGCCGCCGGCCGCGAACGACGCACTGCACGGCCCCGACGAAGGCCCGGACGACGCCGAGCTCGACTGGCGCATGCAGGCGCTGTGATCGAATGTTTGTCGTGAGCGGAAACAGAAAGGCGGGCCTCTTCGGGCCCGCCTTTCTTCTTGCGCGATGCAGGCGCGTTACCCTGTCGCGCCCTCGCTGACGACTGCCCGATGTCCATCGTCCTCACGCCCTTTGCCCGCCCGCGTCTGTTTCCCCGCACGCCGCGCGGCAACACCATCCAGGACATCACGCCTGCGCAGTTCGAGGCGCATCTCAACAGTGAAGCGCCGCACGCCGTGCTCGATGGCTACGCGCCGTTCTGCAAACTGCATGTGCACCGCAATTGGACCTCGACGCGTTGCCTGACCGTGCCGATCACCGATGCCAACCGGCACCTGCTGCGCTCGGCGTACGAGACGCGCAACAGTGCGGAACTGCCGGTGCTGGTGCGCTGGTTCGAAGGCGTGGATTCGCCGCGGGCGGAGTATCTGGTGGTGATCCTCTACAGCGCCGAACAACTGGCGAAAGAGGGGGCGCCGATCGACGCCGACTGGGGCATCGTCGGCTGCATCTACACCGCCGAACCCGAAGAGATTCCGATGGCCCCGATCACGATGCTGCGCAACGCGCTGGGCGTGGAAGAGGGCGGTTCCGGCGTCCCGCTCGACCGCGAGGCCTACCGTCGCAGCGTGGAGTTCTGGGAACGGAACGCGAACTGGCGGCCTTGAGGCTGCGACGTCAGTTTCGAAGCGTGAGACCTGCGAGTGTCGCCGCGTACAGCGCGGCGCCGTAATGCGGCGCGTGCTGCGGCGTCTGCAGTCGGAACGCGGGTGAGATTGCCTGTAGCGCGTCGGCGAACGGCCTGCACAGCAGATCGCCTTCGCCAGCACTGAAAGCGCCGCCCGAGTAAGACACCGGCGTCGGTTCGTCGTGCTCGAATTGCAGGGCCTCGCGCAACGCAGCGGCAATCGCGGCGAGTTCCGCGCCGGCATCGTTGAAGATGCGTTGCGCGATCGCATCGCCCTGGGCGGCTGCCTGCGCGACCACCGGCGACAGCTGCGCCAGTTCGCCGCGGGCGAACGCCTGTCCGCCGTAGATGCGCGCGCAGGCGTCCAGATCCTCGGTGATCTGCAACGCTTCACGGAAGAGCGCGTGCAGCGGGCCGCGCGGCAGGCGCCCGTCGCTCATCCGCGAGAACGCATTGAGCCCCCGCGTCGCGATCCAGTACGCCGAACCTTCGTCGGAAAACACTTCGCCCCAGCCGCCCGCACGCGCGTCGCGGCCGCGACGTTGGCCATAGCCGATCGAACCGGTGCCGGCGACAATATTGATGCCGTCGGCGCAGGCCAGCGATCCCGCCCAGCCGCAGACCATGTCGTTGCCGCAGGTGTAGCGCTGGTGACCGAGCAGTACGCCGGGTATCGCGTCGAGAAGCGGGGTGACCGTGCTGTCTTCGCCGTGTGCGGGCAGGCCGAAGAACGCATGGTCGATCGCTGCCGCGTCGATGTCGGCCTGCCGCAGCACGTCGGCCAGACCATCGGCGAGTATCGCGCGCACGCCATCCAGTCCGACCTGCGGATGGTAGCTCGTGCCGCGCTGCGCCTCCGCCGCGACCGCTCCTTGGGCATCGATCAGAACGAAGCGGGTCTTGGTGCCGCCGCCGTCGACGCCGAGGTAGCAGGCCGCCATGCTCAATCCACCATCGGATGCAGGCGCACGCCCTGGACGACACGGTTCACCGTGCCCTGCGCGTTCGGACTGTCCGGGCGGATGTGCATCGCGCGCGAGGCGTGGAATGCGAACAGCTGCGCGACGGCGATGTAGGGCCACAGCAGGTCGACATCGCCGGCCTGAGCGAGGCCGGGCACGGTGCATGCGTCCGAGCTGTTGCCATGCGGCGCCCCTGCGGTGATCTCCATCACGTGTCCGGCCGCACCATCGCCGCGCAGTTCATCGAGCAGGTCGAGATCGTAACGGCGGGTCAGCGGGTCGTTGGAGACGAACACGCAGACGAGCGTGCGAGGGGTGATGAAGGTCTTGGGACCGTGGCGGAATCCCATCGGCGATTCGAAGCACGTCGCCACGCCGCCGTTGGTGAGTTCGCCGAGCTTGAGCGCGGCTTCGCGCGCCAGGCCCTTGAACAGGCCGCTGCCGAGCCAGGCGACGCGGTCGAAACCCGCCAGTGCCAGTGCGCGCGCCTGCGTATTGGCCTCGGCGATCACGCGTGCAGTGGCACGCGCGATGGCCCCGACGCGGAAGCCCAATGTGTCGGGTCCGCTCAACGCCGCCAGCGTGGCGTACATCATGCAGCTGAAGCTGGAGGTCATCGCGAAACTGACGTCGTGGGTTTCTTCGGGCAGCAGCAGCGTCATGACCTGGCGCACGCGGACCTTGCCCAAGGCGCCATCGGCGTTGCACGTCACTACCAGATGCCGCACGTCGGCGACCAGGGTTTCGGCGAGCTCGACGGCGGCAACGCTTTCCGGACTGTTGCCCGAGCGTCCGAACGAGACCAGCAGCAGCGGCTGGGCCGGATCGAGATACAGACGCGGTGCGCTGACGATATCGGTCGTAGGAATCGCATCGACCCGCGCGGCGAGTTGCCGATCGAGCAGCGGTGCCAGACATTCCCCGATGTAGGACGAGGTGCCCGCACCGGTGAGGATCACGCGCGCGGCCGGATTGCCGGTCACCGGGTCGACGAACGCCGCGATCTGCGTGGCGAGCGCGGCGACCAGCGCGTGCGTGCGCTCGAGCATGCGCGGCTGCTGTTCGATTTCGCGCGCGGTCCACAGCGCGCCGCTGGCGGAGAGCTCCGCTTCCGGGATGCCGAGGAGTTCAGGAGAGTGCATGGGGACGGCTTGCATGGTGGTAGTCATCGAGGGTGGTTGCGATGTGGGCCATCACGAGGGCGGCGGGATCGAGCGATGCGTGGTCAGCGCGCAGCGAACGTAGCGCCTGCGGCAGGTATTGCCCGACCAGCGGCATCGGCGGCGGCGTCTCGCGCAGGTTCGCGAACAGGCGTGTGCAGGCCTGTTCGATGGCCGGGTCCGGCCAGTAATAACGGATGCGGTCGCTGAGGCTGTATTGCAGGTCGATCGTCAGCGCATCGCCGCTGCTGTGGTAGTAGCGCTGCCAGTAGCCGGGCGCTGCGTGCAGTCGCGCGAGGGCGGTATCACGCAGATTCGCGCGCCGGGCCGGCGCAATCCATTCGCGCTCGATCGCATCCAGTGCCCACAGTGCTTCGCGCAGGGCGAATGTCAGGCCCGGCCCGACCTTGAGGATGGCGAAGTGATCGCGCACCAGTGCCGCCAGCGCGTCGCGGGTCTGGTAGTCGGTCGAGTGCGCTTCGAACACGAGCCCCGGCAGCGGGGCGATCGCCTCGCTGAGCGCGCGTGCAGCGTCGGGTGCGTAGTCGATGACCTGGTGGTGGTCGAATTCCACGCCCGGCTGCACGACCGATGCGATCACCCGCGTCCACGCGTCCTGCAGGCCAGCCGCGGCGAACGCATCGCGGTGTGCGTCGATCGTGGCGAGTGCGGCGGCGGGTGTGGTCACCGCGAGCCCTTCGATGTCCTCGGTCGCGCCGCCAGGCACTGGGACTTCGGTGCCGATCACGTAGACGGGGGGCTCGCCGCCGGCCTGTGCGTACGCGGCTTCGGCCGCGTGGCACAGCCGCACGGCGCGTTCGACGATCACTGGCTCGGGCAGCGGGACCGGGTCGCCCGCGCAGGACATCGAACAGTCGAGGTGGATCTTGCGGAAGCCGGCCGCCACGTACGCGGCCACCATCACGTCGGCCTTGGCCATCGCGGCATCGGCGTCGAGCGCGGTCCATGGATTCGGGCCGAGATGGTCGCCGCCGAGCGCAATGCGTACGCGATCGAAGCCGACGCGCGTGGCGATGCCGTGCACGAACTCGACGAAACCGGCCGGCGTCATGCCGGTGTAGCCGCCGTCCTGGTTGACCTGGTTGCAGGTGGCTTCGATCAGGACGACCGGCAGGTCATGGCGCTGCGCATGGCGCAGTGAGGCCTCCAGCACCAGCGGATGGGCGCAGCAGATGGAGGTGATGCCGGCCGCGTTGCCGTTCTTGTGGCGCGCGACCAGATCGAGCAGGGCATGCATTGCGGTTCTCGTTCGGAAAAGGAAGTTACGGGTCGACGGCCACAGTTGGCGTCGCGTCGCGTTCGGGTTCCAGCGCGAGCAGAACCGAAGCGATCAACGCCAACAGCAGGCCGACCAGCTTCAGCGGGCCGGGCACAACGCTGGCCAGGAGCAGCGCGAGCACCGCCGTGATCAGCGGCGCACCGGCGTTGGTCAACGGCGCGACGACGATCGCCTTGCCGTAACGGAACGCGTAGACCAGGCACAGCGCGCCGATCGCATTGAGCACCTGGATCGCGGCGACCCGCCACGGGCCTTGCAGCCCGGTCTCGATCGGCTGGCTGAAATCGGTCATGAGCCAGGCCACCGGTGCGAGCAGCAGCGCGCCGAGCGCCATGTAGAAGAAGATGCTTTCTGCGCGCACCACATCGTTCGCACGCTTCATGAAATACGCCTGCACGCCCCATGCGGCCATGATCAGCAGCGACAGCACGAACCAGCCCAGCCCCTCGCCGTCGGCACTTCCGAAGCCCAGGTCCAGCAGCGGCAAGGCCAGCAACGCCAAGGCCACGCCGATCGCGCCGATGCGCGTGGTGCGCTCGCGCAGCAGGGTGAACGACAGTGCGATGGTGATGACCGGCGACAGCGAGATGATCGGGAAGATGAAGTACGCCGGGCCCAGGGTCAGGGCCTTGAACAGCAGCATCTGGCCGCCGGCGCCGAGCAGGCCGATCGTCAGTCCGTAGCCGATCGCACGCGCGCTGCGGTCGACGGTCCAATCGTTACGCCACAGGATGAAGAGCGCAGGCGGCACCATCGTCAGTGCCCAGACGCAGTAGACCAAGGTCTCGGGAAACGCGGGACTGGCGGTCAGACCCGACAGCGCGCCCCAGACACCCCACAGCACCACCGTCGACAGGGCGTACCACAACCAGGCGCGGCGGGCGCCGCCGGGTGTGATCGCAGTCGTACTCATGCGGCGCCGTCCGGTGTGGCCTGCAGCAGCATGAACTGTTCGAACGACGCGCCGGCCAGGGTGTCGCTGCGCGCATCGACCGTGCCCAGGTCGGTGCCGTTGAACAGATCGCGCACGCGGTAGCGGCCACGGCCCAGGCCGCGCAGTTGCAGCGGGCCATTCCATTGATCGGCATAGAACGCGTAGTACAGCGCGCCATCCTTCGCGATCACGTGGGTCTCGGGTTTGTCGAAACCGATGTCGTAGAGCGTGCCGAGGTAGTCACCCTTGGGCAGCATGTGGTCACGGTAGAGATCGATCCACTTGCGCCACAGCGCTTCCTTCTCCGCGTTGAGCACCAGGCCGCCCGGCGGCATGTCCAGCTTCGGATCGGGGATGTCATTGGGCCAGGTGAACTTGGTCGAGATCACCGCGCCAATGCCCACGCTCGATGCGAAGTCCGCGCCGCCATCGGACAGTTCCACGTGATCGCCGGCATAGCTGCCGCGCTTGCCGATCAGCGCCTTGATCGTCTTGCCCTTGTGCCGCACCTGCCATGACGACAGCGGATCGGACGACGGGTACTGGTCGGTCGCGGGCATGTTGTGGAATGCGAACGCGGTGCCGCATGGGCAGAGTTCGACCACCGCGTCCGGGTTGGCTTCATGCGCGGCGTCGTGGATCGCCTGCCAGAACGTGGCGACCGCCTCGCAGGATTCCATCGGGTCGGCGTGGTTGTGCGCGGGGTTATAGCAGGGCGCGACCGCATTGAGATGCTGGCCATCGAGCTTCAGGCCTTCGAAGCCCCAGTCACCGATGATCTTCTTCACCAGTGCGACGTAGAAATCGACGGTGGGCTGGTAGCCCGGACACTGGGTGAACGCATTCCACCAGGTCACGTCCTGGCTGGCGCCGTCCTGGTCGAGCAGCAACATGTCGGTGTGGCGATACAGCACTTCGCTGCCGGGATCGGCCGCGAGCGGCGCCAGCCACAGCCGTGCGCGCAGGCCCTGCGCTTTGATCCCCTGTACGAACGCACGCATGTCGTCCTCGCCACGCGGGAACTTGCGCAGGTCGATCTGCCAGTCGCCCTCGTTGGTCTGCCAGCCGTCGTCGAGCACCACCCATTCAAAGCCCAGCTCCTTCACCTTGGGCAAGGTGCCGAGCACCTGTTCGGTGGTGAAGTCGCGCTCGTAGCCCCAGGCGCACCAGATCGGCGCGAAAGCCGAGGCCGGCACTTCCGGGGCGGCGATGCCGATGTCGGCCATCCAGCCGGTGTAATGCAACAGCGCGGCGAAATAGTCGCCGGTATGCACGCTGACGAAACTGCGATCGCTCGCCAGGCTGTCGCCCGGCGCGAGGGTGGATGGGCGCAGGCCTTCGATCGCGATGCGTGCGCCGGTGTCGGTGCGCGCGACCGGCAGGTCGAGGAGCCGCGGCTTGGGTTCAACGTGGCCCACAGCCAAGCCCACATCGCGTCGCCAGATGTTGGCTACGGGCGTGCCGCCGCCGTAGTCGGACGAGTCCATCGCCAGCGTGTTGCGCTGGTCGAAGCCCTCCACCAGCGGTTGCACCCAGTCGCGGCGGTCGGTGTGCGTGGCGCCGGAGAAGCTCCAGAAGCCGTCACCGGTATCCGCCATCTCGTGCGCGGCGTTACGCCAGCCTGCGAGTGCGAGCGGCGTGTCTCCGTCATTGCGATAGCGCGTCTGCAGCAGCGCCATGCCCGGATAGCGCTCGTGGAAGGTCAAAATGACGGTCTTCTCGATACCGCCCGTCGAGCGGCCGCGCAGCGTGTGCCGGCGCCCCGCACCATGACGCCCATCGCGCACGCGTTCGATTTTCTCGTCGACGAACGCGAAATCCTCGAGGGCGGTGCCGTCGTCGAGCAGCAGCGCCTCGCTGGCGTCAAAGCCGGTGATCGCCTGTCCCCGTGCCGAGATCCGGCTGTGCAGCGCGGCGTCGAATTCGATCGACAGCAGGCTGTCGTGGGCGATGGCGCGTGATGCGCTGGCGGTCGTCGGGCTGGCGGCTTGCACCAAAGGCAGCGCAGCAGCGTAGGCCGCGGTGCCGGACACGAGCTTGAGGAGGGTGCGGCGACGGATCGGCAGCATCTGCTGGATTCCCCTTTCGATCGATGTCGCCGGAGTCTGCCTTTATCTCGGAATAGCTGCAACAATTATCTTTCGTTATGTGTTAAAAAAGTTTCGTTTCAATAATCGACTTGGGTGAAGCATGCGTCTGCGCCATCGTCCTGCTGTGTTGTTGTGGCCGTGCCTGCTGCTCTGCGCCTGTGCCGGCACCTCGCCCGGTCCGTCTGCGCAGCCCGCTGCGGCGGCGCCGGATCGCTATGCAATGGGCGATTTCGCCTCGGTGCGCAAGTTCGACGCGCACGTCCACGCCAATGCCGATTCGGGCGCGTTCCTCGAGGCCGCGCGCACCGATGGCTTCGAGCTGTTGTCGATCAACGTCGACTATCCCGCGTTTCCGCCGGTGCCTGTGCAGCACGCGATCGCGTTGCAGCAGGCGGCCGCAGACCCGTCGCGCTTCCACTGGGCGACGACGTTCTCCATGCAGGGGTTCGATGCGCCGGGCTGGGCCGACGCCACCGGTCAGGCGCTGGCGGCGGACGTCGTCCGTGGCGCGCTTGCCGTCAAGATATGGAAGAACGTGGGCATGGTCGAGAAGGACGCGGCGGGCCGTCTGGTGATGCTCGATCATCCGGGCCTGTTGCCCGTCATCGACCGTATCCAGGCCCTCGGGGTACCGCTGATCGGACACCAGGGCGAACCGCACAACTGCTGGTTGCCGCTCGATGCGATGACCACCGACAACGACCGCGAATATTTCGGCAACCATCCCGAGTACCACATGTATCTGCATCCCGATCAGCCGGGATACGAAGACCACATGGCGGTGCGCGACCGCTTCCTGGAGGCACATCCGGATCTGCCGTTCGTCGGCGCGCACATGGCCAGCCTGGAGTGGAATGTCGACCGTCTGAGTGCGTTTCTCGACCGGTTTCCCGCCGCCTCGGTCGACCTGGCGGCGCGCATGAGTCAGGTCCAGTACCAGGCGGTGCGCGAGCCCGCGAAGGTCCGCGCGTTCTTCATCACCTATCAGGACCGGCTGCTGTACGGCACCGACCTGACCCAGGAACCGGGCGGCGACCCGCAGGCCTTTCGCCGGTCCGCGCATGCGGTATGGCGCTCTGACTGGATGTTCCTGGCCACCGGCCAATCGCAGCGCATCGAGACGATCCGCGCCGACGTGGCCGGGCTGGCGCTGCCGCGCGACGTCATCGACAAGATCTATTATGCGAACGCGGTACGGGTGTTCATCTCGCCCCGCGGCTGAGCCGGATCAGGCCAGCAGCAGCTCGAAACCGAGATGGTGACTGGCCTCGCGGATCGTGTCCGGCGCATCGGTGTCGGTGATCAACACATCGAGCCCGGACACCGGGATGATCCGGTGCAGGCAAACCTTTCCGAACTTCGAGCTGTCGGTGATGGCCACCACCTTGCGAGCGGCCTCGACCATCTTGCGGTTGAGCATCGCCTCGGGCTCGTGGTGGGTGGTGATGCCGCGCTCGAGATCGAACCCGTCCACGCCCAGGAACAGCACATCCACGTGCAGGGCGTCGAGCGCATCCACGGTCAGGCCGCCGTAGAACGCCATGTTCTTGCGCCGCAGCTCGCCGCCCAGCATCACGATCTCGATGTGTGTCTTGGAGATCAGTGCGCCCAGTACGCCGAAGTCGTTGGTGACCACGGTGACCTCGATATTGGGCAGCGCTTCTGCGAGTCGGATGGCGGTGGTGCCCGAATCGATGGCGATGGTGTCGCCCGGCTTCACCAGGCTGGCGGCGCGCTTGCCGATCCTGCGTTTCTCATCGAGATGAGCGCCGCGCTTGGCCTCGTAGGCGGGCTCGGTCGGCGCCCCCCCGACCACACTGCTGTCGATCGCGCCCCCATAGGTCAGCGCCATGACGCCGCGCTCGGCGAGATAGCGCAGATCCTTGCGGACGGTCTGCACGCTGACTCCGAATCGCTCGGCCAGCGGGTTGACCTGGACACTGCCCTGCTGGCGCACCAGCTCACTAATCTGCAGGCGGCGTTGGCTGGTGTCGCGGGTCGTGATCATGGCGGCTCCGAGGTGCGCCCCGAGTATATCGTGATTTCGTTACATTTCGGTGTTGATGCTAAACGAAACCTGAGCTAGTCTCGGTTTCGTTTTGTAGGTAGCCCCCACGCCACCACATCGAGGAACCCACCGTGAAGACTGTCCGTCCGTTCCGCAATCCGCTCTTCTGCAGCATCGCGCTGGCGCTGGTCGCGCCTGCTGTGGCCTTCGCCCAGCAGCCGGTCCCCGATGATCCGCAGACGCGCGTCGACGAACGGATCGAGTCGCTGGACACGGTCGTGGTCACGGGTGTCCGTGGCAGCCTGGCCCGTGCGGTCGAACTCAAGCGCGACGCAGCCACCGTGCAGGATTCGATCAGCGCGCTGGAGTTGGGCAAGTTTCCCGATGACAACGTCGCCGATTCGCTGAGCCACATCACCGGCGTGTCGATCTCGCGCACGGCGGGTGGTGAGGGCCAGTCGGTCAGCGTGCGCGGCCTGGGACCGGAGTACACGCTGACCACGTTCAACGGCCGCATCCTGGCCACCGACGGTGCCGGCCGCGATTTCGCCTATGACGTGTTGCCGGCCGACGTGATCAGCGGCGCCGACGTCATCAAGGGTGCGCAGTCGTCGCTGACCGAAGGTGCGATCGGCGGCTTGATCAACCTGCGTTCGGCGAGCCCGTTCGACCAGAAGGGCCAGCACGGCGTGGTGCGCGTGGAAGGTGACCACAATCAGATGTCCGAGGAGAACGGGCGCAAGTTCTCGGTCGTCTACAGCAACACGTTCGCCGACGACACCTTCGGCGTGCTGTTGGGCGTGGTCGATGGCAAGCGCAAGGACCGGACCGACATCGCCGGCAATGACGGCGGCTGGACCCGCAACCCGGTGCCCGGGACCGACTGGTCCGGCAATGCCTGGGGCGGCAACATCGATCTGAACGACAACGGCGAACTCGACCCCGAAGAGTACGGGTTGATTGCGCCCGGCCAGTTCCGGGTCGGTTCGATCCTCGAAGAGAAGAAGCGCCGGGCCTATACCGCCAAGTTCGAATGGCGGCCATCGGACAGCGTGCGCATCGTGCTCGATGGGCTGCAGACCCGACTCGATTCGCCGCAGGTCGGCTATCAGCAGTCGTTCTATCCGCTGTTCGCGCCGGGGCGCTGGTCCGACATCACCGTGCAGGACGGCATCGTCACCGGTTTCACGATGGACAATCCGGATCCCGAGCAGCGCCTCAATCCGGAGCTGCTCAACCAGACCGAACACCGCGTGGTCGATACCGACCTCTATGGCCTGAACGCGCAATGGGACGTCACCGATCGTTTGAGCGTGAGCGGTGATGTGTACCGGTCGACCTCCAAGCGCTATTCGGGTGGCCAGGATACGTACGCGGTGTTGCGCATGAACCAGCCCAACGTCGCGCAGATCTCGCTCGACGGCGGTCTACCGAACGTCGATGCTGTTTTCGGCGATGGCCGCGGTCTGGTCGATGGCCTGGCCAGTGGCGCGTTCGGTGCGTCGGACTTCGATACGCATTACCTCGAGCTGCGCGGTGATGACATCCGCGACGAGATCACCGGCGGCACGCTGGCCGGCAAGTTCTATGTCGGCAGCGGCGTCCTGGACACGCTGCACTTCGGCGCCACGCGCACCGACCGCAGCAAGCAGCGCGACCTCATCAACAACACGCTCAACGGCGGCGCCGACTACTACTCGTCGGCGAACGCGATCAACGTCGACGCGCTCGGCGGCAATGTGCTGTCGCAGACATTCAGCCTGCCGAACTTCATGCAGGGCGTGCACAGCACGTTCCCCCGCACCTTCCTCGCCTTCGACGTGCCGAACTATCTGGCGCAGTTGCGCGGGTACGACGGCGCCTTGCGTCCCGATGGCACCGCCTACGATTTCTCGAACGCCGCGCCTCGCTGGAATCCGCTGGAAAGCTATCGCGTCAGCGAAAAGACCGATGCCGTCTTCGTGCAGGCAGACCTGAAGGGCGAGCGCTGGAGTGCCGATGTCGGTGTCCGTCTGGTCAAGACGGAGACGCAGTCCGAAGCGTGGGACGCGAAGATCCTCAGCATCACCGAGTACGGCGCGTTCAATTTCACCGCCCAGTACGCCGATCCCACGCCGATCCGGCAGGAGAGCGACTACACGTTCGTACTGCCGTCGGGCAACTTCACCTGGCGCTTCACCGATGACCTGCAGCTGCGCCTGGGTGCGGCCAAGACGATGGCCCGCCCGCCGGTCAACCAGCTCGCGCCGACCAACACGACCGAAAGCGTCTCCTGGGGCGAATTCACCCAGATATACGGGGGCAATGTCGATCTGCAGCCCTACAGCGCGAAGCAGGGTGACGTGTCGCTGGAGTGGTATTTTTCGGACAAGTCGATCGCCAACGTCGCGGTGTTCTACAAGCGGATCGAGAACCAGATCACCACCAGCTGGGAGCCGGGGCAGGACATCGGCGTCGGCCCGATCCTCGGGCTCGATGGCACACCGATCACCACCGGCCCGACCCTGTTCAATGTGATGCGCCCGATCAATGGCGACTACGCCACGGTGCGCGGCATCGAGGCGGGCCTGCAGCATTTCTGGGAGAACGGCTTCGGGCTGCGCGCGCAATACACCCGCAACTGGTCGAAGAGCATTGTCGGCGACCTCGAGCGCCCGCTTGAAGGCATCGCGCCGTCGGTCTATTCGTTGGGCCTGATGTACGAGAAGGGGGCGTGGTCGCTCGGCGCGACTGCCGACCATACCGACGGATTCGTGACCGCGATCAACGTGCTGGGCGAGGGCTTCAACGAAGAAGCCGATCCGATCACCTGGCTGACGGCGCATGTGTCCTACGCCGTCAACGATCGCTTCGATATTTCGCTTGAAGGCAGCAACCTGCTCGACGACGAGAACACCTACAGCATCAACGGCAATCCGATGCTGCCGCAGGGCTACTACCGCTATGGGCGGTCGGTGACGCTGGGGCTGAGTTACCGGTTCTGACAAGGGGCGGGGCGAAACAGGGGGCGTCACGGCCACGATTTTTCTCTGAAGGAGATGGCGTGGATGAAAAACAATCGGAAGATTCTGGTGGGCAGCGTCTTGGCCGCGGCGCTCGCAGCCGTGGTGGGCGCGTCGCAGGCAGGCGTCCTGCAGCGATGGGGCGACGCGATCGCAGGTGCGGTGTCTCCTGGCGCGCCTGCGGTTCCCGCTGTCGGCGGTTCCAGGCAAGCGTCTGCTGTCTCGTCGCGCGATGCGACGGCGGCTGATCAGGTGCAGGCGCCGCGTCGCCTGCGCGCGGCGAATTTCACACCAGTGCCGCTCCAGTCCACGATCGATCGGGTGCAGCCGATGACCGGGATCGTGCTGTGGAACGACAACACATCCGACCTCGCCGCGCTCGGCGACGACGTGCAGTTGGAGTTCGCCTACTTCAAGTACAGCGATGTCGTCCGCGGGCCGGACGACTACGACTGGGCGCCGGTTGAAGCACGTCTGGCCTCGGCGGCTGCGCGCGGGCACCAGATGATCCTGCGGTTCCACGACACGTATCCGGGCCAGAGCACGGTCTCGGTGCCGGCCTACGTGGCCAATGCGCCGGACCACACGGTGTCGTATCCGGATGTCGAAGGACGCCGGACCTTTGTGCCGGACTGGCGCTCGGCCACGCTGCAGACCTTCATCCTCGAGTTCTACAGCCGGTTCGCGCAGCGCTACGATCTCGATGCACGTATCGCGTTCGTGCAGGTGGGTTTCGGGTCGTACGCCGAGTACCACCTGTGGGACGGGCCGTTGACGCTGGGCCGGACGTTTCCATCCAAGGCGTTCCAGCAGCAGTTCCTCGGGCATCTGTCAGACGCGTTCGTGGAGACGCCGTGGTCGCTGTCCATCGACGCGGCAAGCAGCACCTACTCGCCGTTCTCGACGGTGCCGGCGCTGCGGCAACTGCGCTTCGGCGTGTTCGACGATTCCTTCATGCATGAAACCCATTCGACGACCGACCAGGAATACAACCGCGCGTCGTGGCGGTTTTTCGGCGACCAGCGCGTGCAGACCGGACCGGCGGGCGGCGAGTTCAACTACTACAGCGAGTACGACCAGGCCCATGTGCTGGACCTGCCGGACGGGGCTTGGGGACGCAGCTTCGAATCCTTCGCCACGCAGTACCGCATCAGCTACATGATCGGCAACGACCAGCCGGCGTATCAGCCACGCGCACGCATCCGGCAGGCGGGCATGGCGACCGGGTACGCGTTCCGGGTCACGTCGCTGTCGAGCAATGGCGAGTGTGTGCGGATGACGGTGCGCAACGAGGGCGTGGCGCCGATCTATTACGACGCCTGGCCGACTGCAGATGGTCACCGGTTCAATACGTCGCTCAAGGGCCTGATGCCCGACACCGAGCTGACCGGCGAAGCGTGCATCGGTGCGCACGCGCGCGCGTCGCTGGATGTCGACATCGAAAGCGACCGTCTGGTGGCGGGCCAGCAGATCCAGTTCAACGCGGCATTGCCGTAGTCGCAACGTACGAATCTCCAAACAAAAACGGGCGCCTTGCGGCGCCCGTTCGGTGTCGCATCCGCCGAAGCGGATCGATCAGTAGCGGTAATGGTCCGGCTTGAACGGGCCTTCCACCGGCACGCCGATGTAGTCGGCCTGTTCCTTCGACAGCGTGGTCAGCTTTACGCCGATCTTCTCCAGATGCAGGCGCGCGACTTCCTCGTCGAGCTGCTTGGGCAGCAGGTAGACCTTGTTCTCGTAGCGGTCCTTGTTCGCCCACAGGTCGATCTGCGCCAGCGTCTGGTTGGCGAACGAGTTCGACATCACGAAGCTCGGGTGGCCGGTCGCACAGCCCAGGTTCACCAGGCGGCCGTCGGCCAGCAGGAAGATCGCGTTGCCGTTGCCGAAGACGTACTTGTCGACCTGCGGCTTGATGTTGATCTTCTCGACGTCCGAGATCGCATTGAGCGCGTCGACCTGGATCTCGTTGTCGAAGTGGCCGATGTTGCAGACGATCGCCTGGTCCTTCATGCCCTGCATGTGCTCGACCGTGATGATGTCCTTGTTGCCGGTCGTGGTGACGTAGATGTCGGCGCGGCCCAGCGTGGACTCGATCGTGTTGACCTCGAAGCCTTCCATCGCCGCCTGCAGTGCGCAGATCGGATCGATCTCGGTGACGACGACGCGTGCGCCGTAGGCCTGCAGCGACGCAGCGCAGCCCTTGCCCACGTCACCGTAGCCGCAGACCACGGCGACCTTGCCGGCCAGCATCACGTCCATCGCGCGCTTCAGACCATCGGCCAGCGACTCGCGGCAGCCGTAGAGGTTGTCGAACTTCGACTTGGTGACCGAGTCGTTGACGTTGATCGCGGGCACCAGCAGCGTGCCGGCCTGGGCCAGCTGGTACAGGCGGTGCACACCCGTGGTGGTCTCTTCCGACACGCCCTTCCACTCGGCGACGGTGCGGGTCCAGAAATCCGGACGCTCGCTGCGCACGCGCTTGAGCAGCGCCTTGATGACCTGCTCTTCGTGGCTGCCACCTGTGCTGTTGACCCAGCTGTCGTCACCCTTCTCGAGTTCAAAGCCCTTGTGGATCAGCAGGGTCACGTCGCCGCCGTCGTCGACCACCAGCTCGGGACCAATCAGGCCGCCCTTGCCGTCGGGGAAGCTCAGCGCTTCGAGCGTGCAGTCCCAGTACTCCTCGAGCGTCTCGCCCTTCCACGCGAACACCGGCGTGCCGGTCACGGCGATCGCGGCGGCGGCGTGGTCCTGGGTCGAGAAGATGTTGCACGACGCCCAGCGCACGTCGGCGCCGATGTCCTTGAGGGTTTCGATCAGCACCGCGGTCTGGATCGTCATATGCAGCGAACCGGTCACGCGCACGCCCTTGAGCGGCAGGGTGGCGGCGTGCTTCTTGCGGATCGACATCAAGCCCGGCATCTCGTGCTCGGCGATGTCGAGTTCCTTGCGGCCCCAGTCGGCGAGCGAAATGTCGGCGACCTTGTAATCGCCTTCGGTCGAGAAGGTCTTCAGATGTGCATTCATGGCAGGCTCCGTAGTGGAATGCGCCGCGCGCATTCGCGATTACGGGCGCCGTTCACAGGACACCGCGCCGAGCCTGGCCGTGCTCTCACGGTCGCAGCGCCCCTCGGCGAGGCGACCGCCATTCTATCGCAGCTGCATGACTGACGACCTGCTGCCGAATGCGGCCACCGCGCGGATCGCCCGCCGCGTCATGAACGGAAATTCAGGCTGCGGCGCCCGCCTCGGGTTTACCCCAGTAGGTCACCGCGGCCTGCATGCAAGACCATGTGCGGGCTGCGCAGTGCGCGGCGTCCATGAATCCGAAAAGGCGAAGCGCGTGAACATGCAGGTACACGATGGCGGCGGCTCGATTGCCCAGACACTGCCCACTCCGACGCTCGATCCCACGCGACACAACGTGGTCGCTGGCGAGACCGTCGCCACGCTCGCCGAGCGCTACATGGTCAGTCCCGAGGCGATCCACGCGGCCAATCCGCAGCTGGTCTCGCCGACCTCGCAGGGCGGTAATGCGATCCAGCCGGGCGATGTAATCGAGATCCCCGCCTCGCCGATGAGCGCCAGCGGCGACATTGACGGCGGCAGCGCGAATCACGCCACCACTGACGTCAAGATCAGCGCGAAAACGTCGGATGGCAGCATCACCTGGCAGCCCGACAGCCGGGCGTTGAAGCTGACCTCGGAGCAAGAGGCCGAGCTCGGCAACAACCGCGCCGAGGGCGCGCCGGCGAGCAGCCGTGGCGCGTCGATCAGTGTGGCCAGCGAGTC
Organism: Luteimonas sp. AC640a; assembly: GCF_979256585.1. Lineage (NCBI taxonomy): Bacteria > Pseudomonadati > Pseudomonadota > Gammaproteobacteria > Lysobacterales > Lysobacteraceae > Luteimonas > Luteimonas sp. AC640a. The sequence goes on along the minus strand of NZ_CEEDOV010000018.1, from coordinate 159,319 downwards.
TTCGGTCGAACTGCAGCAAAGCCAGGACGACGGCAAAACCTCGTTCTCGGTGACCACCGGTTCGCAGATCAGCGTGTCGGGTGAAGCGAACGCGGGCGGGCGCGGCGGCGCCGAGGTCGAGGCCAGCGCCGCGACCGGTTTCGAGTCCACGTACAAGGTCACGCTGCCCGGCGAAGACCAAACCGTCGAAGCGGCAGCCGCGGTGAATCCATTCGATCCGACGACGATCCCGGTTGATGGCAGCGTCACCCTCGACAGCAGCGCGTTCACCGAAACCGCGCTCGCCGGCTCGTTCCGCATGATCGGCACCGAGACCAATATCAAGGCGTCCGACGGCGTGAGCTACACCGTCGAACGCGTAGATGAGGACACCGTGCGCGTGACCACCGGCCCGACCGAGACGATCAATGCATTCAACGGCGTCGGCCTGCGCGTGGGCGATCTGTCGGTGATGGCGGGTCGCGAAGACCAGTTGCACGGCGCCACACTGCAGACGGCCGAGTTCGACATCGCCAGCGTCGAAGGCCAGGCCGCGTATGCGCACTTCAACGCGACCGGCCAGGTCGCGCACGAGACGCCAGGCGTCGACAACGTCGCAACGGTTTCGCGCATCGATTATTCCTCGCAGACCCAGCTGCGCGCCGGCTTCGACCAGCTCAACATCGCGCTCGGCGGCCAGGCCAACCTCGGCAGTTCCGTGCAGGTGGAATACGCCGACGGCTCACGCGCGCTGACCACCGATCTGAGCTATGGCGGCAACGTGCCGTTGACGATCGAGCAGCGCTTCGACGCCGCCGGCAACGAACTGCCGGGCGAGCGCAGCTATGCGTTCGAACTCAGCACCGATCGACCGTCCTACAACTGGTTCGAGCGCAACATCCTCGGCCAGAACGAAGGCAGCGAAGAGCAGGCCAATGCCGAGCTTTTGAACTGGGCATTGACCGGCGGATTCGACGGCGGTGGTCCGGTCAGTGCGGGCGAAACGGTCACGCTGACCTTCAGCGAATCGCAGCTCGAAGCGCTGATCGGCCAGACCCGCGCGACGGTCGAAGGCGGACAGGGCATTGGTGGCGCGCACAGCGATCTGCGCGTGCTCGTCGAGGACTACAGCGGCAACCCGGTCAACAACACGATGGACTTCGCCGTGTCGCTGGCCCGCAATCTCGGCGGCGATCCCTACGGCTTCGCCGCGCGTCTGCAGACCATCTCCGCGGGCGCCGACGGCAACGTCGCCAACGACAGCTATGCACGTATCGATGCGGATGTGCAGTCGCACTAGGGCGTATCACCCATCCCGAGCGGGCGCGCGTAGGAACGGCCCTTCGGGTTGGGCCTGGCAAGGCGCCAGCCGGCGCCGCGCGGCTTGACCTGACGGCCAGTCAGGCACGGCGCCACGCAACACCGGCTGACGGCTTTTCAAACCCAACGCGACCTGCTCGGGGATGGATGACACGCCCTCATCCGCTGCACGGTTTGGCATCGATTGGATGTCAGGTTTGGGGGCCGCCTTCGGGCGGCCCCGTTTTTTGAGCGTCGCGGACAGGCGCATCGCCTGACGAAACCTGCGCTGCGGCGCAAGTCCCGTCGGTCCCGTCCCACGTGCGGCAGCCCGGCCCGAATCGGCGGTTATGCTCGACGACCCGTGTGCTTCCGGATCGCCTGCCGATGTCTTCCACGAGTCCCCGCTGCCGTCTCTCCGTCGTCGTCTCCGCCACGCTGCTCGCCGCGAGCCTGTCCTGGGGGGCGCCCGTGTTCGCGCAAGTCGCGAGTGATGGGCAGAGCGCGCACGCGTCTGCGGATACCGGCTACCAGCTGCCGCCCGAAGCGCTGCAGGCGATCGTCGATGCGCCGCGTCCGCCGCGCCTGCTGCTCAGCCCGCAGCGCGATCTGGTCGCGTTCCTGCAGACGCCGGCGCTGCCGAGCATCGCCGAAGTCGCGCAGCCTGAACTCAAGCTCGGCGGTATCCGCATCAATCCGAAGACGTATTCGACCAGCCGCGCGTCGTTCGTCACCGATCTGTGGCTCAAGCCGGTCGACGGCGGCGGCGAGCAGCGCATCGCCGGCCTGCCGGAGCCGCTGTCGCTGGCCTCGCTGCTATGGTCGCCGGACCAGCGCCACATCGCCTTCAGCCAGGTCGATGTGCGCGCTGGCGAAGTGCAGCTGTGGATCGTTGACGTCGCCACGCGCCAGGCGCGCCGCCTGCTCGCACAGCCGCTCAATGCCGTGGTCGGTAACGGCTTCGAATGGATGCCCGACAGCGCCGGCCTGCTGGTGCGCCTGCGGCAGCCGGGCGACCTGCCGCAGGACGATGGCATTCCCGCAGGCCCGAACGTGCAGGAAACCGGCACCGGTGGCACCGTGCAGCAGCTGCGCACCTATCAGGATCTGCTGCGCAGCGAGCAGGACGCGCGCGTGTTCGCGCACTACATGACCAGCCAGCTCGCGCGCGTGGCGCTCGACGGCACCGTGTCGCCGATCGGTGCCCCGGGCCTCACCACCAGCGCGACGACGTCGCCCGACGGCCGCCACATCCTGCGTCAGCAGATCGATCGTCCGTTCTCGTATCTGGTGCCGTATTCGCGATTCCCCCGTCGCATCGAGGTCGTCGGTCTGGACGGCAAGGTGCAGCACACTGTCGCGACGCTGCCGCTGGTCGAAGGTCTGCCGGTCGGCAACGATGCGGTACCGACCGGTAAGCGTTCGGTGGCCTGGCGCAGCGATGCGCCTGCCACGCTCGCGTGGGTGGAAGCGCAGGATGGCGGCGATCCGGCGCGCGAGGTCGCGGTGCGCGACATCGTCTACATGCAGGCCGCCCCGTTCCGCGGACAGCCGCAGGTGCTGGCCGAACTGTCGATGCGTTATGCAGGCATGCAGTGGGGCAGCGGCGATCTCGCACTGCTGAGCGAATACTGGTGGAAGACGCGGCGCATCCGCGAATGGCGCCTGCGTCCCGATGGCGGCGAAGCGGTGATGGTGCGTGACGGGTCTTACGAGGACCGCTACGCCGATCCGGGCATGGCGGTGACGATGCCCGACGCCACCGGCAACAGCCGCCTGCTGATCGCATCGGACGGCGACAGCATCTACCGCATCGGGGATGGTGCCTCCGAGGAAGGCGACCGCCCGTTTCTCGATCGCCAGAACCTCGCCGACGGCAGCACCGCGCGGCTGTTCCATTCGCAGGCGCCGTACTACGAATCACCGAGCGCGGTGCTCGATGCCGACGCGACGCGTCTGCTGACCTCGCGCGAGACCCAGACCGAGCCGGCGAACTACGTCGTGCGGAACCTGCAGGCCACCGCCGACGACGCGGCGCCGGTACCGCTGACCGCGTTCGAGCATCCCACGCCGCAGCTGCGCGACGTGCAGAAGGAACTCGTGCGCTTCAAGCGCAAGGACGGCGTGGATCTCACCGGCACGCTGTATCTGCCCGCCGGCTACGATGCCAAACGCGACGGTCCGTTGCCGATGCTGATGTGGGCGTATCCGGGCGAGTTCAAATCCGCCGATGCCGCCAGCCAGGTCACCGATTCGCCGCATCGCTTCAACGCGATCGGCTACTGGGGGCCGCAGGCGTTCCTCGCGATGGGCTATGCGGTGTTCGCCGACGTGTCGATGCCGATCATCGGCGAGGGCACTGCGGAACCCAACGACACCTACATCGAACAGCTGGTGGCGAGCGCCGAGGCCGCGATCGACGAGGCGGTGCGCCGCGGCGTCGCGGACCGTCGACGCGTCGCGATCGGCGGGCATTCCTACGGCGCCTTCATGACCGGCAACCTGCTCGCGCATTCGCGCCTGTTCGCCGCCGGCATCGCGCGCAGCGGCGCCTACAACCGCACGCTGACCCCGTTCGGTTTCCAGGCCGAAGAACGCAACTACTGGCAGGCGCAGGACACCTACCTGCAGATGTCACCGTTCAACTATGCCGGCGACATCAAGGATCCGATCCTGCTGATCCACGGCGAAGAGGACAACAACTCCGGTACATTTCCGATGCAGAGCGAACGCATGTTCGCTGCGATCAAGGGCCTCGGCGGCAACGCACGCCTGGTGATGCTGCCCAAGGAATCGCATGGCTACCGCGCGCGCGAATCGATCCTGCATATGCTTTACGAGACCAATGCCTGGCTCGACCAGTACGTGAAGAATCGTCCGGCAGAAGACGCGGCGCGCTGAGCATCAGAGCGTTGGAATTTCGCGCCTGACGCCTGACGCTTGACGACGTCTCTCGAACACCTCTCCCTTCGGGAGAGGTCGACGCGCGAAGCGCGTTGGGTGAGGACCGGGGCTCTACACAGAATCCGCCGAAGAACACCCGTATCCGCATTCCGGACACCTTCTACCCCGGCGGGCGCGTCGCCCCAAAGAAGAAGGGAAAGTGCGGGTTCTTGATTTCAGGTTTGGCTCGAGCTGAAACCTATCAGAGCGAGCAGACCGCAGCGTTCAAGCCCAGTCCGGCGTCGGCAGATCCGCCACTGCACTTCGCATGCTGTCGTTCCAGTGGTCGCGGATCGACTGCAGGTAGGCGTCGCCCTCTTCGAAGCGTTGCTGGATCTCGACCTTGAAGCTGTCGCGCTTGTAGACCAGCAGGTCGATCGGCGGGCCGACAGAGAGGTTGGAGCGGATCGTCGAATCGAACGACACCAGCGCGCATTTGGTCGCGGTGACCAGATCGGTGTGGTTGTTGATCACGCGATCCAGGATCGGCTTGCCGAACTTGATCTCGCCGGTCTGGAAGAACGGCGTCTCGCCCGCGCTTTCGATGAAGTTGCCTTCCGAGTACACGAGGAACAGACGCGGCGCTTCGTCGCGGATCTGGCCGCCGACGATGAAGGAGCCGCTCGGGTCGATGCCGCCGTCGCGCAAGTACGCTTCGTCGCGGCCGCGGATCTCGCGCATCGCATCGCCGACTACCTGCGCCACCTGGAACATCGACTGCGCATTGAGGATGCCGATGCGTTCGGGTTCGTGGCGTGCGCGATGCTCGAGCAGGTTGAGCACGTTCTGCGTCAGCGAGAGGTTGCCCGATGACAGCGTCACCACGACGCGTTCGCCGTCCTGCGCGAACACCCGCATCTTCCCGGCCCGCCGGATGTGGTCCACACCGGCATTGGTGCGCGAGTCCGAGGCCAGTACCAGGCCCTCGTCGAGGTTCAGTCCGATGCAGTAGGTCATGTCGTATCGCGATACAGCGCAACGGGCATTGTGCCCCGCGACGACGGCCAGTGACAGCTCAGGATGTCCGCTGCCATTGCGAATGGCGCAGAACCGGCGGTGCGACGGGCGCCGCACCGGTGGTCATGAACTGACGATGGATCTCGCTGCCGAGTTTCGACAGGCGCGTCATCGTGTCCTGCAGCCAGGATTCCATGCCGCCAGCGATGATCTCGTCGATGTGCGCGTAGCGCGCCTGCGCGGCCAGTGCGCCAGCCTGCCGGGCGACTTCAAGCGATTCACCGCCCGACAGTTGCTGGAGAATCTGATGGATCGCGCCGACGCAGGTCTGCAGCGAACGCGGGTTGTCGTCATTGAGCAGCATCAGCGCGGCCACGCCGGCCGGGCTGACCGATTCGCGGTACAGACGGCGGTAGGTCTCGAACGCCGACAGCGCCTGCAGCAGCGCGCTCCACTGGAAATACTGTGTGGCATCACGCGCTTCGCCGGTCTCGGGCAGTTCCTCGTCGCTGCTGATCATGTCGAGCAGGCGGATCGACCAGTCGGCGCGCTCGATGAAGGCGCCCATCTGAAGAAACTGATAGCCCTCACCGCGACCGAGCGTGCCGATCGTGATGCCGCGGAATGCGGCCGAGCGGGTCTTCACCCATTCCAGTGCGCTGCTCAAGCCGTCCTGGCGCAGCCGCGTCCGATCGAAGCGACGGATTTCGAGCCACGAGCTGTTGAGGTCCTCGTACATTTCCGCGGTGATCGCGACGCGCTGCGCACGTGCGTTCTCGCGCGCGGCGCGCAGGCAGCTGTAGATCGAGCCGGGGTTGTCGGGCGAGAGCAACAGGTGCTGCACGACGCTTTCAGCATCGATGCGGCCATGCGTCTGCTCGAATTCCTGCGCCGACCCCAGCGAGTCGAGTGCGCGGCGCCACGGCGCGGACTGTGCCTTGCCGCGATCCAGGCGCTCGGGCAGAAGCGCGATGCGCTGGGCCATGTCGAGCAGGCGCGCGGTGTTTTCGGCGCGCTCCATGTTGCGGGCCACCCAGTAGAGATCGTTCGCGGTGCGGCAGAGCATGGGTCAGCGCCTATTCGGATGGCCGGCACGCAATGCGCCGATGGACGTGTGTGCGCGGGCGATGGGACCGCAGCAAGCGGACATCGCGCGCCTCATGCCTCCATCACCCAGGTGTCCTTGGTACCGCCGCCCTGCGACGAGTTCACCACCAGCGAGCCCTCGCGCAGCGCGACGCGCGTCAGGCCACCGGGCACCACCTGGATACGGCGTCCGCTGAGGATGTAGGGCCGCAGATCGATGTGGCGCGGCGCCAGGCCGCTTTCGACATAGGTGGGGCAGGTCGACAGCGACAGCGTCGGCTGCGCGATGTAGTTGCCCGGATCGGCGAGGATGCGCGCCCGGAATTCCTCGATCTCCGCCTTGGTCGAGGCCGGCCCGACCAGCATGCCGTAGCCACCCGCGCCATGCACTTCCTTGACCACCAGTTCTGGCAGATGCTCGAGCGTGTACTTGAGGTCGTCCTTGTTGCGCAGCTGCCAGGTCGGCACGTTGTGCAGGATCGGCTCTTCGCTGAGGTAGTAGCGGATCATCTCCGGCACGTACGGATACACCGACTTGTCATCGCCGACGCCTGTGCCCGGTGCATTCGCCAGCGTCACGTTGCCGGCGCGGTAGGCGCCGAACAGGCCCGGCACGCCGAGCATCGATTCCGGGCGGAACACGGTTGGGTCGAGATAGTCGTCATTGATGCGGCGGTAGATCACGTGCACGCGCTGCGCGCCGCGCGTGGTCTGCGCGTAGACCATGTCGCCCTGCACGAACAGGTCTGCGCCCTCGACCAGTTCCACGCCCATCTGCTGGGCCAGGAACGCGTGTTCGAAGTACGCCGAGTTGGCCGCGCCCGGGGTCAGTACCGCCACCACCGGATTGTCGACATTCGAGGGCGCGCACTGGCGCAGGACTTCGAACAGGGCATCGGGATACTGCTCGACCGGCGCGATCTGCTGGCGGGCGAACACCTCAGGCAGCAGGCGCGACATCATCCTGCGGTTTTCCAGCATGTAGGACACGCCGGACGCCACGCGCAGATTGTCCTCCAGCACGTAGTATTCGCCGTCGCCGGCGCGCACCAGATCGATGCCCGAGACATGCGAATACGTATTGCAGGCAACCTTGAGGCCCTGCATTTCCTTGCGGTACTCGCTGTTGTCGAGCACCAGTTCGGTCGGAATGCGGCCGTCGCGCAGGATGCGCTGATCGCCGTAGATGTCGCCGAGAAACAAGTTCAGCGCATGCACGCGCTGGCGCAGGCCGGCCTCGAGCATCTTCCATTCGTGGGCCGGCAATACGCGCGGCACGATGTCGAACGGGATCAGGCGTTCGTTGCCCGATTCCTCGCCGTAGACCGAAAACGTGATGCCGACCCGATGGAACGAGATCTCGGCCTCGCGCCGCTTGTGCTCGACCTGCTCGTCAGGTGTGACCTGGCGCCAGTCCTCGAAACCGCGATAGTGCGGGCGGACGTGTCCGTCGGCATCGTACATCTCGTCGTAACTGGGCGGCATCGGGTGACAGGCTCCGTGAGCAGTGTGCGGGCGGATCTGTGCTGCACTGCACAGATAGCATGCGAACTTGGCGATGCACAACGGGTGACGGTGGCCGGCGCCCGGCCACAAAAAACGGGCCGCATGTGCGGCCCGTTCTTCGCAGTCTCGCAGTCGCGGCAGGCGCCGCGATCGGATCGCTTACTTCAGCTTCGCATCCGCGCGCAGCGCATCGGCGCGATCGGTCTTCTCCCACGAGAACGACGTCGCGCTGTGCGACGTGCCCGCACCGTCGGTGTAGCTGAAATCCTTCGGCTTGCGGCCGAAGTGACCGTAGGCCGCCGTCTGCTGGTACATCGGGTGGATCAGGTCGAGCATCTGGATGATGCCGTACGGGCGCAGGTCAAAATGCTTGCGGATCAGCTTCTCGATCTTCTCGTCCGGAATCTTGCCGGTGCCGAAGGTCGTCACCGAGATCGAGGTCGGCTCGGCCACACCGATGGCGTAGGACACCTGCACTTCGCAACGGTCGGCGAGGCCGGCCGCGACGACGTTCTTGGCGACATAACGCGCGGCGTAGGCAGCCGAGCGGTCGACCTTCGACGGATCCTTGCCCGAGAACGCACCGCCACCGTGGCGCGCCCAGCCGCCGTAGGTGTCGACGATGATCTTGCGGCCGGTCAGGCCGCAGTCGCCCACGGGGCCGCCGATGATGAACTTGCCGGTCGGGTTGATGTGGAACTTGGTGCCCTTGTGCAGCCACTTGGCCGGCAGCACAGGCTTGATGATCTCTTCGCGGACGGCCTCGATGAGATCCTTCTGCTTGATGCCCGGATCGTGCTGGGTCGACAGCACCACCGCGTCGATCGCGGTCGCCTTGCCGTCTTCATAGCGCAGCGTAACCTGCGACTTCGCGTCGGGACGCAGCCACGACAGGTTGGAATTCTTCTTCTTGCGGATCTGCGCCTGACGCTCGACGAGGCGATGCGACAGGTGGATCGCGGCCGGCATATAGCTGTCGGTCTCGTTGGTCGCATAGCCGAACATCAGGCCCTGGTCGCCGGCACCCTGCTGCTCGGGGTTCTTGCGATCCACGCCCTGGTTGATGTCGGGCGACTGCTTGCCGATCAGGTTCAGCACGCCACAGGTCTCGCCATCGAAACCGACGTCGGAGCTGTTGTAGCCGATGTCGAGGATCACCTTGCGGGTCAGCGCTTCCAGATCGATCCACGCGCTGGTCGTGACTTCGCCGGCGACGATCGCCACGCCCGTCTTGACCATCGTTTCGCACGCCACGCGGGCGCGCTTGTCCTGCGCGAGGATCGCGTCGAGGACGGCATCGGAAATCTGGTCGGCGATCTTGTCCGGGTGGCCTTCGGAGACCGACTCGGAGGTGAAGAGATAGCTGGACATCAGGCCTATATCCCTATATTCGGATGAAAAGATGGGCCGAAATGATACAGCGGCGGCCGCGGAAATGCATTGTGCCCTGCGGCGGATTGCACTGCGGTTAAGCGCGGCGCCGTGGTCCGGTCACCTGTCACGCCGCTGAAAACACACTGCAATGCGCGCGTCGCGGCGCGGGCACAGGCTGCGCCCATCCCGCTCGCACTGGCATTCCATGCTCCGGATCGAGGATCGCCTGCGGCAACGCTGGCCCGACTGGTTCCGAGGCCGCCGTGCCCGCATCACGCGCCCGCTGCTGCGCGGTATCGGCCGCTGGTCGCGCTTCGACACCATCGATGCTTTCCTCGCCGGCAGCGCCCATCTGTCCGGATTCGACTTCGTCGCTGCGTGCAGCGAGCACCTGGGCCTCCGTTTCGATGTGACCGACGCAGACGTCGCGCGCATCCCGGCGCGCGGCCGGCTGCTGGTGGTCGCCAACCATCCCTCAGGCGCACTCGACGCGCTGGCGCTGCTGGCCTGTATCGGGCGGGTGCGCCGCGACGTGCGCATCGTCGCCAACGACCTGCTGTCGACGGTCCAGCCGCTCGCGTCGCTGATGCTGGGCGTGCGGATTCTCGGCGGGCGGCCGACCGAAGCCAGCATCGCCGCGGTCGAAGCCGCCTTGCGCGAAGACGCCTGTGTGGTGATCTTCCCGGCCGGCGAAGTCTCGCGGCTCGGCCCGGGTGGGGTGCGCGATTCGCGCTGGCGTCGCGGCGTGCTGCGCTTCGTCCGCAGCACCGGCGCGCCGGTGTTGCCGGTCCGTATCGAGGCGCGCAATTCGCCGCTGTTCTATGGCGTCTCCGCGCTGTACCGGCCTGCGGGCACGGCGCTGCTGGCGCGCGAGATGTACGCGCGGCGCGCGCGGCCGCTGCGCCTGCGGATCGGCATGCCGCTGGCGTTGCCCGCGGACGGCGACGGCGACGCGGTGTTGCGCTCGCTGCGCCGGCAGCTCTATGCGATCGGCACCCGCCGCGAGGTCTGCGCCGAGGGCCAGGCGCCGCTGGCGCGTCCGGCATCGCCGGCACGTCTGCGTGCGGCAGTCGCCTCAACGGAGTGCCTGTGCGAACTCGGTGCCGGTCAGCAGGTGCGGTTGCTGCACGGCGACCTGCGCAATCCGCTGCTGCGTGAGATCGGCCGCCTGCGTGAGCTGACGTTCCGCCGGGTGGGGGAGGGCACCGGACGCGCCCGTGATCTCGACGCCTTCGATGCGCACTACGACCACATCGTGCTGTGGGACGACACCGCGGCGCGCGTGGTCGGTGCGTACCGCGTGGCGTGCGGCGCGGACGTGCTCGCGCACCGCGGACTCGACGGTCTCTACTCGGCATCGCTGTTCCGCTATGCGGATGCGGCGCTGCCGCGCCTGCAGGCCGGCATGGAACTGGGCCGAAGTTTCGTGGTGCCCGAGTGCTGGGGCGGGCGCGGGCTCGATGCACTCTGGCAGGGCATCGGTGCGTATCTGCAGCGTCATCCGCAGGTGCGTTGGCTGTACGGACCGGCGTCGATCAGCGCGGCCCTGCCGTGTGACGCGCGCGAGCAACTCGTCGCGTATTTCCAGCGCTACCACGCCGGCGATGGACTCGCGGTCGCGCGCCGGCCGTTCGCATTCGCAGGCGCCGCGCCTTCGTTCGGCGATTGCGATGCCGCAACCGCACTGACGCAACTCAAGGCCGGGCTGGCCGCGTTCGGTGCCAACGTGCCCACGCTGTATCGCCAGTACGTCGAGCTGTGCGAGCCGGGTGGCGCGCGCTTCCTCGCGTTCGGCGTCGATCCCGACTTCTGCAGTTCCGTCGACGGCCTTGTCGAACTGGACCTGCATCGTCTGCGTCCGCACAAGCGGCGCCGCTACCTGGGGAAGACCGACGCATGAGCCAGCCGACCCGACTGCCACCGCCGCGCCCGCATCACCGCGCGGTCTTCGTTTCCGACGTGCACCTCGGGGCCAAGCACTGCCATGCCGCGGAACTGGCTACGTTCCTCGATGGCCTGCGTTGCGACCGGCTATATCTGGTCGGCGACATCGTCGATCTTTGGTGGATGGCGCAGCGCCGCGCGCGCTGGGGTGCGCCGCAGATCCGCGTGGTCGAAGCGCTGCATGCCTTGCGTCGCGCCGGCACGACGATCGTCTATGTGCCGGGCAACCACGATCGCGCGCTGCGTCGCGTCTGCGGCCTTGCGCTGCCGGCAATGCAGGTGCGCCGGCGCACCGTGCACGAAACCGCCGACGGCCGCCGCCTGCTGGTCACACACGGTGACGACTACGACGCGATCACCCACTTCGGCGGCCTGCAGGAACGGTTCGGCGACTGGCTCTACTACCGCATCCTCACCGGCAACCAGTGGCTCAACCGCGCGCGCCGGCAGCTGGGCATGCGCTACTGGTCGCTGTCGGAATTCCTCAAGCAGCGCAGCGGCGCGACCGAGCGCTACATCGAACGTTTCGTGCAGGCCGGTCTCGACGACGCGCGCCGGCGTGGCCTCGACGGCATCGTCTGCGGTCACATCCATCGGGCGTCGCTGGTCGAACGCGACGGTCTGATCTACGCCAACGACGGCGACTGGGTCGAAAGCCTGATCGCGCTGGCCGAGGCGCAGGACGGCAGCCTGCGCCTGCTGTCGCATCAGGGCGAGGTGCTCGCGGCCCTGCCGGCGCGTGCCGCAAAACTGCCGGTCGAACCCGTGCCGCGCGCGGCCTGAGGCATCGCCGTCGTGTGGTCGACTGCTAGCATCGGCGGATGGATTCCCTGACCCAGATCGTGCTCGGCGCTTCGGTCGCCGCCGCCATCGTGCCTGCCGCCCATCGTCGTGCCGCGCTCGCGGCCGGTGCCGTGCTCGGCACCCTGCCGGACCTCGACGGCATTCCGATCGCGCTGATGACCGACGACCCGGTGCTGCGCATGACCCTGCATCGCGGGCTCACACATTCGCTGCTGGTGCTGCCGCTGATCGCCGCTGCCATCTGGTGGCTGTTCAAGCGCTTCGGCAAGGGCCGCGTCGCCGAGTCGCCGGTGCGCTGGTTCTGGGCGATCGCGCTGGCGCTGGTCACGCATCCGCTGCTCGATGCGTTCACCGTCTACGGCACGCAGCTGTGGTGGCCGCTCACGCCACCGCCGGCGATGTGGTCCAGCGTCTTCATCATCGATCCGCTGTACACGGTGTGGCTGCTGATCGGCGTGCTCGTCGCCGCGTGCGCCGGTCCGCGTCTGATCGCCGGTCGGCTGATCGCCGCCGGGCTCGTCTTGAGCACGGCGTATCTGGGCTGGTCGTTGGTTGCCAAGACTGTGGTCGACCGCGAGGCCGATCGCGCGCTGGTCGCCATGGGCCTGGGCGATGCACCGCGGTTCTCGGTGCCGATGCCGGCCAACACAGTGCTGTGGCGCGTCGTCGCGATGACCGAAGACGGCTACGTCGAAGGCTTCCGCTCATTGGCGGCCGATCGTGGCCCGATGCAATTCGCCGCGTATCCCTCCGATACCGCCGCGCTGCGCAAGAACGCGGGCCTGCCCGCGGTGCAACGACTCGCGTGGTTCAACCACGGCTTCATGGGCGCGGCTGTCGTCGACGACAACCTGCAGCTCAGTGATCTGCGCATGGGCAATGAGCCGGACTATTTCTTCCGCTTCAATGTGGCGCAGCGCACCGGTGACGGCTGGACCTCGATCCCGCCGACGCAGGCGCCGATGACGCGCGACATCGCGTCGACGTGGAACGGCACCTGGGCGCGCATCTGGCATGAGCCGGCAGCGCCTGGCCTCGAAACGGACGGGACAGTCGGCAGTCACTGACACTTCGCAGGATGGGTAGAGCGCAGCGAAACCCATCGAACGGCATGTCAGTGCTGAGAGGTATGCCATCGCAGCTGCGGTGATGGGTTTCGCTGCGCTCTACCCATCCTACCGGCAGGCTCAAGCCGCGAGCGTTGGCCGGAGGTCGCCGGCGACCAGCGCATCGAAATAATCGCGGGTCAGCGCGAGTTGCGCGTCGGCGGTCTCGGCGCGATTGACCACACTGCGGAAGGCCGCGTTCTCCGGGCGATCCTTGGCATACCAGCCCAGATGCTTGCGTGCGATGCGCACGCCGGACGTCTCGCCGTAGAACGCGTGCAGCGCTTCGAGATGGCCGAGGAGGATGTCGCGGATCTCGGTCAACGTCGGCGGCTGCAGATGCGTGCCGGTGGCGAGAAAGTGCGCGATCTCGCGGAAGATCCACGGCCGGCCCTGCGCGGCGCGGCCGACCATCACCGCGTCGACGCCGGTGTGTCGCAACACCGCCAGCGCTTTCTCCGGCGAATCGATGTCGCCGTTGGCGAGGACGGGAATCGTCAACGCGGCCTTGATTGCGGCGATCGTGTCGTACTCGGCGGTGCCGGTGTAGTGCTGGTCGCGGGTGCGGCCGTGCACGGCGAGCGCGGCGATGCCGGCGTCCTGCGCGATGCGCGCGATGGTCGGCGCATTGCGGTGCTCGGCGCACCAGCCGGTGCGGATCTTCAGCGTCACCGGCACGTCGACCGCGCGCACCACGGCGTCAAGAATGCGTGCGACCAGCGCCTCGTCCTGCATCAGCGCCGACCCGGCCCAGGCATTGCAGACCTTCTTCGCCGGGCAGCCCATGTTGATGTCGATGATTTGCGCGCCGTGGTCGACGTTGTAGCGCGCGGCATCCGCCAGCATTGCCGGCTCGGTGCCCGCGATCTGCACGCCGACCGGCGCCGGTTCGCCGTCGTGATCCATGCGCCGCAGCGACTTCTCGGTCTGCCAGAAGCGCGGATCGCTGATCGTCATCTCCGACATCGCCAGGCCCGCGCCCAGCTGCTTGCACAACTGACGGAACGGCTTGTCGGTGACCCCGGCCATCGGGGCCAGGACCACGTTCGGTTCGATGCGGTAGGGACCGATCTGCATGCCGCTATTGTCGCTTATCGGCGAAATCCGGCTCTCGCAGCCGATCCGGGTGTTCAGCCGCCGGCGGCGAGCCGCGGCATCGCCAGTGCGGCGCCGACATGCTCGGTCGACAGGCCGGCGTAGCGGTTGGCGAAGCGCACGTGTTCGGCGAACGGGTGTGCGTGCGCGGCGGCATAGGCGGCGGCGAGGGCGCCGTTGAATGCATCGCCGGCGCCGGTGGTGTCGACCGGCTCCACCTTGTCGGCGGCCACGCGATAGAACGGCGCGTCGTCGCCGCGCAGCAGGTCTTCGCGGTGCGAGACGAACGCGCCGGCAGCGCCGAGCGTGATCACCACGGTGCCACGCGGCAGCAGGGTGCGGCACAGGCGATGCAGCTGCGCGTCGAGCGTGCCGGCAATCGCGTCGCTGTCGATGCGGTGGCTGGTGTGGCGTTCCAGCAGCGCGGCGAACTCGGTTTCGTTCGGGGTGAGGATGTCGGCCGCGGCCAGCAGTTCGCGTAGGCACTGCGCGTTCGCCGGTGCCGGGTTGAGCATGGTGATCGTGCCTGCGGCGCGTGCCAGACGCATCGCTTCGAGCACGCTGTCGAGCGGCGATTCGAGCTGCGACAGCAGTACACGTGCGCCGGCAAGCGCGGCAGCCTGACGGCCCAGCCACGAGACGCTGAGATCGGCATTGGCGCCGGCGCCGATGACGATGGTGTTGTGGCCGGCTTCGTCGACATAGATGCCGGCGGTGCCGGTGGGCTGGCTGCTGTCGTGCACGCGCAGGTCGATGCCGTCGGCTTCGGCGAGTGCGCGCGCCTGGCGGCCGCCGTCGTCATTGCCCAGCGCGCACAGGAAGCCCGTGTCGGCGCCCGCGCGCGCGGCCGCGATGGCCTGGTTGAAACCCTTGCCGCCGGGACCGGTGTGATAGCGCCCGCTCAGCGTTTCGCCCAGTCGCGGCAGCGTGGCGCAGTTCCAGACATGGTCGACATTGAACGACCCGACGACGACGACATGACTCACGCGAATAATCCGATCAGGCGCCGACGTAGGTCAGCACGCCGGCGATGGTGGCCGTCATCAGCGTGGCGATCGTGCCGCCGAGCACCGCACGCAGGCCGAAGCGCGCGAGGTCCTGGCGACGGTCGGGGGCGAGCCCGCCGATGCCGCCGATCTGGATCGCGATCGAGCTGAAGTTGGCGAAGCCGCACAGCGCGTAGGTCGCGATCAGGCGGCCCTGCTCGCTGAGCACCACGCCGTCGACGCGGCCATTGACGATGTCGGCCAGCTGCAGGTACGCGACGAATTCGTTGATGACGATCTTCTGGCCGATCAGCGAACCGACCACCGAGGCGTCTTGCCACGGGACGCCGATCAGCCAGGCGATCGGGGCCAGCACGAAGCCGAAGATCGTCGCCAGGTTGGTCGGCTTGCCGATCGCCTCAGCCAGACCGGTGACCTCGCCGATCCACTCCAGCGGGTAGTTCACCATCGCGATCAGCGCGATGAAGGCCAGCAGCATCGCGCCGATGTTCAGCGCCAGACGCAGGCCGTCGCCGGCACCCGCGGCCGCGGCGTCGATGATGTTGCTGGTGGTCTTCTCGACCTCCATCTTCACCGTGCCGCGGGTCAGCGGCTCACCGGTTTCGGGAATCAGGATCTTGGCGATCACCAGCGTGGCCGGCGCGGCCATGATCGACGCGGCCAGCAGGTGCTTGGCGTAGAACGCCTGCTCTTCCGGATTACCGCCGCCGAGCATGCCGACATATGCGGCCAGCACGCCGCCGGCGATGTGCGCCATGCCGCCGATCATCATCGTGATGAGTTCGGACTCGGTCATGCGCGAGATATAGGGGCGCACGGTGAGTGGCGCTTCGGTCTGTCCGATGAAGACGCTGGCGCAGACGCTGGTGGTCTCGGCGCCCGACACGCGCATCACCTTGGTGATCGCCGAGGCCATGACCCGCACGATGAACTGCATGATGCCCAGGTGGTACATCACGCCCATCAGCGCGGCGAAGAAGATGATCGTCGGCAACACCTGGAAGGCGAAGATGAAGCCGTAGGTCTCGATGTTCATCAGGCTGCCGAAGATGAACTCCGAACCGGCGTTGACGAACGAGAGAATCCTGACGAAGCCGTGGCCGAGCGCGTCGAACACCTCGCGGCCACCCGGCACGCGCAAAACGACGGCGGCAAATGCGATCTGCAGGGTCACGCCGGTGACGACCAGCTTCCAGTCGACCTTGCGCTTGTTGTTGGAGAACAGCCACGTGATCGCGAGCAGCACGGCCAGTCCGAACAGGCCGAAGCCGATCCGCGTCAAGTCATCCATCATGGCCCCCGGGCCCTTCGCCAAGTCGCGCAGCCTAGTGCAGCGGGCCGGCCCGGGCAACCACAGCACCTGTGAAAACGCCGTCGTTCAGGCGTCACGTGCTTCCACGCGGTTGCGGCCGCCGCGCTTGGCCTGCTGCAGGCGGCGGTCGGCGACGCCCAGCAGGGCGGACACGTCGCCGCCGTCGGGCGGAAACGCGGCGAGCCCGGCACTGAAGCTCAGCGCCAGCGGGCGCCCGTCGCGATCGACCACCAGTGATTCGGTGCACATGTCGCGTCGCAGCCGGTCCAGCCGCTCCCAGGCGCTGCCGGCCGGACAGCGCAACAGCAGCACGAACTCCTGTCCACCGATCCGCGACAGCGACTCGTCGTCCTCCAGCATCGTCTGCAGACGCAACGCGATACCGCGGATCGCACGGTCGCCGGCACGCGGACCGGCATCGGCGTTGATCCGGCGGAAGCCGTCGAGGTCGAGCAGGGCCAGCGTCAGCGAGCGCCCTTCGCGGCGCGAGTCGGCGAGTTGCCGCGGCGCGTGCTGCAGCAGCCAGGCGCGGTTGGGCAGGCCGGTCAGGCCGTCGCGGCCGGACAGATCCACCAGCCGCTGCATGCGATAGACCACCGCGCAGGCGACCACCGTCATCATCGCCAGCAGCAGGAGACGCTCGACCTGTCCGGCGACCGAGGCCACGCCGTAACCGAGTGACGCCGGGCGCGCTTCGCCGGTGCCGGCCATCAGCGCGATCGCCAGCACCGCGTACTGCACGACTGCCAGCCCGCCCACATACAACGCCAGACGGCCGTCATTGCGCAGCGCTGTGAGCGCGATCGCCAGCATGTAGAAGTTCCACACCACCACGCTGTTGAGCGCGGCCGCCGGCTCGCGGGTCGCCAGCAGCACCAGCACCAGCGTGGTCATGCTGATGTCGTAGCTGGCGGTGGCGTAGGGCAGCCAGGGATGTCGACGTTGGCGCCGCGCGAGCGCGAGCCAGACCTGGGCCATCAGATTGGCGAACACCGCCAGGGCAAGTCCGACGACGACGGTGCGGGTACCGTGGCCGCCGATCGCGGCGATCAGCGGTAGCAGCAGGATCAACAAGGAGAGCGCGGCGCGAACGCGCGCGACCATCAGTTCGCCGCCGGCGCCGAGTTCGAGCATCACCTCGTCGGCGCGGCCGAACAATGTGGCGACGACGCCCTGCCGGGTGCGTTGCGGTGCGCGCATCGAGACGGTCCCTGTGGCAGCTGCGGCAGCATAGCGCGGGCGGTGGCCGGTGGACGGCGGGCATACTTCCGCATTCCGACCGTTCCAGGAGTTCCCATGCAGTACCGCCGCCTCGGCTCGTCCGGCCTGCAGCTGTCCGCGTTGTCGTTCGGTGCCTGGGTCACCTTCGGCAGCCAGGTCGGCCGCAGTGAAGCGCGCAACCTGGTCGCGGCCGCGTGGGACCACGGCGTCAATTTCTTCGACAACGCCGAGGGCTATGCGAATGGCGCGGCCGAAGAGGTCATGGGCGACGTCATCGCCGATCTGCGCCTGCCGCGCGACGGCTACTGCGTGTCGAGCAAGGTGTTCTTCGGTGCGTCCGCCGATCCGCGGCCCACGCAGCGCGGCCTGTCGCGCAAACACGTGCGCGATGCCTGCGACGCGGCGCTCAAGCGCCTGCGCGTCGAGCACCTCGATCTGTACTTCTGTCATCGGCCCGATCCCGATACCCCGGTCGCCGAAACCGTGTGGGCGATGGATGCGCTGATCCGCCAGGGCAAAGTGCTGTATTGGGGCACGTCCGAATGGCCGGCGGCGCTGATCCGCGAGGCCGCGCAGATCGCACGCACCCACCATCTACACGGCCCGACGATGGAGCAGCCCGAGTACAACCTGCTGCGCCGTGAGCGCGTGGAGCTGGAGTACGCACCTTTGTATGCAGAGCTCGGACTCGGCACGACGATCTGGTCGCCGCTGGCGTCCGGCCTGCTGACCGGCAAATACGCCGACGGCGTGCCGGCCGACAGCCGCCTCGCGCAACCGCAACTCGAATGGCTGCAGGGCAGCGTGCTCGGCGACGCGAACGCCAACCGTATCGGGCGGGCAGGGCGCTTCACCGCGCTCGCCGCCGAACTCGGTGTGGCGCCGGCGCCGCTGGCGATCGCGTGGTGCCTGACCAATCCGCATGTCTCCACCGTGCTGCTGGGCGCGAGCCGGGTGTCGCAACTGCTCGAGAATCTGCAGGCGCTTGAGTTGCTCGGGCGCTTCGACGAGAGCGTGTGGCGGCGGGTGGAAGCGGTCACGGCGTGAGAGCGCACTCGTGAAGAGTGCTTACGCGCATAAATACGCGCGGCTTGGCTTTAAGCCCTCCCTCGCTTGCGGGGGAGGGTTGGGTGGGGGCGAACCGTCGGCTCCCGTTGATGTCTGGGTCGTGCACTGACCACTCAGCATCGCGCTTTACTTCTGATCGCGCTCGAGGTCGGTTGATCTCGCTCTGAGCGTTTGCCCCCACCCAACCTCTCCCGCAGGCGGGGGAGGAGCAGATGCGTCTCAAGCGTGTGGGATCTCCAAATCACATCCACTCTTGACTAGCGAATGAGAATCACTATCATCGAAATCCCCAATCGGAGGATTCCGACATGCGCGTGTCCCAGCTCCAGGATGCATCCGCTCCCCACGACGCCCACGACGCCGGCAACGTCCATCCGTTGACCCGCGCCCCCGAGGTCATCGAACTCAACAGCGTGCAGTTGCTGCGCGGCCAGCGCGAACTGCGCATCCGTCACGGCAACGATATCTACCGTCTGCGCCACACCCGCAACGACAAGCTGATCCTCACCAAGTAAACCGCTTTCGCGCGTCGCCGCCCGGTTCTGATGGATCGTGCGGGCGACGCGCCGTGTAGCCCTCCCTCTCTCCAGAGGCTGCCCGCCCGCGCGATCCTCCCCCGCGCCCGCCAGCTCGCCGATCTCCTTTTCGCGAGCGCCCATGCGTCCCAACCTGCTGTCCGCCTCCCTGGCCCTGTGCCTGTCGTCCACCGCCGCCGTCGCCGCACCCGAAGGCGCGCCGCGCGAATTCGACCAGATCGTCGTCACCGCCACCCGTACCGAACGGGCGATCAGCGATGTGCCCAATACGGTCGATGTCATCGATCGCGCGCGCATGGACACGCTACTGGTGCGCGACATTGCCGATCTGTTCCGCTACGAGCCCGGCATCACCGTCGGCAGCAGCTTCGGCCGCTTCGGACTCAACGACATCCGCATCCGCGGCCTCGGCGGCAATCGCGTGCGCATCCAGACCGACGGCATCGCGGTGCCGGACGCGTTCGCGATCGGCAGCTTCTCCAGCGCCAACCGCAACTTCGTCGATCTCGAAACGCTCAAGCGCGTCGAAGTGGTGCGCGGGCCCACGAGTTCGTTGTACGGCTCCGACGCGCTAGGCGGCGTGGTGTCGTTCGTGACCAAGGATCCGTCCGACTATCTGCGCGACGGCGACACCGCGCATTTCGGCGCCAAGATCGGATTCGAGAGTGCGAACGAAGGCCTGTTCGCCGGCGCGACGGCTGCCTTCGCTGGCGAGCGCTGGTCGGGCCTGGTCGCGGTCAGTCATCGCCAGGGCAAGGAAACCGAGAACATGGGCGAGATCGGCGGGGCCGGCAGCGCCCGGACCCTGGCCAATCCGCAATCGTTCAACGGACGCAGCGTGCTCGGCAAGGTGGTCTTCGCACCCAGCGAAATGCAGCGCTTCAAGTTGACGCTGGACGCCACCGAAGACGACATCGACACGGATGTCCTCACGTCTTACGGTCTGCAGGCACTGACCGGTGCTACCAACACCCAAGTGCTCGGCGACGACCACCAGTCGCGCGCACGCATCACCTTCGGGCACGAACTCGATGGCCTGTCGTCGGCGCTGGCCGACAGCGTCGATTGGCAGGTCTACCGGCAGGACAGCCGCACCCGGCAGGACAGCGTCGAAGTGCGCCGCGTGCCGTCAGCCGGCACGGTGATCCGCGATCGGCGGGAGCGTGAATTCCATTTCGACCAGCGCAGCGTCGGCCTGCAAGCGAACGCGCGCAAGGCGTTCGAGACCGGAAGCGTGCAGCACGCGATCGCCTACGGAATCGATGTGGAACGCACCGAGACGAAGCAGAAGCGCGACGGTCGCCGGATCTTCCTCGATACCGGTGTGGTCACCAACGTCATGCTGCCTGACGTGTTCCCGGTGCGGGATTTTCCGGTCAGCGATACCACCAAGGCGTCGCTGTACGTGCAGGACGAGATCGCCTTCGCCGATGGCGTGTTCCGCCTCGTGCCGGCGGTGCGCGTCGACCATTACCGGCTGGAACCCAAAGTCGATTCGATCTTCCGCGAGGACAACCCGGCCACGCAGGTCGCCGACCTCCAGGAGACCAGCGTGTCGCCGAAGCTCGGCTTCGTGTGGAAGTTCGCTGATGCCTGGTCGCTGTACGGCGGTTACGCCCGCGGCTTCCGCGCGCCGCCCTACAACGACGTCAATATCGGTTTCACCAATTTCCAGTTCGGCTATACGGCAATCCCGAATCCGGATCTGAAATCGGAAACCAGCGACGGCCTGGAGCTGGGTCTGCGCTACTCGGGCGACGCCGCCTACGCCAGCCTCAGCACCTACTACACGCAGTACGACGACTTCATCGAGTCGACGCGTTACACCGGCATCGATCCCGTGTCCGGGTTGATGGTCTACCAGTCGCAGAACATCGCCGACGCGCGTATCCGCGGCGTCGAGTTCAAGGGCGGCGTGTACTTCGACAGCTTCGCCCCGGCACTGGCTGGATGGTCGCTGCGGGGCGCGGCGGCGTGGTCGCGTGGCGAGGACCGCACCACCGGTGAGGCGCTGACGAGCGTGGACCCGCTGACCGCGACACTCGGCGTCGCGTTCGACCAGACAGCATGGGGCGCCGAACTCGCGGGCCGCTTCGTCGGCCGTCGTGATCGGCTGCCGACAGCGCCGGCCGGCAGCACCTACTTCGAAAGCCCCGGCCATGCCGTGCTCGATCTCTATGCGCACTGGAATTTCGCGCCGGGCACGCGCCTCAACGCCGGCGTGTTCAATCTCGCCGACCGCAAGGTCTGGCAGGCGGGACTGGTGCCGTTGATCGCGGAAACGAGCGCCACGCTCGATCGCTACACCGCACCGGGCCGCAACGTCGCGGTCAGCCTATCGGTCGACTTCTGACCATGGCCACCGCCCTGTCGCCGTCCATTGCAAGCGTCGTCCCCACGCCGTCGCAACTGGCGGCGCTGGGCACGGTGTTGTGTCTGCACCGCCCGGGCGCCGCGCGCGAACTCGGCGGCTGGTCGTCGGCGCGCCGCGCGCAAGCGCATGCCGGCCTCGACTTCGAAGGCATGCACGAAAGCCTGCGCTTCTTCGATGCCGACGATGCCTGTTGCTGGCAACTGCATCTGCTGCCCGACAGCGACTTTCTCGCCTGGGAACGTCTTGCCGGCAATCTCCCGCGTTGCAGCGATGCGGCGCCCGGCGGCATTGGGGAGCGCCTGTGGCGCGGCCTCGCGCAGCGCATCCGCGGCGGCGCCTGGGAAGCCAGCGTGCTGCGCTTCCAGTCGGTACCGGCGGCGCCGGAGGCGGGCGGCCCGATGCTCGTCGCCAGTCTCGGCACGCTGTCGCCACTCGGCATCGACTGCGCACGCCGCATCGCGCGCGGCAACGGCATCACCCCGTCGTCCTCGCTCGACGACTGCTGCTGCCGACGCGCAGCCGCGTCCGCCAGAACCGCGTCGCCAGACGCGTACCGCCCTCTGATCCATCTCTCCTGACGTTTCTCGACCACGAGGTTCCACCGACATGACACCGCAAGCGACCGCGCTGGCACTCGCCGCCCTGCTGGCTGCCACCGCCGCACCGGCTGCCACCCGCCCGCCCGCCACCCCGTTTGATGCCGACCGCAGCGCGATCCTCGGCATGCAGGGCGAATACACCGTGCGCTTCCTGTTCGACGAGACCGTCGTGCTCGCACCCGGCTACACGCGCAAGGAACCCAAGCGCAGCGGCGGCGACGAAGTCGTCATCGTCGTCGAGGACACGCCGACGAAGATCGTGCTGCAGCATCTGCTGCTGGACGTCAAAAGCGGCCACGTGATCAAGCACTGGCGCCAGGACTGGACGTTCGAAGCGCCGACGCGCTGGGAGTTCGCATCCGACCAGACCTGGCGCCAGCGCGACGTGCCCGTCGAGCTCGTGCAGGGCGGCTGGACCCAGTGCGTGTTCGAAGTCAGCGATGCGCCGCGCTACTGCGGCAGCGGTCGTTGGGTCCATCAGAACGGCGCATCGACGTGGACGTCGGATGCCGGCTGGCGTCCGCTGCCGCGCCGCGAATACACCACGCGCGAGGACTACAACGCGCTCGCCGCGGTCAACCGCCACACCATCGTGCCCGGCGGCTGGACCCATGAGCAGGACAACCGCAAGGATGTCCGCGACGCCGCCGGTGCGGTGACCGCCAGCATCGTCCGCGAGACCGGCTTCAACGATTACGTGAAAACCGATGCGATCGATTTCACCCCGGCCTACGACTATTGGAAGGCGACGCAGGACTACTGGGCACGGGTGCGCGCGCGCTGGGATGTGCGACTGTCTGCACCGGATGGCGTGCATCTGAAGACCAAGGTCGACGGCATGGCGCTGATCGTCCCGTTCTTCGAGCAGGCGCAGACCGTGCAGGACGGCGGCAGCGTCAGCGACGCACAGATCGATGCCGTATTCGCGCAGTGGGTGGATACGCCGCGCGACTGAGCGCAGCGCTGACGTGAACCGGAAGGCGGGCGATGCCCGCCTTTCGCGTGTCCGGCGGGGCGTGACCGGCCTGCGCCTATACTCGAAGCAAGCGGCATCGGCCGCCCGCACTGAGGGATCGATCAATGGGAACCGGACTGTTTCTCGCAGTGGTACTGGCACTTGCCGGCGTCATCGTGCTGTTCAAGACCGTGCGCATGGTGCCGCAGGGATACGAGTGGACTGTCGAGCGATTCGGCAAGTACACGCATTCGATGGCGCCGGGCCTGCACTTCCTGATTCCCGTGGTCTACGGCGTCGGCCGCAAGATCAACATGATGGAACAGGTGCTGGACGTGCCGAGCCAGGAAGTCATCACCCGTGACAATGCGGTCGTGCGGGTCGACGGCGTCGTGTTCTTCCAGGTGCTGGACGCGGCCAAGGCGGCGTATGAAGTCTCCAATCTGGAGATCGCGACGATCGCGCTGGTGCAGACCAACATCCGGACCGTGATCGGCTCGATGGATCTCGACGAATCGCTGAGCAACCGTGAGCGCATCAACGCGCAGCTGCTCAATGTCGTGGACCACGCCACCAACCCCTGGGGCATCAAGGTCACGCGCATCGAGATCCGCGACATTCAGCCGCCGCGCGACCTCATCGATTCGATGGCCCGGCAGATGAAGGCCGAGCGCGAGCGCCGCGCGGTGATCCTCGAGGCCGAAGGCCACCGGCAGTCGGAAATCCTGCGCGCCGAGGGCGACAAGCAGTCGTCGATCCTGCAGGCCGAGGGCAAGAAGGAAGCCGCATTCCGCGAGGCCGAGGCACGCGAGCGCCTGGCGGAGGCGGAAGCCAAGGCGACCGAGATGGTGTCCAACGCGATCGCCAATGGCGACGTGCAGGCGATCAACTACTTCGTCGCACAGAAGTACGTCGAGGCGTTCAAGGAACTGGCGATGGCGCCGAACCAGAAGTTCGTGCTGATGCCGATGGAGACCAGCGGCCTGATCGGCTCGATCGCCGGCATCGGCGAACTCGCGCGCGAGGCGTTGTCGGGCAAGCCGGCCTCGCCCACGCCGCCGCCGGTCCAGCGTCCGCGCGCTGGAGTCTGAGCCATGGACTGGATGCGCTGGGATGTCGCGGGTTGGGGCGCGCTGGCCTTGCTGCTGATGGCGGCCGAGACGCTGGCGCCGGGCGCGTTCCTGTTGTGGATGGGCTTCGCCGCCGCGGCGGTGTTCCTGGTCGCGCTGTTCGCGCCCGGGCTGACCTTGCTGACCCAGGTCGCGCTGTTCGTCGTGCTGAGTTTTCTCTCGGTGCTGGTCTACCAGAAATTCTTCCGCAAGCGCGCCCGCCAGAGCGACCAGCCGTTGCTCAACCGCCGCGCGCAGCAGCACGTCGGTCGCGTGTTGCCGCTGGAGCAGTGCATCGTCGACGGCCGCGGCCGGATCAAGATCGGTGACGCGTTCTGGGTCGTCGAAGGTCCTGACCTCGTCACCGGCACGCCCGTGCGCATCGTCGGTACCGATGGCGTGAACCTGCACGTCGAGGCGGCCTGAGTTGCGTTACGCCCTCCCCCGCAAGCGGGGAAGGGTTGGGTGGGGGCGAACCATCGTGCGGTGATCGCACCACCAGACGAAGCGTCCTGGACCTCGGCACATATCTGCGACCGGTCCCCGCGACCGGCATGACCAACCTGCGATAATCCCGGCTTTCCGCTTGCGAGCCGGCCAGATGACGCAGAAGACGATCCTCAACGATGCCCACCGTGCGCTCGGCGCACGCATGGTCGATTTCGGCGGCTGGGACATGCCGCTCAACTACGGCTCGCAGATCGAGGAACACCACCATGTCCGCCGCGACGCCGGCATGTTCGACGTCAGCCACATGACCGTCGTCGACCTGCGCGGTGCGGGCACGCGCGATTTCCTGCGCCGTCTCGTTGCCAACTCGGTCGACAAGTTGAAGGTGCCGGGCAAGGCGCTCTACACCTGCATGCTCACGCTGGACGGCGGCATCGTGGACGACCTGATCGTCTATTTCATGGCCGACGACTGGTTCCGTCTTGTCGTCAATGCGGCGACGCGCGAGAAGGATCTGGCGTGGATCGCCGCGCAGGCCGCCGACTTCGATGTCGCCGTGACCGAGCGCCCCGAGCTGGCGATGATCGCCGTGCAGGGCCCGCAGGCGCGCGACACGGTCGCCGCGCTGCTCGGTGACGGCAACGGCAAGACCGTCGCCAAGCTCGGTCGTTTCGCCGCCGCCGCGCTCGAAGGCACCGCGTTCGGCGATCTGTTCGTCGCCCGTACCGGCTACACCGGCGAGGACGGTTTCGAGATCGTCGTCGGCGAGTCGCACGCGGTCGCCCTGTGGACGGCGTTGAATGAGGCGGGCGTCGCACCGGCCGGTCTCGGCGCGCGCGACACGCTGCGCCTCGAAGCGGGCCTCGCGCTTTACGGCCAGGACATGGACGAGACCGTGTCGCCGTTCGAAGCCGCACTCGGCTGGACCGTCGCCCTCGACGAAGGCCGCGCGTTCAACGGCCGCGCCTTGCTGGAGTCGCAGGCCGACGGCGCGCCCCGGCAGATGATCGGTCTGGTGATGGATGACAAGGGCGTGCTGCGTCACGGCCAGACGGTCGCGACCGCAAACGGCGCCGGCGAGATCCTGTCGGGCACGTTCTCGCCGACGATCGGCAAGGCGATCGCGTTCGCGCGGGTGCCGGCCGGCGAGCCGGGTGAGGTCACCGTCGACATCCGCGGGCGTCAGGTGCCGGTGCGCGTGGTCAAGTTCCCGTTCGTCAAGAATGGCCAGCCCGCCGACGGCGTCTGATGCGCGCCGCGCGGCATCGTCGTTACACTAGCCCCACCTTCCCGATCGAACGTTTTCCCCGGAGCCGACCATGAGCGAAATCCCTGGCGACCTGAAATTCCTGAAGTCCCACGAGTGGGTCCGTATCGAAGGTGACGGCAAGGTCACCATCGGCATCTCCGACCATGCCCAGGGCCTGCTGGGTGACCTGGTCTACGTCGAACTGCCCGCCGTCGGCGACGACATCCAGGCCGGCACCGGCGTGGCCGTGGTCGAGTCGGTCAAGGCTGCGTCCGATGTCTATGCACCGGTCTCGGGCACGATCACCGCCGTCAACGAAGCGCTGGCCGACAAGCCGGAGACGATCAACGAAGACGCCTACGGCGAAGGCTGGTTGTTCGTCGTCGAACTGAGCGAGCCCGACCAGCTCAATGAGCTGCTCGCGCCCGACGAGTACGCCGAACAGATCGAGGGCGAAGAAGACTGACGTCTTCGCTCGAACCGTCGTGGAGATCGACCGGTGCGTTCCGAGAGGAACGCGCCGGTTTTCGTTTCCGACGTTCCGATCCGATGACGTGACGGCGGCGTCGTGCGAAGTCGTCGCGCCACGACTGTCGACATCCCTTGATGCACGACGCGAACGTCGATCGACGCGCTCGAAGGCCGCGCATTTTTCGCGCAAACCGATCCCGCAACCGCGCAAACGTGTCGCGTGCGGCGCAGCCGGATTTACGTTGCGGTCGGGTGGGTGATCCTTTTTTCACCATGCCGGAAATGCCGGCCCACGCATCGTCGAAATGCATGCAGCACAAACGTGCCGATGCATTGATGCCTTTTTTTATGATGTTTTGCGAAAGCGTCTTGCGCGTGATGCATGAGGTCGCGTGTTGGATCGCACCGTGTGCATGACATCGCGGCAGCGCATCGCCCGACATGCACGCCCGCGGGCCTGAAAGAAAATTGCGACGACCTGTTGACAGTGGAAAAAACCGTGATTAGGTTTCGCGGCAACACACGTCCGCAACGAAACGAGTGAGTCGAACCACGACACCAGCGCGCAGCACAACTCGAACCTCTGCCAGGAACATCACACGGTGGATGCGGGCGTCATCTCCGCTGCGAAATCTCCCGATCCTTTTCCCGACCTCCGCGACAGTAATGGCGCGTGCAGGTTTTCGCTTCACCGGGGCGACGTCGTGCAGCCGACGACCCACCCTTCGAATCCGGTCCGATGCGCGGTGCGCGTCGGCGGTTGTGCGCGGGTCCAACTCCCGCGTGCCGTTTGAGAACTGGGCCGCTGTACATGCAAGTCCACTGACGAGGAGAGCCATTCCATGGCCACGAAGAAAGCCGTAAAGAAAGCGCCTGCCAAGAAGGCGGCCAAGAAGACCGCGAAGAAATCCACCGCCAAGAAGGTGGTGAGCAAGGTCAAGAAGGCTGTGAAGAAGGTCGCGAAGAAGGTCGCCAAGGTCGCAAAGAAGAAGCCGGCGGCGAAGAAGACCACCAAGAAGGTCGCGAAGAAGAAGGTTGCTGCCAAGAAGACCGCGAAGAAGGCGGTGAAGAAGGCTGCGAAGAAGACCACCAAGAAGGTTGCCAAGAAGAAGGTCGCGAAGAAGTCCGCAGCCAAGAAGGCGACCAAGAAGACCGCCAAGAAGTCGACTGCCAAGAAGACTGCGAAGAAGGCGACCAAGAAGTCTGCGACCAAGAAGACTGCGAAGAAGTCGACTGCCAAGAAGGCCACGAAGAAGGCCGCCACCAAAAAAGCAGCGACCAAGAAGTCTGTGACCAAGAAGGCCGCGACGAAGAAGGCCGCGACCAAGAAGGCAGTCACCAAGAAGCGGGCCCCGGCCAAGCGCACCAAGAAGTCCGCGCCGGTCGTGATCCCGACGATTCCGACGCCGCTGATCTGACGTAGCCACACTTCGTCATCGAAAGCGCTTCCTCCGCGTGCCCAGGCGGAGGAGGCGTTTTTTTTTGCCCGTCGCCAGGCGCCGGCACGCTGCTCAAGATGGAGAGCTCGGCCCAATCCCCGGCAGGCGCGCGTCACGTCGACGGATCGTCGCGTCGACGTAGGTTGTGTACAGCCAAGCGAAATGCAACCCATCGCTCCCGGACGCGCTAATGCGCGTTGTCAGCGACCGCGCTGCCACAACTAGGACACGATCCACGCGCTCTGGCACGCAACACACGGCGCGGACACGCTGCTGACGCAGAACGAACAAGGCCGCCCACAGGCGGCCCGTTGCCCTTCGGAGTTCCGCCGCGCTTACTCAGGCGTCGCCGTCGCGCGATGCGTCGTGCTGCCGGCTGACTGCATCGAGGCCGGCGCATGTGTGCGCTGGGCGTGCAGTGTCTCGAGGTTCGGATCGACGTCCAGCCAGCGTTGCGGCGGTAGACCGATCGCGCGATCGAGGATCGTCGGCAGCAGGCCCGAGGGCAGGCTGCTCTCGCTGTTCCACAACACGACCATGCCGAAGTCGCGGTCGGGAATCATCGCCATCAGGCCGCGATAGCCCTGCACGGCGCCGCCGTGGAACACCACGCGCTGACCGGCGTAGTCGTAGACGCGCCAGCCCAGGCCGTAACCCGCGGCGTCGAGACGATCGCGACGCCACGACGAATTGCGCATCTCCGGCGGCGTGCCGACGATCGGCGCCTGCAGCGTTGCCAGCAACGGCGCAGGCAGCACGTCGGGACGGTGCCCGGTCTGCGCGACCAGCCACTGCGCCATGTCACTGATGCTGGCATTGACGCCGGCCGCAGGTGCCAGCCGATAGTAGGTGGGCTTGGGCATCAGCGATGTCCAGCCACCGCCGGCGCGCACATGTGGCTTGGCCCAGCGCGTACTCGCCTGTATGCCATCCAGGCCGTAGCTCGCATCGTTCATGCCGAGCGGTTTGAAGATCCGGCGCGAGACCGCCTCGCTGTAGAACTGGCCGGACGTTGCGAACACGACGTCACCGACCAGGCTGAAAGCGACGTTCTGGTAGGCGTAGCAGTTGCCGGGCTGGCAGCTCATCGGTGCAGCGGCGAGACGCTGTACGAGATCGTGGTAGTCGGCGTTGCGTTCGATATCGCGGTCGTAGGTATTGCGACCCAGGCCTACGCGATGGCTCAGCACGTCGGCGACGGTGAGCTGCTGCGCGGCGAGTGGATCGGAGAACCGCAACGAGGGCAGGTAATCGACGATGTGGCTGTCCCAGCGCAGCGCGCCTTCGGACACGAGCATGCCGGTCACGGTGCCGGCGAACGACTTCGACAGCGACGCGAGGCGGAACACGGTATGCGCGTCGACCGGTTCGGCCGCCTTGACGTCGGTAATGCCGTAGCCGCGTGCGCTGAGGATCTGGCCCTTGTGCACGATCGCCATCGCCAGGCCCGGCACGCGCTGGTTGGCGACGAGATCCTGCGCCATCGCCTCGAGCAGGGTCACATCGAACGTAGGCGCCAGCGGTTTGTCCTGGCCCGGGATGCGCGGCTGCGGTTTGACGGCGTCCTCGCGGCTGACGATCGTCGGGCGGTTGGCCTGCTCGTCAAGCGGCACGATGGCCGTGATCTCGTCTTCGCTTTCATTCTCGATGACATCGGCGGATGTCGGGGCCTGCGCGGCTGAGCCCAATGCGGCAGGCAGCAGCAGGCCGATGAGACCCAGCCGGACGAGCGGCCGGTGGGATGGATATCGGCTTTTCATCGCGCCTGTCCCCTGCGTATGCTCTGGTGCTGCGGCGATGATAGCGCCTGTGTAATGGATTGCATGAACAAGGGGAAGTTTGATGGCTAGCGCATTGATCCTGCTGGTATTGCTGGTGGCCGTTGCTGCGGGTCTGGCGCTGTGGGGCGTCGGTATCTACAACGGGCTGATCACCGCCCGCAACGCGTACAAGAATGCGTTCGCGCAGATCGACGTGCAGTTGCAGCGCCGTTTCGACCTGATTCCGAATCTCGTCGAGACCGTCAAGGGCTACATGAGCCACGAGCGCGAGACGCTCGAAGCCGTGACCCAGGCGCGCAATCTGGCCCAGGCCGGACTGTCCGCCGCGAAGGCCGATCCCGGGGATCCGGCGGCGATGGCGCAGCTTGCGCAGTCGCAGGGAATGCTCAACGGCGCACTCGGTCGCTTGCTCGCGGTCTCGGAGGCCTATCCGGACCTCAAAGCCAGCCAGAACATGATGCAGCTCACCGAAGAGCTGACCAGCACCGAGAACAAGGTTGCGTTCGCACGTCAGGCCTACAACGACTCGGTGATGGCCTACAACAACAAGCGCGAGGTGTTTCCTTCGAGCGTCCTCGCCGGCATGTTCAACTTCAAGGAAGCAGCGCTGCTCGACATTCCGGCCGATCGCGCCGAAGTGCGCGAGGTGCCGAAGGTGACGTTCTGAGGGTGCACCACTCGCTGTCACCGGTCACATCGCGATGAACTTCTTCGAACGCCAGGCCCAGGCTCGGCGCAACAGCACACGGCTGATCGCGCTGTTCTCGCTCGCGGTGCTGGGCATCGTGCTGATGGTCGGCATGCTGGTGCTGCTGGTCGTCGGGCCGCGACCCGGCCCGCTGCTGGCGGCCGCATTAGCCACGCTGGCAGTGATCGGACTGGGCTCGCTGTTCCGTATCTCGTCCCTGCGCAGCGGTGGCGACACGGTGGCCCAGCAACTCGGCGGCGTGCCGGTGTCGGAGGACACGCGCGATCCGCAACTGCGGCGGCTGCGCAACGTGGTCGAGGAAATGTCGATCGCGTCAGGCGTGCCGGTGCCGAAGATCTATGTGCTCGAACAGGAAGCCGGCATCAACGCGTTCGCGGCCGGCTATTCGACGTCGGATGCGGTCGTCGCGGTGACCCGTGGCGCGCTCGACCGGCTCAACCGCGACGAGCTGCAGGGTGTGGTCGCGCACGAATACAGCCACATCCTCAACGGCGACATGCGGCTCAACATCCGTCTGATCGGCGTGCTGTTCGGCATCCTGATGATCGGCATCATTGGCCGCAAGATCCTGATCCATGGCCGCGGCTTCCGGAACAGCGCGACAATCGTGGTGATCGGCGGCGCGCTCGCGGCGATGCTCGTCGGCAGCCTCGGCATGTTCTTCGGCCGCATGATCAAGGCCGGCGTCAGCCGCTCGCGCGAAGTCCTGGCCGATGCATCGGCGGTGCAGTTCACCCGGCAGACGGCCGGTATCGCGGGCGCATTGAAGAAGATCGGTGGCCTCGACAGCGGCTCGCGGCTCGCGCACCGCGAGGACGCCGAAGAAGTCAGCCACATGCTGTTCGGCGATGGCGTGGGCCTGAGCGGGCTGTTCGCTACGCACCCGCCCTTGATCAAGCGCATCCAGGCGCTGGAGCCAGGTTTCCGACCGGAGCAGCTGTCACGCCTGCAGCAGCAGTGGATGACGCATCCGCCGGATGGTCTGCAGGAAGATGTTGCACTGGGCCTGGTGGCGCCGGGCGAGGTGTTGCCGCGGAAGGATCGGGCGCTTGCGGTGACACCGCCGATGGTCGCTGCGCAGGTCGCACATCCGCACGACGACGACTACGCACGCGCGCATGCGCTGGTCATGGCGATCAGCGATCCGCTGCACGATGTCGCGACGCATCGCGAGGCGGCGATGCCACTGGTGCTCGCCCTGCTGTACGACGACAGCGATGTCGTGCGCGGTCGACAGCACACTGAAATCGTCGCGCGCATGGGCGCGTCGGTGGCGACGGAGGCGGCACATCTGCGCGAGACCTATCTGCGCGAGCTACATCCGATGCTCCGCATGCCGCTGGCGTCGCTGGCCTTTCCAGTGCTGCGTCGCCGCCCGCGCCCGGAGCTGGCGACGTTCCTCGATACCGTGCACGCGGTGGTGCATGCCGACCAGACAGTTTCGCTGTTCGAGTACTGTCTCGGCCGCCTGCTCGAAGTCCAGCTGCGCGAAACGCTCGACCCCGCGCGTCACATCCGGTTCGGTCGGCGCAAGCCCGGCAACGTGAAGCAGGAGTTCGCGACGCTGCTCGCGGTTGTCGCGCGGGCCGGCAACCCCGGCGACAAGGCCGCCGCGCAGCGTGCGTACCTCGCCGGCATGCAGCGCGTGCTGCCGCGCGACCACGTGCCTTACGCGCCGCCGGCCGGTGGCGTGCAGGCGCTGGACGAAGTGTGGGCGCCGCTCGACGCGCTCGATCCGCTGGCCAAGCAAGTGATGGTCGAGGCGATCACTGCGGCCGTCAGTCACGACGGCCAGGTCAGCGTGGCCGAGTCCGAACTGCTGCGCACGATCTGTGGCGTGTTGCACTGCCCGTTGCCGCCGACGCTGGAGCAGCTGCCGCATTGAGCCGCTTCGCCGAAGGTCGCAGTGACGCGCCTGCGCCCGGGGCCGAGGATGACGGAACTCCCTGCCCAGAAGACCCATGACCGACTCACGCCCAGGGGCGTCGCACACCACGCTCGGGACCGCGTTCGTCCTGTTGTGGTGTACGGGCTACATCGCCGGCAAGCTGATGGTGGAGCACGCGGCGCCGATGACCGCGCTGGTCTGGCGCTTCGGCGTGGCGGGACTGGTGTTCGCCGGTCTTGCAGTCGTGGCGCGCGCGCCATGGGGTGATGCGCGATCGGTCATGCACAGTGCCGTGACCGGCGTGTTGATGCTCGCGCTGCAGTTCGGCGGCGTGTATCTGGCCTTGTCCTGGGAAGCGAGCGCCGGCGTGGCGGCGCTGGTCATCGGCACGATGCCGATGGTGGTGGCGGTGCTGACGGTGGCCGGTGGCGACGAGCGCCTGGCACCGGTGCAATGGGCCGGCCTGCTGCTCGGCATGGCGGGCGTTGCGCTGGTGGTCTCCGACCGGATCGACGGGGCGACGGGATGGGCCGCATGGCTCGCACTGCTCGTCGGGCTGGCGGGCATCAGCGTCGGCACCGTGTATCAGAAGCGGCACGCCTCGCAGGGCGATCTGCGGGCGGGTCTGGCGGTGCAGAACCTCGCTGCGACTGCGGTGTTGCTGCCCGGCGCGTTGTGGCTGGAGGGGTTCCGCTTCGCGCATGCATCCGACTTCTATCTGCCCATGTTGTGGACAGTGGTGGTCAACTCCCTCGGCGGGTTTGCGCTGCTGTTCGTGCTGATCCGGCGTGGCGCGGCCACGCGTGTCGCTGCGCTGTTCTTCCTGATGCCGCCGGTGACAGCCGTGTTCGGCAGCTGGGTGCTTGGCGAGCATCTCACTGCGCTCAAGCTCGGCGGTTTCGCGCTCGCGGCCATCGGGGTGTGGCTGGTGACGCGACCGGTTGCGTCCAGGGTGCGTTAGCCCGCGCGGATCGCGGCGGCGGCCCGCTCCGCGATCATGATCACCGCCGCGTTGGTGTTGCCGCCTGGCAGCGCCGGCATCACCGAGGCGTCGATGACGCGAAGCGCGTCCACGCCGCGTACGCGCAGTTGCGGATCGACCACTGCCTCGTCGTCGACGCCCATGCGGCAGGTGCCGACCGGGTGATAGACCGACTCCGCTTTCGCGCGGACGAACGCGGCGAGTTCGGCATCGCTCAGATCGTTGCGCGCGGGAAAGATCGGCGTGCCGCGGATGCCGTCGAACGCGGCCTGCGTCAGGATCGTCCGCGAAATGCGCGCGCACTCGATCATCATCTTCAGATCGAAGCCGTCTGCATCGCTGAGGTAGTTCGCCTCGATGCGTGCCTTGTCGCTGACGCGGTTGCTGACCAGCGTGACGCGGCCGCGGCTGCGTGGTCGCAGGAAGCACGCGTGCAGCGTATAGCCGTCGCCGGCCAGGCGATTGCGCCCGTGGTCGTCGAGCATCGCCGGCACGAAATGGAACTGGATGTCGGCGCGGTCGTCGGGTGCGAGCGGTGAGCGGTAGAAGCCGCCGGCTTCGGCGATATTGCTGGTGCCGGGGCCGCGACGGCCACGCACGAAGTAATCCCACGCGATCGCGACATCGCTGGCGCGGTCATAGGTGATGCGCTGCGTGGAATGGAACAGCGTGCAGATGTCGAGGTGATCCTGCAGGTTGCCGCCGACGCCGGGCGCATCGTGCACGACTTTGAGGCCCTGCCGGCGCAGATCGTGTGCCGGCCCGATGCCGGACAGCATCAGCAGCTGCGGCGTGTTGATCGCGCCGCCGCACAGCAGTACCTCGCGCGTCGCCGGCTGGTGGAACGCGCCGCGCGCGGTCGAATACACCACGCCGGTCGCGCGTCCATCTTCGAACGTCACGCGGCTGGCAACCGCGCCGGTCTGGATCGTCAGGTTGGCGCGCGCGCGCGTGGCGCGATCGAGATACGCCGTCGCCGCCGAACACCGCGCGCCATCGCGCTGGGTGACTTGGTACAGGCCGACGCCCTGTTGCTGAGGCCCGTTGAAATCGTCGTTCGCCGGCAGCCCCGCCTGCTGCGCAGCCTCGATGAACATCCGCGAGACCGGATTGACGTAGCGCAGATCGGACACCGTCAGCGGCCCGTCGCCGCCATGCAGCGCATCGCCGCCGCGCGCGTTGCCCTCGCTGCTGCGGAACCACGGCAGCACGTCGTCCCACGACCAGCCCTGCGCGCCCTGCGCGGCCCAGTCGTCGTAATCCGCCGGCACGCCGCGGACGTAGCACATGGCATTGATCGAGCTCGAACCGCCGAGCACCTTGCCACGCGGCCACCACAGCGCCCGGTTGTCGAGCTGCGGCTCGGGCGCGGTGTCGTAGTCCCAGTTCACGCCCTTGCGGTTGACCAGCTTCGCCAGACCCGCGGGCATGTGAATGAAGGGGTGCGTGTCGTTCGGGCCCGCTTCGAGCAGCAGCACGCGCACATCGGGATCGGCGCTGAGCCGATGGGCGAGCACGCAGCCGGCGGAACCGGCGCCGACGATGATGTAGTCGTAGACGAGAGCGGGACGGGGAGGCATCGCGGCACGGTAGGCAAGGGGGCTAGAGCATATGCTCCGCGCACCGGACCGTGCCGGCGATGTGCTGGTCGCCGTCATGGTGTTGCGTTAACGTGCCGCGTCCGCCAGGAGCCCGCCATGCGCCCCCCCGTCATGACGCCGCCACGCCCGCGGCTGCGCGCCGCGCTGGCGGAGTCGCCGCCACTGTGGTGGGCGCTGCTGTATTTCTTCTGCCTGCTGTGCGGCTA
Organism: Luteimonas sp. AC640a; assembly: GCF_979256585.1. NCBI lineage: Bacteria > Pseudomonadati > Pseudomonadota > Gammaproteobacteria > Lysobacterales > Lysobacteraceae > Luteimonas > Luteimonas sp. AC640a. Next base: position 124,269 of record NZ_CEEDOV010000018.1, on the reverse strand, counting down.
TTACGTGCTGCGACCGGTGCGCGATGCGATGGGCGCATCGTCTGATGCATCGGCAGTGTTTCCGTCTTTCCTGCTGGACTGGGCCGCGGCGCGCGGTATCGCGCTGGGCGACTTCACGTTGCAGGCGCTCTTCAGCGGCACCTTCGTGGTGATGCTGCTGCTGCAGCCCCTGTATGGCGCACTGGTGTCGCGCTTCCCGCGCCGGGTATTCCTGCCGGTGGTGTATCTGATCTTTATCGTCTGTCTGCTGGGTTTTCGCTGGGCGTTCGATACGAATCTTTCGGGGCGCGGCGCGCTGTTCTTCATCTGGATCGCGGTCTTCAACCTGTTCGCGGTGACGGTGTTCTGGAGCTTCATGGCCGACGTGTTCGACAACGAACACGCCAAGCGCTACTACGGCTACATCGGTGCGGGCGGCACGATAGGCGCCTTTGTCGGGCCGTTCATCACGACGATGCTGGTCGGCCGGATCGGTGTGGCGAACCTGACGCTGGTGTCGGTCGGCTTTCTCTGTGTGTGCCTGCTGTGCATCCTCAAGCTGCGCAGCTGGGCGCGGCGCAACGAGGCCACACGCGCCGAGCAGGGCGAGCAGGCGATCGGCGGTTCGATCTGGGCCGGCCTCAAGCTCATCGCCGCCGATCCCCTGCTGCGCGGTCTGGCGCTGCTGATGTTCTTCGGCGTGGGCGTGGGCACGCTGCTCTACAACGAGCAGGCCGCGATCGTGCGACGCCTGTACCCCACCGCCGAAGCGGCGACGCGTTACTACTCGATGATCGACTGGGCGGTGGCCAGCCTGACGATCCTGGTGCAGCTGCTGCTGACGCGCTGGCTGCTGCGCCGCTACGGCGTGGCGCCGCTTCTGCTGCTGCCGGCGGTCGCAATCCTGATCGGGTTCGCGCTGCTGTCGGCTTCGCCACTGCCGCTGCTGATCGCGACGGTGCAGGTGATGACCCGCGCCAGCGAGTTCTCGCTGGCCAAACCGGCGCGCGAGACGCTCTATACCCGGGTGAGCCGCGAGTCGCGTTACAAGGCGAAGGCGGTCATCGACACCGCGGTCTACCGCGGCGGCGACGTGACCTTCGTCTGGGTGCACAAGGCGCTGTCGGTGCTGGGCTCGCAGCTGGTGTTCGTGGCCGGCATCGGCATCGCGCTGGGCATGACCTTCGGCGCATGGCGGGTGATCCGCGCCGAGCGCAGGCTCCCGGAACAGCCGGCGCCTGTCCGGACTCCGGAGCACAGTCATGGCAAGCCGTCGTGAGTTCCTCGCCCACAGCCTGAGCGCCGCGGCGCTCGCGGCGTTGCCTGCGTCCGTCTTCGCATCGGCCGGACGCGCCGCGCGTCCGCTGCAACTGCTGATCCTGGGCGGCACGGGGTTCCTCGGCCCGCACTTCGTCGAACGCGCGCATGCGCGCGGCCACACCCTGACCCTGTTCAACCGCGGCCGCAGCAATCCGCAGCGATTCGATGGGACGCCGCTGGCCGGCATCGAACAGCTGCGCGGCGACCGCAAGGATGATCTCGCAGCGCTCGAAGGCGACCGCCGCTGGGACGCGGTGCTCGATACCTCGGCGTATTTTCCCGACGACGTTGCGCGCAGTGCGGCATTGCTGGCCGGGCGCGTCGCCCACTACCAGATCATCTCGTCGATCTCGGTCTACGTGCGCAACGACATCGCCAACGACGAGGACAGTGCGGTCGCGACGCTCGACGACCCGTCCACACGCACGATCACCGGCGAGACCTACGGCGGGCTCAAGGCGGCCTGCGAGCGCGCCGCGCAGGCTGCCTTGCCGGGCCGCACTTCGGTCGTACGGCCGGGGCTGATCGTCGGTCCCGGCGATCCGACCGACCGTTTCACGTACTGGCCGGCACGCGCCGATCGTGGTGGCGAGATCGCAGCGCCAGGCGCCCCCGACAATCCGACCCAGTGCATCGACGCGCGTGATCTGGCGGCGTTCCTGTTGCAGCTGATCGAACAGGACACGACCGGTGTGTTCAACGCAGATGCGACGCCCGGGACGCTCGATATGGGGCGTCTGCTCGACAGCTGCGTGCAGCGGGCGAAGGCGGCCGGCGGCGCACCGGATGCACGGCTGACGTGGTTGCCCGCGGATTTTCTCGAGGCACGTAGCGTGAAAGCGTGGTCCGACATGCCGGTCTGGATCGCACCTGCGGGGGAGTACGCCGGCTTCGGCAGAACGCGCGTCGATCGTGCGATCGCGGCCGGGCTCACCCACCGTCCGATCGACGACACCGTGCGCGACACGCTGGCCTGGTGGCGCGCGCAGCCGGCCGAACGCCGCGCCGCATGCAAGGCAGGACTGACGCCACAACGCGAGGCCGACGTGCTGGCGGCGTGGCACGCGCATAACGGCTGATCTTCCGCTTCCAATCTGCGCGTGATGGATGCTGGCAGCGAATCGTGCTCCGCGCGCTCAGCGCAGCGCGGCCACCGTGAACAGCAGCGCGCCGATCAGGAATGTCGCGCTCAACGCATGCACCAGCGGGTGCTGCAGGCGCAGCCAGACGAACTGCAGCACCAGCCGCAGCCACCAGAAGCCGGCCATGCCGGCCAGCACCGCCCTTCCGAGCGGGATGTTGTCCAGGTCGCCGGGCATCACGAAGCAGAGCAGGGCGATAGCGCCGAACACCCACACCAGTTGTGCGTTCGCGATCTGCACGATTGCGCGATTGGGCCGCGTCGTCGTCTGCAGCGTGCGCGGCCAGTCGAACAGCCGCCAGAATCGGAGGTGGAACAACGCAAACGCTGCGCTGTGCAGACCGCAAAAGAGAATCAACCAATCGGATGCGGTCCGCATCTGCGCGTGCTCAGCCGCTGCGCGCGGCGCGCGGTGAGACCCACATCGCGATCTGTGCGCGGAATACGGCATCGCCGGCGGGATCGCGGATGACCACGTCGACCGGCAAGGCATAGCCCGCTTCAAACACGACCGGTTGGACCGCAGGCGTCGCCGTGGCGGTCATAGTGCCGACGGCCTTCTTCAGATATTCGACGGTCATGCCTTTGGGAATCCAGCGCATAGACGCAGGAATCCTGACGTCCGTCGTCAGGCCGCCGATCAGTTCGGCCAGGTTGCACAGGGCGATCGCATGCACGGTGCCGATGTGGTTGGTCACCGCGCGACGGTGGCACATCCTCGCCTCGCCGTGGCCGACGCGTAGCGCAGTGATGCGCGGCGCAATACTGGCGAAGTAGGGCGCCTTGCGACACACGAGGAAGCCGAACAGCCAGGCGCCGCCCGGCCAGCGGATGAGCCGATTGCGCAACGTCAGCAGTGGGGCGGTCATCGCATGCTCCCAATCTGGGGTGAAAACCGGAATGCCGGATACGACAACGGCGGGACTGGCCCGCCGTTGTCGGTGTTACGTCACGCGTGTCGCTCAGGCCGCTTCGCGCGACTCGCTCGACGGCTGCGTCGGCGCGCGATAGCCCGCCGAACGCAGTTCCTCGGTGTCGAAGTCATCAACGGTGATCGCATCCAGCGTGAGCTCGCGCAACTCGACCAGCAACGCGCGCTCTTCGACTGTGATGTGGCCTTCGCGCACCGCTTCGTCCAATTGCGCGTCGTAATCAAGCGCCTCGATGCCCTTGCTCTTCATGGCCTTGAGGAACTTGCGCTCGACCGGCTCGGCCGCGATCGCCTTGGCCAGATAGCTGTCGATGCGACCGCCCGGATTGTTCTCGCAGGGCGTCATAAACACACCCTCGGCCAGACGCGAACGCGCTTCGTTCGGCGCCATCAGCAGCGCGGCGACGCGACGCGACAGACGATCGCCCGGCGCCTCGGCACGACGGCCCCACGGGAAGATCAGCAACCACATCAGCCAGCCGACCGGACGGATCGGGAAGTTGCGCAGCGCCGCCGAGAGCGCGAGTTCGATCTTGTGCACGCTGTCGTGGAAGGCCCACGCCAGCAGCGGCTGGTCGGCCTGCGGTGCACCTTCGTCGTGGTAGCGCTTGAGCATCGCGCTGGTCATGTAGACATGGCTCAGCACATCGCCCAGACGACCCGACAGCGATTCCTTGAACTTCAGCTTGCCGCCGAGCGTCAGCATCGACACGTCGGCCATCAATGCGAGATTCGCGGAGTAGCGATCCAGCTTGCGGAAATAACGGCGGGTGTACGCGTCACCGGGCGCCGCGCCGATCTTCGCGCCGGTCAGGCCGAACCAGAATGAACGCACGGCGTTGGAAATCGCGAAGCCGATGTGGCCGAACAGGTTGCGGTCGAACTCTTCCAGCCCGCGCTGCGTGTCGGGATCCTGCGCCGCCTTCATTTCCTTCATGACCCACGGATGGCAGAGGATCGCGCCCTGGCCGAAGATCAGCAGGCTGCGCGTCATGATGTTCGCGCCTTCGACGGTGATCGCGATCGGCGCCGCCTGCCAGCTGCGGCCGGCGAAGTTCTTCGGGCCGAGGATGATGCCCTTGCCGCCGACGACGTCCATGACATCGCTGATGACTTCGCGGCTCATCGAGGTGCAGTGGTACTTGGCGATCGCCGACGGCACCGACGGCACGTCGCCGCGGTCGACCGCCGCCGCAGTCGCCTGCGACAGCGCGCTGATCGCGTAGGCCTTGCCACCGATACGGGCAAGCGCTTCTTCGACGCCTTCGAAGCGGCCGACCGACAGGCCGAACTGCTTGCGGATGCGCGCGTAGGCGCCGGTCACGACCGCGCCGGCCTTCGCGCCGCCCGAGGCGGTGGAGGGCAGGGTGATCGAGCGGCCCACAGCGAGGCACTCGTTGAGCATGTTCCAGCCCTTGCCCGCCATCTCCGCGCCACCGATCAACTGGCTCAACGGGATGAAGACATCCTTGCCGTGGATCGGGCCGTTCTGGAACGGCGAGTTGAGCGGGAAATGACGGCGTCCGATTTCAACGCCAGGCGTCTCGCGCGGCAGCAGCGCCAGCGTAATGCCGATGTCATTGGTGTCGCCGATCAGGCCGTCCGGGTCGTACATGCGGAACGCGAGGCCCACCAGCGTCGCCACGGGTGCGAGCGTGATGTAGCGCTTGTCGAAGGTCAGACGCACGCCGAGTACGTTCGCGCCGTTCCACTCGCCCTTGCAGACAATGCCGTAGTCGGGAATCGAAGTGGCGTCGGAACCCGCGAAAGGACCGGTCAGGCCGAAGCAGGGCACTTCCTGGCCGATCGCGAGGCGCGGCAGGTAATGCTCCTTCTGTTCCTTGGTGCCGTAATGGTTGAGCAGTTCGCCCGGGCCGAGCGAATTCGGCACGCCCACCGTCGAACTGACCACGCTCGACATCGACGCCAGCTTCTGGATCACCTTGTGGTGCGCCAGCGCCGAGAACCCGAGGCCGCCGTATTCCTTCGGAATGATCATGCCGAAGAACCTGTTGGCCTTGATGTAATCCCACAGTTCCGGCGGCAGATCGGCGTGGACGTGGGTGATCTCCCAGTCGTTGATCATGCTGCAGAGCTCTTCGACGGGGCCGTCGAGGAATGCCTGCTCTTCGGCGGTGAGCTGCGGCTTCGGATAGTCGAGCAGCTTCTGCCAGTCGGGATCGCCGGTGAACAGTTCGCCCTCGAACCCGACCGAGCCGGTTTCCAGCGCGATGCGCTCGGTCTGCGACAGCGGCGGCAGCACCTTGCGGAAGAACTTCAGCAGCGGCGTCGTGATCAGCGACTTGCGTACCGACGGAATCAGCAGCGGCAACGCAATGGCGACCACCAGCAGCGCGGCGATGACCGTGGCCACGCCATTGGCGCCGAGCAGCCAGCAGGCAAGCAGCACAGTGACCGTGATCGCCGCCCAGTAGACAAGACGAAGACGGTGGTAGGCGGCGAAGGCACCCACCAGCAGGAAGGCGAGAAAGGGGATCGCGACGCTCATCATCAACTCCGGCAAACGCATTACAGAGACGGGGCCGGCGCTGGGCCGGCTGCACGGGCGGATCCCGATGCTAACCGTACGGTCGAGTATGGTCAGGGTTTCCGGTGGTGTCAATGCTGCCTGTCGGCCTGTGTCCGGCGTGTCGATACTGTTGCGGATGGATGCGTATGGATAGACTGTCGCAATGAGTAGACCTGCCCCGAAATCCGCGGTGACCGCCCAGTCGGGTGACGCGTCTCCCGTCGAACGTCCAAGTCGCCTGAGCGCCGACGACTGGGCCCAGGCCGCGCTGGACCTGATCGCCGAAACAGGCGTGCAGGCCGTGGCGGTCGAGCCGCTGGCGCGCCGACTTGGCGTGACCAAGGGCAGCTTCTACTGGCACTTCCCGTCGCGCGATGCATTGCTGCAGGCCGCGCTCGAGCGCTGGGAGAACGTCGAGCAGGAGGCGCTGTTCGGTGCGCTGGAAAAGGTGCCGGATGCGCGGGAACGTCTGCGCGCGCTGTTCCATATGGTCGCGCGCGAATACAAGTCGCACGTGATCTACAGCGCGTTGCTCAAGGCGCAGGACCACCCGACGGTCCACCCGGTGATCGAACGTGTCTCCAAGCGCCGCCTCGATTACCTGACGGCCTCGTTCCGTCAGGCCGGCCTCGGCCGCGAAGACGCGCAGCACCGGTCGCGTCTGACGTATGCCGCCTATGTGGGCTTTCTGCAGCTCAACCTGCAACTGCACCAGGCGCGCATGCAGCAGGAGGAATTCGACGCCTACGTGGAGCATCTGGCGTTGACGCTGGTTCCCGCCTGAACAAGACCGAGGATGCAGCTCGGGAGTCACCAAATGCAGATCTTGGGTGGAGCACTGCGGCTCTGGCCGTTGAAATCATTCTTCCGAAGCCTCCTGTGGGCCGGCAACGGTTCGAAGAATTCGTGCGGAACGCGTCTGCAGCATATGATTCCACCGGGCTGTATCCCTGTTTGGCTGATGTTTCTCAGCGATATCGAAGAACAGCGCGTGCTGTCAGGATCGTCGGCCGTGCGCTTTACGAACGAATTTGCGACGGCTGGCCGGCGGTCGTGTCGGAGTTTCGATGTTCATGCTCGGCTCATCGTCTAAACACGGTTGAATTGGATTGCGTGCCCGAGTTGCGAATTCCATAAACAACTACGGCCCCTTGCGGAGCCGTAGGAGATCTTACGCTTGATCGATCATCAGAAACGCTGGATGTACTCCATGTACATGAAGCGGCCGGGGACGTCGTACTGCGGGTCGAAGGAGTTAGCGAAGGTCGTGTAGCTGACCGGCGGCTCCTTGTCGAACAGGTTGGTTACGCCAGCCTTGATCGTGCCGTCCCAGGGCAGGTTGTAGCGCACCTGCGCATCGTGATAGGTCGTCGCACCCAGCTTGTTGCGCGGCGCGGGACCCGTTGCGATCCTGCGATCGGGATCCGAGCAGACGGACGGGCCGAATGCGCAGGGCTCGACGAGGCTGGAGAAGTAGCGGCTGCTGAACGTCGCGCCGAAATCACCCATCTGCCAGTCGAGCGACACGTTGCCACGAAGGCGCCAGTACGGATCACGATCCAGATAGCGGCCCGTGAACTGTTCCACTTCCGAAGCAGCGGTGGTCTGCTGCTCGTACTTGGAGACATAGGACGTGTCCAAGGTGATGCCGAAGCTGCCGTACTCCGTTTCCGGCATGCGATAGCTCACGTTGAAATCGTAGCCCTCCACATTGACCACGCTGAGGTTCTGCGGGGTCAAGGCGATGTTGCCGATCTGGAAGTCTTCACTGCGACGCGTGATGAGGTCACACAGCGCCTGATCGCCAGCCGCATAGCACTGTTCGACGATGAAGGCGGTCGGGAGCGTGGTGATCGCATTTTCGATCTTGATGCTCCACCAGTCCAGTGAGAGGTTCAGGTTTTCCACGAACGAGGGGCTGAAGACCAGTCCTAGCGTCTTGCTGATCGATTCCTCGGGGCCGACGTTGGGATTTCCACCCACCTGGAACGGATACAGGGTCTGGCCGTCGTACCCGAAGCCAGCGTTGGTCTGCTGGATGAATCCGACGGGGGCACCTGCGGCGGCACAGTTGGCGGCGATGGTTGCCGTGCGACCGGAGAAGTCCTCCGAGCAGATGTCGCCGAAGTTAATGAACGAATCGCTCTGCCCACCGAAGAGAGTTGAGATCGGGGGTGCACGGAAGCCTTCCGCCCAGTTACCGCGAACCAGCAGCGATTCCACCGGCTTCCACTTGAAGCCAGCCTTGCTGTTGGTGGTATCACCGAAGTTGCTGTAGTCGGAGTAGCGAGAGGCGAGGCTGAACTCAAGGAGATCGGCGCCCGTCACATCAGCAAGCACCGGGATCAGCAACTCGGCATAGATTTCGTCGAGGTCGTAGGCACCCGACGTCGGCTGGCGCGAATTTCCCGAGGTGAATCCAGCGGCGACGAATGCGTCGGGACGATCGAAGCCGCTTTCCTTGCGCGACTCGACGCCGGCAGCGAACCCCATCATGCCGCCCGGCAGTTGGACGATTTCGCCGCTGATATTTGCGGTGAACGACTCGCTGCGACCTTGGAAAGCATCCTGTGCAGTGAACAGCAGGTAATCCAGCATTTCCTGCGTCACGCCGCCAGCAGGCGAGAGCGGGTTGAATGGAACGCAGCCGTCGATGATGTTGCCGCCCGGGGCGTCGACGCAGACGACGCGGCCGTCGCGGAGCTCGGACGGACCCACGCCTGCGCGGACGTTCAGGACGTTCACGTCGCCGATTTGCGCGTCTTCCTGATCGGACCTGTTGAAGTTGTAGCCCACATCCCAGTTGAAGAAGCGATCCGCGAACTCGAAGTTGCCTTCGATACCTGCATAGACATGGAACGTCTTGACGTTCTGCTGGTAGACACGATCCTGCTCGGTAAGGCGGTGGCTCCACGCCACGTCGCGACCATCACCGCCGTACAGCGTGTTGTACGGGTTGTAGTAGCTGTCGCCACTCATGAAGTCGTTGTTGCTGACGCCGCCGTTGAGCGGGAAGCCTGCGAGCTGCTGCTCCGAACGCCGTTCGTTGTAAAGCGCGTCTGCCACGAAGCTCAGGTTGTCCGTGATTTCGTGGCGACCCTTCATGTACAGCGAGGTACGTGTCTGGGGCGTCAGAAGGTAGTTGTCTGCCGCGAAGTTGTAGGCGTCTTGACCCGCTGCGAACGGCTGGAACTCTCCCAGCGCATAACGGGGGTCGTTAGCGGAGCCTGTACCCGTTGCACCTGGACGGATAACAATCGAATTGCTGCCCGGGCCGCCGACATTGTCCGGGTCCACACCGTTGTTCCAGATACGACCGTTGCTGCTGAAGCCGCTGAAACCCACCGGGTCGCGCCGGAAAGACGGAACGCGAGAGATTGCACGGTCACCGGCGCTCACTTCCTTCTCTTCGACGCGCGACAGGCTGATTACGACATTGCTGCGATCGTTGCCTGCACCGAGCGTCGCTTCGACCGCCGCGCGCTCACCGTCACCCTGACTGAACTGGCCGTAATAGACGCGCGCTTCAGCGCCCTCGTAATCGCGACGGGTGATGATGTTCACGACGCCGGCGATGGCATCAGAACCATAAATCGAGGAGGCGCCGTCTTTCAGAACTTCGATGCGCTCGATCATCGCCGATGGAATGGTGTTGAGATCGACGGAACCGCCCAAGCCTTGGACCCAGCGACGGCCATCAACCAGTACCAAGGTGCGCGACGCGCCGAGGTTGCGCAGCGAAACGGTAGACGAGCCATCGCCGCCGTTATTGAACGTGCGGTTGATGTTGGAGCCGTTAGCGGAGATGCGCTGCAGCACTTCCGCCACGGAGGTGAGGCCTTGCTTTTCGATCGCAGCACGGTCCAGCACTAGCACTGGCTGCGAAGATTCGGCGTCCACGGAGCGAATGCGCGAACCTGTCACTTCAATGCGGTCGAGAGTGGTGGCTTCCTGCTGGCTCTGGGCGACTGCGACACCGGTGCCCGCCGCACTTGTGGCGCCTGCGATGAGTGCGAAAGTAATCGCCTCGCGCAGCTGGGTGGTCTTGAACTTCATCTGTCTCTCTCTCCAAGTGAGTCTCGGGATTTCCCCAAAATAACCGGCCGAGTGGGTAAAAATTATCGCCAAACTCGGCAAGGTCGGGCCGATACTAGACCGATCTTGAAAGAAATTAAAGTGTCGTTAAGGACGACATCCTGCGTGTGCACCAAATCGACCTTTCAGGCCTGCAACTGCCAATGTGCCGAGCGGGCACTTGAGGGACAAAGGGCTGGAGATGCAATTAGCTGCGCGCTAAAGACATCTCTGGTTAGTAATTTGACGAGTAGACGTCTCGCGATGACGCGCCGCAGGGCAGCGAGACGACGTCGATCTGAATATTCGAGCAACGAATTTGTGCTCTGGCTCGCTCCGCGCAAAAGCATCGCAGAGGTTTGTAGTCCTCAGGTCTGGGCGCCAAGGCTGAAGCGAGGCTCAAGTTTGTCAAACCCGACTACCACGGCGCGCGAGCGTTGCGTGCTGATGAGGCCGCAAAAGGGCGGCGCCACTTTCTGGACAGTCAAAGATCCTGCTGGTACCGGATATACGGCACCGCGCCTTCGTCGTCCGCGTTCTCGGTCATCTTCGAAAACGGGTTCTTGCCGCGGGTGATCACGTTGTCGGCGCCGACTGTGAGCTGGCCGCTCCACGGGGTGCGCCAGCTGACGCCGAGGCCGACGCCTTCCCATTTCGGCAGGCCGGGGGTGTCGACGACCTGGCCAACGATGTTGGCGCTGAAACGACCGATGCCACCGCCCACGCTGAGGCTGCGGCTGGTCCAGTGGTCGCTGATCATGGCGGGGGCTGCCGATGTAGGAATCAGCGTGGCCTTGGCCAGGGTGCCGGCGAGCGATACATAAGCGTCGTCGCCGATATCTTTCTTGGCGAAGACGGTGAGGTCGTGGAGATCGACCTGGCCGGCCGAGCCCGCCCGCGATGGGCTGAGGAAGCCGGGCAGGGTGTCCCGGCCTTCGCCGAACGTCAGGCCGACTCCGCCGCCGGGGCGGCTGATGCTCGCCGTGGCGCTCGCGCGCCGTGCACCGGGGGTGCTGTCGCCGACTGAGGCCAGCTGGCAATTGCGCGCCAGGCTGCTGACCGCACCGTTGAAGCTGCTGCCGGGGCTGCAGAGCAGGGCGAGGGAACTACCGGACTCAAGGCCGAATGCGGCGTCGAATTGGCTCTCGCCGAAGCGCCAACTGCGGCTCGATTGGCTGGCGGTGGCGGGTTCGAGGACGAGAAAGGCCTCGACCTTGCCGGACGTATCGAGCACGGGCAGCACGGTCTGGTTGCGTTTTTCCTGAGCAGCGGCGCCCGAGGCCGCCGCGAGGGCGAGACCGAGGGCAAGTACGAGGCGCGTGACAGGCAATCGCATGGCCGTTGTGACCCGGGCCCAGCCCGGAAGTTCCTCTATCGTTCGATCCAGACTCTAGAACATTTATATTTCTTTAACAATCGCACGAAGTGACCGGATGCCGTTACTGCAACCGCTCCGACACTTCGACATCAACCTCGGGTGTTTCGAGAAGCTGATCAATCTCTTCGGCACTGAATCCGTAGTTCTGACCACAGAACTCGCAGATCACCTTGGCCTCCCCATCCACCACCGCAGCCCGAGCTTCCTCGGCTCCGAGCGACACCAGCATTTCCTCGACGCGACCCCTGGAGCACGAGCAGCCAAATGCGAGCGGTCGTTCTCCGAGCAACTGCGGCGCATCGTCCGGGAACAGGCGCGACAGCAGCGTTTCGGTGGGCCATCGAAGCAGTTCTGCCGTCGAGAGGGTGTCAAACAGGAGGCTGGCGCGATTCCAGCCGTCGTCGTCACCGTCGTCACCCGGCAACTTCTGCAGCATCAGACCTGCGGCCTCGTCGCCATCGACCGCCAGCAGGACGCGCGTGGGCAGCTGCTCCGACTGGCGGAAATAGTCCTCGAACGCGCCCGACAGCGATTCGGCCGCCAGCGCGACCAGGCCCTGGTAGCGATTGGGCTCGCGATGCGGCGACGGATTTTCGATCGTGATCGCCAGAAGCGCGTCGTCGCCCAGTGCGCGCAGATCGCGCGAAACGTCAGCGCCATCGCCGTCGAAGCGGGCGATGCCGCGGATCGTGCCGGCGGCGGTGCATTCGGCGAACAGCGTGCGCATCGGGCCCGGCGCGCGCAGTTGCACCGACAGGCGGCCATCGACCTTGGCGTGGCCGGTGAAAAGCGCCGACGCCACGCAGGCTTCTCCCAGCATCTCTTCGATCGCCGGCGGGTAGGGGCCATTGGCGCGCACGGCCTGCCAGGCCTCACGCAGATGGACCCGCACGCCGCGCACGCCGGCGGTCTGCAGCAGGAAGCGGGACAGGCGGTCGCTGTCGGGCTGGGCGATGTCGGTCATGTCGGCTCGCAAAAGGATTTCGATTGGCGGCGTCGAGGGCGACCGATAGAGTGGCCGCCATGGAACAACCGGCTCTCCGACATGGGGACGGCACTGCCGTCCCGCAAGCACGCCCCTCGTTCGCTCGTCGCTGGCTGCGCCGGCTGATATGGCTGGGCGTCCTGCTCGCCGTGCTGCCGGTGCTGCAGGTCCTTGCATTGCGTTTCATCAATCCGCCGTTCTCGACGTTCATGGCGATTCGCCAGGCCGAGGCCTGGACCGGCGGTGAGCGCGATTTCAGTCTCTATTATCAATGGCGCGATCTCGATCGCATTGCGTCTTCGCTGCCGGTCTCGGTGATCGCGGCCGAGGACCAGAATTTCGCCAAGCATCGCGGCTTCGATCTGGACGCGATCGAAAAAGCGCGCGCACACAACGCGAGCGGCGGACGCATGCGTGGCGCCAGCACGATCAGCCAGCAGACCGCGAAGAACCTGTTCCTGTGGGGCGGACGCAGCTGGGTGCGCAAGGGCCTGGAGGCGTACTACACGCTGCTGATCGAAACGCTGTGGCCGAAGACACGGATTCTGGAGGTCTACGTCAACGTGGCCGAGTTCGGTGACGGCATCTACGGCGCGCAGGCGGCGGCGAAGCGTCACTTTGGCAAGGACGCGGCGCAACTGAGTGCCAGCGAAAGCGCGCGACTGGCGGCGGTGCTGCCGAGTCCGCAGCGCTACAGCGCCTCGCGGCCCGGCCCGTATGTACAGCGACGCGCGCAGTGGATCCAGCGCAACGCGCGCCAGATCGGCGGCGAGTCCTATCTGGAGGGGCTTAAGTGAGTGCGCACGATCGACTGACCATCGTCGTCGCCGCGTTCGACGAAGCGCATGCGTTGCCGGTCCTGCATCCGCGCATCGCCGCGGTCATGGAGACGCTTGCCGCGGATGGCATCGAAACGCGTGTGCTGTACGTCGACGACGGCAGTGGCGACGCGACCTGGCAGGTCCTGCAGGGCATCGCGGCGGGCGACGCACGCGTGGCGCTGCTGCGGCTGTCGCGCAATTTCGGCAAGGAAGTCGCGCTGACCGCGGGCCTCGACATGGTGACCGAAGGCGCGGCGATGATCCTCGATGCCGATGGCCAGGATCCGCCGGAACTGATTCCGCAGTTCGTCGCGCACTGGCGCAACGGCTACGACGACGTACACGGCACGCGGCTGAGCCGCGAGGGCGAGAGCTGGCTCAAGCGGTCGACCGCACACGTGTTCTATCGCGTCATCCAGCGGCTCGCGAAGACGCCGGTGCCGGCTGACACCGGCGATTACCGCCTGCTGTCGCCGCGCGCGCTTGATGGTCTACGACAGTTGCGGGAGCGGCACCGCTTCATGAAGGGGCTCTTCGGCTGGATCGGGTTCAACCGCATCGCCGTGCCGTACGCGCGCGAGCAGCGGATTGCCGGACACACCAAGTTCGGCTTCTGGCGCCTGTGGAATTTCGCGCTCGATGGGGTGACGAGTTTTTCCACCGCCCCCCTGCGGCTAGCGACCTACATCGGCGTGTTCACGGCCTGCGGCGCGTTCGCATTCGCGCTGTACGTGATCGGCAAGGCCTTGATGTACGGCGACCGCGTTGCCGGCTGGCCGACGATGATGGCGGTGATCCTGTTCCTGGGCGCGGTGCAACTGGTCGCGCTGGGCGTGATCGGCGAGTACCTGGGACGCCTGTACGAAGAATCGAAGCAGCGCCCGCTCTATCTGGTGAGCGCCTGGCACCCGGCGCCCGGACCGGGCGCGTTGCACCGGCTGTCCGACGTCTGATCGTCTACTTGGCGTAAGGCCCGCCGCAACCGCTGTCTTCGCCGCCGCCCAGTTCCAGCGTCGCGAGCAGTGCGGCCGGCGGCGCGATCGAACCGAGCGCGAGTGCGATGGCGCCGCGCAGGCCCAGACGCGCGAGATCGGGTCGGAAGCTCGGCGATGCGAACGTGCCGCCGATCGTCAAAGGCGTACGCAGCGCAAGAATGCTGCGGTCCTTGGGGCGCGGACGCAGCAGTAGATCCAGTTGTTCCTCGCGCAGATTGATGGTGCCTTCGCCGAGGATGATGGTGTCGGTGGTGTCGAACGCGAACGCGCGGCTTTCCATCACGCCGCGCTGCACGCCGAAGTCAGCGAAGGCGCAACGCACAGGAATCTGCTTGTCGTTGCCGATCAGATATTTCAGTGTCTCGTAGACATCGATACCGGCCAGCTCGACCAGCAGGTTGCTGACTCGTCCGGCGCCCATGCCGACTGCGACGTCGCCGTTCGCGCTGCCCAGCATCGCCGCGACCGAATTGCCGGTGCCGGCGAGATTGAAATCACCGCCGATCCGGCCGACGGCTTCGCCGGCGAGCGTATCGGGCGGGAACAGCCCGCCGAGGGTGATACGACGCACCGATGCCTGCAGTCGGGTATGGATGACATCCTGACGCGCGTCGAGACGGATGTTGGAACGGATGTTGCCGCCGGCCACGCCGAAGTTCAGCGGTTCGAGCTGCAGCAGACCGGCATCGAGCTTGAGATGCGCGTCCATGTCGTCGATCGGCAGCTTCGGCGCATTGATGCGCTGCGCGCGCAGACGCACGTCGGCGTCCATCGCCCGAAGTTTTGCGAGGTCGTACGGGGTATCGGGCAGGACGCGGCCCTTGGCAACGAGCGCGCGTTCGCGTTCGACGAGTTCGGGGTCGAGCGCGTCGCCTTCCACGTCCGGCGTGCCGCCAATGAAGCCGGCGAGATCGTCGAAGTCGAGGCGCTTGGAGACCAGATCGGCCTTCAGGAACGGACGTTCGCCGCCGAGCGTGATCGCGGCGGAACCGCCGAGATCGCTCTGGCCGACTTTGCCGGTGAAGCCGTCGTAGTGCCACGTGGCCGCGTCGCGGGTCAGGCGGCCGTCGAGCGCATAGGGCGGCGTGTCGGGCAGAGCGACGCCGACGAGCGGAAACAGATCGGCGAGGTTGCGTCCCGACAGTGCGAACTGCAGATCGAAGTCGCGCAGCTGGAACGGCGCGACCAGCGAACCGCGCACATGGGCGCGCGTGGCACCGGCGCGTGCACGCAGATCGATGCGATAGGGCTTGTCGGTGTCCTGTAACGCAAGAGGTGATTCGGCCACGCCTTCCAGCGTGAACCGGTTATTCGTCCAGCTGCCGCCGCCTTCGATTCCGATCGCCGGCGCGGCATCTTCACCGCCGCGCGATTCGCGGCTGGCCAGACGCACGTCGATATCAGTCTGGCCCGGCACATCGAGATAGCGCAGACGGCCGTCTTCGACCCACAGGCGACGGATCTGCGGCGGCGGGCCATCTCCACCGCCACCGAACGCGATGTCCCAGTTACCGGTACCGCCCTCGGGATTGGTCTCCAGGCGCAGGATCGGTTTCACCAGCCGGATTTCGGGCAGCCGCACTTCGCGCTTGAACAGCAGCGGGAAGACCTCGACCTTGATCACCAGCCGCTCGACCGAGGCCATCGTCTGTGACTCGGACCAGTCTGCATTCGCAAACCGCAAGGCGTCAGCGCGGACGGTGGTCGTGCGGCCCAGATCGACATCGAGATCGCCGCCGATCACCAGTGCGCGGCCCGTGCGGGCTTCGACGATGCGCTCCACCGGCCCCTTGAACCAGTTCCAGTCCCAGAGCAGCACTAGCAGCACGATCGCCACCAGAAGCACGAGCGCGGTGATGCGCAGCGGTCGCGACGATGCGAATCGCCGGAAGCGTGGACGGGGCGATGTGTGAGGTGTGGGCGTGGTCGTCATGGGGGGCCTTGTTCAGCCCCACCATCGACGCGCTGCGGTCAACTGCGAGTGAATGTTCCGTTGCGGTTCGGCATCACGACGCGTCCGCGGGTCCCGAGTTCGGCAGTGCGGTTTCGGTGCAGCGCACGGTACGGCCGTTGTCCTGCGACAGCTCGGCGCCGTCATCGGTGGTGACGAAACGCAGGCCGACTTCCGACCAGACCGGCGGCTGGCTGCCGCGGATCACGCCGAGATTGACGATGCGGCCATCGGTCATGCGCAGCCGGGCGAAGCGACCTTCACGGATGATCTCGACGACGGCGGCCGTCGGGCAGTCGTAGGCGGCCGTGACGGTTTCCGGCGCGGGCGCAGGCGTCGCGGGCGGCGGCGTGGGCGCGGCCACGGGTGCAGGCGGGGCAGGCGGTTCGGCGGAGCAGGCCGCCAACGTGACAAGGGCGAGAGCGGGCAACATCGGGACGGATCGCATGTGGACCTCCTGCGGGGACAACGACCGGTCGATTGTCGCGACGCGCGCGCCGGCGATCAACGCGCCGGCACGACCTGGGCCAGCACGGCCACGTAATGGCAGACGCTGCCGCCGATGCAGAACAGGTGCCAGATCGCATGCGCGTAGGGAATCGAATCGCGCATGTAGAAGAAGGTGCCGGCCGTGTAGAACACGCCGCCGGCGATGATCCAGCTCAGCGTCCAGGTATCGAGCGCAGCGGCGACCGGGCCGATCGCGATCACCACCAGCCAGCCCATCGCGACGTAGATCGCCGTCGACAGACCGCGGAAGCGGCCGGTGTAGAACAGCTTGAACACCACGCCCGCCAGCGCCAGCGTCCAGATGATGCCGAACAGCCACCAGCCCAGCGTGCCGCGCAGGCCGATCAGCGTAAAGGGCGTATAGGTGCCGGCGATCAGCAGATAGATCGCGCAGTGGTCGAACACTTTCAGACGGCCCTTGGCCACCGGATGTTCGACCGCGTGGTACAGCGTGGAGGCCAGATACAGCAGCAGCAGCGAGACGCCGAACACGATCGATGCGCCGAGCTGCCAGCCGTTGCCGTAGAGCGCGGCCAAGGTGATCAGGACCGCACCGCCGGCGAGCGCGGCAGTCGCGCCGAGACCGTGGGTCAGGGCGCTGGCAAACTCTTCACGCTTCGCGCGGAGCGAACGGGGCGGGGCGGTGGTCATCAACGTCCGGCTGGGGGATTGGACTGCCGCGAAGTATGACCGCGCGCCCGTGTCCTGTCAGAGATCGCGGCGTGGATCAGTCCACCGACACCGCATGCGCGTGCTCGCGTGTGGCGAGGAACTCGACACCTTCCGCGCGCTCCTGGGCCAGTTGCAGGTTCACCCGGGTCGGGGCCAGATACACCAGCTGATCGGCGGCGTCATAGGCCAGATTCATCGCGTGCTTGTCGCGGAACGCCTCGAGCGTCTTCGCGTCCTTGCAGCGGATCCAGCGGGCTGTATTGACCTGCACCGCTTCGAAGCTCGCGTCGACGCCGTATTCGTCCTTCAGCCGATACGCGACGACGTCGAACTGCAGCACGCCGACCGCGCCGAGGATCAGGTCGTTGCTCATCAGCGGCTTGAAGAACTGGGTGGCGCCTTCTTCCGAAAGCTGCGCCAGCCCCTTCTGCAATTGCTTGAGCTTCAGCGGATCGCGCAGGCGCGCGCGGCGGAAGAGCTCGGGCGCGAAGTTCGGAATGCCGGTGAAGGCGATGTTCTCGCCTTCGGTGAAGGTGTCACCGATCGAGATCGTGCCGTGGTTGTGGATGCCGATGACATCGCCGGGATACGCCTCGGCGGCGATCTCGCGGTCAGAGGCCATGAAGGTCAGCGCGTTGGCGAGCTTGAGCGGCTTGCCGGTGCGCGGGTGGAAGGCTTTCATGCCCGCCTCGAACCGGCCCGAACACACGCGCATGAACGCCACGCGGTCGCGGTGCATCGGGTCCATGTTCGCCTGGATCTTGAACACGAAGCCGGTGAGCTTGTCTTCCTGCGGCGCGACTTCGCGCGTCGTCGTTTCGCGCACCTGCGGCGGCGGCGCGTGGTCGACGAAGAAGTCCAGCAGCGGCTGTACGCCGAAGTTGTTGACGCCCGAGCCGAAGAACACCGGCGTCTGCTTGCCGGCGCGGTAGGCGTCGAGATCGAAGGGATGGCTGGCGCCCTGCACCAGTTCCAGTTCGTCGCGCAGATCGGCCAGCATCTTCTCGCCGATCTTGTCGCTCAGGCCCGGCGAATCGATCGACGGGAAGATCGTCGAATCCTGGCGGGTGAAGTTGCGGCCCGGCTCGTACAGATGCACTTCGCCGGTCACCAGATGCACCACGCCCTTGAGGCGCTGGCCCATGCCGATCGGCCAGGTGACCGGTGCGCACTGGATGCCGAGCACGGTTTCGACTTCATCGAGCAGGTCGATCGGGTCCTTGCCCTCGCGGTCGAGCTTGTTGATGAACGTCATGATCGGCGTGTCGCGCAGCCGGCAGACTTCCATCAGCTTGATCGTACGTTCCTCGACGCCCTTGGCGACGTCGATCACCATCAGCGCCGAGTCGACGGCGGTCAGCACGCGATAGGTGTCCTCGCCGAAGTCGGCGTGGCCGGGCGTGTCGAGCAGATTGACGACGCGGCCCTCGTAGGGGAACTGCATCACCGAACTGGTCACCGAGATGCCGCGCTCCTTCTCCAGCGCCATCCAGTCGGATGTCGCATGGCGTGCGGCCTTGCGACCTTTGACCGAGCCGGCCATCTGGATCGCACCGCCGAACAGCAGCAGTTTTTCGGTCAGCGTAGTCTTGCCGGCGTCGGGATGCGAAATGATCGCGAACGTGCGGCGGCGGGAACTTTCGGAGGCGATATCGGACATGCGGGCGGCCGCGCGGGTGCGCGCAGGCTGGAATCGGGAAGCCGCCGATTATACGACGCCGTGCGGCGGGCTCAGGGCCGGGCCGGGTCCGCCTCGGCATGCACCTGTCCGAAGCGCAGCGGGCCGTTCGGCCCGGCCATCCGGAACGGCAGTGATTCGAGCCGCATACCGCGGTTGGACTGGACGACGAAATGCAGATGCGGCGCGGCGCTCAGGCCGGTGTTGCCTGAGAAACCGATGATCGTGCCGCGCAATACGCGCGCGCCGGGCACGACGACCACGCCGCCCTGCTGCAGATGCGCGTAGAGCGCCATCGTGCCGTCGTCGTGGAGGACGCGGATGAAGTTGCCGCGGACGCGGTCATCGGCGGGATCGAACGCGACGCGCGGATCGAGACGTGCGGTTGCCGCGGACTCGACCTGCATCACGACACCGTCGCGCGCGGCCAGGACCGGCGTGCCGGCTGGCACCGCGAAATCGACCGCGTGCCGGTTTTCGTCGTCGGCGTGACTGAAGCCGCCGCCGAAGCCCTGGGCGATCCTCACGGGCGCGTCGCGCAGCGGGTAGAGGTATTCGACATGGCGCGCACGTACGTTCGGCAGACCGGGGATGGCCACGAGCCGCAGACGCGTGCCTGCGGCGCTCTCCTGCAATTGCGCCACCACGAGGCGGCTGCCACCCGGCACGGTGACGCGTGCCGGAAGGGGCGGCGTGGAGATTGGCGGAGGACCGTCGGCCAGCAGCATTACTTCCACCGGCCCAGCCAGATGGTTGATCGCGATCGCCTCGGTGCCGCCGAAGCGCGGGCGCAGTTCGAGTTCGACGCTGGGGCCCCGGGGCGATCCGGTGTCGGCCTCGTACGAAGGCGCGGGCGGAGGCATCGTCATCCGGGGCCAGCTGCCGCTGGATGGGGTTTGCGCGAACGCGAAACCGGCTGCGCATAGCGCAAGCAGCGCGAGTGCCGTGTGCGGTCGACGCCTGCGCATCTGCGGGTTCAGCGGCTGCAGTCGGGATCAAGCTGCAGCGCGGTCGCGACCGCGCGCAGATCGAACGCGACCACCGAGGCGTCATCGTCGACAGCGAACAGCGCGCCGGCCGGGAAACGCGCGGTAGGCGAGGGATGCAACGCGACGCCGTCGGTCGCGGCGACGTGGGCGCCGATGAAGCTGCCGGCCGGCGTCAGGTGCGTGCGGTCGAACACGCGGAACACGGTGCGCGGACGCAACTGGTCGGCGACGATCCAGTAACCGCCGTCGACACTGCACGACCACAGCGCGATGCCTTCTGGTTCGCCGTCGAACGTGCCGGCCGGTAATGCACGACCGGCGTACGCACCTTCGAGCGTGTAGACCCGCACCGTCGCGTTGTGGCGCAGATCCTCGTCGGCGATCAGCAGCTGATCGTGGGCGGCGTCACCGGCGATCGATTCGACGATACGCAGCGCTGTCTGCGCATCCGTGGCGCCGAAGCTGCCGAGCGCGGTGACGTGTGGCGAGCCGCCGTCGTGCGACTCGAACCGGTAGCGACGCACGCGCTGGTCGAGGCTGGCGAAATCCGGCACCTGTTTGTGGTCGTCGCCGTCCATGAAGCTGTCGGTGACGTAGACCTCCAACGTGCCCGGCGCGGCTTCGTGGATCCACAGGCCATAGGGGCTGCGGAGCTCGTCGGCGCCGAACGTCGCCAGCGGTGCAAAGTCGGGAAGCGACAGCACCTGCACGCGATGGTTGTCGCGCTCGGCAACGAACACCAGATCGCCGTGCACGGCGACGCCATTGGGCCGGTCGAACTGGCCGGGCATGGCCCCGCGGTCGCCGACGGTGCGCAGCATCGCGCCGGTGTCGGCATCGAATACGCGCAATTGATGGGTGCGCTTGGCTGTGGCGATCAGCCAGGTGCCGGCCTCGGGTGTTGGCCACGTGGCCAGCGAATCCAGCTCGTCATCGGCGTGTGCGGACGAGCGCCAGGCTTCGACGATCACGGGTCGATCGATCGTCGCCATGGCGTCGGTGGATACGAGGGGCCGCGTGGGGACAGTGGTGCAGCCGGCCAGCATGGCGGCCGCGATCAGAAAGACGATGCGCATCGACGGATTATGCCGAGGCCCGAGCCACACGCGTCAGCGGTTGCACTTGAAATAGTCCATCGCTATATCCGGATGAAGCGATTGACATCCAGAAACGACGCTGGCAACCTGCACGCTCCATCGAGACCGGCGGAGGGGCAGGCCCTTTGATGCCGGGGCAACCTGATGGGATCCGCGCTTCGCGCGGCGTCCATCGCGGTGCCAAGTCCTGCGGGGACCTGTGTGTCCACCGGAAGATGGTGATGCCGTATCGGCGTTCGCGCCGATGTTGTATTCCGCCGACAGGCGACTTCCGGTGATTCCCGCGAGACGCGATGGCCCAGTCCATCCGGAATCCCGTGCCATGAGTCTCGTCGACACCGCCTACCGCCCCGAACCCACGCCCGACGCGGCGTACGTGCACGTGCTCGCTGCCGATGCGCCGATCGCGCACGACGTCACGCGCGGCAGCCTCGACGTGCAGCTCGCCACCCGGCATGCCGGCATGCGCCCCGTCACGCTGCGGTATCAGCTGCAGGGCCCGGCATCGGCGCCAGTGGTGTTCGTCGCCGGTGGGATCTCCGCGCACCGGCATCTGGCTGCGAACGCCGCGCATGCCGAAGCCGGCTGGCTGGAAGGTCTGGTCGCACCGGGCCGCACGCTCGATTCGACGCAGCTGCGCCTGCTGGCCTTCGATTTCGTCGGCGCCGACGGTGCGCTCGATGCGCCGATCGACACCACCGACCAGGCCGACGCGATCGCCGCGCTGCTCGACGCGCTGGGCATCGCCCGCCTGCACGCCTTCGTCGGCTATTCCTACGGCGCACTGGTCGGCCTGCAGTTCGCGGCGCGTCATGCGGACCGCGTGCAGCGGCTGGTCGCGGTCAGCGGTGCGCATCGCGCGCATCCCTATGCCGCTGCATGGCGCGCGCTGCAGCGGCAGGCGGTCGCGCTGGGCCAGTTGCAATGCGCCGATGCGCAGGGCCTGTCGCTGGCGCGCCAGTTCGCAATGCTCAGCTATCGCACGCCGGAAGAATTCGCTGAGCGTTTCGATGCCGCGCCCGAGATCGTCAACGGCCGCGTGCGCGTCGCTGCTGAGGACTATCTCGACGCCGCCGGTGCGCGCTACGTCTCGCACACGCCGGTCACCGCGTGGCTGCGCCTGTCGGAATCCATCGATCTGCACCGCGTCGATCCGCGCGACATCCGCGTGCCGACGACCGTCGTCGCCGTCGAAGGCGACCGCCTCGTCCCGCTGGCCGATGCGGTGACGCTGCTCGAAGGGCTGGGACCGAACGGCCAGCTGCGCGTGCTGCGCTCGCCGTATGGCCACGACGCCTTCCTCAAAGAAACCGACCGCATCGATGCACTGCTCGCGACCGCGCTGCGTGCCCCCACTTCCGGAGACCCCGCATGAGCATCCACGCCCCGACCGACGCCGCCTGTCAGCCCGCGACCCGCGCCGTGCGCGCCGGCATCGACCGCGATCCGGCCTACGGCGCGGTGACGCCGCCGATCGTGCTGTCCAGCAACTTCAGCTTCGCCGGCTTCGGTGAGAAGCGGCAGTACGACTACACCCGCAGCGGCAATCCCACGCGGGATCTGCTCGGCGAGGCGCTGGCCGAACTCGAAGGCGGCGCGGGCGGTGTGATCACGCCGACCGGCATGGCCGCGATCACCCTGGTGCTCAATGCGCTGCTCGAGCCCGGCGATCGTCTGGTGGTGCCGCACGATGCCTATGGCGGCAGCTGGCGTTTGTTCGATGCGCTGGCTCGCAAGGGTCACTTCGAGCTCGTCACCGCCGATCTCACCGATCCGCGCAGCCTCGCCGACGCTCTGGCGAAGCAGCCCAAGCTGGTGCTGGTGGAGACCCCGTCCAATCCGCTGCTGCGCATCACCGACCTGCGCTTCGTCATCGAGGCCGCGCATCGGGCCGGCGCGCTGGCAGTGGTCGACAACACCTTCCTGTCGCCGGCGCTGCAGCGCCCGATCGAATTCGGCGCCGATGTCGTGCTGCATTCGACCACCAAGTACATCAACGGCCACAGCGATGTCGTCGGCGGCGCGGTGATTGCGCGCGACGCCGAACTGCATGCGCAGCTCGCGTGGTGGGCGAATGCGCTGGGTATCACCGGCTCGCCGTTCGACAGCTTCCTGACCCTGCGCGGCCTGCGCACGCTGGATGCGCGCCTGCGCGTGCATCAGGAAAACACGGCCGGCGTGGTCGCGCTGCTCGACGCCCATCCGGCGGTCGCACGCGTCCACTATCCGGGGCTGGTCGATCATCCGGGCCATGCGATTGCCGCGCGCCAGCAGTCGGGCTTCGGCGCGATGCTGTCGTTTGAACTCGCCGGCGCGCCGGGTGTGGCGCAGGAAGATGTGGTGCGCGCATTCGTCGCCGGCCTCCAGCAGTTCACCCTGGCGGAATCGCTGGGCGGTGTGGAAAGCCTGATCGCGCATCCGGCGACGATGACGCACGCGGCGATGACGCCGGCGGCGCGCGCTGCGGCCGGCATTTCCGACGGTCTGCTGCGCCTGTCGGTCGGCATCGAAGCGCTGGACGATCTGCTGATCGACATCGAGGCCGGCCTCGCCCGCGTCGTGAGCGTGCTGGACGCGGCCACGCGCCCGTCCCGCGCAGGCGTCGAAGCATGAGTACCGTCGTGCAGTTGCGGCAGGGGCGCCGCGCGCAACCGCGTCCTGCGCGTCTTGCCTTGCTGGGCACCGGCACGGTCGGCTCGGCGTTCGTCGAACGCTATGCGCGACTCGCCGCGCAGGGCGTGGCGCTGCCGGAAGTAGCGTGGCTGTGCAATTCGCGCACCCAGGTCGGCGGTGGCGACGATCTGCACGCCGCGCTCGCGCAGGCCCGCGCCGCGGCGCGTCGGCGCGCCGGATTCCCGCCGTGGGCGGAAGGCGAAAGCCCGAAGCCGGGCGACATCATCGTCGACGCGACCGCGAGCGAAACGGTCGCCGACTGGCATCCCGAATGGCTGACCCGTGGCGTGCACGTGGTCACCGCAAACAAGCTGGGCACCGGCGGCGATCTCGGCCGCGCATTGTCGATCGGCGATGCGCGCGCGATCGGCGGCCGCTATGGCGACAGTGCGACGGTCGGCGCGGGCCTGCCGCTGTTGCGCAGCCTGCGCGCGCTGATCGACGGCGGCGATCGCATCCACGCGATCGAGGGCGTGCTGTCGGGCTCGCTGGCCTGGCTGTTCTCGCATCACGACGGCAGCCAGCCGTTCTCCGCGCTGGTGCGCCAGGCGAGTGCGGCGGGTTATACCGAGCCGGATCCGCGCGTCGATCTGTCGGGCGAGGATGTGCGCCGCAAGTTGCTGATCCTCGCGCGCGCCGCCGGCATCGCATTGCCCGCGCACGAAGTCGTTGTCGAATCGCTGGTGCCCGACGTGCTCGCGCGCGCCGCGGATGCGGACGTCGATCAGGCGCTGGCCGCACTCGACGACACGCTCGAAGCACGTCGTGCGGAGGCCGCCGCAAAGGGTGAGCGTCTGTGTTTCGTCGGGCGTTTCGACGCCGACGGCGCACGCGTGGGACTGCGCGCGTTGCCGGTCGACCATCCGCTGTGCGCGGGCAACGGCACCGACAACCGCGTCGCGATCCACAGCGATCGCTACAGTGCGCAGCCGCTGGTGATCCAGGGGCCGGGTGCGGGCGCTGACGTCACCGCGGCGGCATTGCTCGACGACGTGCTGGCGATCGTCCACGCGCAGGTGGGCTGAGCGCGGACCCTGGAGCGTGGTGTCTGCCGCGGCGCGCGTCCGCGCCCGAGGCTGTGCGACCTACGGCGGCGGCATCAGGTGCCGCGCGACGCTACCTGCATCGCGCAAGACGGGCGGCCCATCAGCACTCGATGACGTTGACCGCCAGACCGCCGCGTGAGGTTTCCTTGTACTTGTCGCGCATGTCGCGGCCGGTGTCGCGCATCGTGCGGATCACCTTGTCGAGGCTGACCTTGTGCTTGCCGTCGCCGCGGAAGGCCATGCGCGAGGCGTTGATCGCCTTGACCGCACCCATCGCATTGCGCTCGATGCACGGGATCTGCACCAGGCCGCCGATCGGATCGCAGGTCAGGCCAAGGTTGTGTTCCATGCCGATTTCGGCCGCATTCTCGATCTGGCTCGGCGTGCCGCCGAGTGCGGCCGTGAGGCCAGCAGCGGCCATCGAACAGGCCACGCCCACTTCGCCCTGGCAGCCAACTTCCGCACCCGAAATGCTGGCGTTTTCCTTGTAGAGGATGCCGACGGCGGATGCGGTCAGCAGGAAATCGAAGATGCCCTGCTCGGTGGAGTTCGGGCAGAAGCGGTCGTAGTAGTGCAGCACCGACGGCAGGATGCCGGCCGCGCCATTGGTCGGCGCGGTGACGACGCGGCCGCCGGCGGCGTTCTCTTCGTTGACGGCGAGCGCGTAGAGGTTCACCCAGTCGAGCACGGTCAGCGGATCGCGCATGCCGGCTTCGGGCTTCGACGACAGTTCGGCATGCAGCGCCGGCGCGCGGCGGGTGACGTGCAGGCCGCCGGGCAGGGTGCCGGTCTGGCGGATGCCGCGTGCGACACAGGACTGCATCGCTGCCCACAGTTCGCGCAGGCCTTCGCGGATCTCGTCCTCGCTGCGCCAGACCTTCTCGTTCTCCAGCATCAGCGTCGCGATGCTCAGGCCGTGCGTGTTCGCCTGCGCGATCAGCTCGTCGCCGCTCGAGAACGGGTAGGGCACGTCGGTGGTGTCGGCGACGATACGGTCTTCGGCCGCCTCGTCCTCGTTGACGACGAAGCCGCCGCCCACCGAGTAGTAGTCGCGCGTCGCGATGACCGCGCCCTCGGCGTCGTACGCGGTGAAGCGCATGCCGTTGGTGTGGAAGGGCAACTTCTGCCGCTTGTTCATCACCAGATCCGACTTCTCGTCGAAGGCGATCTCATGCGTGCCGCCGAGACGGATGCGCTTCTCGCCCCGGATGCGGATCAACGCATCGGGAATGATGTCCGGATCGATCTGGTTCGGCATGTGGCCTTCGAGGCCCATCATCACGGCCTTGTCGGTGCCGTGGCCGCGACCGGTCAGCGCGAGCGAACCGAACACCTCGGCGCGCACGCGGACGACATCGTCCAGCCGCCCCGGCACGTCGAGCCAGCGGCGCACGAAACGCGCGCCCGCGCGCATCGGCCCGACGGTATGCGAGGAACTCGGCCCGATGCCGATCTTGTAGAGGTCGAACGTGCTGACTGCCATGTGGCTATTCTACGGCTCGCGCCTGCATCCAGGCCTGCCGCAACGCGACATGACCGCTCCGACCCTGATCCTGTACCAGCGCGACGACTGCCACCTGTGCGATCTGGCGCTGGATGTGCTCGCCAGCGCCGGCGTGCCGGCGTTCGAGAGTCTCTTCATCGACGATGATCCGGCGCTCGAAGATCGTTACGGCGCGCGGGTGCCGGTGCTGCGCGACGCGAACGACGGTCGCGAACTCGACTGGCCTTTCAATGCGGACACGGCGCGGCGCTGGCTGCGCCGCTGACCGCGCTGCGCGGCGTTACCTGGCCGGCTGCAGGTAGACCCGGGTGCTGACCGCGATCTCGTTCGGGATCGTGCCGGTGTCGGCCCAGTCGCCACCACCCACGCCGAAATCGAGACGGCGCACGGTCGCACGGCCCGACAGCAGCGGGCGCGCGCCGTCGGTCCAGGTGAAGGTCAGGGTCACCGGCTTGCGCACGCCGCGCAGTTCCAGCGTGCCGTCGGCGGCGTACTGGCCGTTGCCGAGATCGCGGAAGCCGGTCGAGGTGTAGGTCGCCTGGGCGAACTTCGACGCGTCGAAGAACGCGTTGCCGCGCATCTCGGTGTCGTAGTCGGCGTTCTGCGTGGTCGCGGTGGCGACGGGAATGGTCACCGCGAGCTTGCCGGCGGCCAGATTGGCCGGATCGAAGCTGACCGTCGTGCGGAAGCCGGGGAAGGTGCCGGAGAACGTCTCGCCCTGGTACTTGCCGGCGAAGGCCAGTGAAGAGCCGGGTGCCTGCACGTAGTCGGCAGCGAAGGCGGGCAGGGCGAGCGCGGCGGTCAGCGCGCCGAGGGCGAGGGAGCGGATCATGCGCATGGAGTCAGTCCTGAAGAGGCGGAGTCGGAGTACGGGCGCGCAGCCAGCCACGCGGCAGCATGCGCGCCAGCGTGTCATCGCGCTGGAAGATGTGGTGATACAGGGCGGCTGATGCGTGCAGCAGTGCAAGGCCGACCAGCGTCCAGAACAGCAGTTCGTGCACGTTGCCGGCGAGCTGGCGCAGGTCCGCATCGCGCGTCACCAGTGACGGCAGATTGACCAGCTTGAACCACTGCAACGGATAGCCAGCGGCAGAATTGAAGGTCCAGCCGCTGAGCGGAATCGCGAACAGCAGGCCGTAGAGCAGCCAGTGGGTGACCGACGCGACCCGGTCCTGCCAGCGCGGGGTACCCGGCACCGCACGCGGCGCGCCGGCGTACAGGCGCCACAACAGACGCAGCGTCGCCAGCGCGAGGATCGTCAGGCCCAGCGACTTGTGCAGCGCGTAGATCTCGATCTTGGTCGGGCTGTTGCGCATGTCGCCCATGACCAGCCCGAGGATGCCGGTCGTCAGAATCAACGCCACGACCAGCCAGTGCAGCAGCTGGCTGACGCCGCCCCAGCGGTCGGGTGGATTGCGGAGCGTCACGGATTCGGCTCCGTCGGCGGGGCTGCCGGCGTGGTTTCGACAGGCGTCTCTGGTGCGGGAAGGCCGGTATCGGCTGCGTCATCCGCGGCATCCGGTGCATCGCCCGCATCCGCGCCGCCGCGACTGCGCGAGGCTTCCACTTCCAGCCGCAGCTCGACGGCGTCACCGATCACCGACTTCCACGCATCGATGCCGAATTCGGCGCGCGACAGCAAAGCGGTGGCCGAGAAGCCCACGGTGCGACGGAATGGCGGCAGCGGATAGCGCTTGAGTCCGTTGAGCACGACCTGCAAGGCGACCTCGCGGGTTTCCCCGCGCAGGGTCAGGTTGCCGTGCACGATCGCGCGCTGCGCGTCGATCGGCTCGATGCGGGTCGAGACAAACGTCGCGACCGGATGACGCTCGCCGTCGAGCAGATTGCGCGCGAGCGTCGCCTGGTTCCATTTCGCATCGCCCAGATCGACGCGTGCGATCGGAATCGACACCTCCACCCGCGCGGTGCTCCAGTCGTCGGGATCGAACACGATCGTGCCGGTACTGCCCGACACCGTGCCGATCGCCTTCGAAAAACCGGCATGGTCGATCGCGAACTGCACGCGGGTATGCACCGGGTCCAACGCGTACTGCGCCGGCGCGGCCCATGCGGGCGCGCCCATGCCGAGCAGCAGCAGGGATGACAGGAAGAGCTGGCACGGCAGTCGCATCGGAAAGTCCGGATGGCAGCGGAGCGGGCGGTCGTGCCGATTCTAGGCGCGTGCTGTCGGTACGGCGCAACTTGCGGTGGCAACGCAGCGTTGCGAGGATGCTATCCGGGACGCGCGGTCAACGCGCGGTGGTGATGTACGGGGAGCAGGATGCGCGTTGCAGGGATGATGCTGGTGTGGCTGTGGTGCTGCCTGTCGGCCGGCACCGCGTGGGCGCAGAACGGCGCGGTCACCGCCAGCATCCCGCAGCCGCGGCAGATCGGCGTACTGGATGGGCTGCCGTCGAATCGCGTGAACGCGATTGCCGAAGACAGGCAGGGCTATCTGTGGATCGCCACGCGCGACGGACTGGCGCGCTATGACGGCGTGGGCTTCCGTGTCTGGCGCGTCGAGGACGGGCTCGGCGACAACTACGTCTGGGCAGTACACGTCGATGCGCAGGACCGCGTCTGGGTCGGGACGCGGCGTGGTGGCCTGTCGATGCTTGATGCGGAGCGCACCACGTTCACCCGTTACAACCACGACACCCACGCCGAGATCGGCGTCGACGATGTCTGGGCCGTGATGTCGACGCCGGATGGGGCGATCTGGTTCGGGACTGCGGAGTCGGGTCTCTACCGGCTTACGCCGGAGGGCGGGCTGCGGCGATTCCGTTCGGATCCGGAAGACCCACGCAGCCTGCCGGCGGATGGCGTCAGCTACATTGTGCTTGCTGCCGGTGGCGCGCTGTGGATCGGCACGAAGAACGGTGTCGCGCGGTGGAACGGGCGCGATTTCGAGCGCGTTCCGTCGCCGGCGACCGCCACACGAATGGTCAACGGTCTGGTGCTCGATACCGCAGGCGATCTGTGGATCGGTGCACAGGGCGGTGGTGTGGTGCGGCGCGCGGATGGCCACACGGAAATGATGCCGGAGGTCGATCCGGTGATGCGCGCGCCCGTCTTGCACATGCTCGTCCAGGATCGCCAGGGCGCGCGCTGGTTCGACACGCGCAGCGGCCTCGCGCGTGAGGTGGATGGCCATCTCGATGATGTGCCGCTCTACAGCTTCGCCAGTCGAGGGCCCGTGCGACCGTCGTGGTCGTCGGGCTTCCAGGATCGCGAAGGCGGGCTCTGGTTCGCGAGCGTAGATGCTGGGCTTTGGTATCTCCCGGCGAATTGGCGCAATTTCACCGTGTTGCAGCGCCGCGTGCTGGACTCGACCACGCCAGCGAATGCTTTCGTACATGGGGTCGCACGGGCTGCCGACGGCGGCTTCTGGCTTGTCGGCAATGGCGGGGTGCTCGATCACCTCGATCCGGTCACGGGCGTTGTCGAACATCGTCTCTCCGAGGTGTGTGGGAGCGAACCAAACCGCAGTGTCCATGAGACCAATGCCGGCATCGTCTGGATCGGATGTTTTCGGCAGTTAGTGCGCTTCGATCTGGCGAATGGCGACGTGCGGCGCTGGTACCAGGACGACGAGGACGCGCCTGCACCTGCTGGTCAGCACATCGACACCATCCTTGAACAAGACGACGGCACAGTCTGGTTCGCCAGTGATCTGGAGCTGCAAGCGCGTGCGCCTGACGGGCGTCTAATCGAATCAATTCGAGCAGGCGATGGCCGTGGCATTCCGCCGTTGATCCGCCCGATGACCATCGCGCGGGCTCCTGACGGTGGGATCTGGCTCGCAACCACGCGTGGCATCTACGCGTGGAAGAGCGAGAGCCGCACCTTCGAGCCGCTGCCCGGCGCGCCGCAGCGCACGATCAGCGCGATCGCGCAACAGGGAACGGACACCGTCTGGCTGGCGGGGCCGGGGACGCTGGAGGCCTATCACTGGAATGGCGCGCTGCTGACGCGGCAACTTTCGTTCGGACGTGCGAACGGACTGCCGCAGGTGATGCCCGGCGGAATCGCCGTCGACGCCAGCGGCACGGTCTGGATCACCACCGTACGAGGGCTGGTGCGTCTGGATCCAACGACATCGCGCATCCGCGTCTATGGCGTGCGCGACGGATTGCCGAGCCAGGAATTCAGTGAACAGCACATCGGCGTGTCGCGCGACGGCCACTTCGCGGTCGGCACCGGCGAAGGGCTGCTGCTGTTCCATCCAAGCGACGTGCATCGACGCGACGAAACGCCCACGCTGGTGATCGAATCGATCGATCTGCGTCGCGACGACGACCGTGTCGACGTTCCGATCCAGGGCCCGATCGAGTTGCGTCACGGAGATCGTGACTTGCGCGTGGGCGCGCGCCTGCTGTCATTCACCGATGCGCATGCCCATCATTACCGGTTCCGGCTGGAAGGTTACGAATCGGAATGGGTAGACGCGGATGCGAACGCCGAGCGCGTATTCCCGCGTCTCGAGCCCGGGCGCTACACCTTGCACGTGGAGGCGCGGACCGAGGATGGTGAATGGACCGCGCTGGCGCCCGTGATTATTCGTCAGGCACCGCCCTGGTGGCGTACGGTCTGGGCGCTGCTGGGTGCGCTGCTGCTGGCGGGTTTCGTGGTGTGGCGGGTTGCCAGTGCCTATCGTGCCCGCCTCAAGCGGCGTCATGCCTGGCAGTTGGCCGAGGACAAGCGCAATCTCGCCGAACAGGCATCCCTCGCGAAGACGCGCTTCCTCGCCACGCTGGGGCACGAAGTCCGCACGCCGATGACCGGTGTGCTCGGTATGAGCGAACTGCTGCTTCATACGGATCTGGATGCACGCCAGCGCGGTTATGCCGAATCGATCCGCCGCGCGGGCGACCATCTGATGCGCCTCGTCAACGACGCGCTCGATCTGGCGCGTATCGAGGCCGGCAAACTCGAGCTCGACCCGCAGCCCTTCGAGGTCACGCGGCTGGTGCAGGATGTCGTCGCGATGTGCGCGCCGATGGCGCGCCAGAAATCGCTGGGCTTCGATGTGGTCATCGATCCCGCGGTGCCGGCGTGGGTGCTCGGCGACGCCGGGCGCGTGCGCCAGATCCTGCTCAACCTGCTCGGCAATGCCGTCAAGTTCACCGAGCGCGGCAGCGTCGGCCTGCGCGTGGACATCGATGCGGCTGGCGCGCTGCGCTTCGTCGTCACCGATACGGGGCCGGGCCTGAGCGACGAACAGCGTGAGCGCCTGTTCCGCCGGTTCGAGCAGGCCGAGGGCGCGCGCACCGCGTCGCGGTACGGCGGCAGTGGGCTGGGGCTTGCGATCAGTCAGGAACTGTCGGTGACGATGGGCGGGCAGATCGATGTGGACAGCACACCAGGCGAAGGCACGCGCTTCCGCGTGGTGCTGCCGCTGCCGATCGTGACCGAGCCGCCCAGGACACAGTCCGATCTGGGACTTGAGCGGATCACCTCTGCGATCGGCCTGGAAATCCTGCTGGTCGAAGACGATCAGACCGTCGCTGACGTGATCGCCGGATTGCTGCAGTCGCAGGGGCACGAGGTGGTGCATGTGATGCACGGTCTCGGTGCGCTCTCAGAGATCGCAACGCGCAGCTTCGATCTGGCGTTGCTCGATCTCGATCTGCCCGGCGTCGATGGCCTGACCCTGGCCGGCATGATGCGCGCGCACGGGTTTGTGCAGCCGATGATCGCGGTGACCGCGCGCGCCGATGCCGATGCCGAAGCCGCTGCGCGTGCGGCGGGCTTCAATGGGTTCCTGCGCAAGCCGCTGACCGGCGAGATGCTGTCGGATTCGCTGGCCTGGAGCTGGCGACCGACGCGCGACGAAGACGAGCCCGAAGCCGGACTGTGATGGCGGGCGCCTGGATGCGGCGCGGCGGCTGAACGGCGCGCGCGTCGTCTTGCTGGCGTCTCAAATGCCGCGACGGCGCGGTTGCAGGCTTGCCGCCTCGTGCACAAGCCGCTACCCAGACTGCGCCCATGGCCGTCGCGTCCAATGATCTGATCCAGCTGCGCCCGGAAGGGCTGTACTGCCCCGCGGGCGATTTCCACATCGACCCGTGGCGCCCGGTGCCGCGCGCGGTGATCACGCATGGTCATGGCGACCACGCCCGGACCGGCATGGGCGCGTATCACACGACCCGGATCGGCCTGCCGATCCTCGAATGGCGACTCGGCGAACAGATCTACGCGGCGCACGAATACGGCGTCCCGTTCCAGATGGGCCAAGCCACGGTGTCGCTGCATCCGGCCGGGCACGTGCTTGGATCGGCGCAGGTACGTGTGGCGGTCGACGGCGAAGTCTGGGTCGCCTCGGGCGACTACAAGCGCCAGCACGATCCGACCTGCGACCCGTTCGAGGTCGTGCGCTGCGACACCTTCATTACCGAGGCGACGTTCGGGCTGCCGGTCTACCGCTGGCCAGATACGTCCGAGGTCGCGCGCGACATCGTCACCTGGCGCGACCACTGCGCCGAACGCGGCGAGGCCGCGATCCTCTACTGCTACGCGCTCGGCAAGGCGCAGCGCGTGCTGGCCGAGCTCGCGGTGCATACCGACGAGCCTGTGCTGTTGCATGGCGCCGTCGCGACCGGTGTCGAGGTGTATCGCCGCGCCGGCGTGTCACTGATCGACACCCTGCCGGTGGTCGACACGGACAAGGCTGCCGACTTTGCCGGCAAGCTCATCCTCGCGCCACCGTCCGCTGCAGGCAGTTCATGGATCCGCCGCTTCCGCCGCGCGCAGCAGGGTTTTGCGTCGGGCTGGATGCAGCTCCGCGGCAACCGGCGTCGTCGTAATTACGATCGCGGCTTCGTCGTGTCCGATCACGCTGACTGGCCGGACCTGATGCGCACCGTGCGCGAGACTGGCGCGTCGCGGGTGATCGCCACGCATGGCAATACCGACGCGATCATTCGCGCGCTGCGCGAGGACGGGATCGCGGCCGAGGCGTTCCGGACGGATTTCGGGGGCGAGGAATGAGGGTGCTTCGCAGTGCGCCGGACGCTTCGGAGCGGTCGATATGAAGCGCTTTGCCCAGCTTTATCGCGAGCTCGACCAGAGCACCGCCACCCTCGACAAACGCGCGGCGCTGATCCTCTATTTCCGTGAGGCGCCGCCACGCGATGCGGCCTGGGCGCTGTACCTGCTGTCGGGCGGCAAGGTCGCCAGCGCACGCAAGAAGATCGCCAATACGCGCGAGCTGCGCGAGTGGATCGCGGTCGAATCGGGCACGCCCGACTGGCTGGTCGACGACAGCTACGACCAGGTCGGCGATCTGGGTGAGACGCTGGCATTGCTGCTGGGCGATCCGGTAGAGGCGTCGCCGGACATCGCGCTTGCGGACTGGATCGAAACGCGGTTACTGCCGGTGGCCAACAAGGACGTCGAGGTCCGTCGGGCGGTCATCGTCGAGGCCTGGCGCACGCTGCGTTTCGATGAGCGCTTGCTGTTCAACAAGCTGTTGACTGGCGCGTTGCGCGTCGGGGTGTCGCAGCGACTGGTGCAGCAGGCATTGGCCGAGTTGACCGGCATTGATATCGCACGGCTCGCGCAGCGCATGCTCGGCAGCTGGGCGCCGACACCGGATTTCCTGCGCGATCTGCTGTCGCCCGAGGAACTGCCCGGCGATCGCCAGCAGCCGTATCCGTTCTTTCTCGCCTCGCCGCTGGAGTCGGCGCTGCGCGCGGAAGCGGGATTGCCCGAAGCGGAGCCGGTCGAAGAGGGCGAGCCGACGATCGCGCCTGACATCATTGCGCTCGCCAACGATCCCGATGCCGTCGCGCGTGCGCTCGGGCCGATCGAGGACTGGCTGCTCGAATGGAAATGGGATGGCATTCGACTGCAGCTGCTGCGTCGTGATGGCGAGGTCGCGCTGTGGTCGCGCGGCGAGGAGCGTCTGGACGGACGTTTTCCCGAGATCGAAGCGGCGGCGATGTCACTGCCCGACGGCGTGGTGCTCGACGGCGAACTGCTGGCCTGGCGCGCGGATGAAGATGCGCCGCTGCCGTTCACCGCATTGCAGACGCGCATCCAGCGCCTCAAGCCTGGACCGAAGACGCTGGCTGACACGCCGGTGCGCCTGCAGGTCTATGACCTGCTCGAACGCGACGGCGAAGACTGGCGTGCCCGGCCGCAGCACGAACGCCGCGCGGCGCTGGAAACTTTGATCGCGGCGCATGGCGATCCGCGCATCGTGGTTTCGCCGCGTGTCGACGTCGCGGACTGGCCGTCGGCGGCGCAGTTGCGCGAGGAGGCGCGCGACCGCGGCGTCGAAGGCCTGATGCTCAAGCGCGCGAGTGCGCCGTACCAGACAGGGCGGCGTCGCGGCGACTGGTGGAAGTGGAAGATCGACCCGTTGACCATCGACGCGGTGCTGCTCTACGCGCAGGCCGGCCACGGCCGACGCAGCACGCTCTACACCGACTACACGTTCGGCCTGTGGGACGGTGAGGCACTGGTGCCTGTCGCCAAAGCGTATTCCGGTCTGGACGACAGCGAGATCCTCGCGCTCGACAAGTGGATCCGCGCGCATACCCTCGAACGCTTCGGGCCGGTGCGCTCGGTACGTGCGCATCAGGTGTTCGAACTGGGCTTCGAGGCCGTCAACGTGTCGAAGCGGCACAAGTCCGGC
The DNA here is from genome assembly GCF_979256585.1 of Luteimonas sp. AC640a. NCBI lineage: Bacteria > Pseudomonadati > Pseudomonadota > Gammaproteobacteria > Lysobacterales > Lysobacteraceae > Luteimonas > Luteimonas sp. AC640a. The sequence goes on along the minus strand of NZ_CEEDOV010000018.1, from coordinate 89,354 downwards.
ATCGCGGTGCGGTTCCCCCGCATCCTGCGCTGGCGTCACGACAAGCCGATGGCCGAGGCTGACCGGCTCGAGACCTTGAAGGCACTGGCGCGATGACGCCACGCGCCACGCGCACGCGGGCATCCAAAGCCACGGCCGCGCCGCAGGATGACATCGCGAAGCCGACGCCCAAGCGTCTGCGCGGCGCTGATGCGCCGATGCGCGCATGGTTCGAAGCGCAGGGCTGGACGGCGGCGCCCTTCCAGCGCGAGGTCTGGAAGCGCTATCTCGCCGGAGAATCCGGCCTGCTGCAGACGCCGACCGGCAGCGGCAAAACACTCGCTGCGATCGGCGGTCCGCTGCTAGAAGCGCTCGCGTCGGCGCCGCGTGCCGAAGCACCATCCAAACCTCGCAAGCGACCTGCAACCCGGCCGCCTGGCAGCCTCAAGGTGCTGTGGATCACCCCGCTGCGCGCGCTCGCGGTCGATACCACGCGTGCACTGCGGGCGCCGATCGAAGCGCTGGGGCTGGACTGGGTAGTCGCGATGCGAACCGGCGATGCGAGCGCGCGCGACCGGCGCCTCGCGCGCAGCGGGCAGGCCGATGTGCTCGTCACCACGCCCGAATCACTGTCGTTGCTCCAGTCCTATGCCGACATGGCGCCGCAGCTGTCGCAGCTGCAGTGCGTCGTCGTCGACGAGTGGCACGAACTGCTCGGCAACAAGCGCGGCGTGCTGCTGCAGCTGGCGCTCGCGCGCCTGCGCCGATTGAACTCCGCGCTGCGCATCTGGGGCGTGTCGGCGACACTCGGCAATCTGGACGAAGCGCGCGATGCGCTGTTGCCGCATCTGCCGGATGCGCCGCTGGTCGCCGGTGTCGCGCCGAAGCGGTTCACGCTCGATACCCTGCTGCCCGGCGAGGACGAACGCTTCCCGTGGGGCGGCCATCTAGGCCTGGCGCAATTGCCGCGCGTGCTCGAACGATTGATGGCCGAGCGCACCAGTCTACTGTTCGCCAACACGCGCTCGCAGGCCGAGCTGTGGCATCGCGCCTTGAATGCCGTGTGGCCGGAAGCGCCCGAAACGCTGGCGCTGCACCACGGCTCCCTCGATCCCAAGCTGCGCGCTGCCGCCGAAGAAGGACTGCGCGACGGCAGCATCCGCTGCGTGGTCGCGACGTCCAGTCTCGATCTGGGCGTCGATTTCCCCGCGGTCGACCAGGTGCTGCAGATCGGCAGTCCGAAAGGCGTCTCGCGTTTGCTGCAGCGCGCCGGCCGTGCGCGCCATCGTCCCGGCGAAGCGGGGCACGTGGTCTGCGTGCCGACGCATGCGCTGGAACTCGTCGAATACGCCGCCGCGCGTGCCGCCGTCGCCGCCGGCACCATCGAATCGCGACCGCCGCCGGTGCTCAGCCTCGATGTGCTGGCCCAGCATTGCGTCACGCTGGCGCTCGGTGGCGGATTCGACGCCGATGCGCTGTTCGATGAAGTGCGCGATACGCACGCCTTCCGCGCGCTCGACGACACCGCTTGGCGCGCGGTGCTCGATTTCATCGTGCAGGGCGGCACCGCGCTCGCGCACTATCCCGAATTCCGCCGCGTCGTGCGCGACGAGGACGGCGTCTATCGCGTCGACGACCGGCGCATCGCGCTGCGCCATCGCCTGTCGATCGGCACCATCGCCAGCGACGGCTCGGTGCGGGTGAAGCTGATGCGCGGCGGCGGTCTGGGTTCGGTGGAAGAGAGTTTCATCGGCCGGCTGCGACCGCGCGACAAGTTCCAGTTCGCCGGACGCACACTGGAACTCGTGCGGCTGGAAGACATGACCGCCTATGTACGCGTGGCGAAGTCCGGCAGTGGCACCGTGCCGAAATGGTCGGGCGGGCGCATGGCGCTGTCGGGCACGCTGGCACACGAGGTGGAACGTCTGTTCGAAGCACCGCGGGACGTGCCGGAACTGCGCGCGATCGGACGCCTGCTCGATCTGCAGCAGCGCCTGTCGGCACTGCCGGCGCCGGGTCGTCTGCTGGTGGAATGGATCCACGTGCGCGGCGGCCGGCATCTGTTCCTGTATCCCTTCGCCGGCCGACAGGTGCACGAAGGTCTGGCCGCGCTGTGGTCGCTGCGCTGGGGCCGCCTTCATCCCAACAGCTTCTCCTTCTCGGCCAACGACTACGGACTGGTGCTGTCGCCCGCACAGGACGTCGAGCTCGATGTCGATGACATCGCCGCGCTGCTGACGCCGGAATCGCTACTCGAGGATCTGCGCGAGAGCCTCAACCTCGCCGAACTCGCGCGCCGCCAGTTCCGCGATATCGCACGCGTCGCCGGACTGCTGCCGCCATCTCTGCCGGGTCGGGCGCCACGTTCGATGCGGCAGGTGCAGGCGTCGAGCGGCCTGCTGTTCGACGTGCTGCGCCGGCACGATCCCGATCACATGCTGCTGGCGCTGGCCGAACGCGAAGTCTTCGCCGCGCAGCTCGAAGTCGTGCGCCTGCGCGAAACGCTGGAAGACTGCAGCGGCCGCACGCTCGCGCTGCATGCGCTCAAGACGTTCACGCCGATGTCGTTTCCGTTGTGGGCCGAGTCGCTGCGCGGTCAGCTCAGCACCGAGGACTGGCGCACACGCGTGCAGCGCGCCGCGGCGCAGCTGGAAAAACGCAACCGTGGTTGAGGCGTCGATCCCGGGCAGCCTCGTCATCGACGTGGCGGGCGAATCGCTGGTGTTGCTCCCCGGTCGCGCGCTGTGGTGGCCACGCAGGTCGCTGCTCGCGATCGCGGACCTGCACCTGGGCAAAGGCGATCATTTCCGCCGGGCCGGCATCGCGCTGCCCAGCGGCGGCACCGCGCATGATCTGCAGCAGCTCGATGGCCTGCTCGCATCGACCCGTGCCGCGCGGCTGCTGGTGCTCGGTGACCTGCTGCATGCGGCAGTGACCGATGCGCCCTGGCGCGACACCTGGATGGACTGGCGCGGCGCGCGCGCCGCGCTGTCGGTCGAACTCGTCAGCGGCAACCACGACCGCGCATTGCACGCGCGCCCGGGCCTGGCGGCGGAACTGGGCATCCACGTGCATGGCGCGGCGCTGGCGTTCGACCCCTTCCTGTTCGTGCACGACCCGGCCGACATCAGCGACGCGGCCGCGGGCTATCGGCTCGGTGGTCACCTGCATCCGGTCGTGCGTCTGCCGGGCGTGCCGCGGCTGCCGGCATTCTGCTTCGACGCCACATCAGGCGTATTGCCGGCATTCACCGCGTTCGCCGGTGGCTGGCGCGTCGACCAAGAGCCCGGTACGCGTCTGTTCGCCTGCGCACCGGACGTGGTCGTGGACCTGTCGCCGAACTGAGTCTTCGCGGCAGGCGCGGCTAGAGCGTCGATCGGTCCACAATGCCGGTCATGGATCCCGTGCCCGGCCTCGATCTCGACCAGCCGCCCTTCGACCTGCTCGATGCGCCCGGCCGCGTGCGTCTGCAGGCCAGCGTGGACATCGGTTTCCACCCCGCGGACACCACGCTCATCGAGGCCGGCCGCGCGTCGCCGCACGTGTACGTGATCCTCAAGGGGCTGGTGCATGCGTACGCGCGTGATGTCGACGGCGTGGAGCAGCGCTTCGCCGACTACGGCCCGGGCGACGTGTTCGGCGCGTGGGCGGTGCTGGCCGGTCGCGCGCGGCTGCGGTACCGCACGGCCGGCGAGTGCCTGTGTTTTCTGATTCCGGCCGAGGTGTTCCGCGCGCTGATCGCAGGCAATTCCCGGTTCGCGGCCTACTTCAACGAAGGACTGGCGACCAAAGGTCAGCTGTCGGTGTCCGGCGACGCCAGGCGCGAGTCCGCAGAGCTGATGATCACCCGCGTGGACGAAGCGCAACTGGCGCCGGCGATCCACGTGCCCGAGGCGATGTCGATCGCCGACGCCACTGCGCAGTTGCGCGATGCCGGGGTGGACTGCCTGCTGGTCGACGCGCCGGGCGATTCCGCCCCGGGCATCGTGACCCGCACCGATCTGCTCGACGCGATCGCCCTGCAGCGCCTGCCGCTGGAAGCACCGGTCGGACCGCTGGCGAACCGGCCGCTCGTGTGCGTGGACCCCCATGACGTGCTGTTTCAGGCGCTGATCGGCATGACCGAGCGTCGCATCGAACGGGTGGTGGTGCGCACCCGTGACGGTGGCATCGCCGGCACGCTGGGTATCGCCGAGGTGCTGTCGCATTTCGCCAGCCATTCGCATCTGATCAGCCTGCGTCTGGCCCGGGCGCGCAGCCTCGACGAGATCGTCGTCGCCGCCAGCGGCATGACCGGCCTGGTGCGCAGCCTGGCCGCGCACGGCGCCCGCATGTCGTACCTGATGGGGCTGGTGAGCGCGCTCAACGAACGGATCATGGTGCAGGTCTTCGAGCAGCTCGTGCCGGCGGCGTATCGCGACCGCGTCTGCCTGCTTGTCATGGGCAGCGAGGGCCGCCGCGAGCAGTTGCTCAAGACCGACCAGGACAATGCGCTGGTGCTCGCAGACGATCTCGACTGGCCGGAACTCGACGCCGCGATGGCGCGTTTCAGCGCCGCGCTCGCGACGATCGGCTACCCGCCATGCCCGGGCCGGGTGATGGTCGACAACCCGCACTGGCGCATGACCGCGCGGCAGTGGCAGACGCGGGTCGCGCACTGGCGGAGCCACTACGGCGGCGAGGCGGCGCTGGATCTGTCGATCGCGCTCGATGCCAGGCCGGTCGCCGGCAACGCTGCGCTGTTCACCCCGGTCAAGACCGCATTGATGACGCTGGGCCAGGACGAGCTTCTGATGCACCACCTGGCGGCCGGCGCGCTGGGGTTCGGCGCACCGCTGACGTTCTTCGGGCGGATGCGCAGCGATGCGCAGGGCATCGACCTGAAGAAAGGCGGCATCTTTCCGGTCGTGCACGGCCTGCGTTGCCTGGCGTTGCGCCACGGCATCGCCGTCACCGGCAGTCTCGAACGATGTGAGGCGCTGGCGTCGCAGGGTGCATTGCCCGATGACCTGCAGCGCGACCTGCCCCAGGCTCTCAACGTGTTCCAGCGGATGCGTCTGGACGCCCAACTCGCCGCGCTGGCCGACGGTCATGTGGCCGACAACCACATCGACACGTCGAGCCTGCGACGCCTGGATCGGGAGCTGCTGCGCGACGCGCTGCATGTAGTGAAGGCGTTCCGCGAGCATGTGCGCCGCGTCTTCCACGTGGCGGATTGAGCGGGCGTGTCGGGACTGCAGCGGTGGTGGTTGCGACGCCGGCATGGCGACGGCGCCTGGCGCGGCCTGCTGCAGCCCCCGCCTGCCAATGAATGGGTCAGCGTCGATCTGGAGACGACCGGACTCGATCCGCGGCGCGACCACATCCTGAGTCTGGCCGCAGTGCCGGTGCGGAACGGGCGCGTGGTGCTGTCAGAGCGGTTCGAGCGGCGCGTGCGCCCGGACCGCGGCTTCGACATCGCCTCCATCCGCCACCACCGCATCACACCCGAAGAAGCGGCCGAAGGCGCGTCGATCACGCCGGTCGTGACGGCGTTCCTGCAGTGGCTCGGCAGCCGCGCGCTGCTCGGTTACAACCTGCGCTTCGATCTCGCGATGCTGGCCCCGCATGTCCACGGCCTGACGGGCTTCGGGCTGCCCAATCCGCGCGTGGACCTGGCCGACGTCTACGCCACCCGCGCACGTCGCACGCGTCCGGACCTGCCACCCGATCTCGATTTCGCCCATATCGCCGAAGCGCTCGGCGTACCGGTGCTCGGCCGCCACAGCGCGCTCGGCGATGCCACCACGGTCGCGCTGTGCTGGCTCGCGTTGCGCGGCGAACGTGGTTGATCCGGCGCGCGCCCATGCGCGTTGGCACCGTTATCGTGTTGGCGCATTGCCCCGTCGCGCTGGCATGATAGGAATGATGGATGGGGAGGGGCTGCGCATGCGGCCCGCAACAGGGAGCGGGAACCGGGGATGGCGGAATTCTTGAGTACGGCGTTGGGCTATCCCACGCTTCTCTACAGCATCGTGCTGGCGTTCTGCACGATCTACTGGCTGCTCGCGGCCACCGGCCTCGTGGATCTGGATCTCGACGGCCTCGATGCCGTCGAGCTTGGCGAAACCAGTGGTCTGGCCGGCATGCTCGGCCGCATAGGACTGGACCGGTTGCCGCTGATGCTGGTCGTCACTCTCGTTGCCTTCATCGCTTGGTTCCTGACCTATTTCGTGCATCTGTTCGTCCTCGGACAGTTCGCCGGCTGGCTGCGCTGGCTGGTCGGCAGTGGCGTCGCGCTGATCGCGTTCGTCGCGTCGGTGTTCATCGCGTCTGCCGTATTGCGCCCGGTGCGTCTCTGGCTGCTGTCGCGGCGCACGCCGGCGCAGCAGTCGCTGCTCGGACAGGTCGCAGTGGTGCGGACACCGCTGGTGTCCGAGCACGTCGGCATGGCCGATGTCGACAACGGCGGTGCCGGCCTGATCCTGCAGGTGCGCGCCGATGCGGGCAGCGATCTGCGCCGCGGCGACCGTGTGGTGCTCGTCGACTTCGACGCCGCCACGCATGCCTGGCGCGTGCTGCCCGAGACCCAGTACCGAACCCTTTGATCCCCGGCCCGCGCCTGCGGGCCTCATGTGCAAGGAGCTGCAATGAGCGTTGCCACGATCGCCCCCTTCCTGATCGGCCTGGGTGTGCTGCTGGTCGCCCTGCTGGGCATCGCGGGCCTGTTCAAGGCCTTCTACAAGAAGGTGGACCAGGGCACCGCCCTGATCGTCAATGACATGAGCGCGCAGCCGAAGGTGCATTTCACCGGCGCATTGATCGTGCCGGTGCTCTACCGCGCCGAGCTGATGAAGATCAGTCTGATCACGTTGCAGATCGACCGTCGCGGCAAGGAGGGTCTGATCTGCCGCGACAACATGCGTGCCGACATTGCGGTCGCGTTCTATCTGCGCGTCAACGAAACGCAGGCAGATGTGTTGCGGGTGGCCAAGTCGCTCGGCGCCGACCGTGCGTCCGACAAGAATGCCGTCGACGAACTGTTCAACGCCAAGTTCTCCGAAGCCCTGAAGACCGTCGGCAAGAAATTCGAGTTCACCGATCTCTTCGAGAAGCGTCAGGAGTTCCGTGAGGAAATCATCTCGGTGATCGGCAACGACCTCAACGGCTACGTACTCGAGGACGTCGCGATCGACTATCTCGAGCAGACGCCCAAGCACGTGCTCGATCCGCACAACATTCTCGACGCCGAGGGCATCCGCAAGATCACCGAGCTCACGGCGACCCAGAACGTGGTCACCAACGAGCTCGAGCAGAACGAGCGGCTGGCAATCACCAAAAAGAACGTCGAGACCCGCGAGGCCACGCTGGCCCTCGAGCGCCAGCAGGCCGAGGCCGAGGCGCGGCAGAAGCGCGAGATCGAGACCATCCAGGCGCGCGAAACCGCCGAGACGCAGAAGGTGCAGGAAGAGCAGCGCCAGATGTCGGAAAACGCGCGCATCGAGGCGCAACAGCTGATCGACATCCGCGAGGAGAACCGGCTGCGCGAAGTCGAAGTCGCCACACAGAACCGACAGCGCGCCGTCGCCATCGAGGCCGAGCGCGTCGAGCGCGCACGCAAGCTCGAGCAGGTCACGACCGATCGCGAAGTGCAGCTGCAGGGCGTGGAACGCGACAAGGTGGTCGAGCAGGGCCTGATGGACGTCGCCAACATCACCCGCGAGCGCATCACGATCGATCGCACCGTCGCCGCCGAAGAGGAGCGGATCAAGGAACTGCGTGAAGTGTCCGCAGCGGATCGCCTGAAGCAGGTCACCATCCTGGACGCCGAAGCCAAGGCGCAGGAATCGCTGGTGCGCCAGGTCAAGGAAGCCGAAGCGCGCGAGACTGCGGCCCGTCACCGCGCGGTCGAGATCACCACGCTGGCGCAGGCCGAGTTCGATGCGTCCGGCAAGCAGGCCGAGGCCAAGAAGCTGCTGGCCGAAGGCGTGCAGGCCGAACGCGCCGCGCCGGGTCTTGCCGAAGCGCAGGTCAAGGAAGCGGGTGCGTCGGCGATCGAGAAGGTCGGCATTGCCGAAGCCCGCGTGGTCGACGCGATGGCCGATGCCAACCTCAAGCAGGGCGCCGCCGAAGCCAAGGTGCTGGCCGAGCAGCTGGCCGCGCGCGCGCAGGGCGAAGAGCAGATGGGCCGCGCCAAGGCGACCGCGACCGAGTCGCTGGGCCTGGCCGAGGCCAGCGTCATCGAGAAGAAGCTGTTCGCCGAGGCCGAAGGCCTGACGAAGAAGTTCGGCGCGATCGACGCGCTCAGCGACACCGCGCGTGGCCACGAGGAATTCCGCATGACCCTCGACACCAGCCTGAAGCAGGCGCTGGCGGCGTTCGAAGCCGGCAAGGAAGTGTCGAAGGAGAATGCCGAGGTCATCGCGACCGCGTTGCGCAATGCCGACATCGATCTGATCGGCGGCGACGGCGGCATGTTCGAGAACGTGGTCAAGGCGGTGTCGCTGGGCCGCTCGATCGAAGGCCTGACCGAGAAGAGCCCGATCCTGCAGGATCTGCTGCAGCGCTATCTCGGTGTGTCCAGCGCGGCGCTGCCTGCGGCGCGCGGTGGCAGCACACCGGCGCCGCGCGTCGTCGAGGGCGATCCCGTCTGAACCCGCATGCGGCCCAGGTCGCCATCTCGAACGCGGCGCGCGTGTTGATCACGCGGCCGCGCCAGCCCGGATCGTGAGCCGATGACCGAACAGACCCAGGACGCCGCGCCGGCGTCTCCCGAAGACGCCCATATCGACCAGGCCGTCGCCCGCGGCGGTGCCTACGAGGTGCTGCGCCGGCGCCTGGTGGAGCAGGGTGCGCGCCTGCGCACGCTCGCCGAATCGCTCAATACGCGTCGCCTCGCCGAGTTCGGCGACAGTCGCATGGAAGTGATCGGGCGCTTCCGCATCCGCAGCGAGAACAACTGCGTTGGCCGCGACATCGTGCAGATTCCCGGTGACCAGGTGCTGTTCGGCTACAACGTCTACATCGGGCTCAAGAGCAAGACCCGGATCGAGGACGTGTTCGGGCTCTATCGCCTGGTCGAGGCCGATGGCGGCTACGACGTGGTGCCGGTCGACCACGCCGGCACGTTCCTGGCGCAGCCCGGTTTCGTCCACGATTTCACCGAGCTTTACGCCTACTACAAGCACGCGCGGCTGCTGCAGCTGATCGTGCGAGAGGGCCGGCTGCTGGCCGCGTTCCAGATCGGCGAGCGCAGCACCGACGTGCGCGTGTTCCGCTGGTCGATCACCAGCACCGGCGAACTCACCTATCTCGATTCCCGCGGCGAGCGCGACATCGCGCTGCCGCCGCCGTTCGATTTCGAATGGACCCGCGCGACCCGCGAACTCGCGGTCGATGGCCGCCATCCGCATCTGGACATCCTCGACACGCTGTTCGTCGAGACCACCGGCGGCGATCTCACGGTCAAGGTCGAGAACAACACCGAAACAGGCGCCGGCATCTATAGCGAGCCGGTCGAGGACCGCACCCAGTCGATCGACGATGCGACCTTCGATTTCGCGAGGGTCGGCACGCTGATCCTGCTGAAGGTGCTGCCCTACCGCGAACAGCAGTGGCGCGGGCTGATCTACAACACCATCACCGGGAAGATCGTTCGCAACGACGCCATCGTGCAGGCCTGCGTCCAGCTGCCCGAAGACCACGGCATCATCTTCCCCGGCGGCTATTACCTGCAGAACGGCGACCATCGCGCGTTCGACGCGCAGATGGATGGCATGCAGTTCAAGCGCGCAATCCGATCGCCGAACGGCGAAGACGTGATGTACATCTTCTACGACCGCGCGGCCGGGCAGTCGGCGCTGTTCGTCTACAACACCATCCAGCGTGCACTGCAGAACCCGGTGTTCGGGCACGGTTACGCGCTGCTGCACGACGGCCGCATGGTGCTGTTCCATGCCGAGGGCGATGCGCCCACGCGCGTGCACCCGATGCAGGTCTGGCAGACGCCGTTCACCAGCGACGAGTTCGCCGCGCATGTGCCGATGGGCAACAGTTTCATGGGGCGGATCGGCAATCCGGAGCTGGTGCGCGGCATCTCCAACCTGCTCGATCTCGCACGCACGATCGACGGCCGCGATGTGTCGTTGCAGCGTTATCAGCTGCTGGTGCACGACACCCGCCGCATGTTCGATGCCCATCACTGGCTGGAAGACACCGACAGCGAGGGCGCGGGCGCACTTCTGCACGAGATCGCTGCGACCGGCGAGTCGGTGCTCGACGAGTACGAGAAGGTCGAAGGCATCCGCCGCCAGTCCGATGCGGCGATGCGCGAGGCCGAGACTGCGCATCGCGCCTTGCTGGGCCGGCTGCAGCCGGACAGCTGGAACCGCATCGAAGAGTTCGTCGAGGCACTGAACGAGATTTCGAAGCAGCGCGGCCATCTGCTGACGATCCGCGACCTGCGCTACGTCGACACCGCCGCCATCGACGCGATGGGCGAGGCGCTGCAGGCCGCGCAGGACGCCGTGGGCGCGGCAATCGGCACCTTCCTCGCGGGCGAACGTGCGCTGCAGCCGGTGTCCGAACGTCTGCAAGTGCTGGATACCGAAGCGCAGGTCGCGACCACCGCGAAGACGCTGGCCGCGTCGATCGATGAGATGCAGGCGCTGTCCGGTGATCTCGACATGCTGTCCGAACTGATGGCGACGCTGAAGGTCGACGACGCGACCGAACGCACGCGCGTCGTCGATGCGATCTCCGGTCTGTACGCGCGGCTCAACCAGGCCCGCACGCGTGCCGACCAGCGCCGCCGCACGCTCGGCTCGGCCGAAGCCGTCGCCCAGTTCGGCGCGCAGTTCGCGCTGTTCGGCCAGGCGATCGCGGGTGCGCTGTCGCTGGCAACCGATCCCGAACGTGCCGACGAGCAGCTGTCGCGGCTGATGGTCCAGCTCGAGGAACTGGAGAGCCAGTTCGGCGAGCACGAGCAGTTCCTCGGCGACATCCTCGCCAAGCGCGAGGAACTGCTGGAGACCTTCGAATCGCACAAGCAGTCGCTGCTCGATGCGCGCCAGCGCAAGGCGCAGGCCGTGTTCGACGCCGCCGCGCGCATCCTCGACGGCCTGCCGCGGCGCACCGAGCGTTTCGAGACGGCCGACGAACTCAATGCCTTCTTCGCTGGCGATCCGCTGATCCTCAAGCTGCGCGAGCTCGCCACGCGCCTGCGCGATTACCGCGACACGGTGAAGGCAGACGACGTCGAAGCGCGCCTGAAGGCCGTGCGTGACCAGTCGGTGCGCAGCCTGCGCGACCGCAGCGATCTGTTCGAGGGCGGCGGCCAGGTAATCCGGCTCGGGCCGCGGCATCGTTTCAGCGTGAACACGCAGCCGCTGGACTTGACGATCCTGCCGCGCGGCGACGGTCTGTCGATCCACCTGACCGGCACGGATTTTTACGCGCCGATCGACGATCCGGAACTCGAAACGCTGCGCGCCTACTGGCAGGTGACGCTGGATTCCGAATCACCGGACATCGCCCGCGCCGAATACCTCGCCGGTCTGGTGCTGCAGGCCGCGACCCAGGGTCGCGAGGGTCTCGATCTCGACGGGCTGCAGCGTGCGCTGACGGAACACGACGCGCTGGAACGCAGCGTGCGCGCGTTCGCCGCACCGCGCTATCGCGAAGGCTACGAGAAGGGCATCCACGACCACGACGCCGCCCTGATCCTGCGCGCATTGCTGCCGCTGCATGCGCAGGCGGGCCCATTGGCCAAGCCGCCGGCCGCGCGTGCACTGGCGATGGCGTTCTGGGCCTTCGGCCGCGACGGCACCGCCGCCGGCCAGTGGCCCGAACGCAGCGCGGGTGCACGTGCGATCCGCGCGCTGTTCGCGTCCGATGCCGGTGTCGATGCATTGCGCGCCGAGATCGCCGATGCGCTCCGGGCGTTTGTCGAAGCGGAGGCATTGGCGTTCGACATCACGCTCGCGCCGATCGCGGCCGATTACCTGTTCGAAGAACTCCACGACGGCGCGCCGACGTTCGGCATCAGCCATTACGCGCGCGACCTGCGCGAGGCGCTGCGCAAGGCGCTCGACAGCGCAGGCCTCACCGCCGATGTCGAGCGCGCGCTCTCCGATACGGCGGCACCGCTGGCGCAGCGCTGGTCACTGGCCGCGCAATGGCTGGGCGCGCTCGGCGCGAGCGAGACGCATGCGGCGCTGGCCGGTTACGTGCCCGAGGCCATCGTGCTGCTGCTTGCCGCCGACACGCTGCCGCACGCGGTACGCGAGGTCACGCTGATCACCGATGTCGATGGCCTGCTCGGCGAGCACCCGCGCGTGCACGCAGGCCGTCTGCGGCTGTCGCTCGACGGTTTCCTGCAGCGTTTCGACGCGCACCGGCTGGCATTCGTGCCGGCCTTCCACCGCTACCAGGCCGTGCGACAACGCATTGCCGCGCGTGAACGCGATGCGCTGCGCCTGTCGGAATTCAAGGCGCGGCCGCTGACCTCGTTCGTGCGCAACAAGCTGATCAACGAGGTCTACCTACCGCTGATCGGCGACAACCTCGCCAAGCAGATGGGCACGGTCGGCGAGCACAAGCGCAGCGACCTGATGGGCCTGCTGATGCTGATTTCGCCGCCCGGTTACGGCAAGACGACGCTGATGGAATACGTCGCCAGCCGGCTCGGCCTCGTTTTCATGAAGATCAACGGCCCGGCGCTGGGCCACGAGGTGCGCTCCATCGATCCGGCGCAGGCGCCCGACGCGACCTCGCGCCAAGAACTGGAGAAGCTCAATCTCGCGTTGGAGATGGGCAGTAACACGATGCTGTATGTCGACGACATCCAGCACACGCATCCCGAGTTCCTGCAGAAGTTCATCTCGCTGTGCGACGGCACGCGCCGCATCGAAGGTGTGTGGAAAGGCCGCACCAAAACCTACGACATGCGCGGCAAAAAGTTCTGCGTTGTCATGGCCGGCAATCCATATACCGAGTCCGGCGAGGTGTTCAAGATTCCGGACATGCTCGCCAACCGCGCCGACATCTACAACCTCGGTGATGTACTCGGCGGCATGGAGGACTCATTCAAGCTCAGCTACATCGAGAACAGCCTGACCTCCAATCCGGTGCTCGCACCGCTGGCGACGCGCGACATGGCGGATCTCTATCTGCTGGCCGAGCGCGCCGCCGGCAAGGACGTCTCCACCAACGACCTGTCGCACGCCTACAGCGGCGCCGAGGTCAACGAACTCACCGGGACGCTGCAGCGGCTGCTGCAGGTCAGCGAGATCGTCTACCGCGTCAACCAGCAGTACATCGCCAGCGCCGCGCAGGCCGATCGCTACCGCACCGAGCCGGCGTTCCGTCTGCAGGGCAGCTATCGCAACATGAACAAGCTGGCGGAAAAAATCTCGCCGGTGATGAATGCCGCGGAGCTCGAACAGCTGCTCGACGACCACTACACGGGCGAGTCGCAGCTGTTGACCACCGGCGCCGAAGAGAACTTGCTCAAGCTGGCGGAGTTGCGCGGAAAGCTCGACGAGACAGCTGCTGCGCGTTGGACCCAGATCAAGCGCGACTTCATGCGCGACAAGGCGATGGGCGGCGAGGATGCCGACACCGGCGCACGTGTCGTCGCGCAGCTGGCGGACATCGCCGCAGGCCTGCAGGTCATGGGGCAGGGCAGCGAGGCGCCAGTCGCGCCTGCGCCGTGGGACCAGTTGCTGGCCGCGCTGCACGAGCTGCGCGCACCTGCTGCACCGACGCCTGTCGAGGCGGCGCCGGCGGCTGAGCCCGACGACACCGCCAAAGCGGTCGCAGGCGAACTGCAGACGGTGCTGCGCGAGACGGCGGGTCCGCTGCTCGCGCAGCTCGGCCAGTCGGTCGCCGGCCAGGCCGCGCTCAATACCGCGCTTGCGGAACTGGCGCAGTGGCTGCGCACACGCGGCACGACGCTCGACAGCAGCACGCCTGCGCGCCGCCGCGAACGCACCCCAGCCGAGCGGCGTCTCGATGCGGCGCTCGATCGCCTCGGCGCGGCGGAATCCGATCCGGATGCGCAGGACCGATGAGCACGGACGACACGGATATCGACGCGGTGCCTGGCGACGCGGCCGGGATCGCGGCCTATGGCGATGCCCTCGTCGCCGGGTTGGCAGCCGCCGATGTCGCGGCCACACTCGATGCCGCGCCGGCCGCCGCGCTGGTCGCGCGTCTGCGTGATCTGCACATCGCGATGCGTGCCGCCCTTCCGTCGCGTGGCCGGCCACGTGCCGGCCTGTTCGCGCGCCTGACCGGTCGCGATGTCATCGACCAGCACGAAGCCGAGGCACTCGGCGCGCGCATGGGCGTGCTGCTGATCGACGCCGATCGCACCGCCGCCGCGCTGCGGGCTGACGTCGTTGCGCATCGCACGCGTCTGGCGGCCTCTGCACCTGCACTCGACCGGCTTGACCGGGCGTCCGCGGCCCTGCGCACCGGCAGCCTGGAGGGCGATGTCCACCATGATCTGCGACTGCGCCGCGCGCAGCATCTCGACACCGTACGCGCCACGCATGCACTGTCGGCACGCCAGCTGCAGCTGATCGCCGAGCAGCACGAAGCGGTACTGGCGCACTACCGCAACGTTCGTGACGTGCTGTTGCCGCTGTGGCGGCAACGCGCGGCCGGCGAACGCACCGCGCAGGGCGCCGCGCATGCGGTGACCGCTGCCGACATCGAAGCCGACGTTGCCCATGAACTCGACGCCATGACCGCTACACTCGCCCGACGCGCGCCCGATCGCGCCGACAGGCCCAAGGAGATCGACGCATGACCCAGGACACCGCTTACCCCACGCACATGCCGTCGGCGACGCCGGTGACCGACGATGCCGCGTTGCAGTCGCTGGGCCTGGTGCCTGCCGACCGCGCCGACATCGAGGTCGTCGCGCGCAGCCTCGCAGACATCACGCCCGGCAACCTGCACGTGTTCGGCCGCGACGCTGCAAGCAAGACCGCCGCATTCTCCAGCCAGCTGCTCGATCAGGTGCGCAACAGCGATCTCGACGCGACCGGCGACAAACTGGGCGAAGTGGTGCGGATCGCGCGCTCGCTCGACCTCGGCAGTTTCGCCGGTCGCTCGAAGGTGCCGCTGCTCGGCCGCCTGATCGACAAGATGCGGTCCGGTCGCGACGAACTGGTTCAGAAGTTCAGCAACACCAACCAGCAGATCGAACGGCTGATGGGCGATGTCGGCCGCCAGCAGGATCTGCTGACGCGCCGGATCACCGACTTCGACCGTATGCACGACGTGGTGCTCGACGAACGCCGCGCGCTGGGCGTGCACGTGATCGCGGGCCGCGAACGGTTGGCGAGCCTGGCCGCCGAACAGGCGACGCTGGTCGGCCAGGAAGATCCGCAGTCGCGCACGCGCCGCGCCGATATCGAGAATGCGGTCCGCCTGCTCGACAAGCGTGTCGGCGATCTGCTGGTGATGCAGCACGCCGCCGACCAGTCGCTGCCGATGATCCGGCTGATCCAGGCCAACGCGATCCAGTTGGTGGAGAAGTTCAACACCGTCCGCAACATCACCATTCCGTCGTGGAAGCGGCAGTTCGCGATCCAGCTGTCGCTGGGCGAGCAGAAGAACGCGGTGGAACTGTCGAACGCGATCGACGACGCGACCAACGAGCTGATGCGCAGCAATGCCGACCTGCTGCGTCAGACCTCGGTCGAAACTGCGAAGGCCAACCAGCGCGCCGTCATCGACATCGGCACGCTGCGCCATGTGCACGAGCAGCTGATCCAGACGGTCGAGGAAGTCCGCAGCATCCATCGCGACGGCATGCAGCAGCGCCGCGAAGCCGAAGGCGAACTCGCGCGCCTGCGCGACGACGTGCAGAAGCGGTTGGCGGCACCGACGGAAGGCGTCTGAGCGGTCTGCCAGGACAGGTGGTAGTAGGACGCTCCTGAGAGCTGCACATCGGGGGCAACCGCACCGTGCGCGTGTTGTCCAGAGTCGTGAACTAGACGCCGTCCGATTGCAGAGATCTGTATGTCGGAACGTTCGCCCCTACCCAACCCTCCCCCGCATGGCGGGGGAAGGCTTGAAGGGTCAGCGCGCGCTGTACGCGTGCACTTCCTCGACCAGCACGCCCACGTGGTCGGGATTCATGTCCGGCGACATGCCGTGGCCGAGGTTGAAGATGTGGCCATCGCGCGAGCCGTTGTTGCCGTCGCGGTAACTGTCGAGCGCGTGGCGGACCTGTGCACGGATCGCATCGGGCGCGCCGTACAGCGTCGTCGGGTCGAGGTTACCCTGCAGTGCGACGCGGCCTTCGGTACGACGTGCGGCGTCGCCGAGTTCGATCAGCCAGTCGACGCCGACGCCTTCGGCGCCGGAGCGCGAGAGTTCATCGAGATACGCTGCATTGCCCTTGCCGAACAGGATCAGCGGCGTGCGTTCGGCGCCGTCACCGCGCTGCAGTTCCTGCGCGATGCGCGTGAGGTACGGCAGCGAGAACTCGCGATACATCGCCGGCGACAGCACGCCGCCCCAAGTGTCGAACACCTGCAATGCCTGCGCACCGGCGGCGCGCTGCGCGGCGAGATAGGCGATCACGGCATCGGTATTGACCGACAGCAGCGCATGCAGCGCCTTCGGATCGTTGAGCGCCATCGCCTTGATGCGGGCAAAATCCTTGCTGCCGCCGCCTTCGACCATGTAGCAGGCCAGCGTCCACGGGCTGCCAGAGAAGCCGATCAGGGGCACGCGGCCATCGAGTTCGCGGCGGATCACCCGCACCGCGTCCATGACGTAACGCAGGTCCGTTTCCATGTCCGGCACCCCGAGCCTGGCGATGCTGGCCGCGTCGCGCACCGGATGGCGGAACTTCGGGCCTTCACCTTCGACGAAGTACAGGTCCAGCCCCATCGCGTCGGGGATCGTCAGGATGTCGGAGAACAAGATCGCCGCATCCAGATCGAAGCGTGCCAGCGGCTGCAGGGTGACTTCGCAGGCGAGCTCCGGGTTCTTCGCCATTGCCAGAAAGCTGCCGGCTGCCTTGCGCGATGCGCGGTACTCCGGCAAGTAGCGACCGGCCTGGCGCATCAGCCAGACGGGCGTGCGGTCGACGGGTTCGCGACGGAGGGCGCGGAGGAAGCGATCGTTTTTCAGGACGGCAGACATCGGGCTGGAATTTCCTGGTAAAGGCGGTGGTCGCGCGGTCAGGCCGGCGCGTCGCTGCCGCGGGCGAACATCAACTGGAAGCCGCGCTTGAGCTGCGCATCGCGCGCGGCTTCGAGCGCCTTGAGCGCGCTGGGCTGGTCGAGGAACTGGTCGCGCCGCAACGTACTGCGGCCGCCGACCTGGCCGGTTTCGCGCAACAGCACCCAGCCGCCCAGCAGATCGGGCTGCAGGGTGAGCTGCACGAAGCGCGGAGATTCGTGGCCGTCGGGGTGTTGCTGCAGAAAGAGGCGCATGGCGCACGATTGTACGGCCCGCTCCGTTGCGGCGGCGCACGTATGATCGCCAATCCCTCTCCGGCGACCGGCATCGACAATGCGCATGCTCGATTTCAGTTCGTGGAGCGCCACCGCGTCGACACTGCTGGGTCTGATGTTGTTCACCCTGGTGGCGGTCGGCGTGCGTCTGGTGTTCATGCAGACGATGCAGCGCAGGCGCGAGCGCGAGAACCGGCAGATCAACGAACGGCTCAAGACGTTGATCGCCGCCTACAAGACCCTGGGTGGATCGTTCACCGGCGAACTCGATGTCGATCCCCGGCACCTGCGCGAGCTGCGCCAACTGGCGGAGGCATCCCTCGCGTCAGGCGAGCCGAACGTCGCTCCGCTGGAGACCGCGTTCGACTCGGACGGCGCAGTGCGGCGCCGGCGCGTGCGCGATGCGGTCGAGGCCGCGTTGTCGGACGTGATCCTGCTCGGGACCGAAGACCAGGTGCGACTTGCAGCGCAGGCCGCGAATGACATGGTCGCGGGCCGCCCGGTGCGCGTCTCGGCGCTGGTGGTTTCGCTGCGCAGCTTCATCCGTCAGGCGCTGGACCTCGATCCCGTACCCGCCGATCTCGCCGTGCCCGAACAGGGGCCGGTGCGCGGCGACGCGGGGGCGAAGAAAGCCGGCGCGCAGGGCGGGCGTGGCGGCAGCGGGGGAGGCGGTATGGGCGGTGGAATGGGCGGCGGCGGGGCGGGAATGGGCGCGGGCCGCCGCGACAGCACCGACACGCCCTGAGCGTCAGCGGCGCAACACGTCCAGCACTGCGGCTTCGGGCACGCCGGCCAGCACCCGCGCGCGGCCGATGCCGTCCCAGACGATGAAGCGCAGACCGTCGGCCTGGGCCTTCTTGTCGAGGCGCATGTGCGCCAGCATGCGTTCGGGATCGAGTCCGCCGGGCAGCGCGACCGGCAGGCCGAGGCGCTGCAGCAGATCGCGCAGACGCGCGGTATCGGTCGCCGACGCCAGATCGAGCGTCTCCGACAGCTGCGCGGCCAGCACCATGCCCACCGCGACCGCCTCGCCGTGGTTGAGACCGCCATATCCCTGCTCGGTCTCGATGGCGTGACCGAAGGTGTGGCCGAGATTGAGCAGCGCACGTTCGCCGTGTTCGAACGGATCGCGCGCAACGATCGCCGCCTTGTGCGCGCAGCTGCGTGCGATGGCTTCGGCCAGGGCGGCGTCGTCCATCGCGAGCAGCGCATCGGCGTGGTCGTCGAGCCAGTCGAGGAAGTCCGCATCGCCCAGCGCGCCGTACTTCACCACTTCGGCCAGACCGGCACGCAGCTCGCGCGCCGGCAGCGTGCGCAACACGGCGGTGTCGGCGATCACCGCGCGCGGCGGATGGAAGGCGCCGACGAGGTTCTTGCCCTGCGGCAGGTCGACCGCGGTCTTGCCGCCGACCGAGGAATCCACCATCGCCAGCAGCGTGGTCGGCAGCTGCACGCAGTCGATGCCGCGCATCCAGCAGGCCGCGGCGAAGCCGGCGAGATCGCCGATCACGCCGCCACCGAGCGCGAACAGCGTCGCGTCACGGCGCATGCGCGCGTCGGCGAGCGCCGTGGTGACTTCGGCGAAATGCGCGAGCGTCTTCGCGGCCTCGCCGGGCGGCAGCACGTGCCGGTGGATCCGCAGGTCCGGGCACGCGGCCTGCAGCGCGGCGGCAACACGGTCGGCGTACAGCGGCGCGACGTGCGCGTCGCTGACCAGCATCGCGTCGCGTCCGCGCACGCTGCGCGCCAGCAGCGCGCCGTCGTCGAGCAGGGACGGGCCGATATGGATGGTGTAGGGCGTGTCGCCGGCGACGGCGACCTCTCGGGCACTGGTGGTCATGCGATCCGGATACAGGTGGGGGAGTCGGCCGGCGCGCAATCTGCGGCGCGGCTCATGAAGCGTGCGTCGACGCCACGTCGGCGGCGGCATCGGAAATGGACGTCTCGACACTGCCGGCCGGCGGCCGCCAGTGCACCTCGACCAGATGGCCGAGCTGGGCGGCGGCCTCGTTGCAGGCGTGCGGCCCGGTGTCGAAACGCAGATGCGCGGCATCGGCGTACAGCGGTGCGCGTTCGATGGCGAGGCGCTGCAGGACCTCCTTGCGATCGTCGCCCGCGAGCAGCGGCCGCGTGCGATCACGCGCCAGCCGCGCAAGTTGCGCGTCGACATCGGCATGCATGTGCACGACGAAGCCGCGCGACCGCAGCAGGGCGCGGTTCTCGGGATCGAGCACCGCGCCGCCGCCGGTGGCGATCACCTGGCCACTGCCGGCGAGGATCTCGACCAGCGTCGCCCGCTCGCGCGCCCGGAATCCCGTCTCGCCCTCGCACTCGAAGATCGTCGCGATCCGCGCGCCCGTGCGCACCTCGATCTCGTGGTCGACATCGACGAAGACCACACCGAACCGCGCCGCGAGGCGACGGCCGATCGAGGACTTGCCGGCGCCCATCGGACCGACGAGCACGAGGTTGGGGGCGGGGTGCATGGCTGCATGCTAGCAGTGGGGGCGGGAGGCGCCGAACGTTGCAGGCGCAAGCTTTGTCTTTGCTTGCGCTTCACCGCTAGTTGTTCCGCTTTGGACCTTTGCTTTGTTCTTTCCAACGGAATGAAGAATCCGGTCTATCGCCCACCCGGAGGGCGCCGCCCGTGGATGGGCGGCGTTTTCCGACCGAGGCAGGATGCCGAGTCGGAAAATCCCATTGCACGTGACGCCGCGGGCTTCGGACGTGTCGGGGAGACGTTTTTCTTTGGTTCCGTTTCTTTGACTCGCATCTTCGATGCTCGCCCCTTCGGGGCCGGCTGCGCCGTTCGCGCGACGCGCGTGGGCGTCAACCAAAAGAAATGAACTCGGCCGCGTCAGCGGACGAAAGCGTGTGATCTTGGTTTTACGCCTGCTGCGAGAAGCAACATCAAACGCTTCCACTCGCCTTGCGGCGAGCGGGTTCATTTCTTTTGCTGGCCCAAAAGAAACGGAACCAAAGAAAAGGGCCAGCCCCGAGGGAGCAAATCCGGCCAGTCATTCGTTCCGGGATTTTTCGACTCGCCATCCTGGCTCGGTCGAAAAACGCCGCACATCCATGTGCGACGCCCTACGGGTCTGCGATAGGTGTTGACGCCTGAGCGATGAGCAACTGCAACAGCTTACGCAGAAACGAGGAACGCCTTGACGCGACGAATAGCTTCAGAAAACCGGGTTCACCCCGCCGAAACAATCCCCCGTTCGGCATCGAGCGTCACCACCACATCCGCCAGATCCGGCAACGTTCGCAACGCCTGCCGGCTCACCCGCTCAAAGTGCTGCACGAATCGCGCAACGCCGGCCGCGTCCATGCCACCGCGCCCAGGTTCGGCCGCCTGCAGCGCCTGTTCCTGTTGCAGGCGCCAGTCGAAGACCACGTCGAAGCCGGGCGGCTGCAGGAACAGCAGCCGGTCGAGGCCGGCCCAGAGCGCGGGGTAGTCGCGGGCGAGGGCGGTGTTGCACCAGCGCCGCCAGGTGCCGGCGGGGTCTTCGTCGCGTTCCAGGGTGTTGACCGGTTCCACGAGTGCGGGCGCAGGTTCGGCGGGGGTGCCGACGCACCAGCCTTCGAACAGCAGCAGGTCGAGGCCCTGGACGGTCGGCCAGCCGGTCTCCGGGAGGCGGCGGTCGCCGAGTTTGTCGAAGCGCGGCAGACGGAGCGGTGTGCCGGCGCGCACGGCGGCGAATGCGGCGAGCCCCAGCGCGACTTCGTGGGTGCCGGGTGGGCCGCGGTTTGCGAGCAACGGATGCACCTGCCGCGCCAGTGCCTGGCGCGCGTCGCGATCGAGATAGAGGTCGTCGAGCGACAGCACGGCAGCGCGCAGGCCGCGGGCTTCTGCGGCGCGCACCACCTGCGCGGCCAGCGTGGATTTGCCGGTGCCCTGCAGGCCGCTGATGCCGAGCACGCGCGGGGCGCCACCGGGCTGCAGGTCGGTCAGCAGGGTGTCGACAAGCGTATCGGGCCAGAGCGAGGGCGTGGGGGCAGTCATCGGGAAACGATAGCGCGGCCGATGCGTGCTGCGCCGCGAATCGACATCGCGGCGGGCTGCGGCGATCATCGACGCATGACCACTGCGACCACCACCCTGCTGTCCGAAGCTCTTGAGACCTTCGCTACGTTGTTCGACGAGGCGCAGGCCGCCGGCGAACCCGATCGCACCGCGATGACCGTCGCCACCGCCGCGATCGATGGCCGGCCGTCGGCGCGGACCGTGCTGCTGAAGGCCTGGGACGAACGCGGCTTCGTGTTCTACACGCATCTCGACGGCCGCAAGGGCCGCGAGCTGCAGGAGAACCCGCACGCCGCACTGCTGTTCCACTGGCCGCGCGTGCGCAAGGGCGTGCAGGTGCGAATCGAAGGGCCGGTGGTGATCGTCGGCGACGACGAGGCCGATGTGTATTTCGCCTCGCGCCCGCGCGGCAGCCAGCTCGGTGCGTGGGCGTCGAAGCAGTCCGAGGTGCTCGACACGCGCGAAACCTTCGCGCAGCGGCTGGCCGATCTCGAACGCGAATTCGAAGGCCGCGACGTGCCGCGCCCGCAGCGCTGGTCGGGCCTGCGCGTGCGCCCGGATCGGGTCGAGTTCTGGTACGGCGCCGAGTATCGCCTGCACGAGCGCTGGCTCTACGAATGCGACTGCGCCGGCGATTGCCGCAAGCGGATGCTGTATCCGTGACGAGTGGCCCGCGCCGCATCGTCTGCCTGACCGAAGAGCCGACCGAAGTCCTGTATGCGCTCGGTGAGCAGGACCGCATCGTCGGCATCAGCGGCTTCACCGTGCGTCCGCCGCGGGCGCGCAAGGAGAAGCCCAAGGTCAGTGCGTTCACCAGCGCGAAGATCGACGAGATCCTCAAGCTCGAACCGGATTTCGTCGTCGGCTTCTCCGACATCCAGGCCGACATCGCCGCCGAGCTGGTGCGCCGCGGGGTCGAGGTGTGGATCAGCAATCACCGCAGTGTCGACGGCATCGTCGATTACGTGCGCCGGCTGGGCGCGCTGGTCGGCTGCGCGGCGCGCGCCGATGCCTATGCGGACGCGCTGCGCAGCGGACTGGATGCGATCGAGGCGGAAAGCGCGCGCCTGCCACAACGCCCGCGCGTCTATTTCGAGGAATGGGACGAGCCGATCATCACCGGGATCCGCTGGGTCGCCGAACTGGTGCGCATTGCCGGCGGCGATGACGTGTTCCCGGAACTGTCGATCGAGTCGCTGGCCAAGGCGCGCATTCTCGCCAACGGCGATCCGGTGATCGAACGCGCGCCGGACATCATTCTCGGCTCGTGGTGCGGCAAGAAGTTCCGCCCCGAGCGCGTCGCCGCGCGCCCGGGCTGGGACGCGATTCCGGCGGTGCGCGATGGCGACCTGCACGAGATCAAGTCGCCTCTGATCCTGCAGCCGGGTCCCGCGGCATTGACCGATGGCGTGACCGCGATCGCGCAGATCGTGCAGGCCTGGGCGCACGCGCGGCGCTGAGCGCGGCGGGCTTCCCGGAACGGTGGGTTGCACCATCGTCGCCCCGCGCACCGGGCGCGGCGCCTAGCATGGCGCCTCCCCACACCGCAGGTGCAGTCCCATGCAGCGCATCGCCCTTCTCGGCATCACCGGACGCGCGGGCTCGCGTATCGCCAGCGAACTGCTGGCGCGCGGCCATCGCGTTACCGGCATCGCCCGCAACACGTCCGACACCCAGGCCCAGGCCGGGCTGACCCTGCAATCGGCCGACGCCTCGCGCGCCGATGCCATCGCGCCGCTGCTGCAGGGCCACGATGTCGTGGTCAGCGCGACGCGCTTCGATGGCGGCCCGACCGCCGACGTGCTGCTCGATGCCGTGCGCCAGGCCGGCGTGCGTCGCCTGCTGGTCGTCGGCGGCGCCGGCAGTCTGGAAGTCGCGCCGGGTGTGGCGCTGATCGATACGCCGCAATTCCCGGATAGCTACAAGGCAGAAGCCGGCGCGGGCCGCAGTTTCCTCGACACGCTGCGCGGCGCCGACGACATCGACTGGACGTTCGTCTCGCCCGGCGCGGTGTTCGAACCCGGCACCCGCACCGGCGCGTTCCGCACCGGCGGCGATGCCCTGCTGGTCGACGCGGACGGCAACAGTGCGGTCTCGATGGAGGACTATGCGATCGCCTTCGCCGACGAGATCGAACATCCCGCCCACGTGCGCGAGCGTTTCAGCGTGGCGTACTGATGGTGACGGCGGGACGCGGGACCGGCCGCTACTGGGCGCTGGTGTTCGCCGGCGGTCTGATCGAGACGGTCTGGGTGGTCGGGCTCAAGGCCGCGACCACGCCGCTGGGCTGGGCGCTGACGATCGGCGCGATCGCGGTGAATTTCGCGTTGCTGATGCGCGCGATCCGCTTTCTGCCGGTCGGTTCGGTCTACGCCGTGTTCTGCGGCCTCGGCGCGGCGGCGTCGGTGATCGCCGAGACCGTGTGGTTCGGTGAGCCGGTGCAGCCGGCGAAGATCGCGCTGATCGCATTGCTGATCATCGGCGTCGCCGGTCTGAAGCTGGTGACACCGCTCGCGCCGGCGCCCGACGTGGAGAACACGCCATGAGCGGCTGGCTGTTCGTGTTCGCGGCCGGCCTGGCGGAAGTGGCCGGCGTGGTCGCGATGAACGCGATCAAGCAGCGGCCGAGTGCGCTCGCCTATGCACGACTGGTCCTGTGTTTCGGCGTGAGCTTCGGACTGCTGTCGCTCGGCCTCAAGAGCGGCATGTCGATCGCGATCGCGTACGCGGTGTGGGTCGGCATCGGCACGGTGGGCGCGGTGGTCGTCGGCATCCTGCGCTACGGCGAATCGGCGCGGCCGCTGCGGCTGTTCTTCGTCGCACTGGTGCTGGCGGCGGTGGTCGGGCTCAAGCTGATCGGCTGAAGTTGCTCGGCTGAGCGCGTGTCGTCAGCGGGGGATGTCGCGGTTGAAGCGCAGGGTGGTGCGCGCGCCGTCCTCGGCGGTGATCTGCAAGTCGAGACGCAGCGTGTCCGGCCCGCTGACGCGCGCAACGGCCACGTGTTCGACCCGGCCATCGAGATCCACCGAATCGAACGCCAGCGTCTGACGCACGCCGCGCAGATCGCGCGCATCGCCGGTGATCTGCACCGGCACCGACACATCGCCGCGCTGCACGCTGACCAGCACCAGTGCCCGGTCGCGCGCCGGCTCGATCGCATACCGCCGCGCGACCGCGGCGCCCATATGCGCGGCCGGCACCACGCTGGCCATCACTTCGGCATCGCCGAGCATCGTCTGCGCGGGCATCGCGGCGTTCTGCGCGGCGGTCTGTGCGCCCGCGTCTTCGGACGGCGCCTGCCCGCACGCGGTCGCGAGCAACGCGAATCCGGCGAGGCACAGCGCGCGTGCGATCTCAGTCATTGGCGGCCGACAGTTCGCCGCCGCGCCGAGCGGCGTTGGCGATTGCCTCGCCGACCAGCGTGCGCAGCCCACCGGCTTCGAAGGTCTCGATTGCCGCCTGGGTCGTGCCGCCTGGCGAGGTGACGCGACGACGCAGTTCCGCCGGCGCCTCGTCGGATTCGACCAGCATGCGCGCCGCGCCCAGCACGGTCTGCAGCACCAGCGTGCGTGCGTCCTTCGCCGGCAGGCCTTGCGCGATCGCGGCCTCTTCCATCGCTTCGGCGAGCAGAAAAATGTAGGCCGGGCCGCTGCCGGACACCGCAGTGACCGCGTCCATCCGCGCTTCGTCGTCGATCCACACCGTCTCGCCCGCGCTCTCCAGCAGCGCCTGCGCGCGTGCGCGGCCATCAGCGTCGACGCGTGCGTTCGCGTACAGGCCAGTCACGCCGGCGCCGAGCAGGGAGGGGGTGTTGGGCATGGTGCGCACCACCGGCACATCGCCGCCAAGCCAGCGGTCGAGCTGGGTCGCCGTGATGCCCGCGGCGATCGACAGCACCAGCGGCTGTGTGGCCTGGGCCACCTCGGCCAGCGATTCGCAGACCCCGCGCAGCACCTGCGGCTTGGTGGCGAGCACCCAGGTCGCGGCGCCATCGACGGCCTGGGTCGCGTCGGGATACACGCGCACACCGAAATCGCGGGCCAGCGCATCGCGGCTGTCGGCATTCGGATCGACCACGCGGACCGATGCGGCATCGCCACCGCGTGCGACCAGTCCGCCGATCAGGCTGCGCGCCATATTGCCGCCGCCGATGAACACGATGGGCGCGGAGAGGATGTCGTGGGTATGGGTCATTGCAGCCTCGATGTCGGGAACGCATCGATGGTAGCCGACCGTCCGTACCCGCCGGATCAGTGCGTCGGTCGCGCGCCGAACAATGCCGAGCCGACGCGCACCATCGTCGCGCCCTCGGCAACCGCCAGCTCCAGGTCGTCGCTCATGCCCATCGACAGCGTGTCGATGCCCGGGTCCTGCCCGGCCACGGTGTCGAACAGCCGTCGCATGCGCGCGAAGGCATCGCGGCGGCGTTCGGGTTCGGCATGCGGGGCAGGGATCGCCATCAGCCCGCGCAACCGCAGGTTTGGCGCCGTGCGGATTGCCGCGACCAGCGCCGGCACTTCGGACGGCACGCAGCCGTGCTTGCTCGACTCGTCGTCGATGTTGACCTGCACCAGCACGTTCAGCGCACCGCGTGCGGCCGGGCGGTGCGTGGCCAGGGCATCGACCAGTTTCATCCGGTCGACAGTCTGCACCCAGTCGAACAGCTCGGCGGCCTGCTTCGCCTTGTTCGACTGGAGATGGCCGATCAGATGCCATTCGAGCCCCAGCCCGGCCAGCGCTTCGATCTTGCCCGCCGCTTCCTGCACGTAGTTCTCGCCGAACGCGCGCTGGCCCGCGGCGGCGAGCGCGGCGATGGCATCGGCGGGGTGCAGTTTGCCGACCGCCAGCAGGCGCGGCGGACCTGGCCGCGCGGCGGCGGTGGCCGCGTTGTGGAGACGCGACATCACGGCGTCGAGCGCGGCGCTGGCAGAGTGTGAGGTCACGGGGAATCGGGCATCCGGTTGGGGGTGTACGGGCTGGTTTTATGCGTGGATTACCGGTCTATACTGCCGCCGGGGACAGGGAGGCGCCAGCCGGGAAGGCTCGTAGCGCGCCCTGTGCGGATCATCATCAAGGGGTGTTGCATGGATATCGCCGAACTGTTGGCGTTCTCGGTCAAGAACAAGGCGTCGGACCTGCATCTGTCCGCAGGGTTGCCGCCGATGATCCGCGTCGACGGTGACGTGCGCCGCATCAACATCCCCGCGCTCGAGCACAAGCAGGTGCACGCGCTGATCTACGACATCATGTCGGACAAGCAGCGTCGCGACTTCGAAGAGTTCCTCGAAGTCGACTTCTCGTTCGAGATTCCGGGTCTGGCCCGCTTCCGCGTCAATGCGTTCAACCAGAACCGCGGCGCCGGTGCGGTGTTCCGGACGATTCCGTCGGAAGTGCTGACACTCGAAGACCTGAACTGTCCGCCGATCTTCCGCCAGCTGATCGACCAGCCGCAGGGTCTGATCCTGGTGACCGGCCCGACCGGTTCGGGCAAGTCGACCACGCTCGCGGCGATGATCGACCACATCAACAAGAACGAATACGCGCACATCCTCTCGGTCGAGGATCCGATCGAATTCGTGCACACCTCGCAGAAGTGCCTGATCAACCAGCGCGAAGTGCATCGCGATACGCACGGCTTCAACGAGGCGCTGCGCTCGGCGCTGCGCGAAGACCCCGACTACATCCTGGTCGGCGAGTTGCGCGATCTGGAAACCATCCGCCTGGCGCTGACCGCCGCGGAAACCGGCCATCTCGTGTTCGGCACGCTGCACACCTCCAGCGCGGCCAAGACCATCGACCGCATCATCGACGTGTTCCCGTCCGGCGAGAAGCCGATGGTGCGCTCGATGCTGTCGGAATCGCTGCGTGCGGTGATTTCGCAGTCACTGCTGAAGAAGGTCGGTGGGGGCCGTACTGCGGCCTGGGAAATCATGACCGGCATCCCGGCGATCCGGAACCTGATCCGCGAGGACAAGGTCGCGCAGATGTATTCGGCCATCCAGACCGGCCAGCAGTACGGCATGCAGACGCTCGACCAGCACCTGCAGGATCTGGTCAAGCGCGGCCTGATCACGCGTCCGGCCGCGAAGGAATACGCCAAGGACAAGCGTCTGTTCGAGTGATCGGACACGCACACTGATACGCCGCCGGCCGCATCCGGCCGCGGCGCGAGACGGGATCCCGGAGGATCGTCATGAGCAGCATCGACTTCACCTCGTTCCTCAAGCTGATGGCCCATCAGAAGGCCTCGGATCTGTTCATCACCGCCGGCATGCCGCCGTCGATCAAGGTGCACGGCAAGATCTCGCCGATCACCCAGAACCCGCTGACGCCGCAGCAGGCGCGCGATCTGGTGCTCAACGTGATGACCCCGCCGCAGCGCGAGGAGTTCGAGAAGACCCACGAGTGCAACTTCGCGATCGGCGTCTCCGGCGTCGGCCGGTTCCGCATCTCGTGCTTCTACCAGCGCAACCAGGTCGGCATGGTGCTGCGCCGGATCGAGACGCACATCCCGAGCGTGGAAGAGCTCAACCTGCCGCCGATCATCAAGACGCTGGCGATGACCAAGCGCGGCATCGTGATCTTCGTCGGCGCAACCGGTACGGGTAAATCGACGTCGCTGGCGGCGATGATCGGCTACCGCAACCAGAACTCGACCGGCCACATCATCACGATCGAGGACCCGATCGAATTCGTGCACAAGCACGCCGGCTGCATCATCACCCAGCGCGAAGTCGGTATCGACACCGACAGCTGGGACGCCGCGCTGAAGAACACGCTGCGCCAGGCGCCGGACGTGATCATGATCGGCGAGGTGCGCACGCGCGAAGGCATGGATCATGCGATCGCCTTCGCCGAGACCGGCCATCTGGTGCTGTGCACGCTGCATGCGAACAACGCCAACCAGGCGATGGACCGCATCATCAACTTCTTCCCCGAAGACCGCCGCAACCAGCTGCTGATGGACCTGTCGCTGAACCTCAAGGGCGTGGTCGCGCAGCAGCTGATCCCGACGCCCGACGGCAAGGGCCGGCGCGTCGCGATGGAGATCATGCTCGGCACGCCGCTGGTGCAGGACTACATCCGCGAAGGCGAGATCCACAAGCTCAAGGAGGTCATGAAGGAATCGACCAACCTGGGCATGAAGACCTTCGACCAGGCGCTGTTCGAGCTCTACCAGGCCGGCGAGATCTCCTACGAGGACGCGCTGCGCTACGCCGACTCCGCGAACGAGGTGCGTCTGCGCATCAAGCTCGCCCAGGGCGGCGACGCGCGCACGCTGTCGCAGGGTCTCGATGGCGTCGAGGTGGCCGAGGTCCGCTGACCGTCCGCATCCATCGCGAACGCCTCGACAGACGCCCCGCACCTGCGGGGCGTTCTGCTTTTTGCGGGTGACCGCAACGCTGTGTTGCCACAGACCGTCACGCCGCAGCGCTATCGTGACGCTGCCTTGTCGCCAATTTGACCCCGTCCGGGGGACAATGAGGCGCATTCATTCACGAAGGAGATCGCTGATGGCCTACACCCTCCCCGAGCTGGGCTACGCGTACGACGCGCTCGAACCGCACATCGATGCCAAGACGATGGAAATCCATCACACCAAGCATCACCAGACCTACATCAACAACGCCAACGCCGCGCTGGAAGGTACGCAGTGGGCGGACACGTCGGCTGAAGAACTCATCGCCGATCTCGATGCGCTGCCGGAAGACAAGCGCGGCCCGCTGCGCAACAACGCCGGTGGCCACGCCAACCATTCGCTGTTCTGGACGGTGATGTCGCCCAAGGGCGGCGGCAATCCGGTCGGCGACGTCGCCAAGCACATCGACAGCGACCTCGGCGGCTTCGATGCGTTCAAGGAAGCCTTCACCAAGGCAGCCCTGACGCGCTTCGGCAGCGGCTGGGCCTGGCTGTCGGTCGACAAGTCCGGCGTGCTGAAGGTCGAAAGCAGCGCCAACCAGGACAACCCCCTGATGAAGGGCATCGGCTCGGGCAACACCCCGATCCTCGGCCTCGACGTCTGGGAGCACGCGTACTACCTGAACTACCAGAACCGTCGCCCCGACTACATCGCCGCGTTCTACAACGTCGTCGACTGGAACGAAGTCGAGCGTCGCTACCAGGAAGCGATCAAGGGCTGAGATTTCGCGCCCTGATGCAATCCCGTTCCGGCCGCGCAAGCGGCCGGAATGCTGTGGGGTATTCGTTGCGGGCGATTTCTTTGCCGGTGTGCGTGATCGCAAGACGCTCGCCAGGATCAGTTTCCTTCTCCCTTTGGGGGAAGGTGCCCGGAGGGCGGATGAGGGCGCTCTTGGGCACTTGCCTGTGGACCCAAACCCTCACTCGACGCGCCGGGCGCGTCGACCCCGGATCAGGTCCGGGGCAGGCTCTCTCCCGAAGGGAGAGGTGCTCGCTGCCCGCCAGCTGACACGAATCGCATCAGTCGCAAACGCGAGAGGGCGCTATCCGCGCTTCGCCTTCGCGATATCCCGCATCACCGGGCAATCCGGTCGATGCGCGCCCGGCAGGTAGCCCAGGCTCATCAGGAATTCGCCGGTGATCTCGCCGCCGGTGAAGCGGAACGTCTTCTTGAACAGCTTGACCCACGAGGCCTTGTCGCGCGGCGCGCCGTCCTCGATCGCATGCGCGTCCAGCCACTCGACGAAGCCGCCGTGGCTCTCGCGCAGGCCCTGGATGACCTGCGCGTTGTGGATCGCGGCGTCGACCTTGAGCCGGTTGCGGATGATCGAGGCGTCACCAAGCAGGCGCGCGCGATCGGCCTCGCCGTAGGCGGCGACCCTGTCGACATCGAAGCTGTCATACGCCGCGCGGAATCCGTCGCGCTTGCGCAGGATGGTTTCCCAGCTCAGTCCGGCCTGGTTGATCTCCAGCAGCAGGCGTTCGAACAGCACCGACTCCTCGCGCTGCGGAAAGCCGTACTCGGTGTCGTGATAAGGGCCGTGGACCGGATGGCCTGGGGCGATGTCGCAATAGCCGCTCATCCACGCAGCATAGGGCGCGCGGGCGGGTGCCGCCATCCGGTGCGACCCCCGGTTGCGGCTTTCACGCACCGCACGGCACCATGCGCCGTCGCCCTTGCCGGATCCGTCGATGGAAATCGCCCACCGCCGCGTTGCCACCGTGCACTTCACCCTGTCCGATGACAGCGGCCAGCGCATCACCACCACCCGCGGCCACGATCCGCTGGTCTACATGCACGGCAACGGCTCGATCATCGTCGGGCTGGAAGAAGCCCTCGAAGGCAGGAAGGCCGGCGAAAGCTTCACCGTCGACATTCCACCCGAGCGCGGATTTGGTCCCCGCCATGACAGCCTCGTGCAGACCCTACCGCGCACGATGTTCAACGGCAGCGCCACGCCTGCGGTCGGCGAGAAATTGCGTGCGCAGACCGAGAAAGGACCGCTGGACGTGATCGTGACCGCGCTGGATGAGGCGCAGATCACCGTCGACGGCAACAACCCGCTCGCTGGACGCCTGTTGCGCGCGGACGTGGAAGTGATCGCCGTGCGGGTTGCGACGCCGGACGAGCTCCAGTTCGGGCTCTAGTCGACATCATCCTGTAGGCGATGCGGGAACCGTGATCTCCGTTCAGTCCCGGTGAGGGCATGCGAAGGCGTCCGCCCGGTCCTCGCACGGCTGGTTGGCTAGAATGCAGGCATGTCGTTCTTCGCCAACCACATGCTGGTCGCGCTGCCCGCGCTACAGGATCCCAACTTCTCGCGAACCGTGGCGCTGATCTGTCAGCACGACAGTGATGGCGCGATGGGCGTGGTCATCAACCGTCCGTCCGAATACACGTTCGGCGATCTGCTCGACCAGATGAATATCCTGCTGCGTGACGAGCGCCTGCGGGATCATCGAGTGTTGGCGGGTGGCCCGGTGCATCCGGAGCGTGGCTTCGTGCTGCACGATGGTGAAGGCGGCTGGGATTCAAGCCTGGCGATCAGCGAAGGTCTGCACGTGACCACCTCACGCGATGTGCTCGAAGCGATGGCGGCCGGCGACGGCCCGGAACACGCGACTGTCGCGCTGGGTTGCGCCGGCTGGGGGAAGGGCCAGCTGGAACGCGAACTCACCCAGCACAGTTGGCTGACCGTGCCGTCGGACGCGCAGCTGATTTTCGAGACGCCGCTCGACGCGCGCTGGCAGGCGGCTGCCGGGCGCATCGGCGTCGACATGATGCATATCGCCAGCCACAGCGGCCGGGCATGAGCGACACGCCCACGCCGGCGATCCGCCGCGATGGCACGGTGCTCGGCTTCGATGTCGGCTCGCGTCGGATCGGTGTGGCGGTGGGCAGTGCGTTCGGTCACGGCGCACGCGCGCTGGCGGTCATCGACGTGCACGGCGACCAGATCGACTGGCAGGGCGTCGACAGGCTGCAGAAAGAATGGCGGCCCGACGGCATGATCGTCGGCGATCCGATGACGCTCGAAGGCGGCGATCAGCCGGCTCGCGCCCGTGCCCACGCGTTCGCGCGCGAGCTGGTCGCGCGCTATCGGCTGCCGGTGGTGCTGGTGGACGAACGCGCCAGCTCGATCGAAGCAGCGCAGCGGTTCGCGATCGACCGCGCCGAAGGCCGCCGCAAGCGTCGCGATGCCGCGGCGCTCGATGCCGTCGCGGCCGCGGTGATCGTCGAACGCTGGCTGGCGTCGCCGGATGACGGCGTGCCTGTCTGAAGCGTCGCGCCGCGGCGCGCTGAAGCCGCGCGGCGTATTTCCCAGACGACGTCATCCGGCACTCGCCGCATCCGCGTCGCTGCGGGACAATGGCACTCCCGACGCCGCACGTGCCCCGCGATGACTTCTGCTCCCGATGCCCAGATCGATGCGACTGGCCGCCTGCGCCATCTGCTGACGCTCGATGGCCTGCCGCGCGCAACGCTCGAAGCGCTGCTCGACCGGGCGCAGGCGATGGCCGACGCCGGCGAAGTCAACGCGCGCCTGGCCGGCATCGCGGTCTGCACGCTGTTCTTCGAACCCTCGACGCGCACGCGGCTGAGCTTCCAGCGCGCCACCCAGCGCCTCGGCGCCGACGTGCTCGGCTTCGATGCCTCGACCTCGTCGACGACCAAGGGCGAGACCGCGCTCGATACCTTCCGCAACATCGAGGCGATGGGCGTCCGCGGTTTCGTCGTGCGGCATTCGGATGATGGCGCGGTCGCCGCGCTCGCATCTGCTGCCGCGCCGGACACCGCGCTCATCAATGCCGGCGACGGCCGCAGCGCGCATCCCACCCAGGGGCTGCTCGACATGCTGACCCTGCGCCAGGCCAAGGGCACCAATTTTTCGGGCCTGAAGGTCGTCATCGTCGGCGATGTGCGGCACTCGCGCGTGGCGCGCAGCGACCTGCATGCGCTGCGCACGCTGGGCGCCGGCGAGATCCGTGTCTGCGGCCCGGCCTCGTTGCTGCCCGATGCCGAGTTGCTGTCCGGCTGCACGGTCTCGCATGACCTCGACGCGGCGCTCGAAGGCGTCGACGCGGTGATGATGCTGCGGCTGCAGCGCGAGCGCATGGCCGAAGGGCTGGTCGATTCGCTCGAGGACTACCACCGCGATTACGGTCTGGACGCGCGTCGCCTGCGTCGCGCCGCGGGTGATGCAGTCGTGCTGCATCCAGGGCCGATGAACCGTGGCGTCGAAATCGACGACGACGTCGCCGATGGTCCGCAATCGCTGATCCTGCGCCAGGTCGCCAATGGCGTCGCCGCACGCATGGCAGTGCTGGAAACGCTGCTCGGCTGAGGGCTTCGCCGGCGCGAATCCGGTATGGTGCGGCGTCCCCAGGCCGCGCCCACACGATGTCCTCGAACGATCCCGATGCTTCCCTGCCGGCGCAGGCCGCCGCCGCGCCCGCGCACGCGCTGACCCCGCGCCAGCTCGTGATGATGGGTCTGGGCAGCGCGATCGGCGCCGGCCTGTTTCTCGGCTCCGGCGTCGGCATCCAGACCGCCGGCCCTGCGGTGCTGGTGTCCTATCTGATCGCAGGCGCGCTGGTGATCGTGGTGATGCATGCGCTCGGCGAGATGGCCGCGGCCAAGCCGGCCAGCGGCGCGTTTTCGGTGTACGCGGCCGATGCGATGGGCCCGGTTGCCGGTGCGACGGTCGGCTGGCTGTGGTGGCTGCAGGTGGTGATCGTGATCGCCGCCGAAGCGGTCGGCGCGGCGGGGTTGCTCGCCTCGATCTGGCCGTCGCTGTCGGTGCCCGGTCTCGCGGTGTGTTTCATGGTGGTGTTCACCGCGATCAATCTCCTGGGCGTGCGCAATTTCGGAGAGTTCGAATTCTGGTTCGCGATCCTCAAGGTCATCGCGATCCTCGCCTTCATCGCGATCGGCATCGCGCTGATCGCCGGCTGGTTGCCGGCGGTGGCATCGCCGGGTCTGTCGAACCTGCTGGGCCCCGACGGCTTCGCGCCGCGCGGCTGGGCCGGTATCGGCGCAGCGTTGCTTGTGGTGGTGTTCGCGTTCGGCGGCACCGAGATCGTCGCGATCGCTGCGGCGGAAACCAACGATCCGGCGAAGAGCCTCGCGCGTGCCATCCGCACCGTTGCGTGGCGCATCCTCGTGTTCTATCTCGGCTCGATCGCGGTGATCGTCGCCGTGGTGCCGTGGGACAGCCCGGCGCTGTCGTCGCCGTTCGCCGCCGTGCTGCAGGTTGCGCGCATTCCGGGCGCGGCGACTGCGATCACGCTGGTGGCGGTGATCGCGCTGTTGTCGGCGCTCAACGCGAATCTCTATGGCGCCTCGCGGATGATCTGGTCGCTGGGTCGTCGCGGCGATGCACCGGCGGTGCTCGGTCGCAGCGACCGTCGCAACGTGCCGATCGCCGCCGTCGTCGCCAGCGTGACCTTCGGGTTCGCCGCCGCCGCGCTGGAACTCGCATTCCCGCAACGCGTGTTGGCGGTGCTGCTCAACATCGTCGGCGCGACCTGCCTGCTGGTGTGGACGCTGGCGCTGGTGTCGCAGTACATCCTGCGTCGCCGCGCCGACCGCGCGAACGCACCGCTGCCGTTCCGCATGTGCGCATTCCCGGTGCCCACGCTCGCTGCACTGGCAGTACTCGCGGTGATCTTCGCGATGCTGATCGCCTCACCCGATACCCGCGCGCAGTTCCTGTCGATGGCCGCACTCACGCTGGCCATCGCTGGCCTCAATGCACTGGCGCAGCGCCTGCGGCGGACACCGCCCGCAGGCTGACACGCAAAAACCGTTTCAGCGCTTCTGCGCGAACAGCCAGGGCCACAATGCTTCGGTGCGGTAGGCCGCATCCCAGCTGTTGTGGTTGGCGTCTGGAAACTCGGTGTAGCGCACGTCGGCACCGGCATCGCGCAGCGCGGCGTGCATGCGCCGCGACTGTTCCGGCAGCACCACGTCATCGAGTGCGCCGTGGAAGATCCAGACCGGAATATCGCGCAGGCGACGCGCGGCCTCGGCGAACGGATCGTTGGCCGCGCGCGTGGATTCGACGAACAGATCATCGAGATCGGGCCGTGAGCCGGGCGGGGTGATGCCGCCGCACACGGGTACCAGCGCGGCAAAGCGTGTCGGCTCGCGCAGCGCCAGCGACCACGTGCCGTAGCCGCCGCGCGACATGCCGGTCAGCGAGGTGCGGCTGCGGTCGCCGTCGAATTCCGCGGTCGCCGCATCGAGCGTCGCCAGCGCCATCGTCGCTGTGTCGCCTTCCCAGGATTCGCCTTCGGGCGACTGCGGGAACACCACCAGTGCCGTGAAATCCGCCGCGTGAGCGCGCACGTATGGCCCGAGTCCGGCGTGGATCTGCTTCTCGCCGTCGTCGCCGCGCTCGCCCGAGCCGTGCAGGAACAGCACCACCGGCAGCGGACGCGGCAGCTGCGCCGACGGCACGAAGACCTGGTAGGCGTAGCGGCGGCCGTTCGAGGTGAGCTCGCGGCGCACGAAGCGGCCTGGCGCCGGGCCCGACGCAGGCAGTGCGCTCACGCAGCCCGACAGCACGGCGGCACCGCCGGCGAGGGCCAGGCCGCACAGCAGGCGGCGGCGTGCACTGGAATGGGAGATGTTGGACATGCGATCACTCCGAAATGGATCAGGCGAAGGTCCACAGACCCAGCGCCAGCAGATGAAGGACGACCATCGCGACGAACACCTGACGGTAGGCCGGTTTGGCGCGTTTGTGACGCAGCAGTTGCTGCGCGAACCCTGCGGCGGGCCAGCCGCCGAGCAGTTCGAGCAAATGCAGATGCGCCTCGGGCGTGCGCCAGCGGCCGTGTCGCGCGGCGTGTTTGTCGAGTGCGTAGGCAGCTGCGGTCAGCACGTTGAGGCCGGCGAGCGCGGCGAGTGCGAGGTGCGGCAGGCGTCCGGACACGACCCCGGTTCCGAGCAACGCACACCAGGCGGCGATCGCGATCAGCAGTCCGCGCATGCGGCCCGCCGGTGCGGACGATGCACGCGCATCGCGGCGCTTCGACGTGGCGCGCGCCGTGCGCGGTGACTGCGCGGTGCCGACTGCGGCGACGTGGACCGCGCGCCAGCGTCCGTCGGCCTGCCGCTCCGGCGTGTAGCGCACACGTGCGCCGGCGTCCGGGCGTGCGCTGCTGCGATCGAAATCGCGAACATGGAAGAACAGGCGATCCGGTCCATCGGCAGCGACGTCTTCGGGCGTGATGAAACCGAAGCCGCGCGTGTCGTCCCAGCGTTCGATCCAACCGAATCCGGCACGTGCGCGCATGGTCGTCGTCTCAGCGCAGCATGATCGCGGTGGCGAGGCCGAGGAAGCTGAAGAAGCCGACGATGTCGGTCACCGCGGTGACGACGACGGTGCCGGCGACAGCGGGATCGACGCCCATCCGCTTGAGCAGCAGCGGCAGCAGGGTGCCGGCCAGCGCGGCCGAGCAGAAGTTGATCACCAGCGCGGCGAAGATCACCAGCGACAGCACCCAGTCGTGGAACCACACCAGCGCCACGAGTCCGACCAGACTGCCGATCAGCAGGCCGTTGATCAGCGCGACGCGCAGTTCCTTCCAGAGCAGGATGCGCGCGTTGCTCGCGCCGACCTGGCCCAGCGCGATGCCACGCACCATCAGGGTCAGCACCTGCACCGCGGCGTTGCCGCCGATGCCGGCGACGATCGGCATCAGCACCGCGAGCGCGACGATCTGCTCGATCGTCGCCTCGAAGCGGCCGATCACGAATGCCGCCAGGAACGCCGTGCACAGATTGATGCCCAGCCACACCACGCGACCGCGTACCGCTCGCTTGATCGGCGAGAACAGATCCTCGTCCTCGTCGAGACCGGCGGCGGACAGCGCCTGGTGCTCGGCCTGCTCGCGGATGATGTCGATCACGTCATCGACCGTGATGCGGCCCAGGAGGATGTTGCCGTCGTCGACGACCGGCGCCGAGACCCAGTCGTTGTCGGAGAACTGGCGTGCGACCTGTTCGGCGGATTCGCCGACATGGATCGAATCGAGCTCGTCGTCGATCAGCTTGTTGATCGGCGTGCCCGGCTCGCGCGTCACCAGATCCTGCAGCGCGACCCAACCCGCCAGTTGATGGCGGCGATTGACGACGTACAGATGATCGGTGTGCTCGGGCAGTTCGCCGCGCAGGCGCAGGAAACGCAGTACCACGTCGACGGTCGTATCGGCACGTACCGTGACCACATCCGGGTTCATCAGACGGCCGGCGGTGTCCTCGGGATACGAGAGCACCTGCTCCAGACGCTCGCGGTTCTCGCGATCCATCGCCCGCAGCACTTCGTCGATCACCGCGTCGGGCAGGTCTTCGACGAGGTCCGCCAGATCGTCGATGTCGAGATCCTCGACCGCGGCGACCAGCTCGTCGGCATCCATGTCCGCGATCAGGCTTTCACGCACCTCGTCGCCGACGTGGACCAGCACCTCGCCGTCGTCTTCGGGATCGACCAGACCCCACACGACCATGCGCTTGTCGTGTGGCAGCGACTCGAGGAGGTTGCCGATCTCCGCAGGCGCCAGCGTATTGACCAGCCGGCGTACCGGTCCGAGTCGACCGCTGTCGAGTGCATCGGACAACAGACGCAGCTGGCGCGCGGTCTTGTCGGGGCGGACGGCTTCGGCCATGTAAAGCTCCGTTGCGCGTCGCGACAGTCTCGGCGCGACAGGGGTCAGATGTGCATCCCGCCATTATCCGGGAAAGCGCACGTCTTACGCCATCGTCCGTGTGCCAAAGGGCAGGTGAGCTTCATGCGGCCGGCATCTGCGACGGACGCGCGGACTAACGAAACAGCGGCTGCAGGCTGCCGCGGCGCGTGCGCGGACTCAGTCGGTTCCGTGCACCGGCTGCACCGCATCGAGCCAGCGCTCGATGCTGGCGCGGTCGCGGGCGCGCAGCAGCGCAGGGGCACGTGCACGCAGATGGCCGAGGTCGAGTGCGCGGATCGCGCGACGCACTTCGAGCAGCGGCGAGGGATGCAGGCTCAATTCTTCGATGCCGAGCGCGAGCAGCAGCGGCGTGAAGCGGGCATCGCCGGCGATTTCGCCGCAGATGGACGCCGGCATGCCACGGGCACGGGCGACGCGCACCACGCTGTGCACGAGTCGCAGCACCGCCGGGTGCAGCGGCGAATACAGATCGCCGAGTGCGTCATTGTTGCGGTCGGCCGCGAGCAGGTACTGCACGAGATCGTTGGTGCCGATCGAGATGAAATCGAGATCGCGGGCGAAGGTCGGCAGCGCGATCGCCGCCGACGGCACCTCGATCATCGCGCCCAGCGGAATCTGCGCGGCGGTCTCCTGACCCTCGCGGGCCAGATCCTTCAGCACGCGCGTGAGCATCTGCCGCACGGCGATCACCTCCTCGCGGCCGCTGACCATCGGCACCAGGATCCGCACCGGGCCGTAGCCGGAGGCGCGCGCGATCGCACGCAACTGGGTTTCCAGCAGACCCGTGCGCGCCATCGACAGGCGCACACCGCGCAGGCCGAGCGCGGGATTGGGTTCGTTGCGCAGCGCGAGGCCGCTGTTGTCGGCCTTGTCGGCGCCGATGTCGAGCGTGCGGATCGTGACCGTGCGGCCGGTCATGCCGAGCACGAGGTCGCGATAGGCACGGAACTGAGCCTCCTCGTCCGGCACCTCGCGGCCCTGCAGGAACAGAAATTCGGTGCGGTACAGGCCGATGCCGGCGGCGCCCAGCGCATGCGCTTCCGCCACGTCTTCACGCGATTCGGCGTTCGCGTACAGACGGATGTCGACACCGTCGAGCGTTTTGCTGGGCTCGCGGCGCAGACGGCGCAGCTGCTTGCGCTCACGCTTTTCCTCGCGCAGCCGTGCCCGGTAGAGGCGCAGATCGTGCGCGCCGGGCTCGATGACGATCTCGCCGGTGCTGCCATCGATGGCCAGCACATTGCCGTCGTTGATCGCACCCAGCGCTTGCGGTGCGTTGACGATCAGCGGCAGGTGCAGGCTGCGGGCGAGAATCGCGGTGTGCGACAGCATGCTGCCGCCCGAGGTCACGATGCCGAGTACGCCCTGCGCATGCAGGCGGCCGATCTCCGACGGCGCGATCGCATCGGTGACCAGGATTTCGCCGGCGACGCCCTGCAGTTCCGCCTCGTGGTCGTGCAGCGCTGCGTGCACGCGACCGATGACGTGATCGATGTCCTCGATGCGGCTGCGGAAGTAGGCATCGTCCATGCCCTCGAACACCGCGGCCAGCCGGTCGCGCTGCAGGCGCAGCGCGTAGTCGGCGCCGTACAGGCCAGAACGCACGAGTTCGTCGAGGCCCTGCAGCAATTCCGGGTCTTCGAGCAGCAAGGTGTGCAGGTCGAGGAATTCGCCGACCTCGTGTGCCAGCGCGCCGTGCAACTGGTCGCGCATCGCGCGGATCTCGCCGCGCACCTGTTCGATCGCGGCATGCAGCCGTGCCAGTTCCGCTTCGGCCTCGCCGGGCGCGACGCGCGCCTCGGCGACTTCCAGGGCATGCGGTTCGCGCACGCGTGCGCGACCGAGCGCGCTGCCGCGGGAGGCACCCTGTCCGTGGAGCCCCTGCCGCATCAGCCCTCCTCGTCGAACCTGCGCTCGAACAACGCGGCAGCAGCTTCCATCGCGGCGGCTTCGTCCTCGCCGTCGAGTCGCAGCACGACCTGGGTGCCGTGCCCTGCAGCCAGCAACATCACGCCCATGATGCTCTTGGCGTTGACCTCTCGGCCCTTGGCGACCAGCGTGGCGTTGCAGCGGAACCCCGACAGCACCTGCACCAGCTTGGCGGTCGCACGGGCGTGCAGGCCGAGCTTGTTGGCGACGAGCAGTTCGCGTTCGATCATCGGGAAGCAGTCCTGGTACAGCGCGGGAGAAAGAGGGTGGGGCGGTGCGACTCAGGCATCGTCGAGCAGGACACCGTTGCGGGCACCTGCCGCGGCGGTGGCCGGCAGATCGTCGAGCGCCTGCTCAGGATAGTTCATGACCCGCAACAGCATCGGCAGACTGAGGCCGGACACGCGCCGGGCCGGCGTGCCCAGTCGCGCCAGCTGCGCGGCGACGTTGCTCGGGCTGGCGCCGTACAGATCCGTCAGGATCAGCACGCCGTCACCGCCGTCGACACGCCGCATCGCTGCGCTCGCACGAGGGAGCGCCGCCTCCGGATCCGCGTCGAACGGCATCTCGAACACGTCCGTCTTCAGCGGAAGCTGCTGCATCAGACGGGTCGCCACCGCCAGCATCGCGGAACCGATTCCCTCGTGGGTCAATAGAAGTACGCCAACGGCCATCCGTGGACGTTAGCAGAGCAGGGGGATCGCCCGGAAGCGTCGTGCGCGCGACATTGCATCCGCGTGCGTCGAAGCCGCGTTGCAGCAGGCGGTCAGTCGAGTTCGCGGTGGTAGGTCGCGACGTCGCGCCAGCCCTGCTCGCGCGCATGCCGCGCCAGCGTTTCGGCCAGATACACCGAGCGATGCCGACCGCCACTGCAGCCGAAGGCGACGGTCACGTAGCTGCGGGTATCGCTGCGCAACCTCGGGAGCCAGTTGCCCAGGAACTGCGACACCTGGGCGATGAACTCGCCCACGTCCTCCTGATCTTCGAACCAGGTGCGCACATCGGCATCGCGACCCGACAGCGGGCGCAGTCGCGGATCCCAGTGCGGGTTCGGCAATGCGCGCGCGTCGAATACGAAATCCGCATCGGCCGGCACGCCGCGCCGGTAGGCGAAGGATTCGAACAGCAGCGAGACCGACTGGTCCTGGGCGAGATCCAGTTCGGTGACGATGCGACGGCGCAGCTGGTGGACGTTGAGATCGCTGGTGTCGATGACCGTGTCGGCAAGACTGCGCAGCGGACGCAGCAGATTGCGTTCGAGCGCGATCGCATCGGCCAGCGACAGGCCGACCCGGCTCAGCGGATGGCGTCGACGGGTGTCGGCGAACCGACGCAGCAGTACTTCGTTGCCGGTCTCGAAGAACACCAGGCGCGGATCGAGACCGAGCGCGCCCACATCCGACAGCCAGCCCGGCACCTTCGACAGATCGGTGTGGCGGTTGCGCACGTCGATGCCGACCGCCAGGCGCCGCGGCGGTTCGTCGGCGCGGGTGAGGTTGGCGACGAAGTCGGCGAGCATGCCCGCAGGCAGGTTGTCGACGCAGTAGAAATCCAGATCCTCGAACGTGCGCAGCGCGACCGATTTGCCGCTGCCCGACAGGCCGCTGACGACGTAGAACAGCGGTGGCGTCGTATCGCTCACGGTGCGCCCCGCTCGAGGAATTGCGAATGCCGGGCGAGGAAGGCCGCGGCCGGGTCGAGACCCTTGGTGCGCAGGATGTGGATGCGCGTGGCGGCCTCGGCGAGCACCGCGAGGTTGCGACCGGGCATGACCGGCAGGGTGATCAGCGGCACGTCGAGATCGAGCACCCGGCGCATGCCCAGATCACCGGTCAGACGCACCATGCCGTCGCCATCGCCGGCCATCGTGTCGGCGTTGGGCCGGCTCAGATGGATGATCAGACGCAGATACTTGTTCCGCTTCACGGCGGTGTCGCCGAACATCTCGCGGATGTTGAGCACACCCAGGCCGCGCAGTTCCAGCAGATCCTGCAGCAGTTCGGGACAGGTGCCGTCGAGCACGTCCGGCGCGATCTGGGTGAACTCGGGCGCGTCGTCAGCCACCAGTCGATGGCCACGCGTGATCAGTTCCAGCGCCAGCTCGCTCTTGCCCGAGCCGGACTCGCCGGTGATCAGCACGCCGATCGAGTACACCTCCATGAAGACGCCATGCAGGGTGATCCGCGGCGCCAGCTGGCGCGCGAGGTGGTACTGAAGCAGGTTCAGCAGTTCATGGCCGCGGTTGGGCGAGGTCCATAGCGGCGTCTGTGATTCCTCAGCTGCCTCGCGCAGATCTTCGGGGCAGGGCTGATCCTTGCTGATAACCAGCGCGAGCGGCCGATACTGCATCACGCGTTCGATGGTCTCCCAGCGCAGACGCGAATCCAGCCCGTCGAGCCAGGACAGTTCCTCGGTGCCGAGAATCTGCACCTTGTTGGGATAGATGATGTTGAGATAGCCGGCGAGCGAAGGCCGGCGCGCGACGGTTTCGATCGATTCGAGTACCTTGCGGCCGCCATGTTGGCCGGCGAGCCAGCGCAGTCCCAGCCGGTCGTGCAACTGCGCAAACAGCTCCTGCGCCTGGATGCTCGCGTTCACGCGCGAACCGCGTCGGCGAGCGGCGCGGAATCGAGCAGCAGACTGCGAAGTCTGGCGAGATCGCGTGCGGCGCGCAGCTCGTCGCGGAAGTCGGCGTTGGAGAAATGTTCGACCAGGCCGGCAAGTGTCTGCAGATGCTGCTCGACCTGGTGATCGGGCACGCACATCGCGAACACCAGATCCACCGGTTGGCCGTCGGTGGCGTTGAAGTCGATGGGATGCGACAGCCGCAGGAAGGCAGCGCGCGGTTCGCGGAACGCGGTGCTGCGTGCGTGCGGAATCGCGACACCGCGGCCGATTCCGGTGCTGCCCAGTTGCTCGCGCTCACGCAGTGCGTGGCCGAGCAACGGGGTCAGCGTCGGAGAGTTGCCGGCGAGCAACCGCGCGGCGGTGTCCAATACGACATCGCGTGAATCAGGTGCGACCAGCATCACGATGCGGTCGGCCGAGAGCAGATCGGAAAAGGACATGCCGCGCGGACCCGGGGGCGATTCGTGGGAGCCGCAGCCTAGCCGAAAGTGCCGTCGCGTGCAGGGCTCTCGCCGCGGTGATGGTCGACAATCTTTTTGCGATGCTTGACCAGCAGGCGGTCGACCTTGTCGGTCAGCTGGTCGATCGCGGCGTACATGTCGGCCGCACTCGCATCGGCGTGGAAGGTCTTGCCGGCGATGATGGCGGTCGCCTCGGCCTTGTGGAGCAGCTTCTCGACACTGAGCTGGACGCGCACGTGCAGCGGCTGATCAAAGTGCTTGGCGAGCTTCTGGAACTTGGTGTCCACGTGGTCTCGCAGTGCGGGCGTCACCTCGAGCTGGTGGCCATGGGTCTCGACATGCATCGGCAACCTCCTTCAACGGTTCGGGAAGGACCCGTCCGCGATCGACGCGAACGATCGGGTCCAGAGTAGCGCGGCGGGGGCCCGGTGCAAGCGCCGTCCGTCGCGTCTCTGGGACCACCGTAGAGAAGCGGAAGTTCAGGCGATGCGAACGCGTTCGTGCGACGAGACGATGTGCAGCGCTTCGCGGTATTTGGCCACCGTGCGGCGCGCGACCGGCACGCCGGCGGCCTTGAGCAGATCGGCCAGGCGCGCGTCCGACAACGGTTTGCGCGGGTTCTCGGCGTCGACGAGGCTGCGGATCATCTGCTGGATCGCGGTACTCGACGCCTCGCCGCCGCCCTCGGTGCCGACACCGGAATCGAAGAAGTCCTTCAACGACAGGGTGCCGCGCGGTGTGTGTACGTATTTGCGCGCCACCGCGCGCGACACGGTGGATTCGTGCATGCCGATTTCCTCGGCCACTTCCCGAAGTGTGAGTGGACGCAGCGCGCGCTTGCCGAACTCGAGGAATCCCGACTGCTGCCGCACGAGGCAGCGCACGACCTTGAGTAGTGTCTCGCCGCGCGCTTCGATGTTCTTCAACAGCCAGCGCGCTTCCTGCAGGCGTCCCTTGAGGTACCCGGCATCGCTGGTGCCGGCGTGCTGAATCATCTGCTCGTAACC
This sequence comes from Luteimonas sp. AC640a, assembly GCF_979256585.1. NCBI lineage: Bacteria > Pseudomonadati > Pseudomonadota > Gammaproteobacteria > Lysobacterales > Lysobacteraceae > Luteimonas > Luteimonas sp. AC640a. The sequence goes on along the minus strand of NZ_CEEDOV010000018.1, from coordinate 45,725 downwards.
GCGATGGATGGTCACCCGCGGAAAATGGGAACCGGCGAGCGTGACGCGCCACACGCCGTTCTGGCGCGCGATCACGCAGTCCGGGGTCACGTAGTTGTCGTGCGGCACATTGCCGATCTGCGCACCCGGGCGCGGGTCGAGGCTTCGCAGCAGCTGCAGTGCGGTCGCGGCGTCCTCGGGCGGGCAACCCAGCGCATCCGCCAGTCCCGGCGCGCCGAGTTTGGGCAGACGTTCGATATGGTCGCGCGCGGCCAGCAGCGCCACCGTACGGCCCGGCGTGTCGACGTGCAGCGGTTCGAGTTGCAGGCGCAGGCATTCGCCCAGGGAGCGAGCGCCGACGCCGACCGGGTCGAAGCGCTGGACGCGGCACAGCACGGCAGCAACTTCGCCGGCGGTCGCGCGCGTTTCCGGCAGCAGTGCCGCGACGATGTCATCCAGTGATTCGCGCAGGTAGCCATCGTCGTCGATCGCGTCGATCAGGGCGACGCCGATGTTGCGGTCGCGCGCGGACATCGTGCTCAGGTGCAGCTGCCAGGACAGATGGTCCTGCAGGCTTTCCGACTGGATCATGCGGTCGGCGGCATCGCCGTCGCCGTCGTTGTCGCCGTGGCCCTGATCACTGCCGCTGCCGCGTTCGTTCCAGCCGTCATCGCCGTCCCACGCCGCGGCAGGCTCGGCATCACTGTTGCGGTCGCCGTCGCGGCTCCTGTCGTCGTGATCCTGGCGGGCGTCCTGATCCTGCGTGCTGCCGCGTTCGGACAACGGCTGCACGGAGATGGCGTCGGGTTCTTCCCAGTCGAGCAGCGGATTGCTCTCGACCGCGGTGGTGATCTCGGTTTCGAGCTCCACGGACGACAGCTGGAGCAGATGCAACGCCTGACGCAATTGCGGCGTCAGAACGAGGTGTTGCCCCAGCGATGTCTGCAGACGTGGCTTCATCGACTCCGGAACTCCCTGGCCGGATGCGCGCGCCGACTACAGACGGAAGGATTCCCCCAGGTAGACACGACGCACGTCGGGATTGGCCAGCAATGCTTCCGGAGCCCCCTGCGCGAGCACGCCGCCGTCACTGAGGATATACGCCCGGTCACAGATCCCCAAGGTCTCGCGGACATTGTGGTCGGTGATCAGCACGCCGATCCCGCGTTCCTTGAGATGGGTGACGATCCGCTGGATCTCGCCGACCGAAATCGGGTCGACGCCGGCGAAGGGTTCGTCGAGCAGCATCATGCGCGGATTCGCGGCCAGCGCGCGGGCGATCTCGACCCGGCGTCGTTCACCGCCCGACAGGCTGGCGCCGGCCTGGTCGGCGACGTGGGTGATCTGCAACTCGTCCATCAGATCGGCCAGCGTTTTCTGGCGGCCGGCCTTGTCGAGATCCTCGCGCAGTTCCAGCACCAGCATGATGTTGTCGGCGACGCTGAGCTTACGGAACACCGAGGGTTCCTGCGGCAGGTAGCCGACGCCGCGCTTGGCGCGGGTGTACATCGGTTCGGCGGTGATGTCGTGGCCGTCGAGGACGATCCGCCCCGCATCCGCCGGCACCAGGCCGACGATCATGTAGAAGCAGGTGGTCTTGCCGGCGCCGTTGGGGCCGAGCAGGCCGACGACCTCGCCGGCTTCGAGCGTCAGCCCGAATTCCTTGACGACCTCGCGCTGCTTGTAGCTCTTGCGCAGACCTTCGGCGACGAGCATCAGCCGCCGCCCTGCGCCGCGGGCGCCTGCTGCGCTGCCGGCGTCTGGTTGCGCGGCTGGAACTGCATGCGCACGCGACCCTGGCCGTCGCCGCCACCCTGTACCCGCCCGGTCGACATGTTGTAGACGATGCGCTGGCCCTCGATCTTGCCCTGGCCCGGCTGGTTGACCACGGCGTTGCCGGTCAGCACCACCGTGTCGCTCTGCATGTTGTAGTCGGCCTGGGCAGCGGTCGCATCGACCCAGCCGCCGTCGTCCATCTGCTGCTTCATCTTCACCGGGCCGCCGTTGAGGATCACCTGCTGGAACTCGCCGCTGCGGCGGCGCAGATCGGCGCGCGTCGCCTGGATCTCGAGCGTGCCCTGGGTGATCGTGACGCCACTGGTCAGCAGGCAGGGGAGCTGCTCGTCGCTGACCGAGCAGTCACTGGAGCCAGCGTCCACATTGAGCGGCTGGTTGCGATCCGATGCCTTCGCCAGCACCGCGGTGGGCAGTGCGAATGCGGCGATCAGCAGCAGGCTAGCGGCGGGAAGTCGGTTCATTGCGGAATTTCACCTTGGAAAGAAGCTCGATCCGTCCCGAATCGAGGTCGGCACGCATGCCGGTGCCCTGCATTGTAGAACCGGGCTGTTCGACGTCGACCAGTGCATCGGACGTGGCCTGGTTGCGTTGCGGGAAGACATTCATCGCCTCGGTGCGCATCCGGGTCGGTCGCGGACTGCCCTCTGGGCTGTCGGCCGTCACCTCCCCGCGCAGGCGGACTTCATCGTTGTTCTCGGAGACCCAGCCGGTACTGGAGCGGATTTCCCAGCGACCGTCGCCTTCCTTTTCGGGGACGTGGAACAGCGGGGTGACCAGTTCCAGGGTGCGCGCGCCAGGCGTCTGCTGCATCTGGGGCGCCTGCAGCGAGAACGCTTCGCGGCCCGTGCTGTCGAGCGCGACGATATCGAAATCGCGCAGCAGGTAATCGGTACGGCCGTCGGCCGGGTCCTCGGTGATGATCGTGTCCTTCTGCCGCCAGGCAGACCAGCCCGAGAGCAGCGCGCCGAGCAGCAGCACGACGGTGAGGGTCAGACGCCAGTTCACGAGATCCGTCCATCGGCATGGATGCCGGCCAGACGACCCTGCGCGTGCAGGATCAGATCGCACAGTTCGCGCCCCGCGCCGCGGCCGCCATTTGCGCGGGTGCGCCAGTGGGCGCTGTCGCCGGCGCAGGCGTGCGCATCGGCCGGCGAGACGGCGAAACCGACCGCGCGCATCACGCCGACATCGGCGAGGTCGTCGCCCATGAAGGCGACTTCTTCCAGCGTGACTCCGAGTGCGGCGCACAGCGATTCGACCCGCTCGCGCTTGTCGGCCACGTGCACATGCGCCTCGACGCCAAGATCCGCTGCGCGGCGCTCCACGATGCCGCCCTTGCGCGCCGTCACCAGCGCCACAGCGATGCCGACCTTGCGCAGCAGCACCAGGCCCTGGCCGTCATGGACGTGGAAGGTCTTGATCTCGCGGCCGTCGCTATCGAAGGCCAGGCTGCCGTCGGTCAGCGTGCCGTCCACGTCGAAGCACGCCAGGCGCACGCGGGCGGCGCGGGCAAGCACGGCATCGGAGACATCGGCAAAGGGGGCAGAGGTATCGGGCATGGTCTGGAAAGTATCGGGCATCGAATGAATGGGCGCCGGCTCAGACCACGCGGGCGCGCAGCAGGTCCTGGATGTTCAGGGCACCGACCACGCGGCGATCGCCGTCGACGACCGGCAGCATCGTGATCTTGCGGGTTTCCATGAGCCGCGCTGCTTCGACGGCCAAGGCGTCGGCGGCAATCGCGATCGGATCACGGGTCATGACATCGGCGATCCGCGCATCGCGAACGTCGATAGCCGGGTCGGTCAGCGTGCGACGCAAATCGCCGTCGGTGTACAGACCGATCAGGCGTCGGGCGTCGTCAACGACCACGGTCATGCCCAGGCGCTTGCGGCTCATTTCCAGCAGCGCATCGGCCAGCGAGGCGTCTGCGGAAACGGTCGGAATATCGCCACCGCCGTGCATGACGTCGCGGATATGCAGCAGCAGGCGACGGCCGAGCGCGCCGGCCGGATGCGAACGGGCGAAGTCGTCGGCGGTGAAGCCGCGCGCTTCGAGCAGCGCCACCGCGAGCGCATCGCCCATCGCCAGGGAGGCCGTTGTACTGGCCGTCGGCGCCAGTGCCAGCGGGCAGGCCTCTGCCGGCACGCTGATGTCGAGATGGATGTCGGCGGCTGCGGCCATCGTCGAGTTCGCGCGGCCGGTCACCGCGATCAACGCATTGCCCTGGCGCTTGAGCACCGGCAGCAGCATCAGGATCTCGTCGGACTCGCCCGAATACGACAGCGCCAGCACCACGTCGGCGTCGGTGATCATGCCCAGGTCGCCGTGGCCGGCTTCGCCCGGGTGCACGTAGAACGCCGGGGTGCCGGTCGACGCAAAGGTTGCGGCGATCTTGCGGGCGACATGGCCGGACTTGCCCATGCCCATGCAGACCACGCGGCCGCGACATTCGAGAATTCGCGCGCAGGCGGCAGAAAAGTCGCCGTCCAACCGGTCCGCCACCGCCTGCAGACCTTCGACCTCGACTGCGAAGACACGGCGTCCGCTGGCCGCGAAATCGGAGCGGGCAGCGGCAACTTCGCGAGGGTGATCGACCATATCCGGCACAGGGCTTTTCCGTTAGGCTAAGCCATTCATTTTATGCGCTTTCCGGCGTGAATGCCCTGCGACAGGCGGCGTCGGCGATGACGGCTCATCCGCGCTTCACGCAGCGCGCTTAGCGACGTTCACGGCCCGGCAGCGCGGCCACAGGACCCGATTCTTGGATACCCAGACCATCACCGACCTCATCCAGCAGGGTCTGCCCGACGCCGTGGTGCACGTGCAGGGCGACGACGGCGTGCATTTCGAAGCGCTGGTCGTCTCGCCCGCCTTTGCCGGCAAGCTTCCGCTTGCGCGGCACCGCATGGTGTACGCGACGCTCGGCGCGCTGATGGGCCGCGAGATCCACGCGCTCGCGCTCAATACGAAGACACCCGACGAACACGCGGCCGCCGGCGCAGGGCAGGGCTGATGGACAAGATCATCGTCACCGGCGGCGCCACGCTGCAGGGCGAGGTGCGCATTTCGGGCGCCAAGAACGCGGTGCTGCCGATCCTGTGCGCGACCCTGCTCGCCGATGCGCCGGTCGAAGTCACCAATGTGCCGCATCTGCACGATGTGCTGACGACGACCAAGCTGCTCTCGGGCCTCGGCGCCGGCGTCGAGCACGACGTCGACAACGGGCGCGTGACCGTTGATCCGCGCAGCGTCACCAGCCACGTCGCGCCGTACGAACTGGTGCGCACAATGCGCGCGTCGATCCTCGTGCTCGGCCCGCTGCTGGCCAAGTACGGCGCGGCGGAGGTCTCGCTGCCCGGCGGCTGCGCGATCGGCGCGCGCCCGGTGGATCTGCACATCAAGGCGCTCGAGGCGCTGGGCGCGACGATCACCGTCGAACACGGGTTCATACGCGCGCAGGCCGAGCGCCTGCGCGGCGGCCACGTGGTGTTCGAAACGATCAGCGTCGGCGCGACCGAGAACGTGTTGATGGCGGCGACGCTCGCCGACGGCACGACCCTGATCGACAACGCCGCGCGCGAGCCGGAGATCGTCGATCTGGCCGAATGCCTGATCGCGATGGGCGCCGACATCCGTGGCGCCGGTACTTCGCGCATCGAAGTGCGGGGCGTCGAGCGTCTGCATGGCGCGACCCATGCGGTGGTCGCTGATCGCATCGAGACCGGCACGTTCCTGGTCGCTGCGGCGATGACCGGTGGCCGCGTGACGGCAGTCGGCGCGCGTCCGGACACACTCGGTGCAGTGATCGAACGCCTGCGCCATGCCGGCGCGACGGTCGAAATCGACGGCGACCGCATCACCGTCGACATGCAGGGCCGTCGCCCCCGGGCGATCGACATCGTCACCGCGCCGCACCCCGGGTTTCCGACCGATATGCAGGCGCAGTTCATGGCGATGAACTGTGTCGCCGAAGGCACCGGCACGATCGACGAGACGATCTTCGAAAACCGTTTCATGCATGTCAGCGAGCTGATGCGACTGGGCGCGGAGATCGACATTGACGGTCCGCGCGCCAGCGTGCGCGGTGTCGAGCGCCTCAGTGGCGCACCGGTGATGGCGACCGATCTGCGCGCATCGGCGTCGCTGATCCTCGCCGGTCTGGTAGCCGACGGCGATACGACGATCGACCGCATCTACCACCTCGATCGCGGCTACGAACACATCGAACGCAAGCTTTCCGGGCTCGGCGCGCGCATCCGGCGGGTGAAGTAGGCCATGGCGTTCAAGGGTCGGTTGTCGAACCGCCGCATCGCGTTGTTCGCGACCGTGGCGGTGTTGCTGCTCGCACTGGGCTGGATGCGTTACACGAATGCGGCGGCGCTCAGCGGCATGCCGTTTAAGGAGATGGACTGGAACGAGGATGGCGAGCTGACCCGTGGCGAGGTCCTGCAGGGATTCTTCACCGTCACCGCTGTGCGGACGCAGGCAGGCCAACGCAGTTGCGTCGATTACCGCCGGCGTGGATCGTCCGAATCGATCCGGGTGGAGTGCAGGACCGAAACCGTGCCTTGAAGCGCGGTCGCCGCAACCCACAAAAAAAGGCCCCGCGATGCGGGGCCTTTTGCATGATGCGATGCGCGGATCAGTTGACCGACTGCAGGCGCATGTCGATGTGGTCCTTGCCGTCCCGGCGCTGCAGCAGACGCGCCGGCACCGGCATGTCGTCGACGATCCACGCGATGATCTCGCGACGTCCGTCGGTACGCACAACCTTGGTGGCTTCCATCGAACGGCCACCCACGGTCACCTGCTCGGTGCCCTGGCGTTCGAACAGCTGGCGCTTGGCGCGGCCGTCTTCGACCAAGCGATAGCGCAGCGGAGACTTGCCCGCCTGCACGTCGCGCACCAGCACGAGGTTCATCAACATGCCGTCGAGATCACCGGTCTGCAGCTTCACCGGACCGCTCTGGCCGTCGCGCACATCGCCCGCAAAGCGCGCTTCGCCCGCGTTCCAGTCATAGGTGGTGTTGAGCTCGCGGTTCTTCATCAGCATCGCAGCGAGTCCGGATTCACCGCGCTGCGAATCGCTGCTCGACACCGGCCGCCACTGCTCGCCGTTCGCTTCGAACGTGGTCGTCTGTTCCAGACGCGCGCCGGCACCGGCGACCTGCAGGTCGTATTTCCAGCGGCTACCGCCCTCCTGCACAAGGTTCATGTTCGCTTGCGCGCGCATGCCCATGTAGTTGGCTTGGTAGGTCGCGGAGAACGGCTCGATCGCCAGCGCGGGGAGCGCAGCAAGGGCGAGCAGGGCGGCGCCGGTGGCGGTCAGCAGTCGGGTCATGGGGGCTCGTGTCTTCATTAGGGTGCTCCTTGGTATTCGACCAGGCGCAGGTCCACCGCGTCCTCGCCATTTTCGCGTTGCAGGATCCGGACGGGCGTCGGGACGCCGTCCGCCACCCAGATGATCATCTCGTCATTGCCGCCGTTGGTTCGTGAAACGCGCAGTGCCGAGTAGCTGATGTCGCCAACCTGCACGAGCTCCGGCTCGGCCGCCGCCTGGTACGCGTGCTGGCGCACGCGGCCGCCGTCAACGAACCGGTATTGCAGCGCGACGCCGGGTGCGGCGTCGCGCATCACTGCCAGATTGATCAGCAGCGCACTCATGTCGCCGGGCTGCAACGGCACGGGTTCGCGGCGCCGCTTGCTCAGATCGCCGGTCCAACGGGCGACGTTGTTGGACCAGTCGTAAACGCCCTCGACCTTTCGGTTGAAGAACACCGCGGCTTTGCGCGTGGTGCTCTGACGCAGCGGGCGATAGACGGTGCCGACGACATCGAACAGCGTGTCCTGCTCCAGATTCAGACCGAGGATGCCGGCGAAACCGCGATTACCGCGGATGCCGAGATCCACTTGCCACTGCGTGCCCCGCGGCTGCAGCCGCATTGTTGCGGTGCCGGCTTGCTTGCCCTCGTACCAGGCATCGTAGGTCGCGACGAACGGCTCGAGTCCGGCGCCGCGCGCGGCCGTGGGCCACGCGACGATCAGCAGGGCAGTGGCGAACAGAGAGAGGAGGGCGCGCATAGGACGGGCATCATGCGAACCGGTCGGTGGCTGCCAGCTGAAGCGGCGCAGCGACGCGTGCGCCGTCGACATGAACGCCGTCTTCATGCAGCCGCACACGGCCGGCGGCGATCCAGCGCAATGTCTCCAGCAGCAGCGGATGTTCCCGGCCCAGCACGCGCGCCGACAGCGTCTCGGCATCGTCGCCGGGCAGCACCGGCACCCGCGCCTGCGCGATCACCGGGCCACCGTCGAGCTCGGCGGTCACGTAATGCACGCTGGCGCCGTGCTCCGGCACGCCGGCATCGAGCGCGCGCTGGTGCGTGTGCAGGCCCTTGAAGTCGGGCAGCAGCGAAGGATGGATGTTGATAATCCTGCCAGCGCGCGCGGTCATGACCTCGGCGCCAATCAGGCGCATGTAGCCGGCGCAGACGATCAGGTCGGGCCCTGCGGCATCGAGGGCGCCGAACAGCGCGGCGTCGTGCGCGGCGCGGTCGGCGAAATCGCGCGGTCGGATCGCATGCGCCTGCAGGCCGGCGTCGCGGGCGCGCACCAGCGCCTGTGCGTCCTTGCGGTCGGACCAGGCGCCGATGACTTCGGCGTCCAGCGTGCCGACGGCGATAGCATCGAGGATCGCCTGCAGATTGCTGCCGCGGCCCGAGGCCAGCACCGCCAGTCGCAGCGTCATCGGCGTGCGCCCGCGACGTCGAAAAGGGCACGTGTGTCGGGGCGCTGCAGGATCACCAGCGTCGCGATGCCCAGCGCGGTGCCGAGCGGCACATGCAGGCAGAGCAGCGCGGCGACCGTCGTGCACAGGCCGGCGCGCGTGTGCCGCAGCAGATGCAGGCCGGACCAGATGCACAGCACGCCACCGATCAGCGAGCCGATGGTCAGCACCCCGAAGACCGCGATCGTCGCCTTGCCGACGGGATCGGTGAAGCCTTCGGCGGCTTCCTGGGTGAAACCGAACACCAGAATGATGCCAAAAGCCACGGCGCCAGCGAGCGAGAGGCCCCCGAGGATGTGATGCAGCACGCCGAGCGTGCGCAGCTGACTGGACGCTGCGGCAGGCGACACCGGCACGCGCAGCGCCGGCGATGCCGTCGCCGGCGGCGCGTATGGAGACGCGGGTTCGGATCCGGCCGACACGGCGCCGGAATCAGCCGATGCGGACGCGATCGCCGTCGCCGGCTTCGACCACTTCACCGATCGTCCAGTGGGCGAGATCCAGGCCATCGAGCGCGCCACCGAACGCGGCCACGCTGTCGGCCGGCACCACCAGCACGAAGCCGATGCCGCAGTTGAACGTGCGCCACATTTCGTGATCGGCCACCGCGCCTTCGCGCTGCAGCCATTCGAATACGGGCGGCTGCGGCCACGAGGACGCATCGATCGTCAGGCCGAGGCCGTCCGGAATGACCCGGATGATGTTTTCGGTCAGGCCGCCGCCGGTGACGTGGGCCATTGCGTGCAGCTGCGGACCGAGTTCGCCGCGCAGCAGCTCCAGCACCGGCTTCACGTAGAGCGTGGTTGGCGCCATCAACGCATCGACCAGGTTCACGCCGCCGACTTCGATGTCGGTGGGGCGGCCGGCGCGTTCGAAGATGCGGCGGATCAGCGAGTAGCCGTTGGAGTGCGGGCCGCTGGACGCGATGCCGACCAGTACGTCGCCGGCCTGGACCTTGCTGCCGTCGCGCAGCTCGGATTTCTCGACCGCGCCGACGGTGAAGCCGGCCAGGTCATATTCGCCGATGCCATACATGTCCGGCATCTCGGCGGTTTCGCCGCCGATCAGCGCGCAGCCCGACAGCTCGCAGCCGCGGGCGATGCCGCCGATGACCGACGCGGTGGTGTCGATGTCGAGCTTGCCGGTGGCGAAATAGTCGAGGAAGAACAGCGGCTCGGCGCCCTGCACCAGCACATCGTTGACGCACATCGCAACCAGATCGATGCCGATCGTGTCGTGGCGGCCGAACTGCTGGGCCAGCTTGAGCTTGGTCCCCACACCGTCGGTGCCGGAGACCAGCACCGGCTCCCGGTACTTGCCCGAAAGGTCGAACAGCGCGCCGAAACCGCCCAGGCCGCCCATGACCTCGGGCCGGAAGCTGCGCTTGACCAGCGGCTTGATGCGTTCGACGAGTTCATTGCCTGCGTCGATATCGACGCCAGCATCGCGGTAGGTCAGGGGAGTGGGAGCGGTCACGGCAGCCGTCGCAAGGCGGGAAGACTGCGGATTTTAGCAGCCGGCCGGCTTGCAGTCGTGGCCTGCGTGTCGGCGTCGCCACGGACCGTCCGCATCGTTTATGGCACCATCGCGCCTCGATGACGCCCCGATCCAGGACTTGCCGGATGCACCGCCAGAAGCGCTCGTTGGACATGATGACGTGGCTGCTGGCCGCATTGTTGGGCACGTTAGCCGTGTCCGGGACCGCCTTCGCGCAGCGCGTGGAAGGCGACCGGGCCGCGGCCGTCGGCCTGTATGCGGCCGAGATTCCAGTGCGCAGCCAGAGCGAATCCGAGCGCGAGGCCGGCTTCACGCGCGCGCTGGCGCAGGTGCTCGGCAAGCTGTCGGGTGACCGCAATGCGGTCCAGCGCCCGGGTGTGTCGCAGGAACTCCGCCGCGCCGCCCAGTACGTCGAGGGTTACGACTATCGCCAGGACGAGGGCGTGTCCTCGCGCGGCTCGCCGACCTTCACCACCACGCTGGTTGTGCGCTTCCGCGAAGCCGACATCGATGCGGTGGCTGGTGCGCTGGGCCTGCCGGTGTGGCCGGATCCGCGACCCAAGCCGGTGATGTGGCTGGCGATCGATGACGGCTCCGGCCCGCGTCTGGTCGCGCTGCAGCAGAACAACGTGGCCCGTCCGACGTTGCAGCGTGCGATCGAGCGCGGCTACCGTTTGGGCCTGCCGTCCGGCAATGCCGCCGAACAGGCCGCGGTGGGTGCGATCTGGCGCGGCGACACGGCGTCGGTCGCGCGCATTTCGGCGCGTTACAACCCGCCGATGCAGCTGATCGGCAAGCTCTATCGCGACGGCGCGGGCTGGAAAGCGGACTGGATCTTCGTCGACAGCGGGCGCGTTCTCGCGCGCTGGAGCGAGACCGGCGCCGATGCCCGGCGCACGCTCGCCAGCGGCGCCGACGGCGCGGCCGATGCATTGACCAAGCGTTATGCGCGCACCAGCCCCACCGGCGCGCCCTCGACGCAGGCGATCGTGTTCTCCGGCATCAACAGCAGCGCCGACTACATCAAGCTGTCCGCGCAGTTGCAGCGCATGTCGGTGGTGCGCGGCATCCGTCCGGTCCGGGCGACGCCGCTGGGGCTGGAGGTGCAGCTCGATCTGTTGACCGGCCTGACCGGCTTCCGCCGCATGGCCGACGAGAATGTGTTCGTGGAAGCCGAAGGCAACATCGAGGGCGTCACGCCCGTGTTCCATCTGCGTTGATTCTTTCCCCGCTGCACCGCACGGACCGCCACTGATGATCCAGACCGACCCCGCGAACGCCGACATCGCGCGTTTCCTCAAGCGCCTGCAATGGGGTCTGGTGGCGTTCGCCGTCGGCTACGTGATCTGGCTGCTCGGCCCGATCCTCACCCCGTTTGTGCTCGCGCTGCTGCTTGGCTGGCTGGGCGATCCGCTGGTTGATCGACTCGAGCGCCGTGGCCGTTCGCGCGCGGTCGCGGTGACGCTGGTGTTCCTGCTGATGACGCTGCTGCTGGCGCTGGTGCTGATCATCCTGGTGCCAATGATCGAACGTCAGATCGTCACCCTGATCGACAGCCTGCCGCAATACCGCGACTGGTTGCTCGGCACCGCGCTGCCGTGGATCGAGCAGCGCACCGGCTATGAGATCATGTCGTGGCTCGATACCGACCGCATGATCGAATTGATCCGCGGGCACTGGCAGCAGGCCGGCGGCGTTGCTGCGACGGTGCTGGCTTACGTGTCGCGCTCGGGCTTCGCGATTCTTGCGCTGGTCATCAACCTGGTGCTGGTGCCGATCCTGGCCTTCTATTTCATGCGTGACTGGGACCTGCTGGTCGAGCGCGTCGCCGCCCTGATCCCGCGCGATCACATCGACACCGCGACCCGCCTGGCGATCGAGACCAGTGATTCGCTCGGCGGCTTCCTGCGGGGCCAGTTCCTGGTGATGCTGGGGCAGGGCGCGATCTACGCGGTCGGCATGTCCGTGGTGGGTCTGCGTCTGGGCCTGTTGATCGGCATGGTCGCCGGCCTGATCAGCTTCATTCCGTATCTGGGTGCGACCGTCGGCATCCTGCTCGCCGTGATCGCGGCGATCGTGCAGGCGCAGGGCTTCGATTGGCAGCTGATCATTCTGATCGGCGTGGTGTTCACCATTGGCCAGCTGGTGGAAAGCTACGTGCTGACGCCGCGTCTGGTCGGCGATCGCATCGGTCTGCATCCGGTCGCGGTGATTTTTGCGGTGCTGGCCGGTGGCCAGTTGTTCGGTTTCCTCGGCATGTTGCTGGCATTGCCGGTCGCTGCTGTCGGCAACGTGCTGCTGCGCTACGCACACGAGCGCTACACGCACAGTCGCCTCTACGCTGGCGAAACGCCGGAGATCGAGATCGCAGGCGCGGCCGCGTCGCAACGCCCGGTGATCATCGTGACCGGCGCCGAGGGTGCGGACGTCGAGCGTTGAGCCGGAGATGAGTGGCCCATCGCCCCAACTGCCGCTGGCGCTCCGGTATCCGCCGGACCAGCGGCTCGAAACCTTTGTCGCCACCGACACCGCGCTGCTGCCGCAGTTGCGCGACTTCGCGCTCGCTGGCGTGCGTCGCGGGCTGTACGTCGAAGGTGGATCGGGTACCGGCAAGACCCATCTCGCCATCGCGTTGTGTGCGGAAGCGGACCGGCTGGGCCGACGCGCGGTCTATCTGCCGCTGCGTGGGATCGCCGGTCGGCTGCGTGACGCCGCGCAGGCGCTCGACGGCCACGATCTGGTCGCAATCGACGATGTCGATGCGATCGCCGGCGATCGCGACGACGAGGTCGCGTTGTTCGATCTGCACAACCGCCTGCACGACGCAGGTCGCGCGGTGTTCTACACCGCATCGGCTTCGCCCGACGCGCTCGCGCTTGGACTGCCGGATCTGCGTTCGCGACTGGGGCAGTGCATCCGCGTGCCGCTGCCGGTGCTCGACGACACCGGCCGCCACGATCTGCTGCGGCTACGCGCCGAACGCCGTGGACTGCAGGTCGACGCCGCGACCATCGACTGGTTGCTGCGCCGCCACGATCGCGACCTTCCCGCGCTCACCGCGCTGCTGGATCGCCTCGATCATGCGTCGCTCGCGTCGCAGCGCAGGCTGACCGTGCCGTTCGTGCGCCAGGTGCTGGCGCTCGACTGAGCGCGCGGTTGGCGAAAGCCTTCGTAGATTGGGTAGAGCGCATCGAAACCCATCGCTTTGCTCTCGCGAGAACACTCAGGCCAACGCTGCATCCAGCTGCGCCAGCCGCTCGGGCGTTCCGACATCGGTCCAGCGCCCCGGATGATGCGCGCCGGTCACGCGACCGTTCGCCATTGCCGCGCGCAGCAACGGCGTCAGCTTGAATCGCGGCGGTTCCAGATCGACGCCGGGCGCGCTGCCGATGATGTCGCGCCAGTCTTGCAGCAGCGCGGGGCGATGGACGCCGATCCCCGAGAACGTCAGCTTCGACGCGCCGTCACTTCGCACATCCACGCCGTCCAGCGCGAAGTCGCCTGTGGGGTTGTGCGCGGGATTGTCGACGAGCACCAGATGCGCATCGCCGGCAGGTTCGGCCGGCAGCTGCGCGAAGTCGTAATCGCTCCAGATGTCGCCGTTAACGGCGATGAAGGGCGCATCGTCCAGCAGACGCAGCGCGTGCAGCATGCCGCCGCCGGTTTCGAGCGGCGGCGCGCCTTCGTGCGAGTAGTGCAGCCGCAGTCCCCAGCGGCTGCCGTTGCCGAGCGTCGGTTCGAAGCGGGTGGCGAGCCAGGACACGTTGACCACGACATCGCGCACGCCGAGCGCGGCGAGTTTTTCAAGATGCCAGACGATCAGCGGCTTGCCGCCAACCGCGAGCAGCGGCTTGGGCGTGGTGTCGGTCAGCGGCCGCATGCGCTCGCCCAGACCCGCGGCGAAGATCAGGGCCTGGCGATGGCGGGCGGGTGCGGTCGCGTTCGGCACGGTGGATCCAGCAGGGCGGGCGCGACAGCGTAACCGTCAGCCGGAGTGCCGGCGAGCCGGCCCGCGGCTGAACGTCATCAGCGCATTGCCGGGTGCGCGGCACATGCCGGGCGCATCATCGACGCATCTCCGCAATCGTGCATCCGCAGGAGCCCGTCATGGTCTCGACCGTCCGCCGCCGTCTTCGCAGCGCAGCAGCGCTACTCGCGGTCCTCGCACTCGCCGCCTGCGGGACCTTTCCGCGCACCACCGATGCGGAGAAGTACGCGCTCTATGACGCGCATTCCGGAGAAGCGGTCAATCACTTCCGCTATTTCGGGTCCATCAACGGTTGGACGCCGCTCGGTGATTCGGCACTCGCGGTGTGGACGCGCCCGAGCGAGGCCTGGCTGCTGGATCTGTCCGGACGGTGCCAGGATCTGACATCCACGTCGGCGATCGGTCTGACCAGCAACATGAGCCGCGTCAATGCGCGTTTCGACAAGGTGCTGGTGCGCAGCCGCGCAGCGGTCAATATCCCGTGCCACATCCAGCAGATCCGTCCGCTGGACATCAAGGCGATCCGCGCGGCCGAGAAGCGCAATCCCGCGGACGCGCCTGCGATGGATCAGGCGTCGGACGCGGGCACGTAGCCGGCGACGCTGCCGGTCTGGCGTTCGAAGAGGTACTTGCGCATCTCGCCTTCGAGGAAGGCGCGGTGCTTGGGATCCAGCGGTGACAGCCGGTTCTCGTTGATCAACATGGTCTGGTGCGCCAGCCAGCGCGCCCAGGCCGGCTTGCCGATTTCGGCGAAGACCTGCTTGCCGAGTTCGCCGGGCCAGGGAATGAAATCCAGGCCGTCGGTTTCGGTCTGGTCGTGGACGCAGAAGACGCGTCGGCTCATGGTCAATCCTCCAGGGCGATGCGCGGCGCGAGCAGCAGCGTGCGGATCGGGGCGGGAATGCCGAGCGCCGCGAGTTCGTCGCGTGCCACCCAGCGCAGTCGGTCATTGTCGCCCACACGGTGACGGGCCGGGAGACCCGACCAGTGCAGCGGCTGCAGGCGCAGCTTGAAATGGGTGAAACCGTGCTGCACCGGCAGCAGACGTCGCGGCGTATCGAGATCGACAGCATCGACGAGACCGGGTGCGTGCGCGCGCAGCCAATCGAGCGCGCACGCGTCGTCCTCGGCCTGCGGCAGCGACCACAACGACGCCCAGATGCCGGTCGGCGGGCGCTTCTCGAGCAGCACGCGGCCTTTGCCGTCTTCCAGCAGCAGCACGCTGGCCTCGCGCTCGGGCAAGGTCTTGGTCGGCCGCGGCGTCGGCAGTTCGTCGACGCGCCCCTGCGCGAACGCGGTGCAATCTTCATTGACCGGGCACAACAGGCAGGCCGGGTTGTGGCGCGTGCACAGCGTCGCGCCGAAATCCATTTGCGCCTGGGTGTAGTCGGCCAGTCGCGTGTCCGGCAGCAACGTTGCGGCGATCGCCCACAACTGCTTCTCGATCTTGGGCTGCGCGGGCCAGCCTTCGACGGCGTGGCGCCGGGCGAGCACGCGTTTGACGTTGCCGTCGAGGATCGGGAACGGATCGCCCCAGGCCTGCGACAGGATCGCGCCGGCCGTGCTGCGGCCGATGCCGGACAGGGCGAGCAGGGCGTCGAGATCGCGTGGCAGATCGCCATCGTGCAGTTCAACGCAGCGCTGCGCCGCGGCGTGCAGATTGCGCGCGCGGGCGTAGTAGCCGAGGCCCGACCACAGCGCGAGCACGGTGTCCTGCGGCGCGGCGGCCAGTGCGCGCACATCGGGCAGCGCGTCGACGAAGCGCTCGAAGTACGGAATCACCACCCGCACCTGGGTCTGCTGCAGCATGATTTCCGAAAGCCACACGCGATACGGCGTGCGCGGGTGCTGCCACGGCAGATCGTGGCGGCCGTGCACGTCGAACCACGCCAGCAGTCGCGTCGCGTAATCGGTGCGGGCGATCACGGCGGTGTGTCTCCGCTACCGGCGTCGAAGATGATCTCGACGCCTTCCAGCACCGCGCCGGAGACTTCGACGCGATCGGCGGTCAGGTGTCCGCGCAGCGGCGGCAGTGGTGAGCCGGTAGAGAATGCGTCGAACCAGCTGAGCATCGCCGCGATCCGCGCCTCGCCCTCGAAGCGCGCATGTGCGTGTTCGAGTCGCAGTGCGATCGGCGCCGATGCATCCGCCGGGCCGTCATAGCGCAGCGCGAACGGCAGCGGTTGCGTCGAGTCCGACAGCGGTGGCGGCAGCGCCGGCCATGCATCCGGCCAGCGTGCGATGTGCCCGTCGAGTGTGACGTCGAGTCGTTCGCCGAGCGCCACGCGGCCGCCGGCGACGAGATCCGGCACCACACCTTCGCCGCGCAGGGCAATACCCATGGGTGCGAATCCCAGCACGTCACCGTCGACACCGACATGCAGTGCACCGTGCAGGCCAAGCACGAACGGCAGCGGATCGGTGTCCTGCGCGCCCTGCCAGCGGGCCTCCATCGCGATGCGCAACGGCGACAGTGCGAAGCCGGCCATGTCGGCGTCGATGCGTGTGGCGTCGGCCTGCAGCGTGGTGTCGAGCCGGCCAGTCGCGTGGATCAGCGCAAGCGTGCCGCGCACCTGCAGATCGCGTGCATCGACCGCGCGATCGGCGTGCAGGTGCAGCTGGAACGGTGCCTGCAGCGCATCGAGATGTGCGGTGCCGCTGATCTGCGCGTCGAGCGCACGATCGGCGTGCAGCGCAGGCAGCTCCAGCGCGAATCCATCGATGGTCCAGCCATCGCCGTCGAGGCGTCCGCGCACGATGTGCACGCCGTCGGTGATCGCGGGCACCTTGCTGTCGCCCGGTGGACGCCCATCCAGCCAGCGCAGCAGCGACGGCAGGTGCAGACGCGGGGCATCGAGTTCGACGCGGGTGATTTCCAGATCGGTGCCGCGGCTGCGGATGGTCTTCCACGGCAACGACAGCAGTACGCGTTCGGCCTGCAGCATCGGCACGTCGGATGTGTCCGATCCGGGTGCGGCAATGCTGACCTTGCGCACGATCAGTTGCGGCGTGCCGCGCAGGCGGTATTCGACATCACCATCGAATGTGATGCGCAGACCCAGCGTGGGTTCGAGGCGTGCCAGCACCAGGCGCAGGGCGCGTTCCGGCGGCAACAGAAGCTGCACCAGCAGCGCGGCGACGATCGCCAGCACCAGCGCGATCAGCAGCACGCGCAACCAGCGCAGGCGCCGCGGCGCCGATGATTCCGGCGCCGACGCGGTCGTGCTCACGTCCCCAGCGTCTCCGGCAGCATCGCGTCGACGAACGCTTCGGCGTCGAACACGCGCAGGTCTTCTGGGCGCTCGCCGATACCGGCGAAGCGGATCGGAATGCCGAACTCGCGGGCCAGCGCGAACACCACGCCGCCCTTGGCGGTACCGTCGAGCTTGGTCACGACCAGGCCGGTGACCTGCGCCGCCGCATTGAACTGGCGCAGCTGCGACAGCGCGTTCTGACCGGTGGTGCCGTCGATGACCATCAACACTTCATGCGGCGCGGTCGGGTCGATCTTGCCGAGCACGCGACGGATCTTGCCGAGTTCCGCCATCAGGCCCTGCTGCGTGTGCAGACGGCCGGCGGTGTCGGCGATCAGGATGCCGGTGCCGCGCGACTTCGCCGCCTGCAGCGCATCGAATGCGACCGCGGCCGGATCGGCGTCCTGGCCCTGGGCGACCACGGGCACGCCATTGCGTTCGCCCCAGGCCTTGAGCTGCGACACCGCAGCGGCGCGGAAGGTATCGCCGGCCGCGAGCATCAAGGCGTGGCCTTTGTCCTTGTAACGCTTGGCGAGCTTGCCGATGGTCGTGGTCTTGCCGACGCCGTTGACGCCGACGGTCAGGATCACGAAGGGCTTCGCGTTCGTGTCGATGACCAGCGGTTTCGCGACCGGCTCGAGCATCGCGATGAGGTCACCGCGCAGCGCCTTGAGCAGATCGTTGGCATCGACGAACGCGCGCGCCTTCATGCGTTTGCGCAAGGACTCGACCAGTTCGGTGCTCGCGGCGACGCCGACGTCGGCGGTCAGCAGCGCGGTTTCGATCTCGTCGAGCAGATCTTCATCGAGCTTCGGATTGCGGGAGAACAGACCGCCGAAGCTCTTCGCGAACGTGCTGCCGCCCAGACGTTCGCGCCAGCCGGACTTGCCGGGCGCGGCGGCGGGCATGGTGCTCGCGAACACGTAGTCGGCCAGTGCCGCAGCCGGATCGACGAACGCGGGCGGAGGAGGCGCAGGTGCGGCCGTTGCAACGGGTTCGGGAACGACCGGTGCGATCTCCGTCACCGGCAACGCCGCATCGGCGGGCAGGCGCTCGGCATCAATCGGCTGCAGCGGTGTCGCGATCGGATCGACGGCCTGCGTATCAGGCGCAGCAGTCGGCGCAGGCGGGGGAATGACAGGCGGCTGCGCAGGTGCAGGTGCGGGCGCAGCGGGCGGCGCGAACGCAGCAGCGATCTCTTCGGCGCTGAGGCGGCGTCGGCCGCTGTCGGCCTCGGGCTTGTCGGAAGGTTTGTCGCGCTTGAACCAGCTGACCATGCGGCCTTCGTAGCCTGGATGGGGGAGAATGGCGCGCATGGTATCACCCGACTTTCAGCGGCCCCGTGCGGGCCTAGACGCATGAAGACCCCTCGTCACGGCGGCTCGGGCAGGTCGTCACCGAACGTCAACCGCAACACCGGCCCGGGCCGAGTGCGCATCGTCGGCGGCCGCTGGCGCGGCACGCGTCTGGATGTGCCGGATGTCGCCGGGCTGCGTCCGACCTCGGACCGGGTCCGCGAGACCCTGTTCAACTGGCTGCTGCCGGTGCTGCCCGGTGCGCGCGTGCTCGATCTGTTCGCCGGCACCGGTGCGCTCGGGCTTGAGGCCGTCTCGCGCGGCGCGGCCAGCGCGGTGCTGATCGAACGCGACCTCGGACTCGCCGCTGCCCTGACCGCAACCGCGGCGCGGCTGTCCGGCGGCGAGGTGGTCTCGGTCCAGCGGGGCGATGCGGTGTCGATGGCAGGCGCGTTGCCGGCCGGCAGCATCGATATCGCCTTTGTCGATCCGCCGTTCGCCGCCGACCTGTGGGCGCAGGCCTTCGCCGCGCTCGCGCCGGCGCTGGCGGCGGGCGCCTGGCTGTACGTCGAATCGATGGCGCAGCGGCCAGCGCAACCCGGGCCCGGCTGGCAGCTGCACCGCGAGCTGGCGACCCGCGAAGCGCTCTGCGCGCTGTACCGGCGCGCCGGCTGATCGCCGCGCGCGCCGCTGCTACACTTGCCGCCCGCGCCACGTTCCATCCGATTCCTTCGACAGCGAACGCAAGCCATGAGTGCGAGCCGCCACCGCATCGCGGTCTATCCCGGGACCTTCGATCCGATCACCAACGGCCACGTCGACCTCGTCGACCGGGCCGCGCCGCTGTTCGAGAAACTGATCGTCGGCATCGCCGAAAGTCCGGCCAAGCGCCCGGCGATGACACTCGAAGAGCGCGTCGAACTCGCCCGCGTCGCGACCGCCCACCACACCAATGTCGAGGTCATCGGCTTCGACTCGCTGCTCGCGCACTTCGTGCACGAGGTCGGCGCCGGTGTGCTGCTGCGCGGCCTGCGCGCGGTGTCGGATTTCGAGTATGAATTCCAGCTCGCCAGCATGAACCGGCATCTGATTCCGGATGTCGAAACACTGTTCCTCACCCCGGCCGAGCAGTACGGCTTCATCTCCTCCACGCTGGTGCGCGAGATCTCGCGTCTCGGCGGTGACGTGTCGGGCTTCGTGCCCGCCGCTGTCGATCGCGCATTGCGCAAACACTCGCAACGCTGACGTTGCCCATCAAACACCAGAGAACACAAAGAGGGAATGCCATGAAGTCCATCACCCGCGCAATGCTGATCGCCTGCCTCGTCCTGCCGGTCATCGCCTGTGGCAAGAAGGAAGAGCCGCAGCAGGTCGAAGCCGCGCCGGTCGCGGTGCCCACCACCGAGGACAAGACGGCGTGGAACGCCTATCTCAACGATGTGGCCGGCCGTCACATGGAAGGCGTCAACAACTCGCCCTACGTCTATCTGGTGCCGCCGGCGCCCGCGCCTGCTGCCGATGCGCCGCCCGCGGAGGCCACGACCGCCGACGGTGACCCGACGCTGTCGACCCCGGTCGACGGTGCGTACGAGCGTCTGCTCGAGAAGGCCGAGCAGGACGTCGCCCGCGGCATCACCCGCGGCAACCTGCTGATCTTCGCGGGCCTGGATTCGAAGCGCACGGCCGATCTGACCGTCGCTTCGTTCGCCAAGGTCGGTGCCGGCACGATGAATGGCGTGCGGGTGCTGTTCATCGGCAGCGCAGCGGACAGCGAGCGCGTCAAGGCCGTCGTCGAGCCGACCGGTTCGCAGTACGTGTTCATCGACAACGCCGTCTGATCCACCGCTTCGAAGGCGGCCGGCATCTCCGGCCCGCCGTTCTCCGACAACGCCACCGCGCGCAGGCCCGGTGGTGTTGTCGTATCTGAAGGGCGCGCGGTGGGCCGAGTTCCACCGATGGAACGCCGGCGCCACGGCGCACCCTCTACAATGCGCACATGTCCTTGAAGATCAACGCGCTCTGCGTCAACTGCGACGTGTGCGAGCCGGCCTGCCCGAACCAGGCGATCGCGCAGGGCGAGACGATCTACGTCATCGATCCGGCCCGCTGCACCGAATGCGTGGGCCACTTCGACGAGCCGCAGTGCGTGGTCGTCTGCCCGGTCGAATGTATCGACCCCGATCCCGATATCCCCGAAACCCAGGTGCAGTTGCTCGCCAAGCTGGCGCGTCTGCAGCAGGAGGCGTCATGAGCCGTTCCCGCTTCGCGTTCGCCGGCATGCCGGCGCTGCTGCTGTCGATGCTGCTGCTCGCGGTCGCGCCGTCCTGTGCACGCGACGTCCGTGCGCCGGACGCGCCTGCGGCCAGCGCCGTGCAGAACACGGCGACGCCGCCCGGCAATGCGGTCGCCTCGGCGCACACGCTGGCGACCGAGGCCGGCCTGCAGGTCATGCGCGAGGGTGGCAATGCCTTCGATGCGGCGATCGCGACCTCGGCGGTGCTGTCGGTGGTCGAGCCGATCTCGTCCGGCCTCGGTGGCGGCGGCTTCTTCCTGCTGCACGACACCAGAACCGGCCGCGACATCTTCGTCGACGCGCGCGAGACCGCACCGGCCAGTGCGCACTCGGACCGCTACCGCAAGGCGGACGGCAGCTTCGACCGCGATCGCGCCGAGAACGGGCCCTGGTCATCCGGCATCCCGGGCCTGCCTGCGGCGTTCGTGCATATCGCCGAGACCTATGGCGCCTTGCCGCTGTCGCAGTCGCTGGCGCCGGCGATCCGCATCGCCGAAGAAGGGTTCCCGGTCTACGCGCGTTTCGCACGCGGGTATCAGTCGCGTCGCGCGGTGATGGAGCGCTACCCCGGTACGCGCGCGGTGTTCCTCGCCGATGGGCAGGCGCCGAAAGAGGGTGACACCTTCCGCCAGCCCGATCTCGCGCGCACGCTGCGCCTGCTGGCCGAGCGCGGCTTCGACGGGTTCTACGGTGGCGAGACGGGCGCGAAGCTCGTCGCCGGCGTCAATGCAGAAGGCGGTGAATGGACGGCTGCGGACCTGGCCGCCTACAAGGCGGTGGAGCGCGAGCCGATCCGCTTCCGCTATCACGACTGGGACGTGATCACCGCGCCGCCGCCGTCGTCGGGCGGCATCGCGATGGCGCAGATGCTGCAGATCCTCGAGCCGTACGATCTGACCAAGCTCGACGATGCCGCGCGCACCCACCTCGTCGTCGAGTCGATGCGCCGCGCATTCCGCGACCGCACCTTCTATCTGGGCGATCCGGATTTCGTGAAGATTCCGCAGCGCACGCTGCTCAGCCGCGACTACGCCGCCGGCCTGCGCGCGACGATCAATCCGGCGAAGGCGACGCCGAGCGATCTGCTGTCGGGTGATCCCACTCCGCTGGAAGACGAAGAGACCACGCACTTCTCGATCGTCGATGCCGCCGGTAACCGCGCGGCGGTCACGCAGACGGTCAACCTGCTGTTCGGCAGCGGCCTCGTCGCGCCCGGCACCGGCGTGCTGCTCAACAACGAGATGGACGATTTCGCCCTGCAGCCCGGTGTGCCGAATGCGTTCGGCGTGATGGGTTTCGATGCGAATGCGCCGAAGCCCGGCAAGCGTCCGCTGAGCTCGATGACGCCGACCTTCCTCGTCTCCGACGATCGCGTGGCCGTACTCGGCACGCCCGGCGGTAGCCGCATCATCACGATGGTGCTGCTGGGCATCCTCGGCTACGACGCCGGCCTCGACGCGCAGTCGGTCGCCGCGTTGCCGCGCTACCACCACCAGTGGATGCCGGACACGATCTCGGCCGAGTCCGATGCGTTCTCTGCCGACACCGCGGCGAAGCTGCGCGCGATGGGCCACACGGTCGATCTGCCCGGCGATCGCGCCGCGGGTGGCCGCGGGTCCAGCCACGTCTGGGGCAACCTGCAGACCATTGAATGGAACCGCGCGAACGGCACGCTCACCGGCGGCAGTGATCCGCGCAATCCGGTTGGCTCGGCGAAGGTGGAAGCGGTCGCGCGCTGAGCGGCTGCGCCTACAATCGGCCACCGGTCTGACGCGGGAGGGCGTCATGAAGCTGTGGTCGATCCAGGGCAATACCCAGAAGCTCGACGGCGGGTCGATGTTCGGCAACGCGCCGCGCGCGATGTGGACGCAGTGGGCCACGCCCGACGATCTCAACCGCATTCCGCTCGCGACGCGCGGCCTGCTCGCGACGCCGCTCAACGGCAAGACCGTGCTGTTCGAAACCGGCATTGGTGCGTTCTTCGAACCGAAGCTGCGTGCGCGCTTCGGCGTGCAGGAAGACAGGCACATGCTGCTCGATTCGCTGCGCGACGCGGGGTTCTCGCACACCGACATCGATGTCGTGGTGCTGAGTCATCTGCATTTCGATCACGCCGGCGGCCTGCTGGCACCGTGGTCCGAAGGCGGTACGCCAGAACTGCTGTTTCCGAACGCGACCTTCGTGCTGTCCACGCCGCACTGGCTGCGCGCGAAGCGTCCGCATGCGCGCGACCGGGCGAGCTTCATTCCCGGCCTGTGCGAGCTGCTCGAAGCCACGGGCCGGCTGGAATTCATCGAAGGCGCGCACGCACCCTCGCTCGGCGACGCGGTGCAGTTCCATTACAGCGACGGCCACACGCCCGGCATGATGCTGGCCGAAATCCTCGGCGCCGACGTGCACGACGGCGTGCATCACGGCGGCGTGGTGTTCTGCGCCGATCTCGTGCCAGGCCTGTCATGGGTGCACGTGCCGATCACGATGGGCTACGACCGGTTTCCCGAGCTGATCATCGACGAGAAGCAGGCCTTCCTCAGCGACATGGCCGAGCGCGGCGTGCGCCTGTTCCTGACGCATGATCCCGACGTCGCACTGGTGCAGGTCGTGCGCGATGATGCCGGTCGTTTCAGCGCCATCCATCCGACCGTGGCACTCGCCGCGCGTTCCCTGCAGCACCCCTTCGAGACCACACCATGACGCCACGCATCTCGCTTCTCATCGCATCGCTGCACGTGCTGCTGTACCTCGTGCTGACGATCCGCGTGGTCCTGCACCGCAACGTGCACAAGATCGGGATCGGCACGGGCGGCGACGAAGCCCTGTCGCGCAAGGTGCGCGTGCATGCCAACTTCGTCGAGTACGTGCCGCTGGGCTTGCTGCTGCTCGCCCTGCTGGAACTGGCGGCGATCAACACCGCGTTGCTGTGGACCTTCGGCATCGCGCTGCTGGTCGCACGCGTGCTGCATGCGATCGGGCTGGGTGGATCAGCCGGTTATTCGTTCGGCCGTGCGAGCGGCGCGTTGCTGACGTTCGCGACGTTGCTGGTGATGGCGGGGTTCGGCATCTGGCGTTTCGTCATCGGCGCGATGATCGTTGCCTGACGGTGTTTGCGCAGGCGCGCGTTCGCGCGCGCCTGTCACCGCGCTTCAGTCCACCCGCGTGCCGAAGATCTTGTCGCCTGCATCGCCGAGGCCGGGCAGGATGTAGCCCTTCTCGTTGAGGCGTTCGTCGATCGAGGCGGTGTAGACCTCGACATCCGGATGCACCGCTTCCAGCGCCTTCAGACCTTCCGGCGCGGCGACCAGGAACAGGCCCTTGATGCGGCTCGCGCCTGCGGCCTTGAGCATCGACACCGTCGCGATCAGCGTGCCGCCGGTCGCCAGCATCGGATCGAGGATCAGCGCGGTGCGGTCGGCCATGTCGCCGACCAGATTCTCGTAATAGGGCACCGCTTCGAACGAAACCTCGTCGCGCTTGATGCCGACCACGCTGACCTTGGCCGCCGGGATGAGATCGAGCACGCCCGGCAGCATGCCGATGCCCGCGCGCAGGATCGGCACCAAGGTGATCTTGCGGCCCTTGATGCGGCGCACGCGCACGGTGCCGGCCCAGCCCTCGACCTCGGCGTCCTCGGTTTCCAGATCCGCCGTGGCCTCATACGTCAGCAGCGTCGCGACTTCCGCCGACAGTTCGCGGAAGGTCTTCGTGCTGTTGTCGGCGCGGCGCATCAGGCCGAGCTTGTGCTGCACCAGCGGATGACGGACTTCGACGGTTTTCATGGTGTTTCCCTGCAGGGCATCGATGGAAGTGTGACGGAAACCTTGCAGCGCGTCGTCGCGCGATGCGCCCCGCACGCAATTGTCCATTCAGCTGTCACCGTGATGACACGCAACGGACATAGCGTACGCACCCGACGTTCACCCTCTCAACGCCGGAACTTTCCATGTCGAATCCCCATCCGCTGCACGTCGCAATCGCGCTCGTGCTGGCTGCAGGCGCCGTGTCGCTTCCCCTGCACGCGCAGACCTCCACCCAGTCGCCGGATGGCAGTGCGCTCGCCGATCCGGTGGATCTCGACACACTCGAAGTCCGCGCACAACTCGAGTCGCAGATGCGCGCGATCGATTTCAAGCGCGCGTCCGATGCGATCCAGGACACGGTGGCATCGGACTCGATGGGACAGTACCCGGACAAGAACGTCGGCGAATCGCTGTCGCGCCTGCCGGGCATCAGCGTGACCCGCGACCAGGGCGAGGGCCGCTTCGTCGTGATCCGCGGCCTGGACGCAGCGTTCAACAGCGTCAGCGTCGACGGTGTCGCCATCGGCACGCCGGAAGATTCCAGCCGCGCGGCGCCGCTGGACGTGATCCCGTCCGAGTCCACCGAGCGCCTGACGGTGGTGAAGGCGCCGACGCCGGACATGCCGGGCGACGCCATCGGTGGTGCGATCCTCGTGGAATCGGCGTCCGCGTTCGACCGCGACGGCCGGAACATCCGCGCCCGTGCCGAAATGAGCCATCAGAGCCTGAGCGGCGAGACCAGCCCCAAGGGCGCGTTCAACTACAGCGACATCTTCGCCGACGGTGCCTTCGGCGTTGCGCTGGGCGTGAGCTATCAGGACCGCACGTACGAGTCGGACAACATCGAGGTCGAATACGACAAGGTGGACGAGCGCGAGGGCCTCACCCCGATCGAGATCCAGCAGCGCAAGTACAGCATCAACCGCGAGCGCACCGGCCTGAACCTCAATCTGGATTGGCGTCCAAGCCAGGGCAACAGTTACTACCTGCGCACGCTGTACACCGATTTCACCGACGCCGAGACCCGCCAGAACAGCATCATCCCGGTGGGAGAGGGCGACATCACGACCAATGCGGATGGCAGCTACATCGTCGAGGGGATCGATCCGAACGACTTCAGCCGCCGCGTGCGTTTCCGCACCAAGGAAGAAGACACGTTCACCGTGAGTGCGGGCGGCGAGAACCGCTTCGGCGCCGGCTCGGCCGTGGAATACAAGCTGGGCTTCACGAAGACCCGCGAACGCGTGCTGGACGAAGTCGAGGCCCGCTTCGAGTACGACGGCGACGATGACGTGTCCATCCTGATGGACACGTCGCATCCGATTCCGCGCTACGTCATCAGCGACAGTCCGGCCGGTGGCTGGCTGGACAACGACAATTACGCGTTCAACCGCTTCGTCGTCGCACCGATCTGGGTGGATGACGAGGAGTACAGCGCGCAGGTGAACTTCACCTTCGCCGGCGATCTGGTGACGTGGAAGACGGGCCTGCTGGGACGCTGGCGCGACCGCGACGTCAACATCGACGAGCACGAGCTGCGTCGCGGCCCGGACATCAACCTCGGCAGCTGGACCACGGGGTCGCCGACTTACACCCACGGCAACATGGGCGATGGCATCAGTTCGAGCGCGATGAGCGGTTATCTGCGTGACCGCCTCTCCGAGTACAGCGCGCGTCCGCAGGATGAGGCAGCCAATACCGAGATCTCGCTGATCGAGGACTACGTGGCGAGCGAGGACATCCTGGCCGGTTACCTGATGGCCACGATGGATTTCGAACGCCTGCGCGTGATCGCCGGCGCCCGCGTCGAGCGCACCGAATTCGCGGCCACCGGCAACGTCGTCGACCTCGCGGACGAGGAGACGATCGATTCCATCACCACGCGCAATGTCTCCAGCAGCTACACCAGCGTGCTGCCCGGCCTGCACATGCGCTACGACATGGACGACTGGGTGATGCGCGGCGCCTACACCACCACCATCGCGCGTCCGTCGTTCGGCAACATCTCGCCCCGCACCCGGATCAACCGTGACGAAGAGGAAGTGGAGCTGGGCAATCCCGAACTGGATCCCTACAAGTCGCGCAACTTCGACATCTCCATCGAGCGCTACCTGGGTGAGACCGGCATCGTGTCCGCCGGCCTGTTCTACAAGAACATCGACGACTACATCGTCGACGTGACCACGCGCGACAATCCGCAGTACCAGGGTTTCGACGTGACCATGCCGGTCAACGGTGACAAGGCGACGGTCTACGGCGCCGAGATGAACTGGCAGCAGCATTTCCACAACGGTCTGCTGCTGGGGCTCAGCGCGACCTGGCTGGACACCGAGTACGAGATCAACGGCCGCAGCTTCACTCTGCCCAATGCGTCGGATCGCCTGTACAGCGCCCACATCGGCTACGAGACGGGCGGTCTGAGCACGCGCATCGCGGCGGTGCGCCGCAGCGAGTACATCGACGCCGTCGACAGCAGCGACAGCGACTTCGACATCTGGGTGGCCGAGAACACCCAACTCGATTTCAGCCTCGACTACAAGGTCGACGATCGCTGGGGCTTCTATTTCGAAGCGTCGAATCTGCTCGATGAGCCCCTGGAGCTGTACCAGGGCACGCCGGCCCACACGCTGCAGAACGAGCTCTACGGCCGCACCTACGCCGCAGGCGTGAAGCTGCGCTTCTGATGTCCCGCCGGTGGTGCGCGTCCTGCGTGCCGCCGGTTCTGAACGAGGTTCCCCCGCATGCAACAAGCATCCATTTCCATTATCGGCCTGCGCAGCTGCGCACTGGCGATGGCCATCACGCTGGCTGCGTGCGGACAGGCGCCTGACGCGCCCGTCGCCGCGCCATCCGATGCACCTGTCGACACAACTGCACCTGCCACTACGGCTGCGGACCCGCCGGTTGTGGAGGAGGCCTTGGTGACCGCGCTGACACCCGATGACAACATCGACTCTCCGGCCGCATGGACTGCGCCCGATGGTGCGACCTGGGTCATCGCCACCGCGAAGGCGACCGATCGCCTGGTGATCTACGACGGCGCCACCGGCGAAACCCTGCGCGACGTCGGCACGCTCGGCACCGGCGAGGGACAGTTCGACCGTCCCAATGGCGTCGCGGTCATCGACGACCTGCTGTTCGTCGTCGAGCGCGACAACCACCGCGTGCAGGTGCTGCGCCTGCCGGCGTTCTCGCATGTCGCGACCTTCGGCGCGGACGATCTGGTCAAGCCCTATGGCCTGTGGGTGCGCAAGGTCGACGACGGCTACACGCTCTATGTCACCGATTCCTACGACGACGGCGAAGACGCCAACGGTGACGACATCCTGCCGTCGCTCGACCGGCTCGACCGTCGTGTGCACCGCTATGCGATGCGCGCCGATGGTGACGGCTTTGCAGTCGAGACGCTCGGCACCTTCGGCGATGCGTCGGCCGAGGGTGCGCTGCGCGTCGTCGAGTCGATCTGGGGCGACGCCGACAACGATCGCCTGCTGATCGCCGAAGAGGATGAAACCTACGCCAACGAGTTGAAGGTTTACGACCTCGAAGGACGCTTCGCGGGCCGGACCATCGGCCGCGACGTGTTCGGTGCCCAGGCCGAAGGCATCATGTTGAAGACCTGTGCAGGTGGCAGCGGCTGGTGGATCACCACTGAGCAGGGCAAGGGGCGGACGGTGTTCCACCTGTTCGACCGCAAGACCCTGGCGCATGCCGGCGCGGTGACCGGGCGCATGGTCGCCAATACCGACGGTATCTGGCTGCACGATGTCGCGACGCCGCGCTTCCCCGATGGCGTGCTGTACGCGGTGCATGACGACCAGGGCGTGGTCGCGTTCGATTGGACGCAGATCGCACGGGCTGCCGGGCTGCCGGCCTGCGGGCGCGGGGCATGAGGGCGCACGGCCTGCGCCTCGCCGCGCATCCGTTGGCACTCGGTCTGGCATTGCTGCTGACGGCCGGCAGCGCCGCCGCCGATCGCGCGGTGCAGACGGACGTGGAGCCCAACACGCTGGTCCCCAAAGGCGTGATGCGCTATGCGCCAAGCGTATTTCCCGACCGCATCGTCGCGTCGCCTGCGCAGGATGCATCGACGGGTTTCGGCGTGTCGTGGCGCACGGCTGCGTCGGTCGATGCGCCGGTACTGGAGATCGTCATCGCCGGCGATTCACCTGACATGGGCGAACGTCGTCGCGTCGCCGCGCGCAGCACCTCGCTCGATGGTGAGAACGGCGTAGCGCAGTTCCATCGCGCGGAGGTCGATGGTCTGCAGCCCGATACGCTGTACGCCTGGCGCGTGCAGGGCGGCGGCACCTGGAGCCCATGGATGCAGACGCGCACCGCGGCCGCGACCGACGCACCGCTGACACTGCTGTACTTCGGCGACACCCAGAACAAGAACGCCAGCTTGAGCACGCGCGTGCTGCGCGAAGCGCACCGGCATGCGCCCGACGCAAAGCTCGCCCTGTTTGCTGGCGATCTGGTCAGCGGCGGCGACGGCGAAGACGACAACGAGTGGGGCGAGTGGTTCGACGCGGTCGGCCCGCTGGCGACGATGGTCGTCAACGCGCCGGCACCGGGCAATCACGAGTACTGGGAAGAATTCGAGGACACCCCGCAGGAGCGTCGCGTGCTCGGCGGTCACTGGCCGCGCACGTTCGCATTGCCGGCCAATGGCGCGCCTGGCGCGGAGCAGACCAGCTACTGGTTCGACTACCAGGGCGTGCGCGTGGTGGTGCTCGACGGCACGTCCGCGCTCGATCTCGGCACGGCCGAGGCGCAGGCCGCGTGGCTCGATCGCACGCTGGCTGCAAACCCGCATCCGTGGTCGATCGCGCTGATCCACCAGCCGATGTATTCGCCGCGCCAGGATCGCGACAACGTCGCGTTGCGTGATCACGTGTTGCCGGTGCTCGAGCGGCGGCGCGTCGATCTGGTATTGCAGGGCCACGACCACGTCTACGGGCGTCGCCCCGGCGAAGACGCGAAGCGCGCGACACCGCAGTACCTCGTGTCGGTGGTCGGCGCGAAGCAGTACCGCCTGTCGGACGGCGCCCGCCTCGACATGGCGCCGACCGCCGAGGACACCCAGCTGTTCCAGGTGATCCGCCTCGACGGCGACACGCTGCACTACGAATCGCGCACCGCCACCGGCCGTCTCTATGACGCGTTCGAGATCCGCGGTGCGACGCCGGAGACGCGCACGCTGCGCGAGATCACCGAAGGCCGCATCGCGCCGCGCAACTGCGATCGTGCGGAAACCCTCAAGGGTCGGGCCGACAGGTGCTGGGAGTGATCCGCGTGCGTACTCGCCTTTCTGCACCGGTGCTCGCCGCTGTACTCGCTTGCGTGACGCCGCTCGCGGCGCACGCAGCGACACCGCCTGCGCACGATCGCCAGCCGGCGAACGCGCCGGATCAAGCCGTGCTGCTGGTCGAGATTCCGGCCGGCGGTTTCACCAAGTACGAGAGCGATGCGGAAGGCAGGATCTTCGTCGACCGTTTCCTGTCGATGCCGATGGCCTACCCGGCGAACTACGGTTCGATGCCCGGTACGCATGCAGGCGACGGCGATCCGCTCGACGCGCTGGTGCTGACCCGCACTCCGCTGTATCCGGGCGTGCTGATCCGCTTCCGTCCGCTGGGCGTGCTGCGGATGATCGACGGCGGCGATGCCGACGAGAAGATCATCGGTGTGCCGGCCGACGACGTGGATCCCACGTATGCCGGCATCCGCACGATCGACGATCTGCCCGCGATGGAGCGCGAGCGCATCGAAGCGTTCTTCCGCGTCTACAAGGATCTGCCGGCCGGCAGCAAGCGCGTGGAATTGCGGGGCTGGGGCGGTGTGGACGAAGCGCGCGCGCTGATCCGCGATGCGATCGCCGGTGCGACGCGCTGATCGAATCCACGCGTCGCACCCTCAGCGCCACCGCGCGTGCTGGGCGGTGTTGCTGCCCACGCGGGATACCCTCAGCCCTCGGCGGCTTCAGCCGTCTGGGCCTCCCGCGCGGCACGCAAAGCGGTGTCGACCGCATTCCACGCCTGCGCGAGATCCACCGGCGTGCCATTGGTCCATACCGCGTGGACCGTCCGCGTCGCGCGGATGTCGGTCAGCGGATCCCCGGTAACGACGAGGATGTCGGCGCGTGCACCGGCTTCGAGCCGGCCGAGATCGGGCTTGCCCAGGATGTCGGCGGCGACGTGGGTCGCTGCCTGCAGCGCCTGTACCGGCGTCAGTCCGGTCTGGACCAGCGCATCGAGCTCCTGGTGCAGGGCGGGGCCGGGCAGCATGTAGGGCGCTGCGGGCAGATCGGAACCTGCACCGACGCGGACACCCGCGGCCAGCAGGCGCGGCAGCACCGCCCGCATCAGGCTCTGGTCGCTGTGCGTACGCGCCTGCACGCCGGGGTCGTCGACCACTTCGGACAGGTACGACCAGTAACCGGCGAAGTCGGCGGCCATGCGTTCCGCGCCCGGCAGATCGTCGCGTGCCAGGCTGTCGGGCGATGAGAACTGCAGGCCGTTGGCCGTTGTCGGCACCACGGCGACGCCCGATTGCGCCAGGTCGGCGACGATGCGGTCGAGCAGCGCCGGATCCAGCGTCGCGGCATTCGGATCGCCGCCCAATCGCTCGTAGGCCAGCGCGGCCCCGCCGAGATGTTCCAGCGTGGCCACGCCCGAGGCTGCGGCCTGACGGGCGTCGACATGCGCACCGCTCAGGCCACGTGTCAGCACGGTGCCGAGATCGGCCATCACCCGCAGGTCGTGGCGAGCGGCGGCCTGCACCGCGGCGTCGAAGACCTCGGACGGCAACTGTTCGTAGAGCTTGATCCAGTCCACGCCGGCTTCGGCGAGCGCGTCGATGACGGTGTCCGCATCGGCAGGCGATGCCAGCGTGATCGCCGGCTGGCCGCCGAGCGTCGCGGCATCGAACGGTGCCGGCCCCTGGGGCGTCAGCACGCTGATTGGCCCGTCGAGCAGCGGGCCAGTCGCAAGCAGGCGGGGCGCGCCCGGCGTCGCGCGCATGACAGCCAGCATGTCGAGTGTGTTGCCGGCATCGCGGAGCGTGGTGACGCCCGCGGGCACAAAAGCGCCGATGAAATGTGGACGCGCGTGGACGTGCAGGTCGATCAAGCCTGGCAGCAGCAGCGCATCGCCGTAATCGTGCTGCGCAGTCGCCTCGTCCCAGGCGCAGGTCTCGCGCTCGCCAGCGCAGCGCACGCGCTCACCAGCGATCACCACCACACCACGCTCGATCACAGCGCCGGAGCGGGCGTCGAACAGGCGGCCGAGCAGAACGGCATCGGCAGGTGACGCCATGGCCTGTGCCGGCGGCAGGCCGCTGCAGGCAGACAGGAGAAGTGCCGCGCACGGAAGTGCGAGCAGGGCGGAACGTCGAATCATGATCACCACGCTGTCGGAAAGCGCGCGGATCGATGGCGACGGTGCACGTCTTCCAGGCACATCCTCCGGCGTGGGTACCGCGTCTGCGCCCGGGCGGACGCAGACCGATGCCTCCCGCGCGGGTCGCAGACCTTATCAGGCCGCGGCGGCGTTCGCCTGGCGCGGACCTTCGCGCAGTGCCTTGCCGACCATCGACACCAGCAGTGCGATCTCGTCGTCGCCGATGTTGAAGTGCGGGGTGAAGCGCAGCGAGTTCGCGCCGCCGTGGATCACGCCGACGCCCTGTTCGCGGAGCCATTCCTCGGTCGAGCCGGCGCCGTAACACTTGAACTGCGGCGCGAGTTCGCAGGAGAACAGCAGGCCGGTGCCCTGGACCTTGGTGATCAGTCCGCCGAGTTCTGCCTTCAGCGCTTCCAAGGCCTCGACCGACTTTCGGCCGGCGTCGCGGATATTGCTGCGCACCTCGGGCGTGAGCTGCGCAAGCACCGCGCAGGCGACTTCAAGCGCGCGCGGATTGGCGGTCATGGTGTTGCCGTAGACGCCGCTCTTGTACATCTCGGCGGCACGCGTGGTCACCGCGAGCACCGACAGCGGGTACTGGCCGGCGTTGAGCGCCTTGGAATACGTCTCCATGTCCGGCGCCTCGAGACCTTCGAAGCCCGGATAGTCGACGACCGAGAGCACGCCGTGGGCACGCAGCCCGGCCTGGATCGAATCGACCAGCAACAGGCTGTCATGCGCCTTGGTGAGTTCACGTGCCGCGGCGTAGAACGCCGGCGGCAACGCCCGGCCCGGGTCGCCTTCGCCCATCACGGGTTCGAGGAACACGGCTTCGATAAACCAGCCATTGGCGTCGGCGTCGGCGAACACCTTGCGCAGTGCCTCGACGTCATACGGCGGCACGGTGATCAGCGAATCCTCGTTGCGGTAGCTCGCCAGATACTTCATGTAGGCGGCGCGCGAGGAATCCGAATACAGCGCCGGACGCTCGGTGCGGCCATGGAAACTGCCCTTCACGACAACGCGCTTGATCGTGCGGCCGGCGTGACGGCCACCCGGATCGGTCTGCGTGCGGGTGTTGATGTCGGCGATGCGCGCGGCCAGACCGACCGATTCCGAACCGGAGTTCAGGCACAGGAAGTGGCTGTAGGGACAGCCGCCATCGCGGCTGTGGCCGATCTCGCGGCGCAGGGCGCGGTCGAGTTTCAGCTGCGACAGACTCGGCGTCATGATGTTGGCCATCGACACCGGCTGCGCCATCGCAGCAATCACGGCCTTCGGCGTATGGCCGAAACCGAGCATGCCGTAGCCGCCCGAGTCGTGCAGCACCGCGCCCTTGAGCGTGACGATCCACGGGCCCCGCGCGGTCAGCGCGACATAGGGATTCACGCCGTCGGCGGGATAGAAGTTCACGTAGCCCGCCTGCACAGCGCGCGCCTGCGCGTCTTCGTCCATGTCGAGCAGATCGGCGAAGTCCTGCTTCAACGCGGCGTGCGCATCGGCAGCAGCCTGCGCGGCTTCGAGAAGTTCCGGATGCGTCGCGGCAAAGCGTTCGAGCACAGCGTCCGGCAGACCGGTGGTGCGGCGCGTGCCGCCGTGGGCGCGCAGCGGGGCGAGGATCTGGATCACGGACATGCGAATCACTCCTTGGGACGTCGGGGAGGGCCGGCAGCACGCGTTTTCGATCGAGCGGCGCCGGCGCTCTCTCCATTATCTGGACGATTCCGTCGAACGGAAGCGACGGAACGCCGAAGGAATCGTAGAATTTCGGCAGATCGCCGAACCGTGCCTGCGCCCATGTCCACTGAATCCGCCGATGTCCGCCTGCTGATGCTGCTGCGCGAGAACGCGCGCCTGTCGACCGCGGAAATCGCGCGCCGGCTGGGCCTGTCGCGGACCACGGTGCAGAGCCGCATCGAACGGCTGGAGCGCGAAGGTGTGATCAGCGGGTACACCGTTCGCGTGCGCGACGATTTCGAGCAGGGCCATATCCGCGCGCAGATCATGATCACCGTGCGCCCGCGGCAAACCACGCCGGTGGTCACGGCCCTGCGGGCGATCGATGCGGTGCGCGCGCTGCATTCGGTCAGCGGCCCCTACGACCTGATCGCGCTGGGCGTGGTGCCGACGGTGGCCGACATGGACGAACTGACCGATCGCATCGGCTTTATCGAAGGTGTCGAGCGGACGACGTCATCGATCATCCTGTCGACGAAGTTCGAGAGATGAATCTGTCTTCCGCTTGCGGAAGACGCGTTGGCCCCTCTCCCTCGGGGAGAGGGGAGGACCATCGGCGGATGCCGATGGTGGGGTGAGGGTTCGGGCTTTCCCGAAGCGCTGCGCTTTTCGATCCGGAGCGAAAAGCACCCTCACCCCAACCCCCGCTTCGCGCCCCAGCCCTCGCTTCGCCGCGAGGGCGTTCATCGACACGCGAGCCAGTGGCTCGCAAACGTCTCTCTTCACCCCAAAGGGAGAGGGGCTCAAGCTTCGCCCCGCCGACCTCGTTGCCTACCTTCATTACAATGTCTCCCCCGCATTCCCCCGCCGATCCCTTGAAGAAGTCCGACTTCCATTTCGACCTGCCCGAGGCCTTGATCGCCCAGGCGCCGCTGGCCGAGCGCTCGGCGAGCCGGCTGCTGGTCGTGCCGCAGGGTGTTGATGCGTTCGAGGACCGGCAGGTCCGCGATCTGCCGGACCTCCTGCAGCCGGGCGATCTGCTGATCTTCAATGACACCCGGGTCATCCCAGCGCGGTTGTTCGGGCAGAAGGACAGCGGCGGACGGGTGGAAATCCTGATCGAGCGGCTGCTGCCCGGCAACGAGGCGCGGGCGCAGATCGGCGCCAGCAAGTCGCCCAAACCGGGCGGACGGATCCAGCTTGATGGCGGCGGCAGCGCCGAGGTGCTGTCGCGCGACGAGGGCTTCTATCACCTGCGTTTCGAGCTCGACGACACGCTGGAATCCTGGCTGCTCAAGGCCGGGCGCATGCCGTTGCCGCCCTACATCCGGCGTGAGCCGGGTCAGGACGATGCCGAGCGCTACCAGACCGTGTTCGCGCGTGAAGTCGGCGCGGTCGCGGCGCCCACGGCCGGCCTGCATTTCGACGATGCGCTGCTGACGCGCCTGCGCGAGCGCGGCGTCGATTTCGGCCACGTCACCCTGCACGTGGGCGCCGGCACGTTTCTGCCGATGCGGGTCGAGGACGTCCGCGAGCACCGCATGCACAGCGAGTGGCTCAACGTCGGCGCCGAACTCGTCGCGCAGATCCGCCGCACAAGAGAGGCGGGCGGTCGCGTGATCGCCGTCGGCACGACCGTCGTGCGTGCGCTGGAGAGCGCCAGTGTCGAGGGCGAGCTGCATCCGTTCGCTGGCGAGACGCAGATCTTCATTTTCCCCGGGTACCGCATCCGCAGCGTCGATGCGATGGTGACCAACTTCCACCTGTCCGAGTCCACGCTGCTGATGCTGGTCTCGGCGTTCGCCGGCAAGGACCGCGTCTTCGCTGCCTACGACCATGCGGTGCAGGCGGAATACCGGTTCTTCTCCTATGGCGACGCGATGTTGCTGTGGAGCGGAGATTCGTGATGTTTGATTCGTGATCGGCGACAGCGGGTCACGGCCATCTGCACCTCGTCTTCGCCAACCCGCGCTCTCGATTCACGATTCACGACTCCCGGCTACTCAATGTCCCGACTGCAATTCGAGCTGATCACCACCGATGGCGTCGCGCGCCGCGGACGCCTGACGTTTCCGCGCGGCACCATCGAAACGCCGGCCTTCATGCCCGTAGGCACCTACGGCACGGTCAAGGGCGCGCTGCCGGAGCAGGTGCGTGCGCTGGGCGCGGAGATCATCCTCGGGAACACCTTTCATCTGTATCTGCGCCCGGGCCTCGACGTCATCGAGGCGCATGGCGGCTTGCACGGTTTCGCGCGTTGGGACAAGCCGATTCTCACCGATTCCGGTGGTTTCCAGGTCTTCTCACTGGCGCACAAGCGCAAGATCACCGAAGAGGGCGTCACGTTCGCGGCGCCGACCGATGGCGCGAAGGTGTTCCTCGGGCCCGAGGAAAGCATGCGCATCCAGAAGGTGCTCGATTCGGACATCGTGATGATCTTCGACGAGTGCCCGCCGGTGCAGATCGACGGCAAGCCGGTGCATCCGCGTGTGATCGAGAAATCGATGGAACTGTCGCTGCGCTGGGCCGGGCGTTCGAAGCGCGCGCACGAGGGCAACGACGCCGCACTGTTCGGTATCGTGCAGGGCGGCGTGCACCACGAGCTGCGCACGCGTTCGGCCGAGGGTCTGAAGGACATCGGCTTCGACGGCTACGCGATCGGCGGCCTCGCGGTCGGTGAGACCGAGGACGAGCGCAACGCGATGCTCGAGCACACCGCGCCGCAGCTGCCGGAAGACCGCCCGCGCTACCTGATGGGCGTCGGTCGTCCGGAGGATCTGGTCGAAGCCGTGGCGCGCGGCGTCGACATGTTCGACTGCGTGATGCCGACCCGCAATGCGCGCAACGGGCACTTCTTCACTTCGACCGGCGTGATCCGCATCCGCAACGCGAAGTTCGAGAAAGACCTGCGGCCGATCGAAGAGGGCTGCGGCTGTGAAGCCTGCAGCGGCGGTTTCACCCGTGCGTATCTGCGGCACCTCGACCGCTGCGGCGAGATGCTCGGCCCGATGCTCGGCACCCTGCACAATCTCTGGTATTACCAGCGGCTCATGGCCGACATGCGCGCCGCGATTGCCGCGGGAACCTTTGCCGCGTTCCGGAAGTCTTTCTACAGCGCCCGGACGGGGAATCCGGGCGGCTGAGCCGCCCCGGGGGTGCCCCGGACCCGCCACTGCCCATTCACCCGCTGCCCGGCCTGCGCCTGCGCCCGGCCGTGTCATAATCGCCCGCTGTCTGTTTTCGACCCATGGATGCCCTGATGAATCTGCTGGACCTTGTGATTGCCCCCGCCCACGCCGCTGCCGGCGCTGGTGCCGGCCCGAGCATGCTGTCGACGCTGGCCTTCCCGATCATCCTGATCGGCATCATGTACTTCCTGATGATCCGCCCGCAGATGAAGCGCACCAAGGAACACCGCGCGATGCTCGAGAAGCTGTCGGTCGGAGACGAAGTCATCACCAACGGCGGCATCGCCGGCATCGTGCGCAACATCGGCGACAGCTTCCTGACCATCGAAATCGCCGAGCGCGTTGAAATCCGCGTGCAGAAGGGCGCGGTCGGCAACGTGCTGCCCAAGGGCACGCTGAAGTCCACCTGATCCACGATCGTCGATCGCTGATCGCCGGTTCCGTCATCTCTCCAGGCGCCGCCCCCGTGCGGCGTCCGAGGCAAGGCAATGCTTGAATTCCCGCGCTGGAAATACGTCCTGATCCTGCTGGTCCTGGTGGTGGCTGCGCTGTATGCGCTGCCCAATGTCTACCAGAAGAATCCGTCGGTGCAGATCACTCCGAGCACCAGCGAGGCGCGGATCGATGCCGCGTTGCGCCAGCAGGTCGACGAACTCCTGGCGAAGGCGGGTGTCGCGCCGATCGGCGTGGAGATGGACGAGGACCACGTACTGATCCGCCTGGCGGACTCGGACGCGCAGACCCTCACGTCGGACACGCTGCGTGGCGCGCTGGGCGACAACTATTCGGTGGCGCTGAATCTCGCATCGACCGTGCCGGACTGGCTGTCCAACCTCGGCGCCAACCCGATGTCGCTGGGTCTGGACCTGCAGGGTGGCGTGCACTTCGTGATGCAGGTCGACCAGGCCGCGGCGCTGCAGAAGCGCGTCGAGGGTTACGCCGACGGCATCCGCACCGTGCTGCGCGATGCGCGCATCGGCTACTCCAGCGTCGAGCGCCGTAACGACAACAGCATCGGTGTCGTGCTGACCGAGGGTGCGGACGTCGGTGCTGCGCGCACCCAGATCGCCACCAGCCTCGCCGGTACCTCCGGCCAGGCGGTCGGCGCCAGCGGCCCGCAGATCACCGCCGATGGCAACCGTCTGACCGTGCGCCTGTCGCAGGGCGAGATCGCGCGCATCGCCAGCGACGCGGTCGAGCAGAACCGCACCGTGATCTCCAACCGCATCAACTCGATCGGCGTCTCCGAGCCGGTGCTGCAGCGCCAGGGCGACGACCGTCTGGTGATCCAGCTGCCCGGCCTGCAGGACACTGCCGAGGCCAAGCGCCTGATCGGTGCGACCGCGACGCTCGAATTCCGCGCCGTCACCGGCGACGAGAACCAGGCCGCGGCTGCGGTCGCATCGGGCAACGTGCCTGCCGACTCGCGCATCTATTACGACGAGAACGATCGTCCGCTGCTGCTGTCGCGCCGCATCCTGGTGTCGGGCGATCAGCTGATCAACGCCAACCCGCAGACCGATTCGCAGACCGGCACTCCGGCCGTGGGCATCACGCTCAACAGCGCCGGTGGCAAGCGCATGCTCGATCACACGCTGCAGAACGTGGGTCAGCGCCTGGGCATCGTCTACGTCGAACGTATTCCGACCGTGCGCATCGTCGATGGTGAGGAAGTGCGCTCGGCGCGTTCGGTCGAGCGCGTGATCAGCTCGTCGACGATCCGGGGTGTGTTCGGCCGCGAATTCCAGACCACCGGACTGAGCCGCGAAGAGTCCAACGATCTGGCCCGCCAGCTCAAAGCTGGTGCGCTGGCCGCGCCGATGGATTTCGTCGAGGAACGCGTGGTCGGTCCGAGCCTGGGCGCGGAGAACGTCGAGCGCGGCCTGACGGCGGTGCTCTACGCCTTCTTGTTCACCCTTGTGTTCTTCATGCTGTATTACCGCATGTTCGGCATCGTCACCTGCCTGGCGCTGGTGATGAACATCCTGATCGTCGTTGCGGTGATGTCGCTGTTCGGCGCCACGATGTCGCTGCCCGGCTTCGCCGGTCTGGCGCTGTCGATCGGCCTGTCGGTCGACGCCAACGTGCTGATCAACGAGCGCATCCGCGAGGAGCTCAGGGCCGGCATGCCGCCCAAGGCGGCGATCGTGACCGGTTACGAAAAAGCGTCGGACACCATTCTCGACTCCAACCTCACCGGCATGATCGCGGGCATTGCGTTGTACGCCTTCGGCACCGGCCCGCTGCAGGGCTTCGCGGTCACGCTGGTGATCGGCATCGTCGCTTCGATGTTCACCGCCATCGTGGTGTCGCGCGCGCTGGTCACGCTGATCTATGCGCCGCGCAAGAAGCTCAAGTCCTTGGCGATCTGACGGGAGACCCCGAACATGAATATTTTCCCGTTGACCCTGGTACCGGCGAACACCCGCATCGATTTCATGCGGTTCCGTCATATCTTCATTGCTCTCGCGGCGCTGGTCTTCGTGGGCTCGCTCGCGGTGATCGGCCTGAAGGGCTTCAATTTCGCGCTCGACTTCACCGGCGGTACCGCGGTGAATGTCCGCTTCGCCCAGCCGGTCAGTGTCGACGAAGTGCGCGACCGGCTCGAAGCGGCCGAGATCGAGAACGCCCAGGTGCAGACCTTCGGCAGCGGCAACGATCTGCTGATCCGGGTGCGTGCGGCTGAGGACATTGCGCATATCGAAGACAACGCCGAGCTTGCGCAGCACGTG
Source organism: Luteimonas sp. AC640a (assembly GCF_979256585.1). Taxonomy (NCBI): domain Bacteria; kingdom Pseudomonadati; phylum Pseudomonadota; class Gammaproteobacteria; order Lysobacterales; family Lysobacteraceae; genus Luteimonas; species Luteimonas sp. AC640a. Next base: position 6,035 of record NZ_CEEDOV010000018.1, on the reverse strand, counting down.
CTCGAAGCGGCATCGACACCGGCCAACCCGGGCCAGATCCTGAGCACGGAGTCGATCGGCTCCCAGGTCAGTGGCGACCTGCGCAAGAACGCGATCTATGCCGCCATCTTCGTGCTGGTGGGCTTCCTGCTTTACATCAGCTTCCGCTTCGAATGGAAATTCGCGGTGGTCGCCAGCCTCAGCACACTGTTCGACGTGCTCGTGGTGGCCGGTGTGTTCGCGCTCACCGGGCGTGAGTTCGATCTGACCGTGCTGGCGGGTCTGCTGTCGGTGATGGGCTTCTCGATCAACGACACCATCGTGGTCTTCGACCGCGTGCGCGAAAACTTCCGCGGCATGCGCGCGGATCCGCTCGAGGTGTTCAACCGGTCGATCAACCAGACGCTGTCGCGCACCATCATCACCTCGCTGGTGTTCTTCCTGTCCGTGTTCGCGCTGTTCCTGTACGGCGGTGGTTCGCTCGAGGGCCTGGCGCTGACGCAGATGATCGGCGCGGTGGTGGCCACACTGTCTTCGGTACTGATCGCGTGTCCGTTGCTGACCTATGGCGTGCTGCGGGTGACGAAGCAGGACCTGCTGCCGAAGGCGAAGGACGAGGAAGCGCTGGCGCGTCGCCCCTGATCGAGGGACGGACGGCCCGCGTGGCGGGCCGGTCAGTCGCACTAAAGAAGCCGCGCATTGCGCGGCTTCTTTGTGGCCGGCTGCCGCAGGACGCAGGCGCAGGATGGGGAGCGAACAGCGAAGCCCACCTCGGATGTGTGAGCAGGCTTGCGCGGGATGGGCGCTGCCGAAAGCGGACCCGCGCCCACGCGCCCTTTTACCCGCGCGCGCAGGCCACTTGCGCTCACCACATCCTCGAACGGCGCAGCCGTGCCTCCTCGCCACAACAAAAAAAGGCCGCGCTTGCGCGCGGCCTTCGAGCCAGCTGATCTGACGGCTTACGCGAATTCTTTCGCGTAGCCCGAATCGACCAGGGTCTTCTGCAGCGGCGCGACGATATGCACGTTGCCGGCAATGACCTGACGACCACCAGCGAAGGCCACGTGCAAGGGGCCACCCGGGCCGCACTTGAAATCGCTGACACGGCCGCCGGCCTCGCGGACCAACAGCACGCCGGCGGCGATGTCCCAGGGATGCACGCCCGCTTCGAAATAGCCATCCGTACGGGCCGCGGCGACGTAGGCCAGATCCAGCGCGGCCGAACCGGTACGGCGCACGTCCTCCGCCGATTCGAGCAGCGCCTCGACCGCGCGCAGTTGGGCGCCGACGCGCTTGCGCTCGCGCGGGGCGAAGCCGGTACTGATCATCGCGCCGGTCAGTTCACGGCGTTCGGACACGCGGATACGACGCTCGTTGAGCTGGGCGCCGGCGCCACGCGTGGCCGTGAACAGCTCGTTGCGCAGCGGATCGAAGATCACGGCGTGCAGCGGCTCGCCGCCCTCGACCAGCGCGATCGACACGCACCAGTGGGGCAGGCCACGCAGATAGTTGCTGGTGCCGTCGAGCGGATCGATGACCCAGGTGTAACGGCTCGGGCCGCCACGGCCCGGCTTGGCGCCGCCCTCTTCGCCGAGCACGGCGTACTCGGGATAGGCGCGACGCAGTTCCTTGACGATCGCATCTTCGGCGAGGCCATCGACCTCGCTCGCGTAATCGTGGCGCGCTTTCTCGACGACGTTGAGCGCATCGAGCTTGTGCATGTTGCGCAACAGGACGCCACCGCCGGCGCGCGCCGCCTTGACCATGACATTGACAGCAGGTTGAAGCATCGCGGACGACTCCGGGCGCGGGCAGGATCGAGGGGAAAAAGAGCAGTGCCGACGCTGGGCCGGGCGCGCAGTTTACCATTCGCGCCATGCAAGCGCCCCTGAATCCAGAGTCCATGACCGACATCGCCATCGCGGACGGGTCCGCCAACCGGATCCGCATCGTGCTCGTCGGCACCCAGCACCCCGGCAACATCGGCTCCGCCGCCCGCGCCATCAAGACGATGGGTCTGCATCGGCTGGTGCTGGTGGCGCCGCAGAAGTTCCCGCACAACGAGGCCGACATGATGGCCGCCGGCGCCGAGGACGTGCTCAACGCCGCGGTCGAAGTGCCGACGCTGGCCGAGGCCGTCGCCGATTGCCGGCTGGTACTCGGCTGCACCGCGCGCAGTCGCCGCGTGCAGTTGCGCGAGCTGCGACCGCGCGATGCCGCCGCGTCCGCGTACGCAGAAGCCGCATCCGGTGGCGAGGTGGCGCTGGTCTTCGGCCGCGAGCGCACCGGACTGGAGAACGAGGAGTTGCAGCTTTGTCACGCGGCGGTGCACATCCCGGCCAACCCGGACTACAGCTCCTTGAACCTGGCCGCAGCCGTGCAGGTACTGAGCTACGAAGTACGGCTGGCGCTGCTGGGCGAGGGCGGCGACGCGGCGCCCGCAGCGATCGCGCCTGCGAATCCCGACGCGGTCGCGCATGCCGAGCTGGAGGGGTTCTTCGGCCAGCTCGCGGACACGCTCGAGGACATCGATTTCCACAAGGGACGCGCGCCGGAGTCGGCGATGCGCAAACTGCGGCGGCTGTTCGTCCGCACCGGACTCGACCAGAAGGAAGTCCGCCTGCTGCGCGGGATTCTCGCCGATGCCCAGCGCATGGCCCGACTGGCGCACGACCGCGGTAACGGCTGAGTCGGGGCGTCTTTTGCCGGTGAATGGCTTCCGCTAGGCTTGCCGCTTCGCCCATGCCTCCCGGAATCGCCTTGGACCCGCGTCACTTCCTTCGAAGGTGCCTGTCGGGTGTGCTGCTGGTATTGGCAGTGCTGTTGCCGGCGCAGGCGGCCGAGCCGCGCAACGTGCTGGTGCTGGGGCGCATCAGCGACGATCCCCAGGCGCACTACGAGCAGCTCAAGCCGCTGCTCGACTACGTGGTCGTGCGCATGGGCGATGTCGGCATCACCGAAGGCCGCGTGCTGATGGCGCGCGACGTGCAGCAGATGCAGAGCTATCTGCGGCGCGGGCGCGTGGACTGGGTCACCGAGACCGCCAGCGGCGCGACCCTGCTCGAAGCGCGCGCCGGCGCGGTGCCGTTGCTGCTCACCGAGCGCAACGGCGTCAGCCACTACCACACCGTATATTTCGCGCGCCGCGACAGCGGCATCCAGTCACTCGACGATCTGCGCGGCCGCAGCATCGTGTTCCAGAACCGGCAGTCGACCAGCGCCTACTTCGTGCCCGCGACCGAGCTGCTCGCCCGCGGCATGAAACTGGAAATCCTGCTGTCGCCGCGCGACCAGCCCGAACCGGATTCGGTCGGCTATCTGTTCGCGCGCTCGGAACTCAACATGTCCTCGTGGGTGCACAAGCGCCTCGTCGATGCCGGCGCGATGAGCAATCTCGACTGGGACAGTGACCGGCGGGTACCGCCGTCGTTCAAGCGTGACTTCGTGATCTTCCGCGAGAGCGCGCCGTTCCCGCGCGCGATCGAGATCGTGCGTGGCGATCTGGACGCGCGCGTGACCGCGCGTCTGCGCGAGGTGCTGATCGAGGCCAGCCAGGATCCCGCCGCCGCAGATGCGCTGCGCGAGTTCTTCCGCACCACCGCGTTCCTGCCGATGGACGCCACCACCCGCGCCGAACTCGACACGCTGCGCGCGGGGGCCCTGCGCGTCGTGGCGGACGTCGAATGAAACTGCGCACCGGCCTGCAGGCCATGTTCCTGGCGCTGGCCGGCGCCGCCGTGCTGGCCGGTCTGGTCGCGGTGGCACTGGTGCTGCAGCAACAGAACCAGGCGCAGAAGCAGATCCTCGCGCTGAGCCAGCGCTCCATGCACGCACTCGCTTCGCAACGGCTGCTGTTGCGCGGTGAAGCGGTGTCGGCACAGGTTGCCGAGGCGCTGGTCAACCCGCTGTATTACTTCGATCTCGAAGCCATCGGCACAGTGGTCGGCAATGTGTTGCGGCAACCCGATGTCAGCTATGTGATCGTCTATGACGCCGACGGCAACATCGTCCACGACGGCAGCCGCGACATCGAACGCTACGGTCAGCGCATGGACGATCCGTTCGCGCGGGAAGTCGTCGCCGCGACCGGCCAGCACATGCAGAGCGACGGGCGGCTGCTTGATGTGTCGATGCCGATCCGGATCGGCGACCAGCGTCTGGGCGGCGTGCGTATCGGCTATTCGCTGGCGACGGCGAAGCAGGACGAGGACGCCATGGTCGCGACCATGCAGACGCGTCTCGATGAGATCGCGCAGCGGCATCTCGTTGCGGTCGGCCTGCTGCTGATCGTGCTGGTGGCGCTGGGCGGCCTTGTCGCGGCGCTGCTGCAGCGCCGCCTCGTGCGCCCCGTGCGCAGACTGGCCGATGCCGCGCAGCGCATCGAGGCCGGACACTACGACGTGGTGGTGCCGGCTGATGCGCGGGAGGACGAGATCGGCGATCTGGTCCGCGCCTTCGATCGCATGCGCGACAGCATCGCGCGCCACGACCGCGACATCCGGCGCATGGCCTACACCGATTCGCTGACCGGACTGGCCAACCGTCTGGCGCTGCGCGAGACGCTCGACCAGCGCCTGCTGGACATGCAGGAAGCCGGCGGACGACTTGCGCTGTTGTTCGCCGACGTCGACGACTTCAAGCGCGTCAACGACACGCTGGGCCATGACGCCGGTGACGAAGCGTTAATCCAGTTCACCGCGCGTATCGATGCCGCCGTGCGCGAGTTCGATGTCGCCGACGCGCTGCTGGCACGTTTTGGCGGTGACGAGTTCGTGGTCCTGTTGCAGCTGCCCGAAGCCGGCACCGCCGAACTGCGCACTGTTGCCGGACAGCTGGCGGAACGGCTGGTGCAAGAGGTCGCGCGCCCGATCGAAGTCGAAGGCCGACGCGTGTTTCTCGGCATCTCGATCGGCATCACCCTGTTTCCCGATGATGCGACCAGCGCCGCGATGCTGCTCAAGAACGGCGACATCGCGATGTACCAGGCGAAGCTGGCCGGCAAGAACTGCCACCGCTTCTACAGCCTGGCGATGGACCAGGCGGTCGAACGCCGCATGCGCATGGAGCAGGAGTTGCGCGGCGCCTGGGATCGCGGTGAGCTGAGCCTGGCCTACCAGCCGGTGTTCCGCATGGTCGACAAGGCGCTGGTCGGTGTCGAAGCCCTGCTGCGCTGGCGCCACCCGGAATTCGGCAACGTCCCGCCGTCGGTGTTCGTCGACGTCGCCGAGCAGAGCGGCCTGATCGATGTGATCGGCCCGCAGGTCCTGCACGCCGCCTGCGTCGAAGCGCGCGCATGGCAGCAGCGGTATGCCGCCGCAGCCGACCTGTTCGTCGCGGTCAACGTCTCCCCACGCCAGTTGCGTGGCGCGGCGTTCGCCGTCGAGGTCGAGGCCGCGCTGCGCGAATCCGGCCTGTCGGCGCGCCATCTGCACCTGGAGCTCACCGAGACCGCGGTGATCGGTGACGAAGCCCGCATCGGTCACCTCCTGAGCGCATTGCGCGCACTCGGCGTCAAGATCTGGCTCGACGATTTTGGTACCGGCTTCTCCGGCCTCAGTCATCTGCGGCGGGTGCCGGTGGACGGCGTCAAGATCGACCGCAGCTTCGTCGCCGACGTGCTGCGTGACCCCGACGATCTCGCGCTGACGAGCGCGATCATTTCAATGGCGCATTCGATCGGCATCACGGTCGTCGCCGAAGGCGTGGAGAAGGAAGGCCAGTTCGACGTACTGCGCGATCGCGGTTGCGATCTGGGACAAGGGTATTGGCTCGGGTATCCGCTGCCGGCGCGGGAGTTCGATGCGCTGTTGGGGTGAAAGGGGCTTTCTTCTGCTTCGCTTTTTTCGCTTCAGCTCTAGCGTTGCTGTTGCTGTTGCTGTTGCTGTTGCTTTTGCTTCCCGCTTTTGACTTCAATCGAGCCGTAGAACGAGCCGAGCATCGCAGGGCGGCGGGGTCGAAGAGCAGCCCATGTCTGAGCGCAGCGAGTTTGGGCTGCGTGCCCCGTCGACCGAGAAGCGCAGGGGACCGCCGCGGCTGTATCGCGGCGGATCGCGTCC